>NZ_WJOK01000020.1 GCF_009649785.1 Agrobacterium tumefaciens | reverse complement strand
TTTTTATTTTGATGTATTTATGATTTTTCTGTGTGTATCGTGGACTTTATTATTTTGTATATATCGATTGCTGAATCAGCGAAGAGTTTTTACTGACAAAAATATTTTTTCAAAAAATGACGTTAATTGGTGGATGGGCTGGCTGATCGCTTTCCGACATAGGATAATGGATTTGATCAAGCGTTCGTTTTTATTCTTCTGCGGCCTCAAGCTGCCGGGTATCGTGGCACTGGCCACCCTGTACGCGGGTTTTCTGACGCAGGCTTTGGGCCAGTCGCGGGTCTGCAACGATCCGACTCCGACCAGCAACCTCAACGAAATGTTCGATGCGATTTACGCATGCTGGGTGCCGCCGGAAGACACGGAGGGGCTTGTCGTGACGCTTCAGTTCATTCTGCATAAGGATGGGCAGATAAGGGGCAAGGTGGTCGTCACAGCCGCGCGCCCGCAGGAAGACAGTCCAAGACGGCAAGCCTTTATCGATTCCGCCATCGACGCGGTGAAGCGGGCAGCGCCTGTTCCTTTCACCGAGGAATTCGCAAGCCGTATTGCCGGGCGGCCCTTGGGGCCACGTTTTATCGGGACAAAAATCATACCCGAAACGAAGTTGTAGGTTGTCTTGGGAGCTAGGTCCGCTGTCGCGGCCGCATGTTTGGGGCGCCGAATGCGAACTGTTTTTTCAGTCCCCGGCGCCGAAGGCGATGCTTTAACTTAGCACCGCAACGTCTTGTCATTTTTGAAGAATTTGGTGGGTGATGTAGGGCTCGAACCTACGACCCGCTGATTAAGAGTCAGCTGCTCTACCAACTGAGCTAATCACCCGACCGACACCGTGTGGCGGTGTGAGGGGGGCTATAAAGGGGAAGTTTCGGCTTGTCCAGCGCGGAAATGAAATTTCTTCGATTTTTGTGACGAAAAAATTTCAGTCGCGCTGGAAAAGGCTGGAAATCCGGGATTTTACGGATTTTTGTCTTTTGCTATCCTCGCCGGAAGGCTCTGCCGATGACGATGAGGATGCAGGCGCCGATGAAGCCGGCGATGAGATAACCGATCCATCCGGTCAAAACGATTCCGAATACCGAGAGAATGGCGTTGGCGACGATCGCGCCGACGATTCCAAGTAGGATGTTCATGAAAACACCCATATTGCTTTTCATGAATTGTTCGGCGAGCCACCCGGCGACACCACCGATGATGATAGCTGCGATCCAGCCAATACCAGCAGATTCCATGATTTCCTCCCATGATTGCTGCACTATTGAAGGTGATGATTCTCCGGGTGAAAAGCAAGGTAAACTCCCGAAAACCTCGCTTTTTGCGGGTGGTTTTCCGCGCGGCAGGCGATAAATAGCCTGATGCTGGGTGAAGATATGAAAGGCATGGATGTGCGGTTGATGTTTGGCGGAATGATTGACGGTAGGCGGATGTTCGGCGGGCCTTTATCCGGCCGGCGGCGAAAGGCCGCCCTGGCTGCAATAATGGTCGCGGTATTCACCCTCCTTGGCAGCTTTCTGTCGTCCGCAACCTTGGCGTCGGCGCAGGATGCGCCAGCGGCCGCACCAGTCGCTATCCAGGCTTCCATCGTCGAGCAGGCGCGCACGGATCTGGAAAAATGGAAGGCCGATATTTCGGCAATCGCCAAACAGGTTGAGGCGGGCGGCAGCGATGACGTGCAGCTGGTGGACCTGAAGGGACGCGCCGATACAATTGCAGCCGATGCTGCCGCCGCCAACACCAAGTTGCGGACCCGCCTGGACCAGATCAAGACGCGTCTCGACGCGCTTGGTGCTGCCCCGGCGGAAGGACAGCCGCCCGAAGCGAGCATGGTGACGGAGGAGCGCTCCCGGCTGACGGCGGAGCGTGCCGAGGTGAATGCCATTGCCGGCGAGGTGGAGAGCACTGCCACCAACGCCGCGCAGATTTCCAACAACATTACGGCGGTTCGGCGGGCGCTTTTTGCCGCGACCTTGTTCAAGCGCACCGAAGTCTCTTCCCAGACGCTGGGCGACGCCTCTTCCGCCTTCGTGAGCGAGCTGACCAATCTCAACAACGCCTTCAGCAGCTGGGCGGGTTTCGTCTGGAACTACAAACGCCTGCCGATGTTCGGGGCGGTGATGCTGTCGATCATGGCGGCGCTGTTGTTTCTGGTGGGCGGTTATCGCTTTTTCGGCAGCCGCATGGAAAGGCGGGCCTTTTCCGGCGAGCCTTCCTATCTGCGGCGGCTTTCGGTGGCCTTCTGGTCAACCATGGTGCAGTCGCTGTCGCTTTTCCTGTTTCTGGTAACCTCGGCGTTTTTCCTCGATAATTTCAACGTTCTTCGTTCTGATATCGCGCCGATCCTGTTCGGGGCCATGGCAGTTACTGGTTTCGTCTATTTCGTGTCGCGGCTGAGCTACGCTATCTTTGCGCCGACGCAGCCGGAATGGCGTCTGTTGCAGGTTTCCAATCGCGGAGCGCACACGCTGTCCTCGGCCGTGCTTTTGATGGCGCTCGTCAACGGTCTCGATTATCTGTTTGGCACGATCAGCGAGACGCTCTATTCGCCGCTGATCGTCACCGTTGCCAAGAGCTTCATTGCCTCCATCATCATTGGCATCATCCTGCTCACCGTGTCGTTCCTGCGCCCGGTGATCGGTGAGGGGCAGGACTACGAGACCGGCAACCAGCGCCTGCCGCGCTGGCTGGTCATTCTGCTCAGGGTCGGCGGGCTTGTTCTGATCGGTGCCTGTCTGACGGGTTATGTGGGGCTGGCGCGGTTCCTTGCCACGCAGATCGTCGCCACCGGTGCGGTGCTCGCAACGATGTATATCGGCATTCTTTCCGGCAAGGCGATTTCGCGACAGGGCGCCTTTTCCGAATCCCTGGCCGGGCGTTATCTCGGGCGGCGCTACGGTCTCGGCCCGGTTGCGCTGGATCAGGCCGGTCTTGCGGCGGGGCTCGGCATCTATGTCATCGCACTCGCCTTCGGCGTGCCGCTCATCCTGTTTTCCTGGGGGTTCCAGCCGGGCGATATCGAAAGCTGGGCCTATCGTCTGCTGACCGGCATCACCGTCGGCAATGCCTCCATCTCACTGATCGGCCTGTTCGGCGGCGTCCTTGTCTTTGCCATCGGCTATATCATCACACGCTGGTTCCAGAAGTGGCTGGACAACAACGTCATGGCGCGCGGGCAGGTGGATGCGGGCGTGCGCAACTCGGTCAAGACCGGCATCGGTTATCTCGGTATCGCGGTTGCGGCCATTTTCGGCGTCTCTTCCGCCGGTCTTAACCTCTCCAGCCTGGCGCTGGTGGCGTCTGCCCTTTCGGTCGGTATCGGTTTCGGCCTTCAGAACATCGTCTCGAACTTCGTCTCCGGCCTCATCCTGCTGGTCGAGCGTCCCTTCAAGGTGGGTGACTGGGTGGTGACAGGCACGACGGAAGGCACCGTCAAGCGGCTTTCGGTGCGCGCGACCGAGATTGAAACCTTCCGCGGTCAGTCGATCATCGTACCGAACTCGGAATTCATCAATTCCTCGGTCGGCAACTGGACACACCGCAACCGTATTATGCGTGCGGAAATTCCGGTCTCCGTTGCCTATGAATCCGATCCGCAGCAGGTGATGGATATTCTGCTGGAACTGGTGCGCACCCAGCCGCCCGTACTGCGCAACCCCGAACCGCACGTGGAATTCCTCCGTTTCGGCGACTTCTCGCTGGATTTCGAATTGCGTTTCCACCTCGCCGATCTTTCGAATGGGCTTGGCGTGAAAAACGCGCTGAGGATCGCGATCCTGAAACGCTTCCGCGAAGAGGGGATCGCCATCCCGTTCCCGCAGCGTAACCTCAACATCCACGTGGAAGGCGATGCAAATCCGCAAATGCTGGCGGCGCTGCTTTCGGAAGAGGGTGACAAGGCGGTGGCGGCGCATACGGGCGCGGCGGCGCCTGCCGCGGCAACTGCACCGGAAAAGGATGCGGGCAAGGCGGGTGACAAAACCGTGGTGGAGCCGAAGGCGACGTTGAAGGCGGCCGGCAAGGACAGTTAATCTGCGGCTACCGCGGCTGCGGCGACGCAGCCGATACGGGCGTTGACGGGCGCGGGGAGTTATCCTCGCGCCCTATTTGCATAGTGGCGGATGAGACGCCCGGGGGGAAACAAAGGCGACGTCCAGAAGACTGTGGATGGCGCGGACGTTGCCGCGACCACAGGCCCGCAGGGCCAGCAGCCGGCGGCCGAAAACATGGCCGGCAATGACAACACCATTCGCAGCACGAACAGTTCCGGCCTTTTTTCCGATAGCCAGTTTGCGAGGCCGCTCGTCATAGGCATCAACAGCGTTTCCATCGGTATGCGCAACAGCACGCCCGCATGGCTGGACGCCACGGCAAAAGCTGCCTCTGGGAAGGACCTAAAAGACCGCGCCAAGATTTGTGCATCTTCGCAGGTGGTTGCGAAATGAGACTGGCTATTTTTCTCTTCGGTATGTTTTTCCGTTTCTGGCAAATGCGCAGGATATGTGCGCCACCGTCGTCTTCAAAAGGCGACGGTGGTTTGAAACCCGCCTCCAGCGACGGCATTTTCTCCCCTGTCGCAGCACCCTATGGCCATGTCGCAATCAGGCGGCTGAACGGCCGCCGGGCGCTTCATATTCCATCCCATCGATTTGGCAGCACGACAGGCAATGCCGGCGCTTTTTAGGGGTTCTGTAAATGAAGACACATGCACGGGCGGTGGTGATCGGTGGCGGCGTCGTCGGCGTTTCGACGCTTTATCATCTTGCCAAGAAGGGCTGGAGCGACAGCGTCCTTATCGAGCGCAAGGAACTGACCTCCGGTTCCACCTGGCACGCAGCCGGTCTTTTGCCGCTGTTCAACATGAGCTACTCGGTCGGCCAGATCCACAAGTATTCGGTGAAGTTCTACGAGGAGCTTCAGGAAGAGACCGGCATGAATGTCGGTTTCTCCAAGGTCTCGAACATTCGTCTCGCCCGCACCAAGGATCGCTGGGACGAATATATGTATTATGCCGGCATTGCCGAGACCATCGGTGTGCGGGTCAACATGCTGACGCCTGAGCAGGTGAAGGAAATCTGGCCGCTTTGCGAGACGGACGGCCTGCTGGGAGCCATCCAGCACCCCGATGATGGATATATCCAGCCCGCCGACCTGACGCAGGCGCTGGCGAAGGGCGCGCGAGACCGTGGCGCCACCATCTATCGCAACACCACCGTCACCGCCATCGAGCAGCTGGAAGACGGTCACTGGAAGGTGACGACGGATAAGGGCGAGATCATCGCCGAACATATCATCTCCTGCACCGGCTCCTTTGCCCGCAAGACCGGCGAGATGGTCGGCATCAATATTCCGGTCATCCCGGTTGAGCACCAATATATCGTCACCGAGCCGCATCCGGCCATTCTGGAGCGCCGCCGTCAGGGTCTGCCGGAAATGGGCGTTCTGCGTGAATCGGATTCGGCCTGGTACATGCGCGAGGAGGCCGGCGGTCTGATCCTCGGCCCTTACGAAGTCGGCGCTCCGGTCTGTTATGTCGACGGTCCCTCTGACGATAGCGAATATGAGCTGTTCCAGGAGGAACTCGACCGGCTTATGCCGCATATCGAAACGGCGATGGTGCGCGTTCCGGCTTTCGGTGAAGTCGGTATCAAGAAGGTCTATAACGGCGCTATCGCCTATACGCCTGATGGCAACCCGATCGTCGGTCCGGCACCGGGCCTGAAGAATTTCTGGCTGAATGAAGGCCACTCGTTCGGCATCACCGCTGCTGGTGGTGCTGGCTGGCAGCTTGCCGAATGGATCGTTGATGGTGAGCCTACACTCGATCTGATGGGTGTCGATCCGCGCCGCTTCGGCCCTCACGCAACGGAAGGTTACCTCATTGCCAAGAATGAGGAAGCCTATGCCAACGTCTTCACCATGCATTACCCTGATGAAGAACGTTCCGCTGCCCGTCCGCTGAAGACGACGCCGGTTTACGACCGTCTGAAGAAGCTTGGCGGCGTGTTCGGTTCCGTTTACGGCTGGGAGCGTGCCAACTGGTATGCGCCGGAAGGTTATGCGCTGCGCGAAGAGGACCTCGGCGTCGGTGCGGATGTCATCACCAGCCACAACTATGCGCCGCCACTGGATGATGGCCGTATCGTTGAGAAGTGGTCGTTCCGCCGCTCGAACTATTTCGAACATGTCGGCAACGAGGTGAAGAACGTCACCCAGAATGTCGGCGTGCTTGACATGTCGGCCTTCGCCAAGATGGAAGTTTCCGGTCCCGGCGCGCGCGCCTGGCTGGACAGCATTCTCGCCAATATCGTGCCGAAGAAGCGCGGCCGTATTGCGCTGACGCACCTTCTGACGCCGAATGGCGGCGTGAAGGTGGAGTTCACCGTCTATGAATGGGCGCCGGGCCGGTTCTATCTGGTGTCCGCCGGTGGTCTTGAAGCGCACGATCATGACGTGCTTCAGCGCCTTGCGCCCACCGACGGTTCCGTCGTGCTGCAGCCCATCACCCAGAAATACGGCGTGCTGGTGCTTGCCGGTCCGAAGTCGCGCGATCTCCTGAAGAAGCTGACCCGTACCAGCCTCGAGAACAAGGATTTCCCGTGGCTGACGGCGAAGCAGATCTCCGTGGGTGTGGCGACGGCGCATGCGTTGCGCGTCAACTTCGTCGGTGAACTGGGTTGGGAGCTGCACCATCCTATCGAAATGCAGAACTACATCTTCGACCGGCTGATGGAAGCGGGCGCCGAATTTGGCATCAAGCCATTCGGTATTCGTGCGATGGTGTCGATGTCGCTTGAAAAGTCGTATCGCAACATGGGCCGCGAGCTTTCGGTCGAATATAACGCCTATGAATCAGGTCTCGACCGTTTCCTGCGTCCGGAGAAAAACTTCATCGGCCGCGATGCGCTGGTGGCATACAAGGAAGCCGGCTTGAAATCGGTGTTCTCGACGCTGACCGTTTCGGGCAATACGGATGTGGATGCGCGTGGTTCTGAAGCCATCTTCGATGCAGATGGCGCACTTGCCGGCCGTGTGACGAGCGGCGGCTTTGGCTGGCGTATCGGCAAATCGATTGCGCTTGCCATGCTGAAACCCGAATATGCCACGATTGGCACAAAGCTGAAAATCCGCATTCTCGGCACGCTTTATGATGCCGAGGTGGTGGAAGAAAGCCCCTTCGATACGGAAAACGCGCTGCTGCGCGCCTGAGGGATTTTCCTGGAAGCATTCGAAACACGGCCCTCCCTCGGGGGCCGTGTTTTCTTTTGGGTAAGCATGTATGCCGACTGTTTTCGGGCAAAAGTGTTATTAATCATTCTGAAAAATACGCCTGCTAATTTCCCGTGAAAGACGACGGGGGACTGGGACAAAATGAATTTTCTGGGCATTACGGGCATGCAATATTCGGGTGTGCCATTTACCAATTGCCGCATTTTGCTTGCGGAAGATACCAATGTGTTCACCCAGATGGTGAGCATGCGCCTGAAGGAATTGCTGGGCGTTTCCGTGGAGGTGTGCCGTAACTTCGAGGAGTTGCAGGCGTGCTACGAACACTCGGCCGAACCCGTGACGCTTGCGATTTCCAACATCAATCTTCCGGGGGCGGAGAACGGCGAGGCGCTGGAATATCTGATCGATCTTTCGATCCCTACCATCGTTTTCACCAGCACGTTTCATGAGGCGACCCGCGAGACGCTGATCGCCAAGAATGTGGTCGACTACATTCTGAAAGACAATATCTTTGCCGTGGACATGCTGACGGAATCCATCTGTCGGTTCCTCACCAACCACCGCCACCATGTGCTGATCGTGGATGACAGCCCAACGGCGCGGGCGCTGCTTTCCAGCCGCCTCAAGCGTTATAATTTCCGCGTCAGCCTTGCCGATAGCGGTGCGAAGGCGCTCGAAATCCTGAAGGCCAATCCCGATATCGGGCTGGTGGTGACCGACTACAATATGCCCGATATTGACGGTTTCGAACTGACACGGCGCATCCGCACCGTGCGCGGTTCGCACGAGTTGCGCATCATCGGCGTTTCCTCTTCCACCAACCGGCTTTTGTCGGCGCGGTTCCTGAAGGCGGGTGGCAACGATTTCATGCTGCGGCCCTTCATCGACGAGGAATTTTATTGCCGCGTCAACCAGAACCTCGACACGCTGGTGCAGATACAGCTGGCCAAGGCTGGCGTGAGACCGGCGGCCTGACCGGACTTTTCGTTATCAAAGCCGCGATAAGTCAAAGCTGAGACTCGAGCGGCAGGAAACGCATGATGCCCGCGACGATCCGGCGGCTGATGGCAGCGTCCGGTTCGCGTCGGTATGTCTTCGGCTGGCCGTGTTCTTCGGTCATCCAGACGATGCGATTGCCGTTGTCTATATCCAGCTCGAAGCTCATCGAGCGGCGGATCTCTTCGCTGAATATCTCGTCCATGCGCGCAACCAGCGGGGCTGAGGTGAAAACGACGCCCATTTCCGTGTTGAGAGAAGCAGAGCGCGGATCGAAATTGAGCGAGCCGATATAGCCGGTCTTGCCGTCGCGGGAGAAAGCCTTGGTGTGGAGGCTCGCCTGTCCTGAACCTCGAAGCGTAAAGCTTGGCTGGTCCGCCTGTGCACGCAGTTCATGCAGTCGCACCCCGCCCAGTAGAAGCGGCTTTCGATACCGTGCGTAACCGGCGTGAACGGCGGCAACATCTGTTGCAGCCAGCGAGTTGGTGAGGATGGCAACCGAGACGCCGCGCTCGGCAAGGTTTGCGAAAATGTCCAAGCCCTGTTTGCCGGGAATGAAATAAGGGGAGGTGATGTGCAGGCTGTCATTTGCCGCCTGCATCAGCGGCAGCAGGCTCTCCATCAGGAAGTTGTGGCCGTTGCGGCGTTTTCCCGCTGCTTTTTCCGGCGGGTCGGCAAGCACGTCGGCTTCATCGACCCAGTGCAGGCGGTCCGACATCAGGAAATGACCGCTGCCATATTGGTTTTCGACGCGCTCGAGATAGGGTTTGGCAGCCTCGCTTTTCGGCAGCGCAGCAAGCTCGCGTCTTAACCTGGCAAGCTTGCTCGGCCTGCGAGCCAAAAGCGAGCGCACGGGAACGGAAACGGCGCTGTTCCAGTAGTCGTCGAAGATTTCGGTGGCATCCGCAACGATCCTGCCGAAACCGAGAATGTCGAAATCATGGAAATTGGCTCGTTCGGCGGCGTCGAAATAGGCGTCGCCAATATTACGGCCGCCAACGATCGCGGCGCGTCCGTCGGCAATCCACGCCTTGTTGTGCATGCGCCGGTTGACGCTTCGGAACCGGAGGACCAGTTCCATGCTTCGATACAGGATGTTTTCCCGCGCCCTGGTTGGGTTGAAGAGCCGCAGTTCGATATTGGGATGGCTGTCGATGGCGTGGAAGATGCGGTCGGACATCGAGACGCCGAGATCGTCCAGAAGCAGCCTCACGCGCACGCCGCGATCAGCCGCTGCAATGACCTCGCGCATCATCAGCCGACCGGTCAGGTCGGCATTCCACATGTAATACATCAGATCAAGGCTGCGGCCGGCCGCCCGCGTCGCCGCCATGCGCACTGCAAAGGCATCCAGATTGGAATGCAGCAGGCAGAGCGCGTTTTTCTCGTTCCAGCCATTCCTTATCGACTGCCAGTGGCGGTCGAGCCCGGTCGCATCCTCGGCAACGGGCAGGGCAGTTGAGGGGCGTTTGGGAATGGCCTTTTCCCGCTGCTTGCCGATCACGACAACCACGCTGGTTCCTATGACCAGGAAAAGGATGATGATGAAGACCCAAAATGCAGTCACTTGTTTTGATCGCTCCCGCCCCGAAGAGTATCAGGCGCCGTGAAAACGCGCGAGGGGGGAAAGCGTTCACGCAGGCCGTGCCTTGGTACGCTATTCGGATTTCCTGTTGATAGCCGCACCCACAGGCAGCACCTCCATGCTGCGGCGGCTAAGTTGGGCGAGCACCTCTTCGAAGCTATAATGGGAGGTCCAGCCGAGCGATTTTTTGGCCTGCAAAGGCGAATAGATGCGGTCGATGGTTGCAGGCAGCGCCCATGCCCTCTGCGCAAAAGCGTCGGCTAGGGCAGGCACCCGCTGCCGCAGGATTGAGGCTGCGTCGCTTGCGAGGTCGCTGCAATCGCAAGCGGAAAACGGCGTTGCACCCGATATGATATAACGCTGGAAATCGTCGCCCGTATTGGTGAGTGCCAGTAGATGGGCGTCGGCCACGTCGCGGATATCGACGCCGCGATGCAGCCTGTAACTTGCCATCACATCAGCAGGCTCCGGGAAGCTTCTGGACATCCGCAGAACGCGTACGGCGAGATGCGGACCAGCGATTTTCTCCGGCGCCTGCTCGGCTTCTAGCTTGCTGCGGTGGTAGATGCTCCTTGGCCGGGGCGGCGTGTCTTCGTTTATGAAGGTGCAGGTTCCGGCAAAAACGGCCTCGCCATAAAGCGCGGTGGTGCTGGTGAAGACGAGACGTGGTACGCCTGCATCTATCGCCGCTGCCGCCAGCAGGCGGGTGCCTTCGACATTGATGCGCCGGAACTCCGCGTCGGGAACGACGCCGACATGCGGCGCGTGCAGCGCTGCGGTATGGATCACCGCATCCGCCCGCGTCATAGCCGAACGCAACAGTCCCATGTCGGCGAAATCGCTGACAATGTGGGTGGTGGAAAAGGGAGAGCGGTCGATACCGATCACCTCATGTCTGCTGGCAAGAGCGCTGAAAATCGCGCGGCCGACCCGACCTGAGCTACCCGTCAGCACGATCCGCACGATGTTGCCTCCACATCACCCCTGAAGGCGGCGCCGGGCGCCGCTTTTCACGGTTCTTTCGAGCTTAGATATCCAAATTATCCGCGAAGGCAGCGCGTTCCTGAATGAAGCGGAAGCGGGCATCCGCCTTGGTGCCCATCAGATTGTCGACCGCCTCGCGGGTGCCTTCGAAATCCACGTCGTCGATCTCGACGCGCAGCAGGGTGCGCTTTTCGGGATCCATGGTGGTTTCCTTCAACTGTGCCGCCATCATTTCGCCAAGGCCTTTGAAGCGGCCGATTTCGACCTTCTTGCCCTTGAAGACGGTTTCCATCAATTCGGCGCGGTGGGCGTCGTCGCGTGCATAGGCGCTCTTGGCACCCTGACGGATGACGTAGAGCGGCGGCACCGCGAGATAGAGGTGGTTGCCACGAATGAGTTCCGGCATTTCCTGATAAAAGAAGGTGATGAGCAGCGAGGCGATGTGAGCGCCATCGACGTCGGCATCCGTCATGATGATGATGCGTTCGTAACGCAGATCCTCTTCGCGGTACTTGGTGCGCGTGCCGCAGCCCAGCGCCTGGATGAGATCGGCGATCTGCTGGTTGGCGGAGAGTTTTTCACGGCTGGCGCTGCCGACGTTGAGGATCTTGCCGCGCAGCGGCAGGATGGCCTGATTGGCGCGGTTGCGCGCCTGCTTGGCCGAGCCGCCAGCCGAGTCACCCTCGACGATGAAAAGCTCGGCATTCTCAGCCGTGTTCTGCGAGCAGTCCGCCAGCTTACCGGGCAGGCGCAGCTTGCGCACCGCGGTCTTGCGGTTGACTTCCTTTTCCTTGCGGCGGCGCAGGCGTTCTTCGGCGCGCTCGATCACCCAGTCCAGCAGCTTCGCCGCTTCGCCCGGATTGCCGGTGAGATAATGGTCGAAGGGGTCGCGTAGCGCGTTTTCGACGATGCGCTGGGCCTCGACGGTCGCGAGCTTGTCCTTGGTCTGGCCGACGAATTCCGGCTCGCGGATGAAGACGGAGAGCATGCCCGCTGCCGAGATCATCACGTCATCGGTGGTGATTTCCCTGGCTCGCTTGTTCTGGGTCAGCTCCGCATAGTTCTTCAGGCCCTTGGTGAGTGCGATGCGGAAACCGGCCTCATGCGTACCGCCTTCAGGCGTCGGGATGGTGTTGCAATAGGAATGGATCTGCGTGTCGCCGCCATACCAGGTCACAGCCCATTCCAGCGCGCCGTGGCCACCGGTCTTTTCGGTGCGGCCGGAGAAAATCTCGCGGGTGACAGTGAATTCCTTGCCGAGCGTGGCGGCCAGATAGTCCTTCAGACCACCGGGGAAATGGAACACGGCCTTTTCGGGGATTTCGCCACCGGCGGGCACCATGCCGGGATCGCAGCTCCAGCGGATCTCGACGCCGCCGAAGAGATAGGCCTTGGAGCGGGCCATGCGGAAAATACGGGCCGGTTCGAATTTTGCGTGATCGCCAAAGATCTGCGGGTCCGGATGGAAACGCACGCGGGTGCCGCGTCGGTTGTGCACGTCACCCAGTTCTTCGAGACCGCCAATCGGCGCGCCGCGCGAAAAGCGCTGGCGGTAAAGCTTGCGGTTACGGGCGACTTCCACTTCCAGAAGATCGGACAGCGCATTGACCACGGAAACGCCGACGCCATGCAGGCCGCCGGAGGTCTCATAGGCCTTGCCATCGAACTTGCCGCCGGCATGCAGCTTGGTCATGATGACTTCGAGCGTCGACTTGCCCGGAACCTGCGGATGGTTTTCCACGGGAATGCCGCGTCCGTTATCGGTGACGGTGAGGAAACCCTCGGTATCGAGATGGACCTCGATGAAATTGGCGTGGCCTGCGACGGCCTCGTCCATGGAGTTGTCGATGACTTCGGCAAAGAGGTGGTGCAGCGCCTTCTCGTCGGTGCCGCCAATATACATGCCGGGCCGCATGCGCACCGGTTCCAGCCCTTCGAGCACGCGGATCGACGAGGCACCGTAATCGTCACCGGACGGGGACACGGGCGCTGGGGGCGGGGGCGTCGTGACGGCCGCAACGGCTGCTGGTTTCGGCTGCACGTTCACGTTCGCGGCTGCGGACACCGGGGCCTTCACGGGTTTTGCCGTGTCCTCGTTCTTTTCCGTTTCGCTGTTTGGTGCCACCGGAAGACCGGAGAAGAGATCGTTGCTATCGTCCATCATGTCCAAGGTTCAAAAAAGCGTGTCGTCAGAATTTCGCCAAGCGAATCAGTATGCCAATAGGGGCGAGTATAGCGCCAAACGTGCAGGGCGTGTGGCCTAACGCGGCGCACCCTATGCCACGACTATGTCAGGGTTTCGCAACAGGAGGATTGCGCTGCCGCCCTGGCAATGGCAAGTCTCGCAGCCACGAATGAACGGTTAACCAAGTCATGTCCACAGCTCATTTCACGTTTTGTACTCTTTTCTGCCTGACTGTTGCGGCGATGCCGGGCGGCGCCGGGGCGGCGGACGGGCCGCTGCGGCCGTTCAAGGACGAGCTGTTTTCCAGCCAGACAGTGCTTTCCACGGCCGATGGCGGCGCATCTGAGGTGATCGATTATCAGGAGATGCGCGATATCAACGGCCGCGACGAGGTACCGGAACGCCGGGTGAAGCGGCAATATGTGGATATGGCGCCCAAGACAGCGCAGGCGATGGAATCCGTGGCGGTTGAGGGCAGGGCGCTTGAGGTGGGCCGCGTCGGGCCATCATCCGGGCAGGCCTTCACCGTGATCTTCATTCACGGGCGCGGCGGCGACCGGCGGCTTGGCATGAACGACTATACGTTCGGTGGCAATTTCAACCGGCTGAAAAATCTGGCTGTCGCCAATGGCGGCACCTATTATGTGCCGAGCGTACGATCCTTCGATGCCAATGGCGTTGCCGACGTTTCCGCGCTGATCGCCTATGCTGCTAGCAAATCCGGCGGCAAGCCGGTGGTGTTGGCCTGCGCCTCCATGGGCAGCTTCATCTGCTACGGCATCAGCCGCGACAAGGCGACGGTCGGCAATCTCAAGGGCATGGCGATCCTTGGCGGCGCGGTCGATCCCGACTTTCCGAAGAGCGCCTTTGCGAAAGCCAAAAAGCCGGTGTGGTTCACCCATGGCAGCGCCGACAAGGTCTATTCCGCCGACAGTCAGGCGACCATCATCTTCCGCACCTTGCTGAAGGCGGGAGAGCCGGCGCGCTTCACGCTTTTTGAGACAGGCACGCATGGAACGCCGGTGCGCATGACCGACTGGCGGGCGGTTTTGAACTGGATTTTGAGCCGATGAGGTCCAGTTTTGGTTCGACAGGCGCGAATTTCGGCAAATTGACCGACGTTTTGAAGCTTATGACTGCTTTTTTGTACCAATTGTCATCAGCTGCGTTTAAGGAAATATTCCGGGATTTCCGGCAGGGTTTCTGTCGCGATTAGGGGCCGCCTGGCGGCTGAGGTAAGGGGTGTTCGCGCAAGCGGCTCTCCGAGACAAAGGGAATGGGATACGCATGACGCCGAATGTTCGACCGCTTGTAGCCGGAAACTGGAAGATGAACGGCACCCGTTCGTCGCTCGATCAGATCAAGGCCATGGCAGAGGGCGTCAAGGGCGCGCTTTCCGAAAAGGTGGATGCGCTGATCTGCCCGCCATCGACGCTTCTTTATGTGGCAACCGCGCTCTGCGACGACAGCCCGCTGATGATTGGCGGACAGGATTGCCACCAGAATGTTTCCGGCGCGCATACGGGTGACATTTCCGCCGAGATGATTGCCGATTGCTTCGGCACCCATGTCATCGTCGGCCACTCCGAGCGCCGCACCGACCATGCCGAGACGGATCATCTGGTCCGTGCCAAGGCCGTTGCCGCCCACCAGGCCGATCTTATCGCGATCGTCTGCATTGGCGAGACGGCGGATGAGCGCAAGGCGGGCCAGACGCTCGATATCCTCAAGCGCCAGCTCGCCGGATCGCTTCCGGACGAGGCAACCGCCGAAAACACCGTCATCGCTTATGAGCCGGTCTGGGCCATCGGCACGGGTCTGACGCCGACCACGCAGGATGTACGCGAGGCCCATGCCTTCATGCGCGACGAGCTGGTCAAGCGCTTTGGCGATGAAGGCAAGACCATGCGGATTCTTTACGGCGGCTCGGTGAAGCCTGCCAATGCGCTGGAACTGATGGGTGTCGAGAATGTCGACGGCGCACTGATTGGCGGCGCGAGCTTGAAAGCCTCCGACTTCCTTTCCATCTATGCGGCATACGAGCAACTGACGGCTTGAGACACGCTTTCCTGCCACAGTGGCGGGAAAGGGACTTGGAATAAGCCTTCGCCTCATGTAAAGAGCCGCGAAACCTTCTTTGTAGTGCTCCGCGCGGGGCATGGAATGGATTGTCATGCAGACCGTTTTGATTGTTATTCACCTCATGATCGTGCTGGCGCTTGTCGGCGTGGTTCTGATCCAGCGTTCCGAAGGCGGCGGCCTCGGCATCGGCGGCGGTTCGGGCTTCATGTCCGCGCGCGGAACGGCCAATGCGCTGACCCGCACGACGGGTATCCTTGCCGCGCTGTTCTTCGTGACGTCGCTCGGACTTGGTCTTCTGACCCGGTACGAATCGCGCCCGACGGATATTCTGAACCGTATTCCGGCCACGCAGGGTCAGGGCAACGGCATTCTCGACACGCTCGGCCCGGCACAGACGCCGGCAACGCCGGCTCCGGCTGAGAATGGCGTTCCGACCAACAGCGGCGCTGCAGCACCTGCGCAGACCGGGCCTGCGCCGGCCACTGCTGGTGAAGCCGCTCCGGCACCGGCCAAGCCCGCCGATCCGAACGCAGTTCCGACCGGTCAATAAGCCCGGTTATGATTTAACGCTCCGGCAGGCCAAAAGCCTGCCGGTTTTCTTTTGTTCGCATTTCGCCACATCCCATTGCCAATTCGTCAACAGCGAATTTGCAACAGCATGAAATTTGGGCTGGCGGAATCAGAGGTAAAAAGGTATCCGGTGAATCCCATGGCGCGATATGTATTCATCACAGGCGGCGTGGTCTCCTCTCTCGGTAAGGGCATCGCAGCTGCGGCACTCGGAGCATTGCTGCAATCCCGTGGTTATCGGGTGCGGCTTCGCAAACTTGACCCCTATTTGAACGTCGATCCCGGCACGATGAGCCCGACACAGCACGGCGAAGTGTTTGTGACGGACGACGGTGCCGAGACGGACCTCGACCTTGGCCACTATGAACGCTTTACGGGGCGTTCGGCGACCAAGACCGACAACATCACCACTGGTCGCATCTACAAGAACATCATCGACAAGGAACGCCGCGGCGACTATCTCGGCGCGACCGTTCAGGTCATTCCGCATGTCACCAACGAGATCAAGGATTTCGTGACCGAAGGTAATGACGAGTACGACTTCGTCATCTGCGAAATCGGCGGCACAGTGGGTGATATCGAGGCGATGCCGTTCATGGAGGCGATCCGCCAGCTCGGCAACGACCTGCCGCGCGGCACCGCAATCTATGTTCACCTGACGCTGATGCCTTACATTCCGGCGGCCGGCGAATTGAAGACCAAGCCGACCCAGCATTCCGTGAAGGAGCTGCAGGCGCTTGGCATTCATCCCGATATCCTGCTGGTGCGCGCCGACCGGGAAATCCCGGAAGCGGAACGCCGCAAGCTTTCGCTGTTCTGCAACGTGCGTCCTTCCGCCGTCATTCAGGCGCTGGATGTTGCCAACATCTATGACGTTCCGATCGCCTACCACAATGAAGGTCTCGATTCGGAAGTGCTGGCCGCTTTCGGTATCGAACCGGCGCCGAAGCCGCGTCTGGAACAGTGGGAAGAGGTCTGCAACCGTATCCGCACGCCGGAAGGCGAGGTAACGATTGCGATCGTCGGCAAATATACCGGCCTCAAGGACGCCTACAAGTCGCTGATCGAGGCGCTGCATCACGGTGGTTTTGCCAACCGCGTCAAGGTCAAGCTGGAGTGGATCGAGTCGGAAGTCTTCGAAAAGGAAGATCCGACGCCCTATCTCGAAAAGGTCAACGGCATTCTGGTGCCGGGCGGTTTCGGCGAGCGCGGTTCGGAAGGCAAGATCATGGCGGCGCAGTTCGCCCGTGAGCGCAACGTGCCCTATTTCGGGATCTGCTTTGGCATGCAGATGGCAGTCGTGGAAGCGGCGCGTCATCTGGCCGGCATCGAGAATGCCTCCTCCACCGAATTCGGTCCGACGGCTGAGCCCGTCGTTGGCCTGATGACCGAGTGGGTAAAGGGCAACGAGCTGGAGAAGCGCTCCACCAAGGGCGATCTAGGCGGCACCATGCGTCTCGGCGCTTACAAGGCAGCGCTGAAGAAGGACACGAAGATCGCCGAAATCTACGGTTCCACGGATATTTCCGAGCGCCACCGCCACCGTTACGAGGTGAATGTGGACTATAAGGACCGGCTGGAAGAGTGCGGCCTCGTCTTCTCGGGCATGTCTCCTGATGGTGTGCTGCCGGAAACGGTGGAATATCCTGACCATCCCTGGTTCATCGGTGTGCAATACCACCCGGAACTCAAGAGCCGCCCGCTCGACCCGCATCCGCTGTTTGCCAGCTTCGTTGAAGCGGCGGTGGAGCAGAGCCGGCTGGTTTGATGGTTTGAATGATACGGAGAGGGCCGCTTTTGCGGCCCTTTTTTATTGGGGTGCGCACAGAAGGCGTCAGGCCAGAAGGTTGTGCTTCCTCAGCCATGCCTCATACCATCCAGGCCATTCTTGCGTGGGGGTTCCGGGCTTGCCCATGCCGAAGCCGTGGCCGCCAGAAATGATTGGGTGAAATTCGACATCCACATCCGCCTTCTCGCACGCCTGCTGCATGATACGGCTATTGGCGGGATTGGAAATCCGGTCGTCATCCGCCTGCGTGAGGAAGACCGGAGGGCAATCTTTGCTCACATGGCTTTCCACTGACCACTCTCGTGTTGCCTCGTCTGTCGGGTGCCTGCCGATAAGTGACCTCCGGGTCGATGTATGGTCATAGGGCGCTGCAAGCGTGATGACCGGATAGATCAGGGCCGCAACATCCGGCCGGGCTGATTGCCTGTCGATGTCATCGACTGCTTCGTAAGACGCAAAAGCCGAGCGGGCGGCGGCCAACCCCATCAAGTGCCCACCCGCAGAAAACCCAAGTGCGCCGATCCTGTACGGATCGATCTGCCGGTCCGAAGCGCGTGCACGCACCAGACGAAATGCGCGCTGCGCATCCTGAAGCGGTGCCAGCGGTCCAGCAGCCCATCCTTCAATCGGCAGACGGTAGGTGAGGACAAAAGCATAAATGCCTCTGGCCGCGAGCCAGCGTGCGGCGGGATAGGACTCCTTGCCTTCCTCGATGCGTTTATATCCACCGCCACCTGCAATGATCATTGCGGAACCATTTGGCTTTGCGGGAGCGAACACCTCCAGGCTCGGTACGGCAATGTTGGTGACAGCGCCTTTTTTGCTTATATCCGGGACGCCGTTCGGACCACTGCCTCCCGGAGGCGGGCCGGGCCAAAGCGAGATCCATTGCCGATCGCCTTGCGCAAACAGACTTGGGACTTTCATGGCCGTGGCGAGGAAGGCACCACCAAGAAGCAGGCTGCGGCGGCAGATCATGATGTCATCCTCAATCGTGCACCTGGTTTCGGCATTCTCTGCGGAAGAACAGCTTACGGGGACGATTTAAAAACACCAAGAGTGGTCAGTACAGGGACATCCCAATGCTTTGACCCTACACCACGGTCTCATCGCTCATCCGTCAATCGAACAAACAAAAAACGGGCCCGAAGGCCCGTTCTCTATGCCAGCGATAATCCCGACCGGCTTACTTCGGGCCGATCATGTTTTCCGGGCGCACATACTGGTCGAATTCCTCGTTCGTGAGGTATCCGCCGCCGACGGCCTCGTCGCGCAGTGTCGTGCCGTTCTTGTGCGCGGTCTTGGCGATCTTGGCGCAGATGTCGTAGCCGAGCTTGCTGTTGAGAGCCGTGACGAGCATCAGCGAGTTCTCGACGCCCTTCCTGATGTTGTCTTCGCGGGCTTCGATGCCGACGACGCAGTTGTCGGTGAAGGAGACGGCGGCATCGCCCAGAAGCTGGACCGACTGCAGGAAGTTGTAGGCCATCATCGGATTATAGACGTTCAGTTCGAAGTGCCCCTGCGAGCCTGCGAAGGAGAGCGCGGCATTGTTGCCGAAGATGTGGGCGCAAACCTGCGTCAGCGCTTCCGACTGCGTCGGGTTGACCTTGCCCGGCATGATCGATGAGCCGGGTTCGTTTTCCGGCAGCGACAATTCGCCAAGACCGGCGCGCGGGCCGGAGCCGAGGAAGCGGATGTCGTTGGCGATCTTGAACAGGGCTGCTGCTGCGGCATTGATCGCGCCATGCGAGAACACCATGGAATCGTGCGAGGCAAGCGCTTCGAACTTGTTCGGCGCCGTCACGAACGGCAGGCCGGTGATCTTGGAAATCTCTTCGGCAACCTTTTCAGCGAAACCGACGGGGGCGTTCAGGCCCGTGCCGACCGCCGTGCCGCCCTGGGCAAGCTTGGAAAGTGCGGGCAGGGTGAGTTCGATATTGGCAATCGCCGAGGCGACCTGCGCGGCATAACCGGAAAACTCCTGGCCGAGCGTCAGCGGCGTGGCATCCTGCGTGTGGGTGCGGCCGATCTTGATGATCTTTTCGAACTGCTTGACCTTGGCTTCCAGCGCCGTGTGCAGGTGCTTGAGGGCCGGCAGCAGGTGGTGAACGATCTCTTCCACGCAGGCGATGTGCATCGCCGTCGGATAGGTGTCGTTCGAGGACTGGCTCATATTGACGTGGTCGTTGGGGTGAACCGGCTTCTTGGTGCCCATTTCGCCGCCGAGCATCTCGATTGCGCGGTTGGAAATCACCTCATTGGCATTCATGTTGGATTGCGTGCCGGAGCCGGTCTGCCAGACGACCAGCGGGAAATGTTCAGTCAGCTTGCCGTCGATGACTTCCTGTGCGGCTGCGATGATGGCGTCGCCTACCTTGGGGTCGAGGCCTGCAAGCGCCATGTTTGCACGGGCGGCGGCCTGCTTGACGATGCCGAGCGCGCGAACGACAGAGGCGGGCTGCTTTTCCCAGCCGATCTTGAAGTTGCCGAGCGAGCGCTGCGCCTGCGCGCCCCAATAGCGATCGGCCTGAACTTCAATGGGTCCAAATGTATCGGTTTCCGTCCGTGTGGCTGTCATCAATCTTGCCTTTTTACTCGTTTTCCTCCGCCAAAACGGCACTTCGCCCGCCTTGCGCGCGCCGATATATAGAATCATCGCGCTGGCAATGAAAGCGTTGCGAGGCATGCCTGGCAGATATTTCCCTTGGGACAGGGCGATTTTGGCGCTCATCCTGCCCGGTTAAGAAAAAGACCTTGGCGTGTCATTTTTACTACGTCGATAAAAGCCCGGAAAACCGGGGTTTCACCGGCTTGGAACGGCTTGGCCAACCACGGCAAAGTGAATGAAATAAATAGAAATTTAACCATTCTCGCCAATTCTGGAAATTACGTTTTTATGGTTTTGGCCGTAATATGAGGTTCATTTCGGGTGCGTTCTGGACTTCGGCGTTTTCTTTTCAACGGGCCGTCTATCGGCTAGACAAGCATGAAACTGGATGCTCCGTCTTCGTTGGCGGCGCTGGGTGCTACGAGGATCAAATTGCAAGTCACATCTGGAAAAACATCGGCAGCGCTGGTGCTGGCTCTCGGTCTTTCCGTTTCCACCGCTCTTCCCGGCAGCGCCGGCGCGGTAACGCTGATGGACCTTTTGCGTGGCGGGCCTGGCAAGGTTGCGCGCGATCGCGGTGAAATGCCGCCAGCCGGTATCGTCACCTCGCCGCCGACGGTCGGACCGAGCGCCGATGCATCCGATCCCGAGCCTCTGCCGCGTGTTTCCGGTCCACGTTATTACGATTACAAGGCCGATACCGCACGCGCTGTGAACACCGCCAATTTCGGCGATGGTCTTGCCAATGTGAAGTTCAGCGCCACCCCCGAAATTGGCAAGGCTCTGGAAGCCTATTACGGTGCCGGCGGCAAGGCGCTCTGGGTTTCGGAAGGCGAGCTGACTGCCCGCGCGAACGCCGTCATGGCGTTTTTGGAGACTGTTGGCGAAAGCGGCCTCGATCCGGCCGATTACAGCATTTCAGTACCCGCAAAGGACGTAACCGCCAGCATCAGCGCAGGCGCGAACGCATCCGGCACGCCGGTGGAAGTGGCTTCCGCATCGACCTCCGACGCCTATCAGCGCGCGCAGATGCAGTTCGAGCTTGCGCTTTCCGCCAAGGTTCTGGCCTATGTGCAGGATACGACGCGTGGCCGTGTCGATCCGAACCGGCTGTCCGGTTACCACGATTTCAAGCGCAAGACGGTGAACCTTGCGCCCGTGCTGAAGCTTGCAGGCCTCAGCCCCGATATCGCAGCCTATCTGCGCAGCCGTGAACCTTCGAACGCCGAATATCTGGCGCTGAAGGCCGAACTGGCCCGGTTGCGCAGCGAGGGTGATGCGGCCAACACGGTCAAGGTTCCCGCCGATCTGGTGCTGAAACCCGGCAACAGCAGCGGCGACATGGCGAGCGTCGTCAAGGCAATCGAACATCGCGCTTCGCCTGCCTTCAAGGCGGAACATGCGGCGATCATTTCCGGCTACCAGCAGACGCCGGGTTATACGCCTGATCTCGTTGATCTGGTGAAGGCATTCCAGAGCGAAAACGGCCTGAAGGCCGACGGCGTCATCGGCCGCGCGACCGTGCGTGCCATGGTCGGCGAAAGCAACGACGCCCGGATTGCCAAGGTGCAGGTGGCGATGGAGCAGATCCGCTGGCTGCCGGCCGATCTCGGCCAGCGCTACGTCTTGATCAACCAGCCCGCCTTCATGGCCTATTACCACAATGACGGACAGGAACAGTTCGGCATGAAGGTGGTAGTCGGCTCCAAGGCCAACCAGACCTACTTCTTCCAGGACGAAATCCAGACCGTCGAATTCAACCCCTATTGGGGCGTTCCGCAGTCGATCATCGTCAACGAGATGCTGCCGAAGCTGCGCCGCGATCCGTCCTATCTCGACCGTCTGGGTTATGAGGTACAGGTGGGTGGCCGTGCGGTTTCTTCCACCAGCGTCAACTGGTTCGGCTCCACCAACGCCATTTCGGTGCGTCAGCCGCCAAGCAGCGACAATGCGCTGGGCGACCTGAAAATCCTGTTCCCGAATGCGCATGCCATTTACATGCATGATACGCCTGCCAAGAGCTTCTTCAACCGCGATATGCGGGCGCTGAGCCACGGCTGTATCCGTCTGGTCGACCCGCGCCGCATGGCGGCCGCTGTTCTTGGCACCAGCGTCGACAAGGTCAACGAGCAGATTGCAGCGGGCAAGAACCGCGCCGTGCAGGTGCCGGTGAAGATACCGGTCTACGTGGCCTATTTTACCGCCTGGCCGGACAAGGCCGGCAAGGTGCAGTTCTTCGACGACGTCTACGACCGTGACAGCTACGTCCAGAAGGCGTTTGCGGTAACGACGAAGGCGCGGGCCGCGTCGATTTGATAGAAATCACATTGAGAAAAAGAAAGCGCCGGAAACGGCGCTTTTTTTGTTTGATGGCAAAGTCGCCACATGAATGGTGGCGTTAAACGGCAGCATCCGCACTCCGCCATCCCGGACTTGGTCAGGGGTCCAGTGCGATCAGGTCTTTGATCGCGAAAGAGTTGTATCACGGCGCAGACGCGCCGTGGCTCGATGCCGGATCAAGCCCGGCATGACGGTGGAGAACAGCTCCGTCTCAAGCCGCAGCGGCGCCCTTTGAGACCAGCTGCTCGAACAGCGCGGGCGTCAACGCAGTGAAGTCATCTATCACGACATCCGGTTCGAGTTCGGCCATCGGCACATCCGAATAACCGAAGGTGACGCCGATCGAGGGGACGGCCGCATTTTTGGCGGCGAGAATGTCGTTGATGCTGTCACCCACCATGACCGAGCGCTGCGGGTCGCCGCCAGCCTTTTCGATGGTGCCGAGAATATGGCGTGCATCAGGCTTGCGGAAAGGGAAGGTGTCGCCACAGGTGATGGCGGCGAAATATCGGGTGAGATCCAGTTTTTCGAGCAGCGGGAGCGCAAGGATTTCGGTCTTGTTGGTGCAGACCGCGAGCGTGATGCCAGCTGACGAAAGCGCATCCAGTACGCTGACGATGCCGGGGTAGGGGCGGCTGTCGCCGGGCATTTCCGCGCGATAATGGTCAATGAAACGCTCGTACAGCGGCTCCAGTTCGGCTTCCGGCAATTCTACCTGACGCAGCGCGAAGGCCCGCTTGATCATCACGCGCGCGCCCTGGCCGACGAGATGCGTCAGGTCGTCATAGGTAACGGGGGCAAGACCAGCTGCGGCGATGGTGTGGTTGAGGCTCGAAACGAGATCGGCGGCGGTGTCGACGAGCGTACCATCGAGGTCGAAGATGGCGAGCGGGGAGAGCGGGCGGGATGTCACGGGAACTGGCCTCTTGAGAGAATGCTTTTGGCGATGATATCGGTGCGTTCGTTGTGGCCAAGCCTAGGCAAACGGCTTTGTCTTTGCAACCGCGCCACAACGTTCTGTTCGTTGCCTGCAAAAATGCTTTCGTTTGGCTTTCGACCCGTGTAAACAGCACGGCGACGACAAAGCTACCGGAGTTTCAGGCACATGGATGCCCGCCAGATGAAGATCAAGGCCGCCGAGGCCGCATTGTCCCATGTGCAAGACGGGATGCGACTTGGTATCGGCACGGGCTCTACAGCTGAGGAATTCGTCAGGCTTCTGGCGGAAAAGGTTGCTGCCGGCCTGAAGGTCGAAGGCGTGCCGACATCCGAGCGTACCGCGCGCCTTTGCGTGGAGCTTGGTGTGCCGCTGAAATCCCTCGATGAGTTGCCGGAACTGGACCTTACCATCGATGGCGCGGACGAAGTGGATCACGGCCTGCGACTCGTCAAGGGTGGTGGCGGTGCGCTTCTGCGCGAAAAGATCGTGGCGGCGGCATCCGCCCGCATGATCGTCATCGCCGACCAGAGCAAGGTTGTGGAGACGCTTGGCGCCTTTCCGCTTCCCATCGAAATCAATCCGTTCGGTCAGGTGGCGACACAGATAGCCATCGAGAAACTGGCGGCGCGGTCCGGCCTGTCGGGCGACCTGACGATGCGTTCGTCGGGCGACGGCGCCTTCATGACGGATGGTGGACACCTCATTCTCGACGCATCTTTTGGCCGTATTCCTGATGCAGAAGCGCTTGCACGCGAGCTGAACACTATCCCCGGTGTTGTCGAGCACGGACTTTTCATAAATTTGGCATCGCTTGCCATCATTGCGGGTCCTGAAGGCGCCCGCGTGATGCAGGCAGTATAACAGGAGCGAGATTTTCATGATCAAACTAGCGGGACTGGGCAAAGCTGCCGCTGCTTCGATCCTCATTTCCGGCATCGTGTTCGGTACTGCCGCACGCGCTCAGGAAATTTCGGAAGCGCATATCGCTGCCGCACGGCAGGCGATCGCCTCTCTTGGCGTTACTGACCGTTTCGATGATATCCTGCCGGGTCTGGCGGAACGTCTGAAGGCCGAACTCATTCAGGCATCGCCGAATGTGCAGGACGCGATCACCGCGACTGTCGACGCCAAGGCACTTGAGCTTGCGCCGCGCCGCGCCGATCTGGAACGCGAGGCAGCACTCACCTACGCGCGCGCCTTCTCCGTCGAAGAGCTGAACGCCATCTCCACCTTCTACAGCAGCGAAGCCGGCAAGAAGCTTCTGAAGGACGGCCCTATCGCCACGCGCGAACTGATGAAGGCTGCCGACATCTGGGCCGCGGGCATCAACCGCGATCTGAACACCTCCAGCATGACCGAATTGCAGAAGGTGGCCGGCGCTGATCTGAAGCCGCTTCCGGCCGATCAGGGCAACACCGGTGGCGCTCCGGCTCACAAGCCCTGAGTGAAATAGATAGAGCGTCGGGTCCCAAAGCTCACGTTCAGAAATATTCAAAGCCCGGCCGCAAGGTCGGGCTTTTCATTTGTGCATCGCAGCACCTATATGTGCCATGAATACGCCACAGCCCGCCTTGAGGCCGATGGCACGTGGTTTTGATCAGGGGTTTTGACTATGACAGCTTATGACTACGATCTTTTCGTTATCGGTGGCGGCTCGGGCGGCGTTCGCAGCGCTCGCGTTGCCGCCTCACTCGGCAAGCGTGTGGGAATTGCCGAGGAATACCGTTACGGCGGAACCTGCGTCATCCGTGGTTGCGTGCCGAAGAAGCTGTTCGTTTATGCCTCGCAATTTCCGGAGCATTTCGAGGATGCCGAAGGTTTCGGCTGGAGCGTTGGCGAGCGTCGTTTCGACTGGAAAAAGCTGATCGAAGCGAAAGACAGGGAAATTACCCGTCTCGAAGGGCTGTACCGCAAGGGTTTGGATAACGCCAAGGCCGATATTTTGGACAGCCGTGCAGAGCTTGTCGATGCGCATACCGTGAAGCTGACGAAGACTGGTGAGACCTTCACGGCCGAGCGTATCGTGATTGCCGTTGGCGGTACGCCGAACGAACACAAGGCGCTGCCCGGCCACGAGCTGACGATCTCCTCCAACGAGGCTTTCGACCTGGAAGAACTGCCGAAATCGATCCTGATCGCTGGCGGTGGTTACATCGCCGTGGAATTCGCCAATATCTTCCACGGACTCGGTGTCGAAACGACGCTGATCTATCGCGGCAAGGAAATCCTTTCGCGCTTCGATCACGATATGCGCAAGGGCCTTCATGAAGCGATGGAAGCCAAGGGCATTCGCATCATTCTTGAAGACGTCATTCAGGAAGTGAGCAAGGACGGTGCGGGCGGCTTTGTGGCACGCACGAAGCAGGGCAACTCGCTGCATGTCGGCCTGGTGATGCTGGCGCTCGGTCGCGATCCGAATACGCATGGTCTAGGCCTTGAAAATGCCGGTGTGAAGGTGGATGCGCGCGGCGCGATCATCGTAGATGAGTATTCGCGCACGAACGTTCCTAGTATCTTCGCACTGGGTGACGTCACCGATCGGGTACAGCTGACGCCGGTGGCGATCCACGAGGCCATGTGCTTCATCGAAACCGAGTACAAGAACAACCCGACCAAGCCGGACCACGAGCTTATTGCCACTGCGGTGTTCTCGCAGCCGGAAATCGGCACGGTTGGACTTTCTGAAGAGGAAGCGGGCAAGAAATACCCGGAACTGGAAGTCTATCGCGCGCAGTTCCGTCCGATGAAGGCAACGCTGTCCGGGCGTCAGGAAAAGACGATCATGAAGCTGATCGTCAATGCCGCCGACCGTAGGGTCGTCGGCGCGCATATTCTCGGCCACGAGGCGGGCGAAATGGCGCAGCTCCTCGGCATCACGCTGAAGGCCGGATGCACCAAGGACGATTTCGATCGCACCATGGCGGTTCATCCGACAGCGGCCGAGGAACTGGTGACGATGTATTCGCCAAGCTACCGCGTGGTGAACGGCGAGCGCGTGTAACGCCGTCGCTTGCGCGACGTGATCACGTCTCCGCCTTGCTCGCCACCACTTGAAAACCGTTGTTTTCCGGGTGGTGGCGGGTTTATTAAATCGTTTGAATTGACTTTTATGCACGTTAAACGCCCAAAACGGGCGGAATGGGCCCGATGGCCCTGACATCGGCTATGCAAAGCCTGTGCTTGGAGCTATAAGCCGCTCAATTTTTCGAGGCGGTCGTGCACAAATGCGCGGGCGAGAAAAGGGTAAGGACATGGCACAGAATTGGACACCCGGCAGTTGGCGGCAGAAACCGATCCAGCAGGTTCCCGAATATCCTGACGCGGCAGCGCTTGCGGCGACGGAAGCCACGCTTGCGACCTATCCGCCGCTCGTTTTTGCCGGTGAAGCCCGCCGCCTGAAAAAGCAGCTTGCCAATGTGGCAGACGGCAACGCCTTTCTGTTGCAGGGTGGCGATTGCGCCGAAAGCTTCCTCGAGCATGGCGCGGATAATATCCGCGACTTCTTCCGCGCTTTCCTGCAGATGGCTGTCGTCCTGACCTATGGTGCGCAGCTGCCGGTGGTGAAAGTCGGTCGTATTGCCGGTCAGTTCGCCAAGCCCCGCTCTTCGAACGTGGAAGTGCTCGATGGCGTGACGCTGCCGTCCTACCGCGGCGACATCATCAACGGCATCGAGTTCAATGAGACCTCGCGTGTGCCGAACCCCGAGCGTCAGCTCGACGCGTACCGCCAGTCGGCGGCGACGCTTAACCTGCTGCGCGCTTTCGCAATGGGCGGCTACGCCAACCTTGAAAACGTCCACCAGTGGATGCTCGGCTTCATCAAGGACAGCCCGCAGGCGGATCGTTACCGCAAGCTGGCTGACCGGATTTCCGAGACCATGAACTTCATGCAGGCAATCGGCATCAGCGCAGAAAACAATCCTAGCCTGCGCGAAACCGATTTCTTCACCAGCCACGAGGCTCTGCTGCTCGGTTACGAAGAGGCGCTGACCCGCGTCGATTCGACCTCCGGTGACTGGTATGCCACGTCGGGCCACATGATCTGGATCGGCGACCGCACGCGTCAGCTCGACCATGCGCATGTGGAATATTTCCGCGGCATCAAGAACCCGATCGGCCTGAAGTGCGGACCGTCGCTGACGCCGGATAATCTGATCGAGCTGATCGACGCGCTGAACCCTGCAAACGAGGCCGGCCGTCTGACGCTGATCTGCCGTTTCGGCCACGACAAGGTGGCGGACAGCCTGCCGAAGCTCATCCGTGCCGTGGAGAAAGAGGGCCGCAAGGTGGTCTGGTCCTGCGATCCGATGCATGGCAACACCATCACGCTCAACCACTACAAGACGCGTCCGTTCGAGCGCATCCTGTCGGAAGTCGAAAGCTTCTTCCAGATCCACCGTGCCGAAGGCACACATCCGGGCGGCATCCACATCGAGATGACCGGCAAGGACGTGACCGAGTGCACCGGCGGCGCCCGCGCCGTAACGGCGGATTCGCTGTCGGATCGTTACCACACCCATTGCGATCCGCGTCTCAACGCCGATCAGGCACTGGAGCTGGCTTTCCTTCTGTCCGAGCGCATGAAGAGCGGCCGGGACGAGAAGCGTCTGGCAATTGCTACTGCCTGACAGAGGCAGATCAAACAAAAAAGCCGCCGGATACTGCCGGCGGCTTTTTTTATGGTTGTCGGCCTGATTACTGGACGAGTGCCGGCTGCTGGCAGCGAACGTCGGTGACGCGCACATCGGCTTCGCCGATCTTGACGCCGAGTACCAGCAGCACGTTGTAGAGCAGCTGATCCACGGGCGCCGTGACTGCCGCGAGCGTGTTGGCAAGCGCTGACTGGATGCCCGCCAGACCTCCCAGATCGATATTAAGGAAGAGAAGCCTGATATCCAGATTGAGGTTCTTCAGCAGTGAACTGACAAGAGTGGTAACGGTATCCTTGGTGGAAACACTCTTGATCTTGGCCTGGGTGATATCCGACTGGGTAAAGGTCAGCTTGGTCTTCGTCATGTTCGTGGCATTGATGAGGGCGCTGCCATTGATGGCGAGCAGGGCCGAATCCACGATCGCCGTCTTGGTGACGCGCGGATCCTTGCCGAAATTGGCAAAGGCCGTGGTATCGACATTGCCAAGCGCGATTTCTGCGACGCCGGGAACGACTTCGACATCGACCGTACCCTGTCCGCCGCCCGTGCAGCGAATGTCGGCGAGCCGCGCTTCGGCATGGGCGACTTCCACATAGAGCGGAATATTGACCTTCAGACCGGCAATCGCCTGAAGCCCGTCAACCACGACACTGACCGCCAGACGGGTTTGTGCGGTGCGCACCACCGTGCCCTGGCCGCCGACGGCAAGCGACGGCGTTTCGACGGGTGGCTCACCGATGGCGAGCGTCGTCTTGACCGAGGCGAGACCGAGAAGATTGGCGTTGAGGTTGAGCGCCAGCTGGTTGCCGCCATTGCCTGCCACGGCAGCGGCGTTGAGAAGATCGAAGACGCCTGCGGTGACCTTGAGGTTTTCGCCGCTACCGATCAGCTTGTCCGAGAACGGGCCGAGATTGAGGATTTCTTCAAGCTTGAGCTTGATGTTGCTCTTGTTAGCGGTTTTTGCCAGCGTCTTCAGAATGTTGGCCACAGCCGGCTGCAGGCCGGTGGTCTTCGTCAGCGCGTCCAGGAATTTGCCGTAGGTGATTTCCGTCTTCAGGACATCCTTGTAGGTGCTGGCTGTCAGGTTGAGATCGACAGCCAGCGCTTCGACGACATGCAGCGCGTTGACATCAGCAGCCACAAGCGCCTGGTAATCCATAACCTTGAGCGAGACCGTGGTGCCGAGCAGGCCGCCGAGCAGGCTGTTCAAAATGCCTTCATCGAGGCTCGCCAGTCGCGAGCCCACCGAAAATGCCGCGATCTTTTGGGATGAGGCCGTTCCGGCCGCGGAAATCTTGGGCGGCGTGGTGAAGGCGGAAGCAAAGAATATCTGACCCTTTTCGACGATATTCACTTTCATCGCATTGGTGGGAAGTGCATTTTCGACGAAACGCTGGCCGACAGGCAGGGTCGCGTCCGGCTCATAGTGACCTTTGACGACTTCGGCATAACCGTTGCTCTTGGCAAATTCGTTCAAGGGGTCGAAAGGTTGAAGACCGTCCACGGTCAAGAGGCCATTCGGTGTCTTGACCCCGAGATTCATGCCGTTGAGGGCGAAATATTGCTGGACCGCCTTTTCGGGATCAGCGGCATTGGCCGCCGCTGATATGGCCGCAAGATCGGCGGTCTGCTGCAATTGCCGCTTCTGCAGGGTCAGATAGCCATAGTCGACGCCAAGCGCCAATATGCCGATGAAAAGCGGTGCGGTAAGCCCGGCCGAGATGGCGATGTTGCCTGTGCGATCCTTCAGGAAACGGGGAAGCAAAGAAGAGATATTTTGCATGTCATGCTCCTCCGATCCGGATTGTGGAAAAACGCCGAATGACCGGCTCTGGCAGGGTGTAGCTGTAGAGGCTCCAGATCGGCAGATCACGGGCGTCATATTCCACCTTGACCGTGAATTGGTTGGCATTGGCGGGATCGGTGGCGACGTTGACCGTGAAACGCGTCTTGTCCATGAAGGCGTAGCTGAGGTCACTTTTGGTGACGAAATCACGGGCCAGCTGCTGGCGCTCGGTCGTATTCAGTCCGGCAACTGCCGTCCTTGCCGCGTCGGCGGCGATCTGCTGCACAGAATAGGCGGCCATCAGGTAGATACCGTAGGCAATCATTGTCAGCAGGACGAGAAAGAAAATCGGCGCGACGATGGCGAACTCGACAGCGGACGAGCCGGATCGATCACGAAGGAAATGCACTCCATTACGCATAAAGCACCCCCGTTTCTTCAGGCACCAAAGTCAGATGCCTTTATTCTTATTTTCGGAAATGCTAATTTATAGGTGTTAATTTTGTATTGATGTCGCTCTTATGGGTTGCAGGCCGGGAAAGGCCTTCGCGTTGATACCCATGGATTTCAGATCAGCCGAAGCCCTTTGAAGCTGGCGTGGCCGTCTTTGCCGATGATGATGTGGTCGTGCACTGCTATCCCCAGCGGCTTTGCCGTATCGATGATGGTTTTGGTCATCTCGATATCGGCACGCGAGGGGGTAGGGTCTCCACTCGGATGATTATGTATTAAAATCAAAGCTGTAGAGGAAAGTTCGAGGGCGCGGCGCACCACTTCGCGCGGGTAAACCGGCGTGTGGTCCACGGTTCCCTGACCCTGCACCTCGTCGGCGATCAGGACGTTGCGCTTGTCGAGGAACAGGATGCGGAATTGTTCGCGGGTTTCATGGGCCATGGCGGCATGGCAATAGTCGATGACGGAAGACCAGGAGCCGAGAATCTGCTTGTTGCGGATTTCGCCCTTCAGCATGCGCTGGGAAACGGAGGCGACGAGCTTCAGATCGAGCGCCACGGCCTCACCCACGCCCTTCACCTCCTGCAACAGCGGCAGCGGCGCGCCGAGCACCCCGCCAAGGGTACCAAAGCGGGCGATCAACGCTTTGGCGATGGGTTTGGTATCACGCCTCGGTATCAGCCGGAAAAGCAGAAGCTCCAGCAGTTCGTAATCGGCAAGGGCGGTATCGCCGCCGTCGCGATAACGCGCCCGCAGCCTGTCCCGATGGCCGTGATAGTGTGCGATCTCCGCTTCCGGCTCCGCAACGGCTGCGGGGTTTTCCGAGGCCTTCTTCACCGCACTTCGCGGTTCGGCAAAGAAGCCGCGCTCATCCGTTCCGTCGAACAGATCGCCGTTTCCCGCCTGAAAGCCGGAGGTCGATGGAAGATCGGCGGAAGGCGGGGCAGGGCGTTTTGCCATGGCGGTCTGGCCTTATGCGAGTGGCGGCAGGCCCGGACGGTCAAAGCCGCCCGGCGACAGTGTGAAGATTTCGCAACCGGTCGCGGTTACGCCGACCGCATGTTCGTATTGTGCGGAAAGGGAGCGGTCGCGCGTTACTGCCGTCCAGCCATCGGAAAGTACCTTCACATGCGGCTTGCCGAGGTTGATCATCGGCTCGATGGTGAAGATCATGCCCTCGCGAATCTCCGGGCCTTCGTCCGGGCGGCCGTAGTGCAGGATATTGGGGGTGTCGTGGAACAGGCGTCCAACGCCGTGGCCGCAGAAATCACGCACCACCGAGCAGCGTTCCGCCTCGGCATAGGCCTGAATAGCCGCGCCGATCGCGCCGGTGCGCGCACCCGGTTTCACTGCCGCGATGCCGAGCATCAGGCATTCATAGGTCACTTCCATCAGACGTTCAGCTGCGCGCTTGATCGTGCCAACCGGATACATGCGGCTCGAATCGCCGTGCCAGCCGTCCAGAATATAGGTCACGTCGATATTGACGATTTCGCCTTCACGCAGCGGCTTTGCGTCCGGAATGCCGTGGCAGACCACATGGTTGATAGAGGTGCAGACGGATTTCGTATAACCGCGGTAATTCAGTGTTGCCGGCAAAGCGCCATGGTCGGCGCCGAACTCGAAGACGAAACGGTCGATGGCATCAGTCGTCACACCCGGCTTGACGATTGCCGCCAGTTCGTCGAGGCAACGCGCCGTCAGCTGGCACGCCTTGCGCATCCCGTCGAAATCCTCAGGGGTATAAAGGCGGATGACGCCGGTATTCTTGAGGGGGGCGGAGGCTGCGTCGATATAGGTGACCATCATAGTGCTTTCTGTCTCTTTACGTCCCTGTTCATAAAACAGCCGGACGCCATTCGTCCATCTTAACCGTTCCCGTGACTGAAATTTGTGCCGGGGAAACGTCGCATTTCACCGCATAGGCCTCCACGCCGCGCGACATGGCTCGCTGAAACGCCAGCGCATAGACCGGATCCAGATCATCGCAGATGCGCATCCGGTCGCAATCGTTGCGCTGAATGAGATAGAGCATCACCGCGCGGTGACCTTCCTCCGCTGCGTCGCCCAGCTCCTCCAGATGTTTGGCGCCGCGTTTGGTGGCGGTATCAGGGAATTCGGCCAGACCTTTTTCGCGCATGAAATGAACGTTCTTTACTTCCACATAGGCATCCGGCCGCCCAATTTCGGAAAGCAGGAAATCGATGCGGGAATTGCGGCCGTATTTCTGCTCGCGCCGGATCGTCGAATAGCCGGCAAGCTGCGGGATACGGCCATTGAGAATCGCTTCTTCCGCCAGCCGGTTCGGCATGCCGGTATTGATGCCGACCACGGTGCCATCGGCCTCGACCATTTCCAGCATATGCCGGTACTTGCGGGTTGGGCTGTCATGCTCGGACAGCCAGATACGCGAGCCGGGCGTGGTCAATCCGCGCATGGAGCCGGTATTGGGGCAGGAGCCTGTAATCGCCGTGCCGTCCTCCAGAACAGCGTCGAAGAGGAAACGCTTGTAGCGGGCGATCAGCGTGGCGGGAACGAGTGGGGGCGTGAAGAGCATGTGGCCTGAAAGGTGAGAGGTGGGGGCTGGTCAGGACAGGACGTAGGTTCCGGGTGCATCACCGAGCACTGGTCGCTTGCCGTCTCCCGGCGCCCTTGCCTTTACCTTCTCGCCATTCTGGCTTTCGATCCAGTTTTGCCAGTGCACCCACCATGATCCCTTGTGGGCCGTGGCTGCGGTCTGCCAGGCATCGAAGTCTCCGGATGGTGATGCGCCTGTCCAATATTGGTATTTTTCGGATTGCGGCGGATTGACCACACCGGCTATGTGGCCGGAAGCGCCGAGCACGAATTCCACGGGGCCGCCGAACAGTGCCGCCCCCGTGAAGACCGATTTCGCTGGCGCGATATGGTCGTCGCGGGTGGCTAGATCATAGACGGGGATTTTTATGTCGCCGAGGTTGATCCGCTTGTCCGCCACGCGCATCAGCCCGCGGGCGAGATTGTTGTCGAGATAACAATTGCGCAGATAGAAGGAATGGCAGGCAGCGGTCACCCGGGTAGAATCTGAATTCCAGTAGAGGAGATCGAAGGGCAGGGGTTCCGTGCCGCGCAGATAATTATCGACCATATAGGGCCAGATGAGATCGGAGGCGCGCAGCATGTTGAAGACTGTGGCCATGATCGAGCCATCGAGATAACCGACGGCCTGCATGTGCCTGTCGAGCGCGGCGAGCTGGCCTTCGTCGATGAAGACCTTGAGGTCACCGGCATGGATGAAATCCGTCTGGGCGGCGAGAAGTGTGGCGCTGCGAATGCGCTCATTGCCTTCCTGCGCATGCAATGCCAGGGCCGAAGACAAAAGCGTGCCGCCGACGCAATAGCCGATGGCGTTGATCTCTTTTTCGTCGGTTTGCTCCTCGATCGTGTCGAGGGCAAAATCGATACCTTCGCGGATATAGTCCTCCCAGCCCTTGTCGGCCAGCCTGGCGTCCGGGTTGATCCACGAGACCATGAACACGCTGTGACCCTGATCGAGACACCATTTAACGAAGGATTTCTGTGGGTTGAGATCGAGGATATAAAATTTGTTGATCCATGGCGGCACGATGAGCAGCGGCCGTTTGAAGGCCTTTTTCGTCGTCGGCGCGTAATGGATGATCTCGCAGAGCGGGCTTTTGGCAACCACCTTGCCTGGTGTGATGGCGATGTTCTGGCCGATGACGAATTTGCTGTAATCGGTCTGGCGCAGTTTCAGATGGCCGTGGCCGGCCGCGACATCTTCGGCAAGCTGTGCCATGCCCTTGACGAGATTGGCCCCGCTGGACGCGACCGTCTCGCGGAAGACCTGCGGATTGGTGAAGACGAAGTTGGCCGGCGAGAGGGCTTCCGTCACCTGGCGCATGTAAAACAACGCCTTGGTGCGGGTGTGCTCGTCCAGCCCTTCGGCTTCCATAACCATCCGGTCGGCAAAACCGACGGTGGTCTGATAGGCTTTGAGGAGAAAATCGAAAAATGGATTGGCCTGCCAGTCCGCGTCGGCAAAACGCCTGTTCTTTCGCTCTGCCGGGCCGGTCTCCGCGGCCTTTTCCGAGCGGGAATCGGCATCTTCCGAAAACTGCGCCACCGATTTTGTCCACAGATCGTAATAGCTGGAAAGCAGATGGGTCTGCGCTTCGAGCGAGCGCTTCGGTTCAGCCATCCAATATTCGGCGACGTCGGACAGCGTCTTGACGAGGTCGGTCATCGGATCGGCGCTGGTCTGCGGAATTTCACCGCGTTCGCGGGGTGCCAGCCATTCGGACGCGGCTTTGCCGAGATTTTCCAGCGCGCGGGCGATGTTGACCGCAAAGGCTTCCGGGTCGCGGATCAGGTAAGCCTCGGCGGAGGTGGCGTCGAAACCGGGCGTTTTGCCACCCTTTTTCTCTGCCCCGCCGTCAACACCTGCCATGCGCTGTCCTCCACCAAATTTGTGTTTGCACATTCTGCATGAAAACGAATACAAGTTCCACCAGCAAGGGGAGGCCACGAAGAGCCGAACCGCAGTCGAATTCGATATCGGCGATATCCTTACAGGCGGAACATGACGATGGGCAAGCACATGGGTACATGGGGAAGATTTGCGGAAAATGCTGGAAGGATCGCCCTTCTTTCGCTTTCCGGCGCCATGCTCGTTACAGTACTTGCCGCCTGCAAGACCCCGGCACCGATCGTCGCACCGGCCCATATGCCCCACCCGCAAGCCCAAATCGTCGGCCCGCGTCCCGTCAGCGACAATGTGGTGAGCCAGAGACGCGATACCGGCACCTATCCAAGCTTTTCAGCACCGATTACGGCTGCCGGCAGCCAGATGGGGGATGACGAGGCGTCCAAAATGGAATCGAACCTGTCGCGCCTCGGTGCTGCACGCCGCAACGGCCAGATTTCGGAAGCTGAATACAAACGCCGAGTCGCGGAATTGCGGGCGCTTGGCGAAAACCAGAAGCCGGTTGCGACGCCTGCTACGCAATGAGGTTCTTCCGTTCGTCGTTCTGGGGCCTTTACCGAGAATCGACAACCTGTGGATCTCGAGATTCGCTCGGCACAAGGCCGAGGATAACGGCAATCCTTGTGCTTCATTCTGTTACCAAGCCGTTCTCATAACCCCTTATTTACCCTGCCTTTGAACCATCTGCTTACTGAAGATGTTAAGCGGATGGATGCGCTTTGCCGCTTATGATGCGGTCATAACAAACAGGCCGCTGAAAAAGCGGTAGACAGGGTGAAATATCATGAGATGCATCGCTGCTTTGCTGGTTCTTGCCGGTTTTGCGCTCGCACCCGCGCAGGCGCGGGCGCCGTACATCAACATCGGAACGTCAGCGCCGCAGGGACGATGAAAAGTTGAAAAACGCCGGTCAGTCGTTTCCGGCGGCTTCGCTGAGCATATCGAGGTCCGGCACTGTAATATGACGGTTGTTCTCGATGCTGATCGTGCCTTCCTTGCGCAGCTTAGTCATTTGCCGGCTAACTGTTTCGATGGTGAGACCAAGGAAGTCAGCTATGTCTGCGCGCGATAGCGGCAGGTCGAACGTTGATTTATCGTCCTTTTCCGGATCGATATGCGTGGCTATCATATATAGGAAGCTGGCAACCTTTTCCTGTGCCGATTTTCGGCCAAGTGTCAGCATCCAGTCGCGCGCCTCATCCAGTTCCTTCAGAGACTGGCTGTGAAGCTTACGTTCCATATCCGGCACTTCGGAAACCATGCGGTCGACGATGCGGCGCGGGAACAGGCAGATTTCCACATCGGTTGCGGCTTCCGCCGTCATCTTGCTTTCCGCCATGAACGGGCGGCCGAGAAAATCCGGCGCAAATTGCAGGCCGACGATCTGCTGGCGGCCATCCGACATCATCTTCGAGAGCTTCACCACGCCGTTGAGAATGTTGCCGTAGGAGCTGACGAGCTCCCCCTGGGCAAGCAGCTCGTTGCCCGCTTCCAGCTTCTTACGGCTGGAATGACGGTTGAGGTCGCAGAGCTGCTGCGGCGTCAACGTGCTGCAAAGACCACCGTGACGCGCCTCGCAGGAGCGGCATACGACGGGATATTCCGAATTGTGGATGGTCTTCTGTAGCGTGTCCATCAGCCTTTTCCGATGCTGGCTTTAAGGGACGAATGCGACCGCAGGTGTAAAATCCGGTCTTTTCGAAGGCTTGCGCCGCGTAGTCGTCGCCCCCGCGTCTACTTTAGCAAGAACTTAAGGTGCAATTTGATTGAAGTCAAAGTTGCAAACTGTCGCAGCCGTTACTGAAGGGGAGGAAATCGACATTTTCTTGATAAAAGGCAAATCCGGGGATGAATACCGAACTTCTTCGCAAATATTCGGGCGCCGTGCCGCGTTACACAAGCTATCCTACCGCGCCGCACTTTCACGAGGGAATCGATAATGGCACCTATCGCCGCTGGCTCGGCGAGCTTGGTCACCGGAACCGGATATCGCTTTACCTGCATATTCCCTATTGCGACCGGCTGTGCTGGTTCTGTGCCTGCCACACCAAGCACACGCTGAAATACGAGCCGATTGCCGTTTATCTTGAGGCACTTAAGCGGGAGATAGCAGCCGTCGGCTCGCTTGTTTCCCCCGATGCAGTGGTCAGCGCGGTGCATTTTGGCGGCGGTTCTCCCACTATGCTGCGGCCTGAAGACATGGTGGGCCTGATGGACTGCCTAAGACGCCATTTCACCTTTGGTCTGGCGCCCGAAATCAGTGTGGAAATGGACCCGAACGATCTTGACGAAAGTCGCTATGACGCGCTTGCCGTCATCGGCATGACGCGCGCGAGCCTCGGTGTGCAGGACTTTGATGACAAAGTGCAAAAAACCATCAACCGGATTCAGACCTTCGAGCAGACGGAATCGGTGGTAGATGCCGTGCGGGCAAGGGGCGTTCACTCGGTCAATTGCGACATTCTCTATGGCCTGCCGTTCCAGACCTGCGAGACATTGCAACAGACGGTTGACCAGATCATCTCACTCGACCCCGACCGGATCGCGCTGTTCGGTTATGCGCATGTTCCGTGGATGAAAAAACACCAGTCGCTGATCCCTGAACAGGCGTTGCCAGATATTGCCGAGCGCTACCGCCAGATGACGATGGCGGCGGAGATGCTCGGCAAGGCGGGTTACAGGGCAATCGGGATCGATCACTTCGCCAAGCCCGCCGACACTCTGAGCCGGGCGGTCGAGACGGGGGAGCTGCGGCGGAATTTTCAGGGCTACACCACTGACACGGCCGATGCCCTGATCGGGCTTGGTGCATCCGCGATCGGCCGGTTGCCCCAGGGCTACGTGCAGAACATGGTGGCGACGGGGGAATATCAGCGGATGGTGGGCGAGGGTGGTTTCGCGGTTCTCAAGGGAATAGAATTGTCCGAGGAGGATCACCTGCGCTCCTATGTCATCGAGCGGCTGATGTGCGATTTTTTGCTCGATCTGGGCGATTTGAAGCGGCGTTTTGGCAAGGCCAGCCATTCCGTCAGCATGGAGGCGCAGCTTTTCGCTGGCGGCGACAGGGACGGTGTGGTGCGGATGGATGGCGATGTTTTTGCCGTGACGGAGGCGGGAAAACCCTTTGTCCGTCATATCGCGGCAACCTTCGACGCCTATCTCGGCAGCGGACGCGGCCGTCATTCGGTTGCTGTTTAGGCAACAGTTTTAAGGCAAATTTCAAAGTTACGTCACGAAACCATTGGCTTTTTTGTGCGACTTGCCTATGTGGTGCGTCAGACAGGATATTTAATACGAACGACAATAAGGATTATGGGCGTGACAGCTACATTCGACAAGGTTGCCGACATTATCGCCGAAACCAGCGAAATCGACCGCGAAACCATTACGCCGGAAAGCCACACGATCGACGATCTGGGCATCGACAGCCTCGACTTTCTGGATATCGTTTTCGCCATCGACAAGGAATTCGGTATCAAGATTCCGCTCGAGCAGTGGACGCAGGAAGTCAACGAAGGCAAGGTTACCACCGAAGAATATTTCGTGCTGAAGAACCTCTGTGCCAAGATCGACGAATTGCGCGCAGCCAAGGGCTGAGGCGATAATGCCCGCTTCGAGCGGGCATTTCTTTTTCTGGACCTGACCTTCAGGGACGGGTCGTAACCGACCAGAAACGGGCCGGACGGATGCTGCTTGAATATTTTCAGATGATCGACAAGGTCGAAGCCGTGGACATGGCGACGCGCACATTGAAGGCGCGGTCTGTCGTTCCCGACAAAAGCCCGGTTTTCGAGGGACATTTCCCCGGCATGCCGCTGGTTCCGGGCGTGCTTCTGATCGAGACCATGGCGCAGGCTTCCGGCATGATGGTTCTGGCGTTCAGCGATTTTTCCGCCATGCCCTTCCTGATGTCGGTTGACGGCGCCAAGATGCGCACCTTCGTGGAGCCGGGCGCGGTTCTCGATATCGAGGCGGTGCTGGAACATGACGGTTCGGGTTTTGCAGTCACCAAGGCGAAGATCACTTGCGAAGGCAAGAAGGTCTGCGATGCGCAGCTGAAGCTCAGGACAATGCCTTTCAGCGAAATTCCGCTCGCGCCTATCGTCAGGAAGCGGGCCGAGGAAGTCGGCCTGATGGCGGCGATTGTCGCGGATGCGCAAAAATAAGCGCTTCCGCTGATGCCGGGAGACGGCATTTTTCCCCTAGACCCGGTTTTGATTCACGAAAATCGTGGGCTTGTGCTGGCGGATCGGGCCTTCACCATTGCCAATCCGCATCGCGCGCTTTATTCCGCAACGCATGGAGTGGTCGTTTGCGACCGCTGTTGGATAGCCGTGACCGCTTCAATGGGTCAGGCTGCAAAGGATGACAGACGATGAAATCTGACAATGATGTGGTGATAACCGGGGTCGGCATCGTGACCTGTCACGGCGTCGGCAGCCAGGCGCATCTTGCGCTTCTTTCGGGAACTGCGGCGCCGGCAACGGTGATCGAGACCGAAAAGTTCAAACCCTATCCGGTTCATCCCATGCCGGAGATCGACTGGTCCACGCAGATTGCCAAGCGCGGCGACCAGCGCCAGATGGAAAACTGGCAGCGTCTCGGCGTTTTTGCCGCCGGCCTCGCGCTTGATGATGCAGGGCTGAAGGAAAACCCGGAAGCCTGCGCTACCATGGACATGATCGTGGCTGCCGGCGGTGGCGAGCGCGACATCAATGTCGATACGCTGATTGTCGATGAGGCGCTGAAGCGCAACGACCGCGAAGTGCTGCTCAACGAGAAGCTAACGACGGAATTGCGTCCGACCCTGTTTCTCGCCCAGCTTTCCAATCTGATGGCCGGTAACATTTCCATCGTTCACAAGGTCACAGGGTCCTCCCGTACCTTCATGGGCGAGGAAGCAGCCGGCATTTCCGCAGTCGAGACTGCGTTTCACCGTATCCGTTCCGGCGAATCCAGCCACGCCCTGGTGGGCGGCGCCTTCTCGGCCGAGCGCCCGGACATGATCCTGCTGTTTGAAGCGATCGGCGCGCATGCGCAGGGCGATTGGCAGCCGCTTTGGTCGCGTGGCGGCCAGGACGGCGGCGGCATGATTTCCGGTTCGCTGGGAGCCTTCCTGGTGCTGGAATCGCGCAAGCACGCCAGTGAACGCGGCGCACGCATCTATGCCCGCATCGACGCCATCGAGGGCGATCGTGGTAGCCGTGATGACGGCAAGATGGAAAAGCGCATGGAACGGCTGCTTGCCCCTGCAAAGGACAGTGCTGCGACCGTCGTGTTTTCCGGTGCGAGCGGTTACGACGCCGTGACGCAGCGTGAAAAGAATATTCTCGAAAAAGCTTTGCCGCAGGCCGTCATTCGCGGTTTCGGCGGTATCACCGGCCATGGACTTGAAGCACAGTTCCCGCTTGGGCTGGCGCTTGCTGCCCTGACGCTTGAAAGCGGCGCGAAGGTTCCTACTTTCGATGGCGCCGCGGAAAAGCCTATGGGCGAGGCGGCCAGCGAAGCGGTCGTCACCACCGTCGGCCATGTTCGCGGCGAAGGTGTCGCCGTTCTGTCCCGTGACGTGTGAGGAGAAAAGACCATGACTTCCAACTTCAAGGATCATCTCGGTCGCCCGATCGTTGCAGTCACCGGTATGGGCATCATCACATCGCTCGGGCAGGGTCTTGCCGATAACTGGGCGGCTCTGACTGCGGGCAAGTCGGGCATCCACAAGATTACCCGCTTCCCGACGGAGGGGCTTTCTACAAGGATCAGCGGCACCGTCGATTTCATCGACATCCCGGTTCCGAATTCCGTCGAGCGCTCTTATGCCTTTGCACGCGAGACAACCATTGAGGCTTTGGCGCAGGCCGGCATATCGGGCGATTTCGATGGCCCGCTGTTTCTGGCTGCACCACCGATCGAGCCGGAATGGAGCGCGCGTTTCGAGCTTGCCGACCGGTCTCCGCCGGCCGCCCAGCCGGGTGATGCCTATGAACGGTTCCTGACGGCTTTCCGTCAACGTCCGGACCCGGCGTTTCAGGAAGCGGCTCTTTTCGGCGCGATTTCGGAGCGTCTTTCGGACCGCTTTGGTACACGCGGCCTGCCGGTCACGCTCTCGACGGCCTGTGCATCCGGCGCGACCGCAATCCAGCTTGGTGTCGAGGCTATCCGCCAGGGCCGCACTGAGCGCGCGCTGACGGTTGCTACAGACGGTTCGGTCAGCGCCGAAGCGCTGATCCGCTTTTCGCTTCTTTCGGCGCTGTCGACCCAGAATGAGCCGCCGGAAAAGGCATCCAAGCCGTTCAGCAAGGACCGCGACGGTTTCGTGATCGCCGAAGGTGCGGCAACGCTGGTGCTGGAATCGCTGGAATCGGCAATTGCGCGCGGCGCGAAGGTTCTCGGCATCATCAAGGGCGCCGGCGAGAAGGCCGACAGCTTCCACCGCACGCGTTCCTCGCCAGATGGCGGCCCGGCGATCGCGACGATCCGCGCCGCACTTGCGGATGCGGGTGTTGCTGAAAGCGATATCGGCTACATCAACGCCCACGGCACCTCGACGCCGGAAAACGACAAGATGGAATATGGCTCGATGCTTGCCGTCTTCGGCGAAGGCCTGAAAGACATTCCGCTGTCATCCAACAAGTCGATGATCGGCCATACGCTGACGGCGGCCGGTGCTGTGGAGGCGGTGTTCTCGTTACAGACCATGCTGACCGGCACCCTGCCGCCGACGATCAACTACAACAACCCCGATCCGACCATTTCGCTCGATGTGGTGCCAAATGTGAAGCGGGACGCGACGGTCAATGCCGTGCTTTCCAACTCCTTCGGGTTCGGCGGGCAGAATGCCAGCCTTGTCATGACGCGTGAACCGGCTTAACCGGTTCCGCCAGAAGACAGGGGCGTTTCCGGCCTGAACGAAGCCCGGGAACGCTCTCGCTGGTGTGACTACACATTCCGACCGCAAAACCGTTACAGAGTTTTGCTGGAATTACTCTTGAGATAGACGCCTCCGGGCGAAGGACTAAAAACATGCGCGCTCTTCAACTCGTGGACGACCGGAAGCTCGAAAAAGTGGACCTGCCTGAACCCGATGCACCAGGTCCGGGCGAGGTGACGCTGCGCATCAAGGCCGTGGCGCTGAACCACATCGACGTCTGGGGCTGGCGCGGCATGGCTTTTGCCAAGCGCAAGATGCCGCTGACCATCGGTGCTGAGGCTTCGGGCGTAGTGGAGGCCATTGGCCCGGGCGTTTCGAATGTGCTGCCTGGCCAGCTCGTCGCGATCTACGGCGCGCGCACCTGCGGGATCTGCAAGCCGTGCCGTGAAGGCCGTGACAATCTTTGTGAACATGTTCAGGGCGTGCACGGTTTCCATCTCGACGGCTTTGCGCAGGAAAAGATCAATATTCCCGCCCGCCAGCTCGTTCCGGCGCCGCATGGCGTCGATGCCATCGGCGCGGCTCTGGCGCCTGTGACCTTCGGCACGGTCGAGCACATGCTGTTTGACAATGCCAAGCTGGAATCGGCCGAAACGATCCTCGTGCATGCCGGCGGTTCCGGTATCGGCACGGCGGCGATCCAGCTGGCCAAGAAGATGGGCTGCACCGTCATCACCACCGTCGGCTCCGACGACAAGATCGAACGGGCGAAGGCCCTGGGTGCCGATCACGTCATCAACTACCGGACCGACCGTTTCGAAGGCGTCGTGCGAAAGCTGACGAAAAAGAAGGGTGTAGACGTGGTGTTCGAGCATGTCGGCAAAGACACCTGGGCGGGATCGATGTTCTCGCTGAAGCGTGGCGGCCGTCTCGTCACCTGCGGCTCAACCTCAGGCGTATCGACCGATATCAACCTGATGATGCTGTTCCAGCAGCAGCTGAAGCTGCTCGGCTCCTTCGGTTGCCGCATGGAAAACATGGCCAACGCCATGCAGAAGATGGCGCGCGGCATCGTTCATCCTGTTATCGACACAGAAGTCACCTTCGAGGATATCGACCGGGCGCTGGAGCGCATGGAAACGCGCCAGGTATTCGGCAAAATCGTTCTGCGGATGGATTGACGCCTTGAAACTGTTCATTACGCGGATCGTCCTGAAGCTGGACCATTTCCGGCAATGGCTGATTGCGACGTTTGCCTTCGGCCTTCTCAATCTGCTGAAGATATTTCCAGCTGACGCGGGAATTCGCGCTGCAGACAGGCTGGCGCGCTTCGTGGGGCCGAAAACTGGCCGCCACAAGCTGATGCTCTACAATCTGGCGCGCGCCTTTCCGGAGAAATCCGAAGAGGAGCGGCTTACCATCGCAATGGACAGCTGGGGCAGCATGGGGCGGCTTGCGGCGGAATATGTCTTTCTCGACAGGCTGTTCGATTTCGATCCGGAAAATAGCGAGCCGGGCCGTATCCGGGTCGAGGGTATTTCGACCTTTATCGAGCTTCGCGACAACCCGCGGCCCTTCATCGTATTTACTGCCCATAGCGGCAATTTCGAATTGTTGCCGGTGGCCAGTTCTGCCTTCGGTCTGGATGTGACGGTGCTGTTCCGGCCGCCGAATAATCCTTTCGTGGCCGACAAGGTGTTCAAGTTCCGCAAGGAACGCATGGGCAATCTCGTGCCGTCGCATGCCGGCTCTTCCTTCGCGCTTGCGCGGCAGCTGGAAAGGGGCGGCGGTGTCGGCGTGCTCGTCGACCAGAAGTTCGGCAAAGGCTTGACGACGAAGTTCTTTGGCCATGAGGTGCGCACCAACCCGCTTCTTGCCAAGCTGGTGCGGCAGTTCAATTGCGATGTCTATCCCGCCCGCTGCGTGCGTCTGCCTGATAACCGCTACCGGCTGGAAATAGAGCCGAGGGTTGAAATTCCGCGCGATGAAAAAGGAAATGTCGATATTCAGGCGACGGCGCAGCTTTTGAATGACAAGGTGGAAAGCTGGGTCCGCGAATATCCCGAACAATGGCTGTGGTATCACGACCGTTGGGACGTTAAACACCAGATCTGATTATTTGCAGCGCGGCCGAATTTCTAGTGATTTTTTACAGAATTCGGCCGTAAAATTGCGTTTTTAAGTATTTTTACTTATTAGTGGAACCTTATTTTTCGTTCATGGATTATCGAAATTGAAAAAATAGCAGTAGCTATGATAGTTTAGAGATTAATCCCTGCGGCGGACCTGCGTGTCGTTACGTCATTTTTTACTGCACAGACGCTACAATGAGGGGATAAGTGTCTATCCATTCGGATTGGGAGCGGGCTGTTTGCCCGTTCAGGGAGAGTTGGGTTGAAAGATTTGATTGAGCTGTTCTGGCTGCGTTATACGGAACTGCAATCAGCGGTTGGTAAGAACGAGGCCGACAAGATCGCAGTGCTGGAGCGTGAACTGGAGCTGCTGCTTGATCGGGTCATCGGGCGTAAGACCGGCAGTTCCGAGGACATTCGTGAGCAATTCCGTTTCGCCATCGACCTCCTCAATCACGAGGCGGAAGACCTCGGCTGCGTGCAGCGCAATTCCGATCTTTTGAGAACGCTGGTCGACCGCTATGTCGGCATGCCGCTCAAGGCAAAGGTGATCGGCGACGAGGACGAGGACATCCTGGAGTGGCACCACCGCCATCTCATTCTCGATGAGGATATGCTGAACGACCTCGACGAGCCCGTGGTCGTCGTCTCTCCCGGTTATCGGGTATCATTCTCCAATGGGATCGATGCTTTTCCGCGCAATACGCCGGAAGGGCCTTTGGGATGTCATATCGCCGAGCTTGTCGGAGTGCACCGTTTTCAGAACGATCTGCGGGAGAGGCTCGACAATTGCTTCAAGGGCGGTACGTCGAAATACACCTATGCCGAAGATCACGACGGCCATACGATCGTAAAATCGCTTGAAATGTCGCCCTGCTATTCCTCCAACTACAAGCTGGTTGGCGCAATGGTGGTCATCCGCGAAATCGCCGATCGTAGGCGCCGTCGCGCCACGGCATAAATTCACGGTCCGAACGCAAGCGTCGAGCCGTGTCCTTTTCCTGTCATTTCGGGAAGATGGTTTCCCAGATCGTGGCGATTGACCATGCGGATGATGCATCCGCAAGAAGCTTCGTCGCCATTGCCAGACAGGAAAGAACCAAAAGCGGGCGGATGATCTTCGCGCCGTTTTTCATCGCGAAACGCGATCCGATCTGCGCGCCGACGAACTGGCCGATGCCCATGGCGATGCCAAGCTTCCAGAGAACCGCGCCTCCAGCCGCAAAAACAACAAAGCCGCCGAAATTCGAACCCAGGTTCAGAAGCTTGGTATGGGCGGTTGCCTTCAGCATGCCGAAGCCGGCAAGCCCCACGAAGGCAAGCATGTAGAAGGAACCCGCGCCGGGGCCGAAAACGCCATCATAGAAACCCACGAGCGGTGCGGCGGTGAGGCCGAACACGAAAGGCGTGATGCGGCGATGGCTGTCGATATCGCTGAGCTGCGGCTTGAAGGCGAAATACAGAGCAATCGCGATCAGCAGAAAGGGCATGATGGTGCGCAGGAGGTCTGACGGCACGAAGGCGGCGGTGAAAGCACCGAGTCCGCCGCCGACCATCGCCATGATCGCCATCGGCAATTGTTCCCTCAGATTGACATGGCCGCGGCGGGCATAGGCAATGGTGGCCGACGCCGAGCCGAACTGCGATTGCAGCTTGTTGGTGCCGAGCGTATCGAGCGGTGGAATTCCCATGATCAGCATGGCCGGGATAGTGATGAGACCGCCGCCGCCGGCGATGGAATCGATAAATCCGGCAAAAATGGCGACGCAGAAAAGAACGAGGAAAACGTTGAAGGCGATGTCTTGCACTTGGCATGTCCAGGCGGGCTTAAGGGAGAGGGCCTCTTCTTTCACCGAAAAGATCGCCACGCAATATTTTTCTCTCCGATCCGGGACGGGCAGGGGGATTGCGGTGTTGCCGCTTATGGTTATGTTTCCGTGGCGCACCGCCAGACGCGGCGATGACGAGACATCAGGATGAGGGCATTATGCATAAAGTGATATTCGATACGGACCCCGGTGTAGATGATGCCATGGCGCTTCTTTTCCTGCACCGTCACCCCGATATCGATCTGATCGGCGTCACCACCGTCTTCGGCAACGCGCCCATCGACATCACCACCCGCAATGCGCTCTTCCTGAAACGGGAATGGCAGATGACGGCGCCGGTAGCGAAAGGTGCGGGCGTGACCTTCGATCCGGCCCGCAAGGAAGGCCACTGGCCGACTTTCATCCATGGCGAAAACGGTCTCGGCGATATCGATATTCCAGAGACCATCGATCTGCCGCTCGATCCGCGTCCCGCGCATCGCTTTATTATCGAGACGGTCAAGGCCAATCCCGGCGAGGTGACGCTGATCGCTGTTGGTCGCATGACCAATCTGGCCTTGGCGCTGCGCGAAGAGCCGGATTTTGCGGCATTGGTGAAGCAGGTGATCGTCATGGGCGGCGCCTTCGATATCAACGGCAATGTGTCCCCGGCGGCCGAGGCCAATATTCACGGTGATCCGGAAGCGGCCGATCTCGTCTTCACCGCGCCCTGGCGCGTGGTCGTCGTCGGCCTGGACGTGACGACGAAAACGGTGATGACCAGCGCCTTCATGGCCGAGATGGCAGAGGCGGGCGGCAAGCCGGTGCAGCTGCTTTCCGATCTGTCGCAATTCTACATCGATTTCTACAAGACCCGCACCGGCGATGGCATGGTGGTGCATGACAGCTGCGCCTGCGTTTACCTTGTCGCGCCCGAACTGTTCGAGACCCGCAGCGGCCCTATACGCGTCGTCTGCGGCGGGCTTGCCGATGGCCAGACCATTCAGAAGCCGGATGGCCGCGCCTTTCCGCCGGGCGACTGGGACGGGCATCCGAGCCAGCTCATCTGCACCGATATCAAGCCGGAGCAGGTGCTTTCCGTCATTCGCGCGGCAATTGTGAAGGGCGAGCGCGACTGAACGGCCGGAATGGCCGTTCTTGAGCATGGTCTGCCTTGCATTTTCCAAGAATCTGGCGTTATGCAGGTTTCCTGATTACATTGCGCAATTCGCCTTGCCTGTGGTCTGAAAAGGCCGCGCCGGAGCCACAAGGCGGATGATCGCGATGCCGCGTGGACCGAGAAAACCGCTGTAGGTTTTCTTGTGCTTTGCGGTACAATGAATAGCGCCCGCCGGATCGGTTCGTGTCGGCGGCGTTTAACAACAAGAACGAACTTCGTTATGGGCCGGCAGAACCGGTCCATTTCCATGAGGAAAGTGATGGAAGAGTTTCATAAGGTCCGGCGTCTGCCGCAATACGTCTTCGAACAGGTCAACCGTTTGAAAGCGAGCGCGCGAGCGGCCGGGGCCGATATCATCGATCTCGGCATGGGCAATCCCGACCTTCCGACCCCAAAGGCGATCGTCGACAAGCTGTGCGAAGTCGTTCAGGACCCTCGCACCCATCGCTATTCCTCGTCCAAGGGCATTCCCGGCCTTCGCCGCGCGCAGGCTGGTTATTATGCCCGCCGGTTCGGCGTGAAGCTGAACCCCGATACGCAGGTCGTCGCGACCCTTGGTTCCAAGGAAGGTTTCGCCAATATGGCGCAGGCCATCACCGCGCCTGGTGACGTGATCCTGTGTCCGAACCCCACCTATCCGATCCACGCTTTCGGATTCCTGATGGCGGGCGGCGTTATCCGTTCCATGAATGTGGAGCCGGACGAGAGCTTCTTCGGGCCTCTGGAGCGGGCGGTGCGCCACTCCATTCCGAAGCCGCTGGCGCTGATCGTCAACTATCCGTCGAACCCGACGGCGCACGTTGCCTCGCTCGATTTCTACAAGGACGTGATCGCATTTGCGAAGAAACACGAAATCATCGTGCTTTCCGACCTTGCCTATTCGGAAATCTATTTCGACGACAACAATCCGCCGCCTTCGGTTCTCGAAGTTCCCGGTGCAATCGACGTTGCGGTGGAATTCACCTCCATGTCGAAGACCTTCTCCATGCCCGGCTGGCGCATGGGCTTTGCCGTTGGCAATGAGCGGCTGATCGCGGCGCTGACCCGCGTGAAGTCCTATCTCGATTACGGTGCCTTCACGCCGATCCAGGTTGCGGCGACGCACGCGCTGAACGGCGACGGCTCCGACATCGCGGAAGTACGCAGCGTTTATCGCCGCCGTCGCGACGTCATGGTCGATACGTTCGGCAAGGCGGGCTTCGAGGTTCCACCGCCGGCGGCAACGATGTTCGCCTGGGCGAAGATCCCGGAAAAGTTCCGCCATCTCGGCAGCCTTGAGTTTTCCAAGCTTCTGGTCGAGAAGGCAGACATTGCCGTTGCTCCCGGCATCGGCTTCGGCGAAATGGGCGATGATTACGTCCGCCTCGCGCTCGTTGAAAACGAGCATCGAATTCGTCAGGCAGCGCGCAATCTGAAGCGTTTCCTGTCGAGTGCTGACGAAACGATGCACAATGTCGTTTCGCTCAATGCCCACAGATAAGGGCAACCGAAGGCGGCCGGGCCCCGGCCGTCACCATCACCAGCAAATCAGGAACATACCCATGGCAGATTCATTGAGAATCGGCATAGCGGGGCTCGGCACTGTCGGCGCTTCGCTCGTGCGCATCCTCCAGCAGAGAAGCAACGAACTTGCGATTACCTGCGGACGCGCGATTGAGATTATTGCAGTGAGCGCGCGCGACCGTTCGCGTGACCGCGGCATCGATCTCAAGGGTATTACCTGGTTCGATACGCCGGAGCAGCTTGCAAACGAAGCCGATATCGACGTGTTGGTGGAACTGGTCGGCGGTGCTTCCGGCCAGGCGGAAAAAGCTGTGCGCGCGGCACTTTCGCGCGGTCTCCATGTGGTGACAGCCAACAAGGCGCTGCTTGCCAAGCACGGCGTCGAGCTGGCCACGATTGCCGAAGACAAGGGTGCGCTTCTCAATTTCGAAGCGGCTGTGGCCGGCGGTATTCCCGTCATCAAGGCGCTGCGTGAATCTCTCACCGGCAACAACGTGTCGCGCATCTACGGTATCATGAACGGCACCTGCAACTACATCCTGACCAAGATGGAGAAGGAAGGGCTGTCGTTCGAGGTCTGTTTGAAAGAAGCGCAGCGGCTGGGTTATGCCGAAGCCGATCCGGCCTTCGATATCGAGGGTAACGACACCGCCCACAAGCTCGCCATTCTGACGACGCTTGCCTTCGGCAACAAGATTTCGGCCGACGACATCTATCTCGAAGGCATCACCAACATCTCCAGCGAGGACATTCAGGCGGCCGCCGAGCTCGGTTATCGCATCAAGCTTCTCGGCGTGGCGCAGGTGACCGAATCCGGTATCGAGCAGCGGGTGCATCCGACCATGGTGCCGCTCGATTCCGTTATCGCGCAGGTTGATGGCGTCACCAATGCGGTGGCGATCGAGTCCGATATTCTTGGCGAGCTTCTGATGGTTGGCCCAGGTGCGGGCGGCAATGCCACGGCCTCTGCCGTGCTCGGTGACATCGCCGATATCGCCAAGAGCCGTCCCGGTGCCCAGCAGGTTCCGGTGCTCGGCCGTCCGGCGAAGTCGCTGACCGATTATCGTCGCGCCAAGATGAAGAGCCATGAAGGCGGCTATTTCATCCGGCTGACGGTGAAGGATCAGGCGGGCGTCTTCGCCTCCATCGCTACCCGCATGGCGGATAACAACATCTCGCTGGAATCCATCGTGCAGCGCCAGCGCGTGCATGTGGAAGGCGCGCCGCAGACGATTATCCTCGTGACCCACGCGACGATGGAAGATGCGATCCGCAAGGCCGTCAAGGCGATCAAGAACGAGAAATATCTGGTCAGCGAGCCGCAGGTCATCCGCATCGAGCGGACCTGAGACGCTTTACGATTTTTCTGAATTTGAGGGCCGCGCCACCACATGGAGGCGCGGTCTTTTTTCTCCCGAAACCCATTTTGGCGGCCACCGGATAAGCCGCCATAAAATTTGAGGGATCGCCTCAGAACCGCTGGAAAACAACGCGATTCGGCTCTATGGTTAATCATGTTACCAAGCGAGGGAGGCGTGGCTGTGACATCGATTATCCTTTTCAAGGACAGTAAGCGCGAAAGCGTTCTGGCCGCCCATCATCGGGCGCGGCCTCACAATGCCAACGACAATATTCGAGGCATGGAATTCGATATTGCCGAATATGAGCGCAACTGGTGTTCACTTGCGGTGTTTTCCCTGTTGCTGCTGGTCGGCGCGGTATCGATCGTCAGCCCGTTTTTCTCGATTTTCTCGGTGTGAAACCTCATACGGGCGTTTTTGCTTGAAAAAGGCGCCATCGCCATTTAGCCCGTTGTCATGACAAGGCGCGGATACGCATTCGCATGACAGGACGATGGACAGGATGGCAATGATGGAGCCGGCCGATACGGTGGTCCGCGCATTTCTAAGCGTGGAGCGGTCGGCGACAGACCAACGTTGGGTTTCGCGGCTGGATCAGGCCGCACAGAACCGTGCGCTGGCCATGTCCCAGATCCATGCTATTCCCGAACTGATTGCCCGGGTGCTGGCCGGGCGAGGGGTGGGGGTGGATGAGGCTCTCGCTTTCCTCGATCCGACCATTCGCTCATTGATGCCCGACCCGCATGTGCTGACAGATTGCGAAAAGGCTGCCGAAAGGCTGGTCCATGCCATCGAGACCGGCGAGAAGGTGGCGATCTTCGGCGATTATGACGTCGATGGCGCCGCGTCTTCCGCGCTGATGTATCGGTTTCTCGCGCATTTCGGGCTGACGCCGGAAATCTATATTCCAGATCGTATTTTCGAGGGTTATGGGCCGAACCCGGCGGCGATGCAGCAGCTTGCCGCCAATGGCGCGACCCTGATCGTGACGGTCGATTGCGGCTCCACCAGCCATGAATCTCTGAATGCCGCAAAGGATGCGGGAACAGATGTGGTGGTGATCGATCACCACCAGGTCGGTTCGGAACTGCCGCCGGCGGTGGCGCTGGTCAATCCCAACCGCGAAGACGATCTTTCGGGGCAGGGGCATCTCTGCGCCGCAGGCGTGGTGTTTCTGGTTCTGGTCGCCACCCTCAGGCTGTTGAAGGACAGGCGCAACAGACAGGCGTTCACGATCGATCTGCTGGCGCTGCTGGATATAGTCGCACTCGCAACCGTATGCGACGTGGTGCCCTTGAAGGGGCTGAACCGCGCCTATGTGGTAAAGGGGTTGATTGCCGCGCGCCATATGAACAATGCCGGGCTGGCGGCGCTGTTCAGAAAGGCGGGGTTGGGCGGGCCGGTGACACCTTATCATTTCGGTTTCCTGATCGGGCCACGAATAAATGCCGGTGGCCGTATTGGCGATGCCGCACTGGGTAGCCGTCTGCTTACACTCGACGACTCGTCACAGGCGGACGTGATTGCCGAAAAGCTGGATGAGCTGAACCGCGAGCGACAGGCGATGGAAGCCGTGATGCTGGCGGAAGCCGAAGCGGAAGCGCTTTATGAGTATGGCGACGGGTCTGGCGCTGGCGTCATCGTTACCGCACGGGAAAACTGGCATCCTGGCATCGTTGGACTGCTCGCCTCACGCCTCAAGGACCGTTTCCGCCGCCCGGCCTTTGCCATCGCTTTCGATCCCTCTGGCAAGGGTACAGGCTCCGGCCGCTCGATCAATGGTTTCGATATGGGCAGAATGGTCCGCGCCGCTGTGGATGCCGGCCTGCTGGTCAAGGGTGGCGGTCACGCCATGGCCGCGGGCCTGACGGTGGAACGCGCCAATCTCGGCAAACTCCGAACCTTCTTCGAAGAAGCTGCCGCAAAGACGGTGAGCGAGCTGGTGGAAAGCAGCGTGCTGAAGATCGACGGTGCGATTGGCGCGTCTGGCGCGACCCTGCAGCTTGTCGATCAGCTGGAACAGGCTGGTCCTTATGGCTCCGGCCATTCTCAGCCCATTTTTGCCGTACCTGCCCACCGGCTGCGTGATGTGCGTCTGGTCGGCACCTCACACGTCAAGATCACGCTGGAGGCCATGGATGGTTCACGGCTGGACGGCATCGCATTCCGCGCCGCAGAGGCCCCTCTGGGGCAGATGCTGCTGAATGCGCGTGGCAGGTCCATCCACGTGGCAGGCACCGTGGGTGCCGATCTCTGGCAGGGCCAGAGGCGTGTGCAGCTGCGTGTTCTGGACGCGGCTTTCGCGCCCTGACAGTCGGCACAGATCGAGACTTGATTTTACGGGAAAAGCTGAAGGACGGCCGGAAACGGCATGAATTCTCTATCTCACACATCACGTGAAGATTTGAACGCATAATACTGATTTTCAAGGAGAAGCAAGTGGCACGCCCTAGGGGAGTCGAACCCCTCTTTTCAGAATGAAAATCTGACGTCCTAACCGATAGACGAAGGGCGCGTGCGCTTGTGGTGTGGCGCCCTTATAGTCAGGCTCCCGTTGCTCCGCAAGCGGAAAAATTGATTTTTTCCGCTTCGTGACGAGTTTTTTTATGGAGGCCGGACCGGCTGTGGAAAACTGCGCCGGGACTGGCCAAGGCCTTGAAATTTCGCCGCTATCGCTGCGCGCCGGCAATGCCTTCATGACTCGTGGAAGGCCTCGGGGTGTGGTTTTCCAACCCATAGCTGGCATCTGCTGCCCGCCAGAATGAACCGACGCTGTGATTTGGCTGGAAGGTGAAAGGCAAGCCGGTCGATTTGCCCGCTGGCGATTCATCCGGCTTGCCTTCCATCGGGGGGACAGCACTCTAACGTACCGCCCGGGAATCGGTTCCGGCGCATCAATCAAGCGTGACGAATTCGCTATCTGCGAAGCTGCTTTATATTTTCGAAGGGGGAAACACGAAGTCAAGTGGCACGCCCTAGGGGAGTCGAACCCCTCTTTTCAGAATGAAAATCTGACGTCCTAACCGATAGACGAAGGGCGCGTGCGCTTGTGGTGTGGCGCCCTTATAGTCAGGCTCCCCGTGGTCCGCAAGCGGAAAAATGCATGATTTGACAAAAAAATGACATTGGCTGTCAGAACCCTTGGAAAACAAGGATTTCCGTTTCGTAACAAATGGTTAAACGGAGGTCGGCTTGGCAGTTTCAGTGCTTCTCGCGGATGAAGAACAGTGTGAAACGACGATTTGCAGAGGTCGGTGATTCACTCAACGGGGCTTCTGGTGCGAAAGAAGTCATCAAAATGAATGGCGAACCTTGCCAAACATTCCGGCGTCACCCTTGGGTATTTCCCGAGATCCGCAACCGCTCGATTTTGTTGACTTAGATCCTTAGGACAAGCCCATGGATGAGGTCGAGCGTGGAGAGGCTGTCGTCAAATGAAAACGGGGCCGAAATGGCCCCGTTCCATGATGTTAGCTGATTGCAGCGTCTCAGTGCAGGATCTGGCTGAGGAACAGCCTCGTGCGCTCGTGCTGGGGATTGTCGAAGAATTCGGCAGGCGAATTCTGTTCGACGATCTGGCCCTGGTCCATGAAGATGACGCGGTTTGCGACCTGGCGGGCAAAGCCCATTTCGTGGGTCACGCACAGCATCGTCATGCCGTCTTCGGCAAGGCTGACCATGGTATCAAGCACTTCCTTGACCATTTCCGGGTCAAGCGCTGAGGTCGGCTCGTCAAACAGCATGATCTTCGGCTTCATGCACAGCGAGCGGGCGATCGCCACGCGCTGCTGCTGACCGCCGGAGAGCTGGCCAGGGTATTTATGCGCCTGTTCGGGGATCTTGACGCGCTTCAGATAGTGCATCGCCACTTCTTCGGCTTCCTTCTTGGGCATCTTGCGAACCCAGATCGGCGCCAGCGTGCAGTTTTCCAGAATCGTCAGGTGCGGGAAGAGGTTGAAGTGCTGGAACACCATGCCGACTTCACGACGCACCTCATCGATCTTCTTCAGATCGTTGGTGAGTTCGATACCGTCGACGTTGATCGTGCCCGACTGATGTTCTTCCAGCCGGTTGATGCAGCGGATCATGGTCGATTTGCCCGATCCAGAAGGGCCGGCGATGACGATACGCTCGCCCTTCATCACCTTCAGGTTGATGTCGCGCAGGACGTGGAAGTCGCCATACCACTTGTTCATGCCGACGAGTTCGATTGCCACGTCCGTTGTCGAAACGGCCAGTTTTTTTGTTTGGGTTTCTGCCATTTTGAGCGTCCCTTATCGTTTATGCCCGGTGTCGAGGTGCCGTTCCATGAACAGCGAATAACGCGACATGCCGAAGCAGAATATCCAGAATATGAAACCGGCGAAAATATAGCCCGTCATTGCGGTAACGGGTGTCGCCCAGTTCGCATCCGATTGGTTGAGTGTGACAATGCCAAGCAGGTCGAACATGCCGATGATCGAGACCAGCGACGTGTCCTTGAAAAGACCGATGAACGTGTTGACGATGCCCGGAATGACGAGCTTCAGCGCCTGCGGCAGCACGATCAGCCGGGTTTTCTGCCAATAGTTCAGGCCGAGCGAGTCTGCCCCTTCATATTGCCCCTTCGGGATGGCCTGCAAGCCGCCACGGATCACCTCCGCCATATAGGCGGACGAGAAGAGCGACACGCCGACCAGAGCGCGCAGGAACTTGTCGAAGGTCCAGCCGTCGGGAAGGAACAGCGGCAACATGATGCTGGCGAAGAACAGGACGGTGATCAGAGGAATACCTCTGATAACTTCGATGAAAAGCACGCACAGCATTTTGATTACCGGCAGGTTCGACCGGCGGCCAAGCGCCAGAAGAATGCCGAAGGGCAGGGACACTGCAATTCCGAAGAAAGACAGGATCAGGGTAACCATCAGGCCGCCCCAGAGCTGCGTTTCCACCACCGGCAGGCCGAAGACGCCGCCGATGAGGAGGAAAAACGCAATGACTGGCAGGATGATGAAAAGCGCCAGCGCATTGAGCCGCTTGAACGGCGCTTTCGGAATGAGCATTGGCACCAGGAGGATGGTGAACATGACCATCACAAGGATAGGACGCCAGCGTTCATCGATCGGGTAACGGCCGAACATGATCTGGCCGAACTTCGCCGAAACGAAGGCCCAGCATGCGCCGGACTGGCCATCGGCCAGCGCACCGCCCTGGGAGGCGGTGAGGCAGGCGATGCGATCCGTACCGGTCCATACCGCGTCTACGAACAGCCACTTGAAGATTGGTGGCAAAAGATAGGCGAGGAACGCGATGGCAAGAACCGTAAGGACGGTGTCCTTCGGCGTGGCGAAAAGTTTAGTGCGCAGCCAATGGCTGATACCAACCGCGCTTGAAGGCGCGGGTTTGGCTTCTTCAATGGTGTGGCGCACGAACGCGTGATTGCTGATCGTCATCTATTATCTCTCCACCAGGGCCATTTTCGCGTTCAACCAGTTCATGACCACGGCCGTGAGAATGGACAGCGAGAGATAAAGAACGAGCCAGATAGCGACAACTTCGACCGCCTGTCCCGTCTGGTTCAGGATCGTACCGCCAACGGAGACGATGTCGGCGAAACCGACCGCGACCGCAAGCGACGAGTTCTTGGTCAGGTTGAGATACTGGCTTGTCAGCGGCGGGATGATGATGCGCATCGCCTGAGGAACGACGATCAGACGTGTCGTCGTGCTGGCGCGAAGACCCAATGCCTCCGCTGCCTCGGTCTGCCCTTTTGCCACGGCCTTGATGCCACCGCGAACGATCTCGGCGATAAAGGAAGCGGTGTAGAAGGAGAGCGCCAGAAACAGCGACATGAATTCAGGTGCGACGACCGAACCACCCGCAAGGTTGAACCGCCCGGCAATCGGGTAATCGAATGTCAGGGGTGAGCCGAGCGCGAGGAATGTCGCAGCCGGAAGGCCGATGATGAGAAGTGTTGCGGTGATGCCGGTGCGGAACTGCTCGCCGGTTCTTTCCTGCCTGGCCTTCGCCCAGCGATAAATGAAGACGCTGAGGACGATGGCGACCACAAAAGCGAGCGGTATCAGCCACGTCCCTTCGCCCCAGAGAGGCTTTGGAAAGAAGAAGCCACGATTGTTGAGGTAGGTTCCAAGCGGAAGCTGCAGCGAATCGCGGGCCTGAGGCAGAACGGAGATGACGCCCTTGTACCAGAAGAAGATGACGAGCAGGGGCGGGATGTTGCGGAAGATTTCCACATAGGCCTGCGCCAGCTTCGAGATCAGCCAGTTGTTGGACAGACGGGCGATACCGACGATGAAACCGATGATCGACGCGGCGATGATGCCGAAAAATGCGACCTGAATCGTGTTGAGAATACCAACGAGCAATGCCCGGCCATAGGTCGCATCGCTGGTGTAAGCGATCAGCGACTGGCCGATATCGAAGCCGGCTCTTCCATTAAGGAAGCCGAAGCCGGACGAAATGTTTGACCGTTGAAGATTTGTGATCGTATTCGTCACGATGATCCAGACGAAGGCGGTCAGGATGACGACTGTCAGAACCTGATAAAAAATTCCGCGTATGCGTGGATCGTAAATGAGTGACGACGCGCTTTGCGCGCGCGATCGTTGCGAACTGACCGCGTTGCCTGCCATAGGCACCTTTCCCTTTTATATGCTCTTTGCGAGCTTATTCTATAATTTCAAGTGGAGGCCGGGCATTGCCCAGCCTCCCTTCAGTCCTTAGCCAACGATAGTGCCGATCAACGAACCGGCGGTGCGTATTGCAGGCCGCCCTTGGTCCAAAGCGCGTTCTGGCCACGCTCGATCTTCAGCGGCGAGCCGGCGCCAACGTTACGGTCGAAGACTTCGCCGTAGTTGCCGACCTTCTTGACGATGTTGTAGGCCCAGTCGTTCGTCACGCCGAGATCGGTACCGATCTTGGTGCCTTCTTCAGTGCCAAGCAGACGCTTGATATCAGGGTTGGCGCTGTTCTTCTGCTCGTCGACGTTTTTCGACGTGATGCCCAGCTCTTCGGCGTTGACCATCGCGTAGTGAACCCACGTCACGATGTCGAACCACTGGTCGTCGCCCTGGCGAACGGCCGGTCCAAGCGGCTCCTTGGAGATGACTTCAGGCAGAACGATGTTGTCATCGGGGTTCTTCAGCTTGAGACGGATAGCGTACAGACCGGACTGGTCGGTGGTGTAAACGTCGCAACGGCCGGAATCATAAGCCGAAGTCGCATCGGATTCCTTTTCGAAAACAACCGGGTTGTACTGCAGGTTGTTGGTCTTGAAGTAGTCGGCAAGGTTGAGCTCGGTGGTCGTGCCGGTCTGAACGCAGACGGCGGCGCCGGAAAGCTCAAGCGCGGACTTCACGTTGAGGCCCTTCTTGGCGATGAAGCCCTGGCCGTCATAATAGTTGACGGTACGGAAGTTGAAGCCGAGCGATGTGTCGCGGCTGATCGTCCAGGTGGTGTTACGGGTCAGAACGTCGACCTCGCCAGACTGGAGAGCCGGAAAACGGTCCTTGCTCGAAAGAGCGACAAATTTAGCCTTTGTAGGATCGCCGAAAACCGCAGTGGCAATACCGCGGCAATAGTCCACGTCGATGCCGGACCATTCGCCCTTGTCATCGGGATTGGAAAATCCCGGAATGCCAGCGCTCACGCCGCAGGTGACGAAACCTTTCGACTTCACGTCCTGAAGCGTCGCAGCCGAAGCGACCGAGGCTCCTCCCAAAACTGCTGCGCCGATAACGGCCGACAGAATTGCCTTTTTCATTTTTCCCAACCTTTGTTTGTTATCGTCAATCGGAAGAGGACCGGCATATTGTTTTTGCCCCAGCTCCCCCCTTCAGCAGATCTTTTCGATCCGCTTTTTCTATCACAATCGTAATTGGCAGCGGGGTCAAGACATGCTGACAATAATTGTGCCTATAAAACGGAATTTTCCAAATTTTGGTCGGGAAGTGTGCAAAGGGTGAAAATATAAGCATATTTTTGCGGAAAAATACACTTGCACGATTTTTGTATACTTCTTGTATGCTGTTGCCGGGTGGATCAATCCTCCCATCTACGAATGTTCTGCGGGACTTGACCTTGCCTCCGGCTCTCCGCATTGTCGCTCGCGTCAATATCCCTTCGAAAGCTGATCTGAAATGACCAAGACCAATGACCTGCTTTCCACCGCAGGTATGAATACGCGCCTGACCCATGGCGGCAACGATCCCGCCGACTGTTTCGGTTTCGTCAATCCGCCCATCGTGCGCGGTTCTACCGTGCTTTTCCCCGATGCCGAGACGCTTTCGACCGAAAACCAGAAATACACCTATGGCACCCACGGCACGCCGACGACCGATGCGCTATGCAATCTCGTCAACGAGCTGGAAGGTTCTTTCGGAACCATTCTCGTGCCATCGGGCCTTGCAGCGATCACCGTGCCGTTCCTAGCCTATCTTGGCGCCGGCGATCATGCGCTGATCGTCGATTCGGTTTATTTTCCCACACGCCGCTTCTGCAACACGATGCTGAAGAAGCTTGGTGTGGAGGTGGAGTATTACGACCCGGCCATCGGGACGGGTATCGAAGCGCTGATCCGCCCGAATACCAAGCTGGTGCATCTTGAAGCGCCGGGTTCCAATACCTTCGAGATTCAGGACGTTCGGCTGATCACCGAGATCGCCCACAGGCACGATTGCGTCGTGACGATGGACAATACCTGGGCGACACCGCTTTATTTCAAGCCGCTCGATTTCGGTGTCGATGTTTCCATCCATGCCGCCACCAAATATCCGTCAGGTCATTCCGATGTCCTGATGGGCTTTGTTTCCGCCAATGAAAAGCACTGGAAGACGCTTTATCAAGCGAACACCAATCTTGGCATCTGCGTGACGCCTGATGACGCCTATCAGATCCTGCGCGGCATGCGCTCCATGGGCATTCGGCTTGCGCACCACCAGAAAAGCGCCCTCGACATCGCCACCTGGCTGGAAAGCCGCGACGACGTCGTGAGCGTTCTGCATCCGGCGCTGCCGAGCTTTGCCGGGCATGAACTCTGGAAGCGCGATTTCAAGGGCGCGAGCGGCGTATTTTCCTTCGTGCTGAAGGCCGAAGAGGGCAAATACAAGCAGACTGCGGCGGCATTCCTGAATGCGCTGACCTTCTTCGGGCTCGGCTATTCCTGGGGTGGATACGAATCGCTTGCCGTGTCGGTGTCGCTTGTCGACAGGACGATTGCCAAAGGCCCGTCGGAAGGTCCGGTCATCCGTCTGCAGATAGGGCTTGAAGATATCGCCGACCTCAAGAAGGATCTCGAGGCCGGGTTTGCTGCGGCAGCCGAGGTCTAACCTCAGCCTTTGGCGCGGTAGCCGTATAGCCAGTCGAAGTCCTTCAGGAAGGCTTCCCTCGGACGTGTCGAGAAGACGAAGTCCCGGGCAAGCCGAACCGGGCCTGTGGCGTGATAGGCGAAACGATTGAGAGAGGCCCGCTTGCGGGCCTTTTCTATGCGCGGCAGACGCAGGGCTTCGAAGGCGGCAAGGGCCTGTGGTACGGGCAGGGATGTTCCGGTCAATGTGCCCGCCAGTTCAAATGCATCCTCGATGGCCATCGCCGCCCCCTGTGCGGCAAAGGGCATCATCGCGTGGGCAGCGTCGCCGATCAGCACCGTATCGCGACCATTGTGCCAGCGTCCGGGACCGGCCTGATAAAGTGGCCAGAAGGTCGGATTTTCCGACGATGCCAGCAGCCGAACGATATCCGGGCTCCAGCCGCGAAACTGCGCGAGCAGCATGGCTTTCTGTTGGCCGCTCGATTCCGCCCGCCATGTTGCGCCGGGATCGGCGCCGAGCGCGATGGCGACGATGTTGAAGCCGCCGACTTCCTTCAGCGGGTAGGCGACGATATGGCCACCCGAACCGAGATAGGCGGTGACGGCGCTTTTGTTGATGGCTGACGGCACATCTTTTGCCGCGACCGTGAAGCGCCAGGCAATATTGCCGGAGAAGGTGGCTGTGGGGGCGGAGGGGACAGCGAAACGGGCCGCGGACCAGACACCGTCTGCGCCGACGATCAGGTCGTGATCGCGGAACGTGGTTGCAGCGATGACGTCTGTCGTCGCGTTTTCGATACGTTTGCCAAGATGCAGGCGGCAGAGCGGATTGCGCGTTACCGCATTGAGAAGCGCGTTTTGCAACGTCGAGCGATGCAGCACGCCGTAAGGTGCGCCCCAGCGTGTGCGGGCCGTCGCATCCACGGGCAAGGACAGCAACGTGGCAAGCGATTTGCCATCGGCCAGATCGACACTGACCGGCTCGGTCCAACGCGCCTCTATCTCAGCCATCACGCCGAGTGCGGCAAGGATGCGGGCGGCATTGGGCGATACTTGCAGGCCCGCACCGACTTCCGTCAGTTCGCCGGCCTGTTCAACGATGTCAGAGCTGATGCCCTGGCGGGCAAAAGAAAGCGCTGCGGTGAGACCGGCGATGCCGGCACCGACGATGGCTACGGATTTGATGGGCATGTCGCGCCCCGATCAGGAAAGGTGGAAGGTCAGGCGGCCTTCACATGGAAGACGCAGCCTGGAGGATTGGTCTGCTCTGCCTTCAGCGACGGATTGTAGCGGTAAAGGGTGGAGCAATAGGAACAGACCTTCTCGTTGTCGTCGCCCATGTCGATGAAGATGTGGGGATGATCGAAAGGCACCGAAGCGCCGGTGCACATGAATTCCTTGACGCCGATCTCGATCACGCTGTGTCCGCCATCGTTCTGGAAGTGGGGAATGGAATGCCCGGCCATGTTCGTCTCCAAATGCAATATCGTGGTTAAGCCGCAGGTCGTCATCGAGCATGGGCTTATTGCTGCGGATATGTAGCCTCAAACGCATTGCATCTCCATAAAAATCGTCAGGAAAACATGTTCAAAATTGCGATTTCCTGCCATATGGTCCGGCAAAAAGGATGTCCTTGATGAATCTCAACATGCCGCAATTTTCCGATTTTTCCCATGACGGCCTTCGCCTTGCCTATTTCGATGAAGGTGATCCGGCGGGCGATCCGGTTCTGTTGATTCACGGCTTTGCCTCCAGCGCCAACGTCAACTGGGTGCATCCAGGCTGGCTGAAAACGCTTGGTGACGCCGGTTACCGGGTGATTGCTATCGACAATCGCGGCCATGGCGCAAGCGACAAGCCGCATGATCCGCAAGCCTATTATCCGCCCGTCATGGCCGGCGATGCGGTGGCGCTGCTTAATCATCTCGGCATCGCGGAGGCTCATGTGATGGGCTATTCCATGGGCGCACGCATTTCGGCCTTTCTGGCGATGGCACATCCGGAGCGTGTCCGCTCACTGGTTTTCGGCGGACTTGGCATCGGCATGGTGGAAGGTGTGGGCGACTGGGATCCGATCGCTGAAGCGCTGCTGGCCCCCTCGCTCGATGTCGTCACGCATGAGCGCGGCCGCATGTTCCGCGCCTTTGCCGACCAGACGAAAAGCGACCGGCTGGCACTCGCCGCCTGTATCGAGACGTCGCGTGTCCTCGTCAGCCGCGAACAGGCCGCAAAGATAGATGCGCCGACGCTGATCGCGGTCGGAACCAATGACGATATCGCCGGATCGGGTGCCGAACTTGCGGCGATCATGCCGCATGCGCGCGCTATCGACATTCCCGGCCGTGACCACATGCTGGCCGTTGGCGACCGGGTGTTCAAGGCGGCGGTTCTGGAATTTTACCGCAGCCTTTGATGGGTGGCGGCAAGAAACGGTTTTTCATGCTGCATGAAGAAAAACTGAAGCCTTGCCGCCTTTAAAGTCGTCATTCGAATCCCATTTCTTATGCACGTCTTTTTCTGTATAAAGAACGACTACTGCAAACGAGGAGACCATTCATGGTCGCACGTACCGAGGCCCGTCAGCCGGAACAGCTGGCGATCGTCGATCCGATCTGGGGCAGCTTGCTGCATGAAGCGCGAAGCGCCGTGGCGCAGGACCCGCTGCTTTCGGCTTTCCTTTATTCGACAATCCTCAATCACCGGTCTCTGGAAGAATGCGTGATTTATCGCATCTGTGAACTCCTCGATCATCCCGATATGCAGGCCGTTCTTCTGCGCCAGACCTTTCAGGACATGCTGGATGACTGGCCCGAATGGGGCAGCGTGCTGCGCGTCGATATTCAGGCGGTTTACGATCGCGATCCGGCCTGCACGCGCTTCATGGAGCCGCTCCTTTATTTCAAGGGGTTTCAGGCCATCCAGACGCATCGCCTTGCCCATTGGCTGCTGCAAAAGGGCCGCAGGGATCTGGCGCTTTATCTGCAAAGCCGCTCGTCCAGCATTTTCCAGACGGATATCAATCCGGCAGCACGCATCGGCAAGGGTATCTTCCTCGATCATGCCACCGGGCTTGTGGTCGGCGAGACGGCCGTTATCGGCGACAACGTTTCCATCCTGCATGGCGTGACGCTTGGCGGCACCGGCAAGGAGGGGGCGGACCGTCATCCGAAGATCGCCAATGGCGTGATGATCGGAGCGGGCGCGAAAATCCTCGGTAATATCGAGATCGGCAGCTGCTCGCGCATCGCCGCCGGTTCTGTGGTGCTGAAGCCGGTCCCGCCGAAGACCACCGTTGCCGGTGTGCCGGCGCGGGTGGTGGGAGAGGCAGGGTGTTCCGAACCCTCGCGCCTGATGGATCAGGTCATCGGAGCCGATATCTGACGGGTCCGATATTTTCTCAATTGTCCGTGTGGAAGGCTCCGCGTGAAAGACATGGCCTGTGAAAGACATTGGCGATGTGCCGCTTTCACTTTACTTTCGCCTTTGTCCCATGCCAAAAGCGGCGCAACCCGAACCGCACAGGAGAATAGTGGTGAAAGCCGACGAAATCAAAAAACTCGACGCCTATTTCAAGCGCACCTTCAATGAAAAGATGGTTGTGAAGGCGCGTCCCCGTAAGGACGATTCCGCCGAAGTGTATCTTGGCGAAGAGTTCCTTGGCGTTGTCTACATCGATGACGAGGACGGCGACCGCTCGTACAACTTCTCCATGGCAATCCTCGACGTCGATCTTTGATCGTCACTGCCCGGTGACGGGTGTTTTCCCGGATTAATGGTCGCCCGCGGTGGTTCACGCCGCGGGCGATTTGTTTTTGCGGTCGGTGATACGCATCATCAAGCGGCTTTGCGGCCGCAACGTCACCCTCATCAGTGGCTCTGCCGGACTTGCCGATCTGTTTTCGAGATGGACGTTCTGCAACAGCACCGCCAGGATCGACACGGCCTCCATCATCGCAAATGCGTTGCCGATGCAGACACGCGGACCTGCACCGAAGGGCATATAGGCGTAACGGTGGCGCGCCTTGGTCTTTTCCGGCTCGAAGCGGGAGGGGTCGAAACGTTCCGGTTCGTCCCACAGCGCCGTGTGCCGGTGGACAGCGTAGATCGGCACATAAAGAACGGTTCCGGCAGGAATATCATGGTCGCCGAGCTTGAAATCCTGCAACGCCGTGCGGGTGACCACCGGGGCAGGTGGGTAAAGCCGCATCGCCTCGGAAAATACCTGTCTGGTATAGGTCAGTTGGGCGATGTGCTCTGCGGCGACGGGATTTGCACCCGTGACGGCTGCGATTTCCTCAACGACTTTCCGCTCCACGTCGCTGTGTTGCGACAGCAGATTGAACGTCCATGCCAGACCGAGCGCAGTCGTTTCGTGACCGGCGGTGATGAAGGTGAGCAGATTGTCGATGATTTCCTTGTCGCTCATCATGCGTCCCGTCTCGGGGTCCTTGGCCTGAAGTAGCATGGACACCAGATCGTTTCTCTCGACAGGGTTCTGCCGCCGGTCCGCAATCACCGTCGACAGGCTGGAGCGCAGATAACCGACAGCGGCCCGGGCCTTGCGCCGACCGGGGTGAGGGAGCCATTCCGGTGCGCCCAGCATGGCGAGCGCGAAGGTCCAGCCTGTCGGTTTCAGATAGTCGGTGATGCTTTGCTCCACGCGCCCGATATCGATCCCGTGGCCGCCGGACATCATGGTCTCAACGATGATGTCGAAGGTTGTCCGCATCATTTCATGGCCGATATCGATGTCACCGAAAGGAGATGCGCGCCAGCGCCTGCCGGTTCGCTCCGCCGCCTCGATCATGACGGGCAGCAGTTCCAGCAGCTTTTCGTGCCGGAAGGCGGCGGCAACGGATTGCCGTTGCCATTTCCAGTGATCGCCATCGGCGGTCAGAAGGCCCTGTCCGAGAGCGGGGCCAAGCGCGCGGCGCACGTCCTCACCCTTGCCGAGCAGATGGGCGTTCTTGACGAGGGCCTCATGAATAAGGACAGGATCGGCAAGATGGACGCGCATCGTACCGCCGACACGGATAAACACCGCCGGTTCGTTGAAAATCTCCGGTGGCAATGCGTTCAGCGGATTGCGGATGAGTGAGAGGGCCAAACGTGCTGTGGCGAATTTCGATACGGGTGCCGCAGCGGATGTATCCGGGGGCGGGGTGCGAAGGTCGGTTCCGGGCATGGACAGGTCCTTTATTCGCGTTGAACACTCAAATTTATTTGTTAAGGTGTGTACCTTATTTTATTCATTTAAGGTGTGCACCTTAGGTTTCAATAGCGGGGTCCGATATCAATGAATAAAAGCGAGGCCGGACGATCGACGGGGCGTCCTTCCCCCACACGACAGAGAATAATCGCTGCCACACTCCAACTATTTAACGAGAGGGGGCCTGATCACGTAACCACAGCCGAGATCGCGAGGGCAGTAAATATCAACGAGGGTAATCTTTATTATCATTTCCGCACCAAGGAGGCATTGGTGCTGGCGCTGTTTGCCCTGTTCGAGACCGACGCGCTGGCGGTTGTCGCAAAGATTGACGAAGAGGACGAAGTTGCCGCATCGACATATGCTGGCGTTCTGCGGCTCTGGTTTTCGCTGGTGTGGAACTACCGCTTTCTGTTTCGTGATTTTGTCGGCCTTCTTTCCTCCGCGCCTGCGCTGGTGGAGCCGGTTCGCGGCATAAGCGCGGCAATGCGACTTGCCGTTGATGATATCGTCAGCCGGATGGAGAGGGCAGGGCTTGCAGAGATTCCAGAAACCGAGCGGGCGGCGCTGCTTACAAATCTCTGGATCGTCTCGACCTATTGGGCGGCTTATCTCAACCTTCAGGAAGGGGTCACCGAATTCGGGCCGCAGCAACTGGACTGGGGACTTCGGCAGGTGTCCAGCCTGTTTCGACCCTATCTCTCACCATTGGCCACCTCCGAGCTGGAGGCGATGCTTGAAGTTGATCCATGATTTCACCTGATGGTGATAATGTGGATGCGGGCAAAAACGCCCGCGACAATATCTGTCGCGGGCGTTTCCCATCTCGGGGGTCTTAAGCCGCCGATATCAGGCCGACTTCAGCAGATCGCCGTGCGGATCGAGCACGAACTTGGTTGCGGCGCCCTGGTCGAAGCTTTCATATCCCTGTACGGCGTCGTCGAGTGCGATGATCTTGGCATTGACGATGTCGGCAATGGGCAGGCGGTCGTGCAGGATCGACTGCATGAGCTGGCGATTGTATTTCAGCACCGGCGTCTGGCCGGTATGGAAAGATTGTGCCTTGGCCCAACCGAGACCGAAGCGAAGCGACAGGCTGCCCTGTTTTGCTGCGGCATCGACCGCACCTGGGTCTTCGGTGACGTAAAGGCCGGGAATGCCGATCGAGCCGGCGGCACGGGTGATTTCCATCATCTGGTTAAGAACGATGGCCGGCTGTTCGCCGCCCGAATGGCCACGCGCTTCGAAACCGACGGCATCGATGGCGCTATCGACCTCGTTGGTGCCGACGATCTCGGCAATCATGTCGCCCAGCCGGTCACCCTTGGAAAGATCGACGGGCTCGAAGCCGACCTTGGCGGCGTGCGCGAGGCGATCCTTGTTGAAATCACCGATCATGACGACGGCGGCACCGAGAATACGGGCAGACGCGGCAGCCGCCAGACCGACCGGACCGGCGCCCGCGACATAGACCGTGGAGCCGACACCGACGCCGGCCTTGACCGCGCCATGAAAGCCGGTCGGCAGGATGTCCGAGAGCATGGTAAGGTCGCGGATCTTGGACATCGCCCTGTCGCGGTCGGGAAATTTCAGAAGGTTGAAGTCGGCATAGGGAATGGTGACGTATCTGGCCTGTCCGCCGATCCAGCCGCCCATGTCAACATAACCGTAGGCGCCGCCGGCACGGGCGGGGTTCACCGTCAGGCACACACCGGTATCCTGCGACTTGCAGCAGCGGCAGCGACCGCAGGCGACGTTGAACGGCACCGAGACGATATCGCCGATATCAAGCATCTCGACGTCGACGCCTTTTTCAATGACTTCGCCGGTGATCTCATGGCCAAGGACCAGGCCGGGCATCGCCGAGGTGCGGCCGCGCACCATATGCTGGTCCGAACCGCAGATATTCGTGGAAATAACCTTGAGAATGACACCGTGCTCGATACGGCGGCCATCCGGCGCCTCCAGCTTCGGATCATCGATGTCGCGGACCTCGACCTGGCCGGGGCGCAAATAGACGACGCCTCTGTTTTTGCTCATATCCATCTCCTCCTTGGGTTGAACACCAATACCGGCCCGCTCCTCCGCGGACAGGATATCGTCAAAACTCATGCGCGGACCCGTATGCGGCTCGCGTGGAATCTCAATCGGCGAAGGGATGGAAAGAAGAACAATCGGCGCGTCTGGACAAACTTCGCCTGCCTCTTGATCACCGCCCGCCGCAGATACCCGGCATTACGCCGAATATGTGCAGCAAACCATTTGGCGGGCGATGTGGCGGTCGGGAATACGACAACGCCTATATCCGCAACGACACCGGCTCTCGCCAGATGTCACGGTGGCGTTATCTGTCGATTGATTTTCTCAGGCGCCCGGCGGCATCCTGAATATATTGCCAGGCGACGCGACCGGAGCGGCCGCCGCGCGTGGTCGCCCATTCCAGCGCCTCGTGATGCAGGGTTTCGCGATCAAGGCCGAGATCGAAATGTTCGGCATAGCTGTCAATCATCGTCAGATAGTCTTCCTGGCCGCATTTGTGGAAGCCGAGCCACAGGCCGAAGCGGTCCGACAACGAGACCTTTTCCTCAACAGCTTCCGAAGGGTTGATGGCGGTCGATTGCTCGTTCTCCATCATGTGGCGCGGCAGAAGATGACGGCGATTGGACGTGGCATAGAACAGCACATTGTCCGGACGCCCCTCTATGCCGCCATCGAGGGCTGCCTTCAGCGACTTGTAGGCCGTGTCGTCGTGATCGAAGGAGAGGTCGTCGCAGAAGACGATGACGCGTTCGCCGGAAGCTTTCAATATATCCAGCAAGGCGGGCAGGGTGTGGATATCTTCGCGATGCACCTCGACCAGCTTAAAGGGAACGCCGCTTGCGGCGCGCACATCTTCGTGAACGGCCTTGACCAGCGAGGATTTGCCCATGCCGCGTGCGCCCCAGAGCAGCACGTTGTTGGCGGGAAAACCATCGGCAAAACGCAGCGTGTTCTCGTGCAGGATATCGCGCACATGATCGACGCCGCGAATGAGTTTCAGCGCAATGCGGTTCGGACGCGAGACCGGCTGCAGAAAGGAATTGACCGGCGTCCAGACAAAGCAATCCGCCGCATTCCAGTCGTTCACGGCAGGTGCCGGGCCTGCCAACCGTTCCATGGCGACGTTAAGCCGGCGCAGTTCGGCAAGAAGCAGGGTGGCCGTCTCTTCTCGAATCATGGTGTTTCTTCCGCTTATCCGATGTTCATAACGATGTTTTCAACCCGGCCTAGCATGGCGTTTCAGGCCCATAAAGGTTAAGAGGTCCGGAATCGGTACGGCGTGGCTTCTGCATCTGTTGCATTCCCGGCGTTCCCCACTATATTCCGGCGGCTTGAAAGCTGGGGCGGCATACGAGGTCGTGCTGTAATCGTTGAGGAGTTTTATATGTTCATTAGTCAAGCTTTTGCCCAGGACACGGCGGGCGGCGCGTCTGCATTCGGTTCCGGCCTTGAGATGCTTTTCCTGTTTGCACCGCTTATGGTGGTCTGGTACTTTTTCCTCATTCGCCCGCAGCGCGCGCAGATGAAGAAGCGTCAGGAAACGTTGACCAATATTCGCCGTGGCGATCAGGTCGTTCTTGGTGGCGGCATCGTTGGCAAGGTGACCAAGGTCATCGACGACAATGAACTCGAAGTCGAAATCGCCGAAGGCGTGAAAATCCGTGCCGCTCGTGCTTACATTGCCGAAGTGCGCGTGAAGGGCGAAGTGGTCAAGACGGAAGCCGCTTCCTGATCCTGCCGGATAATTGAACGTCCGCTTCCGAATTTGACGGGTTGCGCATCGCGCAACCCCAACCCTGACCGAGATCGAAATGCTTCATTTTTCCCGTTGGAAAACAGTCTTTATCTGGTTGCTTGTGCTGGCAAGCGTCTTCATCGCATCTCCCAACCTGTTTTCGGACAAGCAGCTGGAGGGCATGCCTGCCTGGTACAAGGACAACAAGGTAACGCTCGGTCTCGACCTTCAGGGCGGCTCGCACATCATGCTCAAGATCGAGCGTTCCGACATCGTCAAGGAACGGCTTGAAACGATCGTGGGTGACGTGCGCACGCAGCTTCGCGACGCCAACATCCGCTATTCGGGGCTTACCGGCAACGGCCAGCAGATCCAGGTTCGCATCAGCGATCCCGCTCAATATGAAGCGGCGAAAACCGCGCTTCGCGACCTGACGCAGCCGGTGTCCGCCGGAACGCTGGTCGGCGGTTCCATCACAGAAGTGACGATGAACGACGGCGGCGACAATCTGCTGCGGCTCAACCTGACCGATGAAGGCGTGGATTATCGCCTGTCCTCGGCCGTATCGCAGTCCATCGAAGTCGTGCGCCGCCGCGTTGACGAAGTCGGCACCACCGAACCTCTCATCCAGCGTCAAGGTTCCGACCGCATCATCGTACAGGTGCCGGGCCTCCAGGATCCGCAGCGCCTGAAATCGCTTCTCAACCAGACGGCAAAGCTGTCCTTCCGCATGGTCGATACCACCATGCCGGTGCAGGAAGCGATGAATGGCCGTCCGCCCGCGACCTCAGAGGTTCTTTATTCGCAGGACGATCCGCCGGTTCCCTATCTGGTGGAACGCCGCGCGCTCGTTTCCGGCGACAACCTCGTCGATGCGCAGGCAAGCTTCAACCAGCAGACCAACGAACCCGTCGTCACCTTCCGTTTCGACAGCCGCGGTGCGCAGCGCTTTGCGCAGGCGACGCAGCAGAATGTCGGCAAGCCTTTCGCCATCGTGCTCGACAATCAGGTCATTTCCGCACCTGTCATCCGTGAGCCGATCATCGGCGGTTCGGGACAGATTTCCGGCAGTTTCTCGGTTCAGGGCGCCAACGACCTTGCAGTCCTGTTGCGTGCGGGCGCACTTCCGGCCACGCTGACCGTGGTTGAGGAACGCACCGTCGGTCCGAGCCTTGGTAACGACTCCATTACCGCCGGCCTCACGGCAAGCGCCATCGGCGCCGTCGGCGTCCTCATCTTCATGTTCGTCTTTTATGGCTTCTTCGGCCTGCTTGCGAACATCGCCCTCATCGTCAACGTGGTCATGCTGATCGCCGTCCTCAGTGTGATCGGATCTACGCTCACCTTGCCCGGTATTGCGGGTATCGTCTTGACGATCGGTATGGCGGTGGACTCCAACGTTCTGATCTACGAGCGAATACGCGAAGAGGTGAAGAGCGGAAAACCGCTGATCCAGTCACTGGATAATGGTTTCACGCGCGCCTTTGCGACCATTATCGACGCCAACCTGACGACGCTGATCGTTGCAAGCGTGCTGTTCTACATGGGCACGGGTCCGGTCAAGGGCTTTGCCGTCACGCTTGCGGTCGGTATCATCACCACCGTCTTCACGGCCTATACGCTGACGGCCTGGATGTTTGGCTACTGGGTTCGCCGCAGCCGTCCGAAACATCTGCCGAAGGGTGTACGCACCGCCATGTTCGACGGTCGCGACATTCCGTTCATGCGTTATCGCCGTGTGGTTTTCATGATCACCGGTGTGATCATGCTCGCCTGCGTCGGCGGCTTCATCGCCAAGGGCCTGAACCTCGGCATCGATTTCCAGGGCGGCTCGGTTATCGAAGTGCGCGCCAAGCAGGGTGAGGCCGATCTTGCAGATATTCGCGAGCGTCTGAACCAGCTGAACCTCGGTGAAATCCAGGCACAGAATTTCGGCACGCCGCAGGACGTTCTCATACGCATTCAGGCGCAGGACGGCGGCGAAAATGCCGAGCAGTCGGCAATCACCCTGGTGCGCGGCGAGTTGCAGGACAAGTATGATTTCCGTCGCGTGGAAGTCGTTGGTCCGGCCGTGTCCGGTGACCTGACCGTGACCTCCACGATCGGCGTTGTGCTCGCCATGGCGGCGATCATGATCTACATCTGGGTTCGCTTCGAGTGGCAGTTTGCACTGGGTGCGGTCATTTCGATGGTGCACGACGTGGTCTTCACCATCGGCCTGTTCGTCTTCCTGGGTATAGAGTTCAACCTGACCAGTATCGCGGCGATCCTGACGATCATCGGTTATTCGCTGAACGATACGGTGGTCATCTACGACCGTGTCCGTGAAAACCTCCGGCGATACAAGAAGATGCCACTTTCGATGATCATCGACGTATCGCTGAACCAGACCCTTTCGCGCACGATCCTTACCGGTCTGACCGTGCTTCTGGCACTGCTGGCCCTGTATCTGTTCGGTGGCGAGGTCATTCGTTCCTTCACCTTCGCAATGTTGTTCGGCGTCGGTATCGGCGTTTTCTCCTCGGTCTATATCGCGGCTCCGGTGCTGATCGCCTTCAAGCTGCGTCCCGACAGCAAGGATGCGGAAGACGAGAAGGATGAGAAGTCCGGCAATGCCATCGGCGGCAAGCCTGCCGTCTGATGGCCGGCGGGATTGAAATACGCCCGGCCCATTTTCCCGGCCGGGCGCCCATCGATGCCTATGGCAATGGCGGTTTCCGTTTCGCAGACATGTCGCACCGCGGCTCTCTCCTGTTGTTGCCTTCCGGCATTCACGGCTGGAGCCCGGTTGATGTGAAAGAATTGACGCTTGAGCATTTCGACAAGGTTCTGGCTGATGCGCAGGATATCGAAGTTCTTTTGATCGGCACGGGTGATGGCATGCGGGTCTTGCCGAAGGAATTGCGCGAAGCCTTCAGGCAAGCGGGCATTTCGGTCGATCCGATGAGCACGGGTGCTGCCGTTCGCACCTATAATATCATGCTTTCGGAATCGCGCGCCGTGGCTGCGGCGCTGATTGCCGTCGAAGGCTGACAGGACGTTTCGCGCGGGGAAACATGGCACCCACAGAGAATCTAGACGTCTGCCTCGCGACGCTGCGCGACACCGATCGCGACCGCTATCTCGCGTGCCTTCTGTCTCCGGCCGACAAGCGCGCAGCGCTTGCCGCGCTTTACGCCTTCAATGCCGAAATTGCCCGAATCCGCGATTCCGTGCGCGAGGCGCTGCCTGGCGAAGTTCGTATGCAATGGTGGCGCGATCTCCTTGATGGCAATGCGCATGGGGACAGCCAGTCTCACCCCGTTGCTGCCGCTCTTTCGTTGGCGATCGAGCAACATCGCCTGCCGCGACCGGTTCTTGCCAATATGATCGAGGCGCGCATCTTCGATCTTTATGACGATCTGTTCGTGGATCGTAACGCGCTCGAAGGCTATGCGGGGGAGACCGCCTCGGCACTGATCCAGCTGGCGAGCCTTGTGCTTTCGCCGGAAGACACTCCAGCAAGTGCGGAAGCTGCGGGACATGCGGGGGTTGCGCAGGCCATGGCCGGCATTCTAATGCTGATGCCGCTGCACCGTCGTCGTGGGCAGGTCTACATTCCCGCGGATATGCTTGCAGCTGCCGGGCTTGATCGCGAGACGTTTCTAGAAGGCGACGACAAACAACGCATCGGCATCGCCATCGAGATTTTTGCAACGCACGCGCTTGATCACATCGAGAAGGCGAGACGCGCCAAGATGTCCCGGAATGTCTTTGCGGCCTATCTTCCCGTTGCCTTGTCCGGCCCGGTCATCGCCGCTGCCAGAAAGGCGGGAGCGGGCGTGTTTGAAGGCGAAGTGCAACTGTCGCAGCTTCGCCGGCAATGGCTGCTGGCAAAGGCGTCTTTCCTCAAGCGTTTCTGATCGCTCGAACTGCACATCGCGCAGACAGATCGGAGCAATTTTCGCGTCGAGGCCGAAGAGCCACACTTCACGCAAGCCTCGGTGTTTAAGAGCTTGAGCCGGGTTCGCATCGTTTCGATTCGCGAATCGCGATGTTTCGGTGCTGAGGGAGCCTTCCCGCATGAATATGGCGGTCTGGATAATCGTTTTCGTGCTGCTTGCGGTCTTCGCTGTTTATGCCTGGCGCATGACACGGGCAACGGATGAGGACAATAACCACGATGTGGGGCAGGCGATCATGGATTTTGCCCGCGCGTTTCCCACCGAGGCGATCAGAAGCCTGCATATGACGGTGGATGGCGGCGCAGCCTTCGTGCGGTTGCACGACAACAAGGCCGGCTTCATGCGCAATATGGGATCCCATTATGTGTGCCTGATGATCGATCCCGAGCGGATAAGGGTCGAAAGTCTGGAAAGCGGTGACGGTTTCGTCGTTACGTTTTTCGATACGCCGAAATATAGCGGCTCATACCGCTTCAAATCCGCCGGAGAGGCCGCCGAGGTTTCGCTGTGGCTGCTCGGTAGCCTTGTGGAGGCGCAGGACCATCACGACTAAGGACCGCAGCCCTCGGGCGCCTGAAAGCGTTCTGGGTGTCATTGTCCGTCGAGCGGCGGGTTCGCTTCCGTCTGTACACGCTCGCGCCAGATGATGAAAAGGCCGGATGCAACGATGATAAGGATGCCGAGCCATTTCGATGGCGTCGGAAAATCCGAAAACAGCGCATAACCGAGAACCGTCGCCGAGATGATTTCGAAATACTGGAATGGTGCCAGAAGCGACAGCGGCGCCAGCCTGAAGGCCCTGACGATCAGGAGATGCATATAGCCGGATATCGACCCTAACACGATGAGCAGGGTGAGGGTGAAGCCGGATTGCGGAAGCGAGATCGCGAAATCCTTGTCACCGTAGGCGTCGCCGGCCAGAAGGGCTGCCGCCATGAACACCGTGCCGGCAATGCCGGACATGGTCTGCATGACAAGCGGACTGTCGGCATCGCCGATAGCGCGGTTAAGGAACAGGTAGAGCGTGTAGAGAAATGCGCAGGCGACCGGCAGGAGCGATGTCCAGCCGAAAATCTCAAAACTCGGCTGAATGACGATCAGAGCGCCGCCGAAACCCACCGCAATCGCTGTCCAGCGTTTCCAGCCGACCCTGTCGCCGAGGAAAAGGGCCGACATCATCGTCAGCATGAATGGCTCGACGAAATAGATGGCAAAGACATCGGCGAGTGGCATGTATTTGACGGCGGCGAAGAACATCAGGCTGGCACTGGCATGCAGCACGCCGCGCAGGCAGTTCATCCACGGTCGTCTGGCGCTGAACAGCGCTTTGGGTGAGACCAGCAGCAGCAGGGGCAGGGTGCACAGAAGCTGGAAAAAGAAGCGGTAGAAAGTGACCTGCGCCGGTGACATTCCGCCGCTCACCGCCATGTATTTGGCGATGGCATCCATGACGGGCAGCACGAACATGCAGCCCGCCATGATCATCATGCCCTTGGCGACATCGTTCAAACCGGTCTGGCTGGTCATGGGTAGGGCTGCGCTTTCAACCAAAAGGTCTGACGAGGAAACAGGAGCGCCAGAGGGCGCTCCCCCTCGACGAGGTCAGGCGGCCTTCTGGCGTGGCAGGCTCTTCATATCAATGACGAAGCGATAACGCACATCGCTTTTTATCATGCGTTCATAAGCCTCATTGATCTGATCGATATTGATCATCTCGATTTCGGCGGCGATGCCTTTTTCGGCGCAGAAATCCAGCATTTCCTGGGTTTCGGGAATGCCGCCAATCATCGAGCCGGCGAAGGTCTTGCGGCCGGGGATGAGGCTGAATGCGTGCACCGATAGCGGCTTCTCAGGCGCTCCGACCTGCACCAGTGCGCCATCCCGCTTCAGCAACGCAAGATAGGCGTTGATGTCGTGATCGGCGGCAACCGCGTCGATGATAAGATCGAGGCTGGAAGCCGCTTTCTTCATCTGGTCGGCATCGCGTGAAACGATCACCTCATGGGCACCGAGCTTTTTCGCGTCTTCTGCCTTGCCGGGGGAGGTGGTGATCATCACGACCGTAGCGCCCATGGCATTGGCGATCTTGACTGCCATATGGCCGAGGCCACCGAGACCGACGACGCCGATACGCTTGCCGGGACCTGCATTCCAGTGCCGCAGCGGCGAATAGGTGGTTATGCCGGCGCAGAGCAGGGGTGCTGCGGCTGCTGGATCGAGCCCTTCGGGGATCCGCAGCACATAGCGATCATCGACGACCACATGGGCGGAATAACCACCAAGCGTATGTGCGCCGCCGCCCATGGCCTTGTCAGGCGAGTTATAGGTGCCGGTCATGCCGTTTTCGCAATATTGCTCCAGCCCTTCGGCGCAGCTTGCGCATTCACGGCAGCTGTCGACGATACAGCCGACGCCGACGCGGTCACCCGCCTTGAATTTCGTGACCTGCGCGCCCACCCGACCGACGCGGCCGATGATTTCGTGGCCGGGGACGCAGGGGTAGAGAGAACCCGGCCATTCGCTGCGGGCCGTATGGATATCGGAGTGGCAGACGCCACAGAACTCGATTTCGATTTCGACATCGCGCGGGCCGGGATCGCGACGCTTGATGGTCGCGAGCTTCATCGGCGAAGAACCGTCATCGCAGGCATAGGCTGACGTTGTGAACATTGTCGTTCCTCCTCTTGTGGTGATCGATATTGCATGCACTGGCAGGCGATAAAAAAGTTGCGGCGGGTTTCAGCCGCCGGAGCCGGCTTCGGGCACTGCCGGGCCAAAGACCTCCTCAAAGGCTTCTCGCAGCAGAACATCGACATCGCCGATCATAACCGGCAATCCAAGATCGACAAGGCTGGTCACGCCATAGGCGCTGATGCCGCAGGGAACGATGCCGGAAAAATGCGCGAGGTCGGGATCGACATTGATCGACAGCCCGTGAAAGCTCACCCATTTGCGCAACCGGATGCCGAGCGCGGCGATCTTGTCCTCGGCCATGCTACCATCGGGAAGCAGGGGTTTTTCCGGACGCCTGACCCAGACACCAACCCGGTCTTCGCGCCGTTCGCCATGGACATTCATCTTGTCGAGCGTGCGGATGATGACATTCTCCAGCGCGGCAACATAGGCGCGGACATCCTGGCGCCGGCGTTTCAGGTCGAGCATGACGTAAACGACGCGCTGTCCCGGCCCGTGATAGGTATATTCGCCGCCGCGACCGGTGGCGAAGACCGGAAAACGCTCCGGCTCGATGAGGTCGGCAACATCGGCGCTGGTGCCTGCCGTGTAGAGTGGCGGGTGCTCCAGAAGCCACACGAGTTCGTCGGCCACGCCATTGGCTATGGCGGCAACTTCGCGTTCCATCTCTTCTATTGCCAGTTCGTAAGGCACGAGACCTTCCGAGATTCGCCAGCGAACAGGCGGCGAGCCGGGAACGGGCAGCATATTTGTCTCGATATCCGTGCGTGTGAGCATGAAAAAGTCCTTTCCACAGCCTTCTCGCAAAATGATGAGAAGGCTGCAACCCCAGCATTTCCGGGCTTCCTGCATATAGGGTGGGCCAGGCCGATTTTTAATTTCAAAAAACTGTCACGACGCTCTTGTGCACCCAAAATCCTTTTGCTACATGCACCCCCGTCGGCGCAAGTCGACGCCTACCACGATGCGGTCGTGGCGGAATTGGTAGACGCGCAGCGTTGAGGTCGCTGTGGGGCAACCCGTGGAAGTTCGAGTCTTCTCGACCGCACCAAAGAAACCCGCTTCGGCGGGTTTTTTCTTTTTCTGCCAATTGTTTGGCTTTGCTCCTCCCAAAAAAGAAGAAGCAGTTACGTCGATTAAATACGCCTCGGGCGACTTCGACTTGTTTCGTCTCGGCAGCCCGGGCTGTAAAATTTCAGGGCGTCAGACTATCGATCTTGCCGCCATTCGGATGAGATGTTTGCGGCTTAGCGTCTCCCCGCGCGATTGCCGTCACCGACCCGGTAGGGGTCGCCATCCATGACCTGGTCCATCCGCCATTCGTTTCCGCGATAAGGGCTTTGCCACGTCTGGCAGCCAGCTAGAAAGACAGTTGCCGACAGCAACCCAAAAGTAAGAGCGGTTCGCAGCATATGAGCATCCTTCGACATTTCATCTTGCAGTCATGTAGGTGCAAGCGGTTGGCTTTGCGACGCTTTTTTTTGAAATTGTCGTGCTTTCGAAACCGGCATCCGGATCAGGCGCCATTAAATTTCGGTGGATATCGATACACGTTGTAGTAGCCGGTTAAATACCCCCTCAAAACAAGGGGTGGAATATTAGAGGTCTGATGTTAGCGTTTGTCAGAAAAAAAGGTCTGGAGGTTTTCGTGCAGGGGGACAAGGCGGATTCAGACAATGCGCTCGGCTATTATATGTGGAGCATTTCCGACAATAGGTTGATCATGGACACCGTCACTGCGGAGTGTCATGGCTTTTCCGAAGCGGTGGCATCGCGAGGTGTGTCGATTGAGGATATTCTCGAAAGAATAGATGTGGAAATGCGCGATCAGGTGGCGCGGGCAATTTTCGAAAGCATCACTACCGGCGTGTTTTTCGACCAGCGTTACAAGGTGCATCTGCCAGATGGTTCCATCCGCTGGATCGTGGCGAAGGGCAGGGCGATTTTCGATGCTGAAAATACGCCGTTTCTTGGTCTCGGCAGCGTTCGCGATATCACTCTCAAAAAAACCTACCAGTTCGAGCCGCGCCAATAGCTATCGAGTGTCATGAAAAATGGCGCAAAAAAGAGGCGGCTTTCGCCGCCTTTTTCTGTTCGCACGCTACCGGGATATCAGAAGACGGCGAGATATTTCAGCAGCGAAATAATGCCGATGATGATGACGATGACTTGCGCGATCTGTTTCGCGCCGCCGCCGACGGGCAGTCGTGCGATGAGCCACAAGACGAGCACGATCACCAGGAAGGTGATCAGAATGCTGACGAGCGTAGATGTAACCATAGGTCCCAGCTCCCTGTATAATAAAGGTTCAACGGTCGTTCACCGTTGTGTGAGTAAAAAGCGCCAGACAGGTTTTGGTTCCATGCGATTGGTTGCACGCGATTAAATTAGGAATATTAGAATGATAGATGGTGGAAAGGTGAAGTTAAGGCCGGTTGGCGCCACCGCCAAGGTCGGGCGGCTTGGTCGCCCACTGATTTCGACAGTGACCGGCGGCGCCCTGGAAATTGTTACGGGTGTCTCTGAGCCGGGCTTCAATCCGATCGACCTCCTTTATTCGTCGCTTGCGGCATGCCTGGCGCTCAGCGCCCGCATTGCGGCGAGCCGCATGGGGTTGCTGGACGGCTTCGAGAGCGTGCTCGTTGACGTTTCCGGTGAGAAATCCGCGCAGGAGCCCTATCGCATCATCCGTTTCGATATCAGGATGGAGATTGCCGGGAGTTTCGATGAGGCGACGCGCGCCGCAATTGCCCATGCGGCCGAAGATATCTGCACCGTCAGCAACACTTTGAAGGGCGACGCGGACTTTGCTCTTTCGATCGCTAGCTGATCGTCACGGCTTTCGGGATTTTTCCCATTTCTTCACAAGCCGGTCGCGTTTCAGCTTCGACAGGCGCTTCAGCCAGAACACACCATCCAGCTGGTCGATCTCGTGCTGGATGCAGATGGCGTGAAATCCCTTGGCGCTCTCTCGATGTTCCACGCCCGCTACGTCCTGAAACCTCACCTCGACCTCAGACGGACGTTCCACCTCCTCGGTGAAGCCCGGCATTGAGACGCTGCCTTCCACATGCCGCATGGTCTGCGCGGAGTGACTGACGATTTCGGGATTGATGTATGTCAACACGGTTCCCGGCGTCAGCTCAAGCACGAAGACGCGCTGTTTTACACCGATGTGAGCCGCGGTGATGCCGACGCCGGGGGCGGCGCGCATGGTGTCGATCAGGTCCGTGACCAGATTTTGCAGGTGGTCGTCAAAAACAGTGACCGGCGCGCAAATCTCGGAAAGGCCGGCATGGGGGTAGGACAGGATCGGCCTGATTGCCAAGGAATGCTCCGTTCGTTTCAGGTTTGAGAGGATAGCGCGGCGAGCGCCTGTCCTTCCGCTGTGACCTCCAGCCAACTGCGCTGGGTGCGGGCGTCGCGTTTCGTCACCCGCACAAAGCGCGGTGACAGGGCGGAGATTTCGCGCAGGACGAGGGCATGCGCAAGTCCCAGCCGATTGGCGATGCTGCGGCTGTCGGTGGCGATATCCATATTGATGGCAAGAAGGATCGCCGCGCACGTGGCCGAAAGCGCCTGCGACGATCCTTGCACGATCTGCTCCACCGCTGCCATGAAAGCCGCTGCAGATTGTTCCTCACCCATCAAGCCATCCTGTTCAAGAGGCGGAACCGGCAAGCAGGCGGAAGGAGACGAGTACCGATTTCGACGTTGGCGTGAAGCTGCCTTCGCCATAGCTTGACAGCGGCACCAGCACGTTCAGTTCGGGATAATATCCGCCGACACTGCCGCGCGGAATATTGTAGGGGACCAACCGGAAATTTTGGGCGATCCGCTCCACGCCATCGCCATATTCGCCGATGACATCGACCCGCTGGCGGGAGTGGGCGCCCAGCGCCTCCATATCCGCAGGATTCATGAAGATGACCTGGCGTTCGCCATAAACGCCGCGATAACGGTCGTCCATGCCGTAAATCGTGGTGTTGTATTGGTCGTGGCTGCGGAATGTCTGCAGCACGAAAAGATTGTCGCCCGTGAGCGCCTGCTGATGCTCAGTCTGTTCGGGAAGCGGGCCGCTATAAAAGACGGCCTTTTTTGCCGGCGTGTTCCATTCCCGTTCGGAGGCCGTGTTGCGCAGGCGAAAACCGCGCGGCACGCGGACGCGTTCGTTGAAATTGTCGAAACAGGGGATGACCCGCTCGATCATGTCTCGGATGAGATCGTAATCCTCGGCAAGCGCTTTCCAGTCGACCTGCGCATTGCCAAGGGTCGCTTGCGCAATGCCGGCAACGATGGCGACTTCGGAGCGTAGTTCCTCCGAGGCAGGCGGATTGATGCCGCCGGAACCATGCACCATGCTCATGGAATCCTCGACCGTGACGATCTGCGGCTTGCCCGCAGAATTACGGTCGATTTCCGTTCGGCCAAGGCAGGGCAGCACGAAGGAGATTTCGCCCGGCACCAGATGCGAATGGTTGAGCTTGGTGGCGATATTGACCGTCAGTTTCTGATTTTCAAAAGCCTTGACGATCAGCGGACTGTCGGGCGTTGCCCGCATGAAGTTGCCGCCGAGCGCGATGAAGGTTTGCGCCTCGCCAGCCAGCATGGCGGCTACTGCTTCGACGGTGTTGTGGCCGGGTTTGCGCGGCATGGCGACGCCGAGTTCTTTTTCCAGTGCGTCTAGCAGCGCCGGCGGCGCTTTTTCATCGATACCGACCGTGCGATCACCCTGAACGTTGGAATGGCCGCGTACCGGGCAAAGACCGGCACCGGGGCGGCCGATATTGCCGCGCAGCAACATGAAGTTGGTGATTTCGCGAACCATGATGACAGAGTGGCGATGCTGGGTGACGCCCATGGCCCAGGTGGCGATGACGGAGCCGGCATTCATGTAGATGCAGGCGGCTTCTTCGATTTCTGCGCGGGTGAGGCCGGACTGGTCGAGAATGCTTTCCCAGCTGGTTGCCTCGACGGCATCACGATAAGCCTCGAACTCGACCGCATGTTCGGCGATGAAGTCGTAATCGATGATGGCAGATTCTCCGGCAGTCCTTGCGGCGTCGTCGGCTGCAAAGATCGCCTTGCTCATGCCGCGCACCACCGCCATGTCGCCGCCTTGCCGGGGCTGGTAATAATTCGTGGCGATCTTGGTGTTGCCGCCGGTGATCATCTCGATCTTGTCCTGCGGATCGGCGAAGCGCTCCAGACCCTTTTCCTTGATCGGATTGAGGACGACGATTTTCGCGCCGCGAAGCGCTGCCCGGCGCAGGTCGCCCAGCATGCGCGGGTGGTTCGTGCCGGGATTTTGGCCGATTACGAAGATCGCGTCTGCCTGCTCGAAGTCTTCCAGGAGCACCGTGCCCTTGCCGACGCCGATCGAGGCTTTCAGGCCGACACCGCTTGCCTCGTGGCACATGTTGGAGCAGTCGGGAAAATTGTTCGTGCCGTAAAGCCGAACCATCAATTGATAGATGAAGGCTGCCTCGTTGGAGGCGCGGCCGGATGTGTAGAATTCCGCCCGGTCCGGGCTGTCGAGGCTATTGAGAACGCCGCCGATTTCGGCAAAGGCGTCGTCCCAGGAGACCGGCAGATATTTGTCGCTCGCCCGGTCGTAACGCATCGGGTGGGTGAGGCGGCCCTGTTTTTCCAGATCGTAGTCAGACCAGCCGCGCAGTTCGGAGACGGTGCGGGTAGCGAAAAAATCCGGCGGTACCCGGGCTTCCGTTGCTTCCCAAGCGACCGCCTTGACGCCGTTTTCGCAGAATTCGAAGGAAGAGCCATGCTCCGGATCGCCCCATGCGCAGCCCGGGCAATCGAATCCATCCGGCTGGTTTGCCTTCAGCAGCGTGCGTGCGCCGGAAATCGGCGCGCCGGATTCCATCAGCCGTTTGCCAACGCTTTTAAGCGCGCCCCAGCCACCTGCGGCGGCGGAAGCCTTGCCGATGAAATCTGTCTTGCTCATTGTCGTGATTTTCCTGAAATTTTCCTGGCCGCCCAGGGATACTTACCGTTTGGCAACGGCCAATCATATATAAAAAAAGCTCTTTCAGAATCGTCTATGGGCGACATATGTCAATCTCTATCTTACCGGTTCCGACGGAACGGCAAGGGCGTTCCGGACGTTGTGCGGATTGAGGTGCACTGCCTGCCGCTGCATCATCATGGAGTGCTGCGCTCTTCGATCATGGTCTTGCGAAAGGGCGCTCCATGCCATTTTCGTCGCAGTTCCGAAGCCCGTTGTTTTTCACCTATCCGGTTGTTGACAATATACTTTTTAACGCCATTCTGCCTGCAAATTCGTGCACTGCGGCATTTAAAGAAGGGGACGCCAGATGACAGACCGTGACGACGATCTTCTCGCGCCCGAAGAGTTGAAACCGACAGAGGCACCCTCCGATATCTACGCCGAGGACGGCTCTGTCCGCTCTGACTTTCTGGCGATGGTGGGGGCAGCGATTGCCGACCGCGATCTGCTTTTCCTGCGCAAGAATGTGGCGCGGCTGCATGAGTCTGAACTCGGCGACGTGCTGGAGTCCATCATGCCGGAGCAGCGCCACGCGCTCGTGCGGTTGCTGGGTTCCGATTTTGACATGACGGCGCTGACCGAGGTGGATGAAGGCATCCGTCTCGATATCGTCGACCAGATGTCGAATGAGCAGATCGCTGCCGGTATTGGCGAGCTGGATTCGGACGACGCTGTCTACATTCTCGAGGATCTCGACGACGAGGACCGCGAGGACATCCTCTCGCAACTTCCGTTCACCGAACGGGTGCGACTGATGCGGGCGCTGGATTATCCGGAAAGCTCTGCCGGCCGTCGCATGCAGACGGAATTCGTTGCCGTGCCGCCGTTCTGGACCGTGGGACAGACCATTGATTACCTGCGTGAGGAGGAGGAGTTACCGGATTCCTTCACGCAGATCTTCGTCATCGACCCCACGTTCAAGCTTGTCGGCGCTCTCGATCTCGACAAGGTGCTGCGCGCCAAGCGTCAGGTGAAGATCGAAACGATCATGCACGAGACCAACCACTCCATTCCGGCCGAAATGGACCAGGAAGAAGCGGCGCAACTTTTCGAACAATACGACCTTCTATCCGCCGCCGTGGTGGACAATAACGGCCGTCTGGTTGGCGTGCTCACCATCGATGACGTGGTCGACGTCATTCAGGAAGAAGCCGAAGAGGATTTGCTGCGCCTTGGCGGTGTGGGCGACGAAGAACTGTCTGACAGCATCACCAGCACCTCGCGCTCGCGTGTGCCGTGGCTTGCGGTCAACCTCCTTACTGCCTTTCTGTCTGCCTCCGTCATCAGCCTTTTCGATGCGACGATCCAGCAAATCATTGCGCTGGCGATTTTGATGCCGACGGTTGCCGGGATGGGCGGCAATGCCGGATCGCAGACCATGACCGTGTCCGTGCGGGCGCTGGCTACCAAAAGCCTAGATATTCACAACGCTGCCCGCATTATCAGGCGTGAAGCGGGCGTTGGCATCCTGAACGGGTTGTTGTTCGGCTGTGCCATCGGCATCGTTGCAGGCGTGTGGTTCCAGGATGTCCATATCGGCGGCATCATTGCTGCCGCCATGTGTCTCAACATGCTGGCGGCGGCGCTGGCAGGCATTCTCATTCCGCTGGTTCTCGACAGGTTCGGGGCAGACCCCGCCGTTTCCTCTGCTGTCTTCGTGACGGCGGTAACGGACATTGTCGGCTTTTTTTCGTTTCTGGGCATCGCTACCTGGTGGTACGGTATTTCGGGATAGGCCAGAACAGGCGAAAGCGGCAGGAAAAATTGACTTTTACGTGAAGGTCAAATAATAATTGTCCGGTTATGAATCGGATAGGCCCTTGGACAAGTATTATAGCATAACCGAACTGACGCGCGAATTCGGTGTTTCCACCCGCACCTTGCGATTTTACGAGGATGAGGGCCTCATTCACCCTGAGCGACGCGGGCGTACGAGGCTTTTCAGGTCTGCGGATCGACGTCTCATTCAGGAAATCCTGCGCGGCCGCCGTATCGGTTTCACGATCGCAGAAATTCGCGAGATCATTCACGTCTACAAGGAGCCGCCGGGCGAATCAGGCCAGCTTGTGCTTCTGATGAAGAAGGTCGATGAGAAGCGCGCCGATCTCAGGCAAAAGCGCAAGGACATCGAAGAGACGCTGGCCGAGCTCGACAATGTCGAAGAGGCCTGCCTGACGCGCCTTGCCGAAATCGGCGTAGGGACCTGATGCAGGTTTCCCGCCGTCGCGCTTGACGTGATGGCCCTGGATTTCCCGCGGAGAAGAAAACCTCTCACTCCGTCATGCTTTTGATTTTACGCGACGTGGATAGATCCTCGGGTCAAGCCCGAGAATGACGCCGAGCGTAGATTGGGCGTGTGTCGTTCTTTACTGCGCCTCAACCGTGCACTGTTGCGCCACGTCGCTGACCTTCGTCTGCTGCTCCGCACTGAGCTTGCCTTCCATCATGATGTCAAACAGGCTTTCCGCTTGCAGCTTTTCAAGCGTGCAGCCGCAGAAACGTTGGCATAATTCCTGGCCGTTAGCCTGCTGGACGCAGCTTTTTTCACAGCTCGATTTGTAAAGCTCCACTTGGTCGACAGGAGGAGGCGGTGCCACAAGTGATACCGCATAAACGAGGCCAATCAGCGCCGGCTGATGAATGAGGTAAAAGGCAAGGCTGTGACGGCCCGCTGTTGCTATCAGATTGCGGGGGGAGCTTGGGTTGCGAAAACGGTCCAGCCAGCTGCGCGGTGTGACGAATTGCGAAACCGCAAGTCCGGCAAGAAAGGGCGCGAGCCACGGCAAGAGCGGCACATAATCGTTCGAGCGCGGCGGCATGGTGGAGAAACCGACCCATGCCAGCCATTTGCTGTTGAAAAAATCCGACTGGACGTATTGCGGCAGCGCAAAGGCAAGAGCCGCGAAAAGCAGCGTTACCAGCGGGGGTGCCCGCAGGAACAGCAGCCCGACAAGGCTTGCAGCGGCTATGTTGTGCAGGATTCCGAAAAAGATGAAGCTATCCGGAAAGGCGACATAGGTAGCGATGGTGATGAGCAGCGCCGAGCCCGCCACCATTGCAAAACGCTTGCCGAAGGACGGCCAGTTTATGGCTTTGCCATGGGCGAGAAACAGGCTGAAACCGGCGAGGAACAGGAACGAGCTGGCAATGGCGCGCGCATAAAGCTTCCACAGGCCGGTGGTTGCCGTACCCGGCTCCAGATAGCCGAAATACTCCAGATTCCATGTGAAGTGGTAAGACGCCATGGCGATGAGCGCCAGCCCGCGCAGTGTATCGAGACTGCCCATGCGGCCCTTGCGGCGGGTGTCGATTGCAGCTGTTTCTGTTTCCATAATTCCCGCTGTTTCAGCTGTCTGAAGCCGTTGTCTACTCAAAGGCTTGGCCCGTGAAGTAAGGCTATTTCAAGGCCCGGGCCTGTCCATGATGGCGCGGCGGGCCTCGGAGAAGAACTGGCGGCGCAACAGCGCCACTATGATGATGACCGTGCTTGCGATGAAGACATAGGGGCTGATGAACCAGCCGAGATAACCGATCGACAGGAAGATCGTCCGCAGCCCATCATTGAAGTTCTTAGCAGCGATGATGTTCATCTTTATGACGTTTTCAGCGGCACGCTCGGCAGCGTCGCGATCCGCGTTGACATCATGGACCATGGGTATGGCGCCGAACAGGATCGTGCAATAATTGAACAGGCGGTAGGACCAGCCGAACTTGAAAAACGAGTAGCCGAAAAGGCAGGTTAGCCCCATGACCTTCAGTTCGAAGGCCGTGCGCCCGGCATACTGCACGAAGGGCAGGTCGCGAAACACGGTTTCGACCCGATCTGTCGCCCCCAGAAGAGCAAAGCAGCCGCCGATGGCAAAGATCGAGGTAGACGCGAAAAAAGCGGTACCATTCTGCAAACCCGCCATGATCTGCGTGTCGATCATCTTCAAGTCGCGTTTGAGAGAATTGTAAATCCAGTCGCGCCGGCGCTCCGCCATCGCCTGATTGAGGCTGGTTCGCGAAAACAGCGTCGTTCCCGTCGTGAGGTGGGTATAGGTGGCCCATAACACGATAAAAACGACGATCGAGATATAGTCCATGACGGTCATCACGGGCAGGTCACCTTGCTGTTTGCGAATCTTCGCGGCCATATTGATTTGAAGGCCATGGCAAGGCAATGGCAGCGGCCTCCATGGGCGAACATTCTCCCGCCGCGTTGCAGCTTCGTCATTTCGTTTTCTGCTAACGTTCCGGTAACCAAGTGGCTTTATCAATCCCGTCGCGGACGGAAAGGTCTGCCGGTTCCGGGTCAAGGTTTTGCGTACCGGTTCCGCTTGATTTTTCGTAGACACCGCTCGCCGATTGACAGAATGACCGTTCGCACCTAGCTTTTTGTCAGGACCGGTGTTTCCGGCATCCGGAGTTGCCAAGGCTGTCATATGTCCCGCATCGTGCGGACAGGTTTTGTCGTCTCCGACCCGGTATCATCGGCAGTCCGGCATGAGTAACCGGGGGACGCCTTTTTCTACGAATCGTTCCCTTCATGTACGGTTGTCTCTGGCTTGCGACACCGCAATGATGCCGGTCCGTCTTATTCTCTTCTTCCAGGTTCTTCATGACAGATAAAAACCGCTCCGTTTTCATTCTAGGCGGCGCGCGCTCCGGCAAGTCCCGTTTTGCCGAGGACCTTGCGGGCAAAGCCAACGGGCGCCTGCATTATCTGGCCACCGGCCGGGCATGGGATGACGAGATGCGCGATCGCATCGACCATCATCAGGCCCGGCGCGGCGAGGAGTGGACGACACACGAGGCGCCCGTTGATATCGCTGCCGTGCTCGCATGGCTGGATGCGCCGGACAATGTCATCCTGATCGACTGCCTGACATTGTGGCTCACCAATCTTATGATGGAGAACGCCGATATCGAGACGGCGTTCGCCACGCTGGCAGCGGCAATCGCTTCCACCAAGGCGAAACTGATTCTCGTCTCTAACGAGGTTGGCCTTGGCATCGTGCCGGAAAACCGCATGGCGCGCGAATTCCGCGATCACGCCGGAAGGTTACACCAGCGCGTCGCGGCCATCGTCGATGAAGTCTATTTCGTCGCAGCCGGGCTGCCGCTGAAAATGAAGGGCTGACGCAAGCCCTATAAAGCCGGTGTCGCGCGTCGGCGTCCGTTCTTTCAGTTTCTATGTACTTCTTATCGCCAAATCCCGGCTCGGTTTTGCCGGTGCTGCGACAGCTTCTCTTTCTTGATCTGGATCAAGGTGGCTTCCCCACGCCGGTGGCAATGCTCCAACCGACGCAAAGGCCCGTTTCCGCTTCGTAAAGCGCGCGCCAAGCCTTTCGTCGGTCTGCTTGCACGTTGGGGGAAACCAACAATGAATTACACGTTAGAAACCGCGATCGTGGCCCTTGGGGCTTTTCTCGCGCTGCTCGGGGCTGCTTTCGCTCACGACAGTCTTTTCGCCGCCCATATGTGGGTGCTGTTCTTTACGCTTCTGGTCAGCACGGTGCTTCTGCTGCGCCGTGTTTCTTTCGCGCCTGTCGATCAGGCCGCGCGCGCCCGGCTGAAATCCGAATATTTCGATGAGGTCGTGAAATACGGCGTCGTCGCTACCGTGTTCTGGGGCGTGGTCGGGTTTCTGGTCGGGGTCGTGGTGGCGCTTCAGCTTGCCTTTCCCGATCTCAACATCGCGCCCTATTTCAATTTCGGCCGGATGCGGCCGCTGCACACCTCCGCGGTGATCTTCGCTTTCGGGGGAAATGCGCTGATTGCCACGTCATTTTACGTGGTGCAGAGAACCTGTCGCGCACGCCTGTTCGGCGGCAATCTCGGCTGGTTCGTGTTCTGGGGCTACAACCTCTTCATCGTCATGGCTGCCACTGGCTATCTGCTTGGTATCACGCAGGGCCGTGAGTATGCCGAGCCGGAATGGTATGTCGATATCTGGCTGACGATCGTCTGGGTCGCCTATCTCCTTGCATTTCTCGGCACGATCCTGACGCGCAAGGAGCCGCATATCTATGTGGCAAACTGGTTCTATCTGAGCTTCATCGTGACGATCGCCATGCTTCATATCGTCAACAACCTCGCCATTCCGGTGTCGTTCCTCGGCGTCAAGAGCTACTCCGCTTTCTCGGGCGTGCAGGATGCGCTGACGCAATGGTGGTACGGCCATAACGCCGTCGGCTTTTTCCTCACCGCCGGCTTCCTCGGCATGATGTATTATTTCATTCCCAAGCAGGTGAACCGCCCGGTCTATTCCTACCGCCTGTCGATCATCCACTTCTGGGCTTTGATCTTCATGTATATCTGGGCCGGTCCGCACCATCTGCACTATACGGCGTTGCCGGACTGGGCGCAGACGCTCGGCATGGTGTTCTCGATCATGCTGTGGATGCCGTCGTGGGGCGGCATGATCAACGGCCTGATGACGCTTTCGGGCGCCTGGGACAAGATCCGCACCGATCCCATCGTGCGTATGATGGTGATGGCGGTGGCCTTCTACGGCATGGCGACCTTCGAAGGTCCGATGATGTCGATCAAGGCCGTCAACTCGCTCAGTCACTATACCGACTGGACCATCGGCCACGTGCATTCCGGCGCTCTCGGCTGGAACGGCATGATCACCTTCGGTGCCATCTATTATCTGACACCGAAACTGTGGGGCAGGGATCGTCTCTACAGCCTGCAACTGGTCAACTGGCACTTCTGGCTCGCCACGATCGGCATCGTCATCTACGCCGCTGTGATGTGGGTGGCCGGCATCCAGCAGGCCTTGATGTGGCGCGAATACGATACGCAGGGTTTCCTCGTCTATTCCTTCGCGGAATCGGTCGCAGCGCTGTTCCCCTATTACGTGATGCGTGCGCTGGGTGGCCTGATGTTCCTCAGTGGCGCGCTGATCATGGCCTACAACGTCACGATGACCATCCTCGGTCGTCAACGCGAGGAGGGCGTCCGCAATGACGCCGCACCTTCGCTGCAGCCCGCTGAATAAGGAGAGGCCGATGTCCATACTCGACAAACACGGCGTCATCGAACGCAACGCCACACTGCTTTTGGTCGGCTCGCTGCTCGTCGTCTCAATCGGCGGTATTGTGGAAATCGCGCCGCTTTTCTATCTCGAAAACACCATCGAGAAGGTGGAGGGCATGCGGCCCTACTCGCCGCTCGAACTGGCCGGGCGCAACATCTACATCCGCGAGGGATGTTATGTCTGCCACAGCCAGATGATCCGGCCGTTCCGCGACGAGGTGGAGCGTTACGGGCATTACAGCCTGGCGGCGGAATCCATGTACGACCACCCGTTCCAGTGGGGTTCCAAGCGCACGGGGCCGGACCTCGCACGCGTAGGCGACCGCTATTCGAATGAATGGCACGTGCAGCATCTGGCCGATCCGCGCTCCGTCGTGCCGGAATCGATCATGCCGTCCTACGCGTTCCTCAAAACCACGCCGTTGAAGATTACGGATATCTCGATGGAGCTGAAGGCTAACCGCGCCGTTGGCGTGCCCTATAGCGACGAGATGATCGAGAAATCAGCGGCTGATCTTCACGCGCAGGCCGATCCGAACGCCGATACGACCGAGCTTCTGGCGCGCTATCCGAAGGCGAAAGTCGGCGATTTCGATGGCGATCCAGCCAAGCTTACCGAAATGGATGCGCTGGTTGCCTATTTGCAGATGCTCGGCACGCTGGTCGATTTCTCGACCTATGACGATGCCGCCGGATATCGGTGAGGAGGCGATACGATGGAAACCTACACGGCCATGCGCCACTTCGCCGATAGCTGGGGCCTGCTTGCCATGACCCTGTTCTTCGCCGGCGTCGTCGTTTTCACCCTTCGTCCCGGATCGAAAAAAGCTGCGGACGACGCCGCCAGCATTCCGCTTAAGGAGGACTAGGATATGTCCGAAAAACACATTGATGACATCAGCGGCGTCGAAACCACCGGCCATGAATGGGACGGTATTCGCGAGCTTAACAATCCGATGCCGCGCTGGTGGGTCTGGACCTTCTACTTCACGATCCTCTGGGCCATCGGCTACACCATCGCCTATCCGGCATGGCCGCTGATCAATGGCGCAACGCAAGGGTTGCTCGGCTGGAGCAGCCGTTCCGAGATCGCTGCCGATATGGCGGACGCCAAACAGGCGCAGAGCGTCTATTCCGACAGAATCGCCAGTTCCTCGCTCGCCGAGATTGAGGCCGATCCGACGCTAAGGCAATTTGCGCTTTCCGGCGGTGCCGCCGCCTTCAAGGTCAATTGCATCCAGTGTCACGGTTCGGGTGCGGAAGGCGGGCAGGGATATCCCAACCTCAACGACGATGACTGGATGTGGGGAGGCAGCGTCGAGGATATCTATACGACGGTAAAGCACGGCATTCGTTTTGCCGACGATCCCGATACGCGCCTGTCGGAAATGCCGGCCTTCGGCGATATCCTCAAGTCCGAGGAAATCCGCGAGGTCGCCGCCTATGTCGTCAGCCTGACAGGAACGCCTTCCAACCCGGCACTCGTAGAACCCGGTAAACAGATTTTCGCCGACAATTGCGCCTCGTGCCACGGTGAGAACGCCAAGGGCAACCGCGAGTTCGGCGCGCCCAACCTGGCCGACGCGATCTGGCTGAAGGCCAGTGGCGAGCAGGGGATAGTTGCGCAGATACGGTCGCCAAAACACGGGGTCATGCCCGCCTGGGGTGAACGGCTTGGTGATACCACGGTCAAGCAGCTTGCGATCTTCGTGCACTCGCTGGGCGGTGGCGAGTGAACGTCACAGCCAACAAATGGAAAGGGCCGCCCGATGCGGCCCTTTTTCTTAGCGATCAGACCAGACGGCCAGTTCGTATCCATCCGGATCGGTGAAATGAAAACGGCGTCCGCCGGGAAAGGCGAATATGGCGACGCTGATCTGCCCACCGGCTGCCTCGACACGCCGGTGCGCATTCTCGATATCGGCGGCGTAAAGAATGACAAGCGGTCCACCCTTGGCTGACACGGGTGCCGTGGTGGTGAAACCGCCGGTCAGCCGGCCGTCGGAAAACTCGCAATATTGCGGGCCGTAATCCTTAAAGGACCAGCCGAAAGCGCCGCCGTAAAATTCCTTGCTGCGCTCGATATCGGCGACGTTGAATTCGACATAGTCGATGCGCCGATCATTCGTATTCGTGGTCATCGTTTTATCCTTCAATCCGTTTCGAGCAGCGACTTCAGTGTTTCCAGATCGACCCGGACCATCTCCGCATCCCGTTCGAAATCCTCGTCCGTCATGTCCGGCAGGCGAAGCAGGGTAAAGCTGACTTCGGCACCGCTGCCATTCGGTGTTACCCGCAGCGCGTTATACACCTTCATGCCATCCGGCAATGTCACGACGTGGTCTATCACGCCGAATTCGTTTAAGGGCGCGAAATTGACGCGGACCTCACCCAGCGGGCCGCCATCGGCGATCCAGTCCTCGCCGTCTGGTTTAAGACCGCCTGCTAGACCGGCGGCCCAGTGCGGCATGTTTTGCGGGTCGGAGGTGAAATCAAAGACATGGCTCCATGGTTTTTCCACCGACAGATGAATGATTTTTGACTGCATGACTGGCATCTCATCCTCCCTGTTTAATGCAGGCCGCAGGCTGCGCCACTTTGTCCGCGCTTGATGTAAGTCAAGGATGTTTCGCCGGTGAGATGGGAGAAAGCAAGGAGATAAAAACGGACTGCAATCATGAACATCTATCCCGTCGGACAGGACCGCCCGCAACAGCCCGTCGAAAGGCTGGAAGCGGAGGCTGTCAATTCCGCAAAAACGCGTAAACCCCTTTATGAAGCGCGCAAGAAAATTTTCCCGAAGCGCGCGGAGGGCCGGTTCCGGCGGTTCAAGTGGCTGGTCATGCTGGTCACGCTCGGCATTTATTATCTGACGCCGTTTCTGCGCTGGGATCGCGGTCCCTATGCGCCCGACCAGGCGGTGCTGATCGATATTGCCAACCGGCGCTTTTATTTCTTCTTCATCGAAATCTGGCCGCAGGAGTTCTTTTTCGTCGCGGGATTGCTGGTCATGGCGGGTCTGGGGTTGTTTCTCATCACCTCCGCCGTGGGACGCGCGTGGTGTGGTTATACCTGTCCGCAGACCGTCTGGGTGGACCTGTTTCTGGTCGTCGAGCGGGCGATCGAGGGCGACAGGAATGCCCGCATGAAGCTCGATGCAGCACCTTTCACTTTCGGCAAGCTGCGCAAGCGGGTGATGAAACATGCAATCTGGCTGGTGATCGGCGTTCTGACCGGCGGGGCATGGATCTTCTATTTTGCCGATGCACCGACGCTGGCGAGAGAGTTCATGACGGGGCAGGCACCGATGATCGCCTATACGACCGTCGCGATACTCACCGCCACGACCTATGTTTTCGGCGGGCTGATGCGGGAGCAGGTCTGTACTTATATGTGTCCCTGGCCGCGCATTCAGGCGGCGATGCTGGATGAGAACTCGCTGGTCGTGACCTATAATGACTGGCGCGGTGAACCTCGCACGAGGCACGCCAAAAAGGCTGCGGCCACAGGGGAGAGCGTCGGCGATTGCGTCGATTGCAATGCTTGTGTCGCAGTCTGTCCCATGGGCATCGACATCAGGGACGGGCAGCAGCTGGAATGTATCACCTGCGCGCTCTGTATCGATGCCTGCGATGGGGTGATGGACAAGATTGGTAAGCCACGCGGGCTGATCGCCTATGCGACGCTGTCCGAATATCAGTCCAACATGGCGCTTGCGACCGGCAACGGTCAGCACGCAATCCGGCCTGCGAATGTGCGCGACGAGGACGGCGGGTTCAAAAACAGCATTCGCCATTTCGACTGGCGCATCGTCTTTCGCCCGCGCACGCTTCTTTACACGGCAATATGGGCTGCAGTCGGCATCGGCTTGCTGTTTGCGCTGGTGACGCGCGAGCGGCTGGCTCTGAACGTGCTGCACGACCGCAACCCGCAATATGTGCTCGAATCGAACGGGTCCATCCGCAACGGCTATACCGTTCGCATTCTCAACATGGTGCCGCAACCGCGCATAATGAGCCTGACGATAGAGGGCATTCCAAGTGCGGTGATGAAGATAAACGGCGTGCCGGATGCAGCCTCTCGCAGCTTCGAGGTGATGGTGGAACCTGACGAGGCGACAACGCTGAAGGTGTTCGTCACCCTGCCGGGCAGTCACGTCGCGCGGGCTGCTGAAAATTTCGAATTCATCGTCAGCGATACGGGCGGCCATGAGACGGCCCGTTACGACGCCGTCTTCAACGCTCCGGGAGTGAAAAAATGACAACGACCAATCGCCAGACGTCCGGTTTCATTTTCACCGGCTGGCATATGCTGGGTGTTATGGTGATGTTTTTCGGCATCGTCATCACCGTCAACATGGTGATGGCCTGGAACGCTGTCACCAGCTGGAGCGGGCTGGTGGTGCCCAATACCTATGTTGCCAGCCAGCAGTTCAACGCCAAGGCCGAGGCCGCCAAGGCAAGGGCCGCCACCGGCATCAAGGGCAGGCTGGTGGTGGATGAAAAGACCGTGCGCTACGAGGTGTTTCATCCAGATACCGGCCCTGTGGATACGGATTCGGTAACGGCGCGTTTTCGCCGGCCGGTCGGCGAGCACCAGAATTTCGACATGGAGCTGACCCCGGTGTCTACCGGGGTCTTCACCGGCCCGCATGACATGCTGCCCGGCCAATGGATCGTCGAGGTCACTGCCGTAAAAGACGGCAGGATCATCGTGCATGAAGGCACGCGGATCGCGGTGATCAGGGGGCGTCAATGAGCTGCTGTGCACCGGGAACGGAAGGGTCGCTTCAACTCGGCGAACCGGTCAACCCACCATCATCAGAGGAGCTGATGCTGGCAAGCCGCGATCTGGGGCAGGGGCTGCGCCAGACAGATCTCAGCGTGCCCGGCGTTTATTGCGGCGCCTGCATCACCACCATCGAAACGGCGCTGCGCCGTCTCCGCCAGGTGGAGCAGGCGCGCGTGAACCTGTCCTCCAAACGGGTGGCGATTGTCTGGAAAGAGGATGTCGATGGCATCAGGACAGATCCCGCCGAACTTGCCCGCGCAATCCTTGCAACCGGATACCGGACGCATCTTTTCGCGAGCGGACAGGATGCTTCGGACGTGTTGCGCTCGCAACTGATCAGGGCGGTGGCGCTCTGCGGCTTTGCTTCCGCCAATATCATGCTGCTGTCCGTGTCCGTCTGGTCCGGGGCCGATGCCGCGACGCGTGACATGTTCCACTGGATTTCGGCGATGATTGCCGCGCCGGCGCTGATCTATGGCGGCCGGTTCTTCTATCAGTCGGCCTGGAATGCGCTGAAGCATGGCCGCACCAATATGGATGTGCCGATCGCGCTCGCCATCACGCTATCCTACGCAATCTCGCTGTGGGAGACGATTCATCATGGCGAACATGCGTGGTTTGACGCGACCGTGTCGCTGCTGTTCTTCCTGCTGATCGGCCGCACGCTTGACCATATCATGCGTGACAGGGCGCGCTCGGCAATTGCAGGCCTGGCCCGGCTTTCACCACGCGGCGCAACCGTTATCGGTGAGGACGGAACGCGGGAATATCGCCCGCTTGGCGATGTGCTACCCGGTATGACGATTGTGATTGCTGCCGGTGACCGGGTGGCGGTGGATGCGATGGTCATTAGCGGAAGCAGCGATCTCGACATGTCCATTGTCAACGGCGAAAGCGCGCCGCGTCGGGTGGAGGCGGGTGATCTGCTTCAGGCAGGCACGCTCAATCTCACCGGTTCGCTCGCCGCGCGGGTGACCGCATCGGCAAAGGATTCGTTTCTGTCGGAAGTGATCGGGCTGATGGAGGCGGCGGAAGGGGGGCGGGCGCGCTATCGGCGGATTGCCGACCGTGCCGCGAGCTATTATTCGCCCGTCGTACATCTTCTTGCTCTCATGACCTTTCTCGGTTGGGGCGTTTTGGGCGGTGACTGGAAGCAGGCGATGCTGATCGCGATTGCGGTTCTCATCATCACCTGCCCCTGTGCGCTTGGCCTTGCTGTTCCGGTGGTGCAGGTGGTGGCGGCAGGCCGGCTCTTTCGGCATGGCATCATGGTCAAGGAAGGCTCGGCGATGGAGCGACTGGCCGAAATCGACACCGTGCTGTTCGACAAGACAGGCACCCTGACGGTCGGGAAGCCGCGACTGGTGGAAACCGGCGATGTGAACCCCGCCACGGTGGCGATTGCGGCTGGCCTTGCCGCCCATTCACGCCATCCGCTGTCCAAAGCCCTGCATGCAGCCTATGGCGGAATTTTATCGGTCTACGAAGCGGTGCGTGAAATTCCCGGCTCCGGTGTTGAGGCTCTCACGCCGGCGGGAACCTACCGGCTTGGCAACCGCCGTTTTGCCTGCCCGGATGAATCGCAAATGGAAAACGGCGACGCGCGATCGGAAGTGGTGCTTTCGCTTGACGGCGGGTATCTGGCGAGTTTCGGTTTCGAGGACAATCCGCGTCCTGGCGCCGTACAGGCACTGCGCAGCCTTTCTGTACAAGGACTGGTGCTGGAAATCGTGTCCGGTGACCGGGTCCCGGCCGTGAAGGCCATGGCGCAGCGTCTGGGCATTGCGAAATGGAACGCCGACCTGTCGCCGAAAGACAAGGCGGGGCGCTGTGGGGCACTGGCAGGCGAGGGACGCAAGGTTCTGATGGTGGGCGACGGTATCAATGATGCGCCTGCGCTGGCTGCAGCACATGTTTCGATGGCACCGGCAACAGCCGCCGATATCGGCCGGCAGGCCGCCGACTTCGTGTTCATGCACGAGAATCTGGATGCCGTTCCTGTCGCCATCGAGACATCGCGGCGGGCCGGACGGCTTATCCGGCAGAACTTCGCGCTTGCCATCGGCTACAATGTCATTGCCGTGCCGATTGCGATTGCCGGTTATGCGACGCCGATGATCGCGGCCATCGCCATGTCGACATCGTCGCTCATCGTTGTTGCAAATGCGCTGCGTCTTGCCGGAACGGCTGAAGCCGTTTCTGCGCAACAGAGCGTGCCGACCGGATTTGCGGGCGAGGGGGCGCAACCGGCATGAACATGTTGATCTATCTCATCCCCGTCGCCCTGTTTCTCGGAGCGCTCGGGCTTTTCGCCTTCCTCTGGTCGGTGCGATCAGGGCAATATGAGGATATGGACGGCGCTGCCTGGCGAGCGCTGGACGATGGCGACGACCGGCCACGACCTTCCTAGGGGAGGCGCGTTGGTTACGACCTTCCCCCGACCTGTCGCAAATATGCAAAGCTGATTTGCGTCATCAAAATTTAATCGTTTCAGTCGCCCCTAGCCTTGCCGTTTGTTCATTACAGTGCCACAACACGACCACCTAAAAGCAAGATGGAGGCACATCCGTGGAACAGGCAGAAATCGGTTTGATCGGTCTCGGCGTCATGGGCTCGAACCTGGCGTTGAACATCGCGGAAAAGGGCAACAAGATTGCCGTATTCAACCGAACCCCTGAAGCGACGAAAAAATTCTACGCCGAGGCTGGGGACTTGCAGGGGCAGTTGATCCCTTGCGAAACCATCGAGGAATTCGTCGCCGCCATTCGTCCTCCGCGCCCGATCATTATCATGATCAAGGCCGGCGATCCGGTTGACCAGCAGATGGAAATCCTGAAGCCGCATCTCTCGAACGGCGACATCATGATCGACGCCGGCAATGCGAATTTCCGCGATACGATCCGCCGTTTCGACAATCTGAAGGATAGCGGTCTGACCTTTATCGGTATGGGCGTTTCCGGCGGTGAAGAAGGTGCGCGTCACGGACCGTCGATCATGGTCGGCGGTACCGAAGATAGCTGGAAGCGCGTCGAGAAGGTTCTGACCTCCATTTCCGCCAAGTATAATGACGATCCGTGCGTGGCATGGCTCGGCAATGACGGTGCCGGTCATTTCGTCAAGACGATCCATAACGGCATCGAATATGCCGACATGCAGATGATCGCCGAAATCTACGGCATCCTGCGTGACGGCCTGAAGATGAGTGCGTCTGAAATCGCCGATGTATTCGGTGAATGGAACAAGGGCCGTCTCAACTCCTACCTGATCGAAATCACCGAGAAGGTTCTGCGCGCTGCCGATCCGATCACCGGCAAGCCGATGGTCGATCTGATCCTCGACAAGGCCGGCCAGAAGGGCACAGGCAAGTGGTCGGTTATCGAGGCGCAGAACATGGGCGTCGCCGCAACTGCCATCGAGGCCGCCGTGGCTGCCCGTATCCTGTCGTCGCAGAAGGACGAGCGCGAAGCTGCCGAGAAGATCTTCGGCCTGCCGACCGTTGCAGCTGCACCGGCTGACAAAAAGGCCTTTATCGCCGATCTGGAAAGCGCGCTTCTGGCCGCCAAGGTCGGTGCTTACGCACAGGGCTTTGCCGTCATGTCGGCCGCATCGAAGGAGTTCAACTGGAACCTGCCGATGCCGACGATCGCCCGCATCTGGCGCGCCGGCTGCATCATCCGCTCAGAATTCCTCGATGAGATCACCTCGGCCTTCACCAAGGATCCGCATGTGGCAAACCTCATCGTGACGCCTGCCTTCTCCGGCATCGTCAAGGACACCGACGCCGCCCTGCGCCGTGTCGTTTCCTACGCGGTTCTCTCCGGTCTGCCGGTTTCGGCACTCGCTTCCGCGCTTGGTTATTTCGACGCCTATCGTCGCGCCCGCGGCAGCGCAAACCTTATTCAGGCGCAGCGCGATTTCTTCGGGGCGCATGGCTTCGAACGCACCGACGGTGTCGACAAGCCGCATGGCCCGTGGGGCAGCGGCGCCGACATTTTCTGATCGGCTATAACGATAAACGACAAAAGGCCCGCGCAAGCGGGCCTTTTTCATATCATCCGTCGATTTACTCAGCGTGCCGCAGAAAGGCCGACGATCAGGCCGGTGACGGCGTTGATGAGCAGGAACTGGTTGTCGACGCGTACCCAGCGCTGGTCGCGACGCGGCTCTGCCAGACGGTAACGGCGATAGTCGCGGCGGTCGACGAAATGACGACGCTCTGCCGGGGAGAGGCGCTGACCGCGATCCCAACGGTGCTTTTTGACGATGACCTTTTTGGTGGTCGTGTGACGCTCGACGGTTACACCGCGATGACGATCGTCGTGGCGGCTTTGTGCCTGGGCCATTGGAGCAGCAAGAACAGTTGCAGCCAGAAGAATGGTGACGAACTTTTTCATGAATGTTTCCTCTCGTGTTTCGATAAGGAGAACTTACGAATAAACGAATGAACGGAAACTGAATTTAAAATTACATTTATGTAATGGTTGTTAATGGTTAGACGGGGACGTTAATCTTTCTGTTGGAGATTTCAGTCCAGTTTTTGCGTCGATCAGGCTGCCCGTTGGAAACCGGGCAGCCTGTTTCAAGTATTAGACGCGTTCAGCGGATTTTGCCCAAAGGTTGATATCCGCGTCCTTTGCGTAACCGTCGATTTCCGCAAGCTCCTCTGTGGAGAAGTCGGCATTGTCGAGTGCCTTCACGCAATCCTCGACCTGTTCGACACGGCTCGCACCGATGAGCGCCGACGTGATGCGACCACCGCGCAGCACCCAGGCGATTGCCATCTGCGCGAGCGTTTGGCCACGCCGCTCGGCAATGCGATTGAGCGCGCGGATGTTTTCGACATTGCGCTCGTTGAGGAAGGCGGGGTTGAGTGACTTGCTCTGCGATGCACGGCTGCCATCAGGCACGCCACCCAGATATTTCGTCGTCAGCATGCCCTGCGCCAGCGGCGAAAAGACGATGGAGCCAATGCCAAGATCTTCCAGCGTATCGACCAGACCGTCTTCCTCGATCCAGCGATTGATCATGGAGTAGCTCGGTTGGTGGATGATGCAGGGCGTGCCGAGATCTTTCAGGATCGCGGCGGCCTCACGGGTGCGTTTCGAGTTGTATGACGAGATGCCGACATAGAGCGCCTTGCCCGAGCGCACGATCTGGTCCAGCGCGCCGCAGGTTTCCTCAAGCGGCGTGTTGGGATCGAAACGGTGGGAGTAGAAGATATCAACGTAGTCCAGCCCCATGCGCTTCAGGCTCTGGTCGCAGGACGATATCAGATATTTGCGGCTGCCCCATTCACCGTAGGGACCGGGCCACATGTTGTAGCCCGCCTTGGACGAGATGATCATTTCATCGCGGTAGCCTCTAAAATCCGTCTTCAGGATTTCGCCGAAGGCAGTTTCGGCGCTGCCGGGTGGTGGGCCGTAATTATTGGCGAGATCGAAATGGGTAATGCCAAGGTCAAAGGCGCGGCGGCAAATGGCCTGTTTGGTCTGGTGCGGTGTGTCGTTGCCGAAATTGTGCCACAGCCCGAGCGAGATCGCCGGTAGCTTCAGGCCAGTCTTTCCGCAATGATTGTATTTCATGGATGTATATCGGTTTTCGGCCGGTTGCCAAACCATGGGTCTTCCTCCACTTGCTGATGAATGGTTGCCGGAGAAGCCGGCAAACCTTTGAAAGATGAGGGCAGGCGCAACGTTGCCTGCCGTTCCGCTAAGGATGGTTAAGCCTTTCGCCGCGTGGTTTCAATGCGAGGATTGGCAGGTATAAAGATCGAAGATACGGAACTGCGGCTGCCCGCTGCCCGCCTTCGGGGTGAAGATGATCCTGCGTGTTTCGCCCGCTGCGAGATCGAACAGATTGTCGGAATAACGCCCGGGCTGATCGGCCTCCAGCATGACGAAGAGGGCAAGACCTGCTGCGGTGACGTCGATTTCGAGCTGGCCGTTTTTCAATGTGCCGGTGGAGAACGTCAGTCCAGCGGGCTGGAGCTCCAGAGACTTGTAGGTGTCGCGCACATGATGGCCTTCGCCTGTCATGCCGTTGGATGCTATGAAGTTCCAGGCAAGAATGGAACCATCAGGCAGGCTGTCCATGTCGATTTCGGTCAGCGTCGCCGCCTTGTCCGTACCGCACGTGCCGTTGGCAGATTTCAGCGGCACGCGGTTACCCTCCATGGTGAGGGCGACAATATTCATGTCGATCTCGACATCTTCCGCCGTGTCGTTGACCATGGAGAAACTTAACCGGCGCCCGTCTTCCGAGGGAATGGCGGAAACCGAGACCGGTTGGAAGAAACGGCGGGCAGCATAATGCAGCGCCTTCCAGCCGCCGCCGTAATCCAGGCTCGACCATGAGGCAACCGGCCAAGTATCGTTGAGCTGCCAATAGAGCGTTCCCATGCAATGGGGTTTCAGCGAGCGCCAGTAGTCGACCGCGGTTCGGATGGCCAGCGCCTGCTGCACTTGGCTCAGATACACGAAATTTTCGAAATCCTTCGGAAAGCGGAAATAGCGGAACATGGTGCCAGCGATGCGCTCATTGCCGCCGACATTCTTCTGGTGCAGTTCGATCACCGGGGAGGCGATGTTCATGTCTTTCTCTTCCGCATAGGTGCGGATGACAGGCATGGAAGTGTAGGACTGAAAACCGAATTCGGAGCAGAAGCGCGGTTTGACCGAGCGGTAATTGTCGAACGATTTGTTTTCGTGCCAGACGGACCAGTAATGCATGTCGCCGGAACCATCCGCATGCCAGGCATCACCATAATCGAGGTAGCCTGAAGCCGGGCTGGAGGGCCACCAGAGTGCTTCGGGGGCGGCTTTTTTCAGCGCCTTTTCGATGGTGCGGTTGAGGCGGTCGTAAGCCACGAGATAACGGTCGCGGTTGTTGCGGGGCTCCTCGAACCATGTGAGGGCACCCACCAATTCGTTGTCGCCGCACCAGAGCGCGATGGACGGATGGGAGGAAAGGCGTTTTACCTGATAGTCGACCTCGTGTTCGACATTGTCGAGAAAGTCTTCGCTGCAGGGGTAAAGGTTGCAGGCGAACATGAAATCCTGCCAGACCAGAAGACCGAGACGGTCACAGAGATCGTAGAACCAGTCTTCCTCGTAAAATCCGCCGCCCCAGACGCGGATCATGTTCATATTGGCCTCGACGGCTGAACATAGAAGGTCTTCGGTTTTTTCGCGGCTGGTCAGCGAATAAAGCGCATCGGATGGAATCCAGTTCGCGCCACGGCAGAAGATTTCCCGACCGTTGATGCGGAAGGCAAATCGGCTACCGGCCTCATCCTTGTCCGTCAGAAGTTCAATGGTCCTGAAGCCGATCCTGCGGGTGACGGTTTCATCCGGCAACTCCACCGCCAACGTGTAGAGCGTCTGTTCGCCGCTGCCCGCCGGCCACCAGAGCGTGGGATCTTCCACGAAGAAGACGTGGCGCACCACCGTCTCACCCGCACCCACGCCGCAATCAAGCCGCAGCCTTTCATCGTTGAGGGAAAGATAGAGCGGAAGGCTCGCCTGACCTTCGGCAAACAGCGTGATTGCCACATGCAGCTCGACGCCGCCCTCGACATGATGTTGTGAGGTGACGACGTGTTCGACCCGTGCCGTATCGAGGCGCTTCAGCAGGATTTTGCCGTAAAGGCCGAGCGGAGCAATCGCGATATTCCAGTCCCAGCCGAAATGGCACTGTGGCTTGCGCAACATGTTGCCGTTGGCAATCGGCGAGTTGCCCTCATGATAGGGAATGTAAAAAGGTTGTCGCGCCTGCCGTTCCGCCCCGGCTGCGATGTTGGAGTGGAAATGGATACGAATGGTGTTTTCACCGGGCCGCACGGCGCGAGACACATCGGGACGGTAACGTCGGAAGCAATTGTCCGAACTCAAGACCGGGACATCGTTGACGAAGACGATCGCGACGGTGTCGAGATAATCTATATCGAGATACCAGCTGGCATCGGCGTCATCGAGGATGAAGGTCCGCTCTATGATCCAGTCCCAATGCGCGACCCATTGCACCGCATTTTCATTGGCACCGTGATAGGGGTCTGGAATGATGCCCGCGTTTTTGAGTGCGCTGTGAACGTCTCCCGGCACGGTAAGGTCGGTCGTATGGTCTCCTTCCAGCGAGGTCAGGCGCCAGAGCCCGGCCAGATCGATGACGGTTTCGGGCGTGGAGGAAGAAATCATGATGGGACCCTGCATGGACGAATTCAAATAGGATAAGCTGGCCAGTATGACGCAGGCTTGTGTCGGAATCTGGGGAAGATGCATGCCCGCCAGCCAGCCGTTATCCAGCTCGCTCAGCTCGGCAATCTCCTCCCTCCGGCAACGTTACCGTAAAACGATCGTTCCGTCATGTCTTCGGAGTGAAACTTCATGCGCGAAAAATGCCCGTTGGTACTATTGGAAAACCACGGGTACGGATGCCTTGATATCTATTGACTTTTATTC
>NZ_WJOK01000019.1 GCF_009649785.1 Agrobacterium tumefaciens | reverse complement strand
ATTTAATACTAAATAATTCTAATGAGAATCCAAATCGGCTATCATGTCTTGCACGTCCGCAAACGCCTTCCTGAAGCGAATAAGTTCGGTGTCTAGGGCACGGGACTATGGTTGGGCGTCAGATCGGCCCAGAACATGCGGGTAGGCTTCGGTTGAAGAGGAGCTATCTGGGACCGGCGGCAAAATCAGGGCGGTGCCTGTAAGCGCTTTGACATTCCCGACGTTTTCCAGGGAAAACTGGAGCGGGCGAAGGGATTTGAACCCTCGACCCCAACCTTGGCAAGGTTGTGCTCTACCCCTGAGCTACACCCGCTCAAAAACCGCTGGTCCGGGGTAGTTCGCTGGACCGCGGGCCGCCAAAGCGCGGCGACGGGTGCTATATCGCTCAATCGTTTTTGGAATGCAACAGTTTCTTTTGCGGTTTCGGTGGAAATCCGTCTGGCCTGTGGGTTTATTCAAAACGACCGGCCCGATGCGTCGTAAAAAAGTGTGTTGGCGGGCGAAGGTATTGTTTCGGCTGGCCTTTATTTGGGTTGTAAAAGCACACAACCGGCCGGATGGCCAAAAAATAACCTGTTTACATTTGGTTAAAATCTGATTCGACAAGTGATTCGTTCGGGTGTACAAATTTCATGTCCACAAAAAAAGAAACGATACTTGGCATGTCATCATCGGGAGGATGAGCCTTGTCGTATGCAGCTTTTGAAAGAGTCGGCGCACAATTGTCGCCCCAGCAGATCACCGATCTGCAGAATATTTTCGACGGCGTATGTTTCGAGTGCCTTCAAGATCGCTGTAGCCACGTCGCCAACGAGTGCGCGGCGGTTTTGATCCGTAGCGCCCAGCGCGGCATTCTCGATCATGAGATGTTGCGCGACATCGGTCTTGCGGTTTTACGTCGGCACTGATTGCGCCATTTCATTAAAAAAGCGCCCGGGCATCTCGGGCGCTTTCGTGTGTGTGGTGGCAGTAGCAGCGTTGCGGCTCAGCTCTTTTCCTGAACGTGCGCCTCGAGGAACCACAGCGCCTTGTCGAGATCGCGCGAGGCGGCGGTGAAGATATCCGCTGTCGTCGGGTCGCCGGCCTCGTCGGAATCATCGATAGCCTTGCGGATCATGTTGGCCACGTCGCCATAACGGGCGATCAGTTCGTCCAAATGATCGTGGATCTTGTAGATATCGGTCGGATAGGCCTTGAGCTTGGTCGTCGAAGAGACGGATTGCAGGCTACCGAGCGCTGTGCCGCCAAGCTGCACCACACGTTCGGCAATTGTATCGCCGTGATTGTCGAGCTGGGCGCGGAAGGTGTCGAGAAGTTCGTGCACGGCGATGAATTGCGGACCTTTCAGGTTCCAGTGCGCCTGCTTGGTCACCAGTGCAAGGTCGATCACAGAAGCGAGCGATTCGTTCAGAATACCCATCACCGTTGATTTGGCGTTGGAAGGCAGGTCGTTCTTCGTCTTGTGCGTCTTCATCGATGTCTCCTGACGTTGCGGACGGAATGCCGTTTGGCAAAATCTCCCCCGATTAACGCCCTGGCCGGTTGCCCTGTTCCGTCGCTCGGACGGCAATGGCAAAAAACCTCTGCAATCGTCGTATCTCACTCATAAAACAGACAGATGCGTCGACCGTCTATGTCGTTGACACTGATGGTCATGTCGTAGATTTCCCGCAGAACCTCCGGACGGATAATCTGTTCCGCCGGTCCCTGGCGGCAGATTCGGCCATCACGCATGGCGATGATGGTGTCGGAGTACCAGGAGGCGAAGTTGATGTCGTGCAGTACCAGAACCACGGTCTTCTTCAGCTCGTCGGCGGCGCGACGCATGATCTTCATCATGCTTGAGGCGTGTTTCATGTCGAGATTGTTGAGCGGCTCGTCCAGGAGCACATAGTCCGTGTCCTGACACAGGACCATGGCCACGAAGGCGCGCTGACGCTGGCCGCCGGAAAGCTCGTCGAGAAAGCGGCCGGAAAGGTTTTCGAGATGGAGATATTCCAGCGCCCGGTCGATATGGACCTTGTCCTCGATGGTGGGACGGCCCTTGGAATAGGGATAACGTCCAAAACCGACGAGATCGCGCACCGTCAGGCGTGACGAGATGTGGTTGTCTTGCCTGAGGATCGAGAGCCGTTTTGCCAGCGTGTCGGAAGGGGTCTTGGTCACATCCAGCCCGTCCACAGTCACGGTTCCCGCATCCATGGACATCAGCCGTGCCACGATGGAGAGCAGCGTGGATTTTCCCGCCCCGTTCGGCCCGATGATGGAGGTGACGCCGCCTGCCGGAATGGCGACGGAGACGCCATCGACAACAACCGTGTCGCCATAGGATTTGCTGATCTGACTGGCGATGATCATCGCGCACCCCGCTTGAGAATAAGACCGATAAAGACGATGCCGCCCAGAAATTCGATGATGATGGAAAGCGCCGTGTTGAAGGCGAAGATCCGCTCCAGCACCACCTGACCGCCGACAAGGCAGATGATGGCGATGAGGATTGCAGCCGGCAGCACATAGGCATGTTTGCCGTTGCCTGTGAGATAATGGGCCAGCGCCGCAACCAGCAGCCCGAAGAACATGACAGGGCCGACGAGTGCGGTGGAAACGGCAACGAGAACGGAGACCAGCACGAGGATGATCGTCACCGTTCGCTTGTAGTCCACGCCAAGGCTGATGGCCGTTGCGCGGCCGAGCGAAAGAACGTCGAGCGTGTGCAGGAGCCGCAACCCGATAATCGTCACCACGCCGACGATGATGGCTGATACCGCAAGAAGGGTGGGATCGATGGAATTGAAGCTGGCGAACAGCACATCCTGCAGCACCGCATATTCATTCGGGTCCAGCACGCGCTGCATGAAGCCCGAGAGGCTGCGGAAGAACACGCCGAAGACGATGCCGACCAGCACCAGAAGGTGCAGGCTGCGTTCCGCGCCGACGAAAAGCCAGCGGTAGAGCAGGGCGGAGAAGGTGACGAGCAGCGCGGTTTCGGCAAGAAACTTCAGTTGCGGATCGATCATCACCACGGTTGCCGAGCCAAATACGAAGATCAGCGCCGTCTGCACCAGCACATAGAGCGAATCGAAACCCATCACCGAAGGGGTGAGAATGCGGTTGTTGGTGACCGTCTGGAACAATACCGTCGAAACGGCGATGGCATAGGCCACCAACAGCAGCGATAGAAGCTTGATGCCGCGAAACGGCAGGATGAAGCTCCAACTGCCCTTTGCACCGAGCGTCATGAAGGCAGCCATGGAGATGAGCGCCAGTGCGAGAAGCATCAGCAGCACGAGTTTCGCGCGCCGGTCGGGATGTCTCTCATGCATGGTGGCGTTTCCGGAGCAGGAGATAGAGGAACAACGCGCTGCCGATGACGCCGACCACGGTTCCGATCGGTATCTCATAGGGCGCGCGCACCGTTCTGCCGATGATGTCGCAGGCAAGAACGAAGACCGCGCCAAGCGTCGCCACCCAGGGCACGGAACGGCGCATATTGTCGCCGATCATCAGGCTGACCACATTCGGCACGATCAGGCCGAGAAAGGGGATCATACCGACGGTCACGACGACGACGGCACTGACCAGCGAGACGATGGTGAGGCCAAGCGCCATCACCCGGCGATAGTTCAGTCCGAGATTGGTGGTGAAGTCGCGCCCCATGCCTGCCACCGTGAAACGGTCGGCGGCTAGATAGGCAGCGATGGCGAAAACGAAGCCGATCCACAGCAATTCATAGCGGCCACGCAGCACGCCGGAAAAATCCCCGGTCATCCACGCGCCGAGCGATTGCAGCAGATCGAAACGATAGGCGAAGAAAGTGGTGACGGCAGAAATGACGCCGCCCAGCATGATGCCGATCAGCGGCACCAGCAGCACATCGCGTAGCGGCACCTGCCGTAGAATACGAAGGAAAAGTGCGGTTCCCGCCAGCGCGAAAGCGGCGGCCACCAACATCTTGCCGAAGATCGGCGTTTCCGGGGCAAGCAGGGTGACGGTGAGCAGGCCAAGGCCGGCGGATTCGGTGGTGCCAGCCGTCGAAGGCTCCACGAAGCGGTTGCGCACCAGCATCTGCATGATGAGACCGGCAATCGCCATCGAGCTTCCGGCCAGTATGAGCGCCAGCGTGCGCGGAATGCGGCTGACTAGGAGCACGCGCAATGCATCCGCGCTCGTATCCGGCGCAAAAAGCGTCGCTAGCGAGACGTTGCTCACGCCGACGAACAGGCTGACGATGGCGAGTGTCAGCGCCAGAAGGAGGGCGAGGATGAGGGACAGGGATTTCACGTCAGTGGTTTTTCGAAAATGGTGATGGCTCGCTTCGACCTCGCAGATTGCCCGGAGGACTGAACCTCTCCTTCGTCATCCTCGGGAGAAGCCCGGGGATGACGTCGCGAAGGCAGTTTTTACGACTTCTTCTCGGACACGGCCTCGTAGACCTGATCAAGCAAGGTGGTGAGCGCCGTATAACCGCTGCTGACGATATAGGCCGCCTGCGGGTCGAGATAGACGATCTGCTTTTTCTTCCAGGCGTTGGTCTGGTGGATCAGTTCGTTGTCCAGCACCTGGGCGGCGGCCTTGCCTGGGTCCGTTGCGCGGCCGATGCCGGCATCGCGGTCAATCACGAACAGCCATTCGGGATTGACCTCTGCCAGATATTCGAAGGACACGACATCGCCCCGGTCGAAGCGGTCATCGATATCAGGAGCGACCGGCTTGAAGCCGATTTCCGTGTGCAGCCAGCCGGTGCGCGAGCTTGGGCCGTAAACACCGACCTTGCCGGCATTGGTGACGAGGATCATCGCCGTACCGGAATTCGGCGCGATGGCCTTCAGCTTTGCGACCTTCTCGTCAATGGAGGCGTCGAGCTTCTTTGCTTCTTCCTGCTTGCCGAAGATATCGCCGAGCTTGGTGATATTGGCTTTGACGCTCGCGATGAATTCCTTGGAATCGATCGACATGTCGATGGCGGGCGTGATCTTCGCAACATCGGGATATTTCGCCCGCGAACGGCCGCCGACGATGACGAGATCGGCTTCTGCCGCATTGATCGCCTCGTAATCGGGTTCGAACAGCGTGCCGACCTTCAGATATTTGCCATCGGCATATTTCTGGAGATAGGTCGGCAGGTTGGAACCAAGGACACCAGCTGGCTCGACGCCCATCGCATCGAGATTGTCGAGCGAGGGGATATCCAGAACCAGAACCTTTTTCGGCGCGGCTTTCAGAACGGTCTCGCCCTGCGCGTGCTTGATCGTCATTTCCTCAGCGCCTGCGGTCATCGCGCCAAGGCTGAAGGCCGCTGCTGCCAGCAGCCGAACGGGGAAGGTGAAGTTGATGGCCACGGATATGTCCCTTGCAATATGGTTCTGGACCCTGCGGAAGCGGATCCCGCAGGCGTAACTTGATGTTCGCTGTCAGCTTTATTGGCAAGGTATGCGGAAATCAAAAATATGTTTTAGAATAGTTCTGAATTGCCGTGAGCGGGAAATGTGTGTGGCACCGGAAGCAAACCTCGGAGCCACATCAGGGGTCGTATCTTTTCTCAATTCGGCGGCCAGTCGCCGACGATCTCGCGTCTTTCCAGTTTCAGCGACCGGTCAGGCTGGATGCGGTAGGTTTCAATCGCCAGCCGGCCGTCGCCCATGACGAATTCGTGGCTGAGCGTGCTGCCGATGGGTGACTTGGTCAATTTGGTGTGGGGTTGTCCGCCATAGGTGATGCTGCCCGGAATGGGTTGCACGTCGGGTGCCGCGGTGGCGCAGCCGGCAAGGCCCAGAACCAGCATGATCGCGATCTTGCGCATGTTTTTCTCCTGCGTTGGACAGGAATACTACCACGGCCGTGCCTGCGCCACACATCCCGTTGCCGTGAATAAAAAGGGCCCCGCATCCGGAAGGAGACGGGGCCAGTTGCCTTGGGAGGCTGTTTGTTATCAGTCCTCGTTGGCGGCAAGCTGCGTCAGCACCTCGCCGCGGCCGCGGATGCGCATGATGAGCGGGACGATGAAGGCGGCGGCTGCGACAAGGAACAGGCCGACGGCAATCGGTGAGGTGAGCAGCACGGTCGGGTCGCCCTGGCCGATGGCGAGTGCACGGCGAAGCTGCTGTTCGGCAAGCGGCCCGAGGATGAGGCCGACCACGGCAGGCGCGATCGGATAACCGAAGATGCGCATGATGTAACCAAGGATACCGAAGGCGAGCAGCATGCCGAGTTCGAACACGGACGGGTTGGCGCCGATGGTGCCGAGCGTCGCGAATAGCAGGATGCCGGCATAGAGCCAGGGTTTCGGGATGGTCAGCAGCTTCACCCACAGGCCGATGAGTGGCAGATTGAGCACCAGCAGCATCAGGTTGGCAATGAACAGGCTGGCGATAAGGCCCCAGACCAGCTGCGGATTGGTGGCAAACAGCAGCGGGCCAGGCTGAAGACCGAACTGCTGGAAACCGGCAAGCATGATGGCAGCGGTTGCCGTCGTCGGCAGGCCGAGCGTCAGGAGGGGCACGAGCGTACCGGCAGCGGAGGCATTGTTGGCGGCTTCCGGACCGGCAACCCCTTCGATGGCGCCATGGCCGAATTCTTCAGGATGTTTGCTGAGCCGCTTTTCGGTTGCATAGGAAAGGAAAGTGCCGATTTCAGCACCACCGGCAGGCATGGCGCCAATGGGGAAACCGATCAATGTGCCGCGCAACCAGGGTTTCCAGGAACGCGCCCAGTCCTGCGCACTCATCCAGACCGAACCCTTGACCGCTTCGACCTTCTCGTCGCCACTCTGGCCCTGCGCAACGATGAACAACGTCTCGCCGATGGCGAACATGGCCACCGCAAGCGTCGTCACTTCCACGCCGTCGAGAAGGTCGGGAATGCCGAAGCTCATGCGGGTCTGGCCGGTCAACTGGTCGATACCGACGATGGCGAGCGCGAAGCCGATGAACAGCGAGGTAAGGCCGCGCAGCGCCGAGTCTCCGAAAGCCGAGGAGACGGTGACAAAAGCGAGCACCATCAGCGCGAAATATTCGCGCGGGCCGAAAACCAGCGCCAGCTTGACGATATAGGGTGCAACAAAGGCGAGAGCGACGGTGGCGATGAGACCAGCGACGAAGGAGCCGATGGCGGCGGTGGCAAGTGCCGGACCGCCGCGGCCCGCACGGGCCATCTTGTTGCCTTCGAGCGCAGTCACGATCGATGCGCTTTCGCCAGGCGTGTTGAGCAGGATCGAGGTGGTCGATCCGCCATACATGCCGCCATAATAGATGCCGGCGAACATGATGAGCGAACCGGCAGGATCAAGCCGATATGTAACGGGCAGAAGCAGAGCGACCGTCAGCGCCGGCCCGATGCCGGGCAGAACGCCGACGGCAGTGCCGAGTGTCACGCCGATCAGCGCATAGAGCAGGTTCATGGGTTGGGCAGCAACCTCAAGACCGTGCAGCAGGAATTCAAACGTACTCATGGACAGATGTCCCCCAAGTCGAGCAGATGGGCGGGCGGAACGGCTGGCGTTTGCGTCATCGCGCGCCGGCGGTTTCCTGTGATCTCGAATTTTGGTCGGAATGGCTGTTAGAACAACAGCCGTTCCAGAGGCCCGGCAGGCAGAGAAAGCTGCAGCAGCCGCGCAAAGATGATCCAGATGACGAAGCTCAGAGCGATGCCGATGGGGATCGAATACCAGAGCTTGCGTTTGCCGAAGGCGCGCGCCGTAAACGCAAACAGGAGACCGGTGGCGATGGAGAAACCGGCGACGTTCAGCAACAGCATCTGCGCGGCAAGGCCGGCGACGACCCATATGACCGGGGCGACTTCCTGTTTGTCCCGTTCAGGAAAATCACCGCGCCAGGCTTCGATGGCCGTCCAGAGCGCAAGGCCGACAAGACAGAAGGCGATGGCGTAGGGGACCGTTGCCGGACCGACCGGCGAGTAGCCGGTGACGCTGGCGAGACGCGCACTGTCCCAGAAGATCACGCAGGCGATAAGGACGAGGGCTACGGCGATCGCCAGCGCCGCCCAGTCAGGGCGGCGCTCTTGATGTTGTGAAGGGTTGGAACCCTGGCTCATTTTACCAGTCCAATTTCTTTGAGGATGGCGGCGGTGGCGTCGGTGTCCTTGGCAAGCTGCGCCTTGAACTCGTCACCGGAAAGATAAGTATCCATCCAGCTCTTGGTCTTCAGCGTTTCCTGCCACTTTGCGGATTTCGCCAGCTTCTCGATATCGGCGCTGACGGCCTTTTCCTGTTCCGGCGTCAGGCCGGGAGGAGCAGCGACCATGCGCCAGTTCTGCACGACGACGTCGAGGCCGCTTTCCTTGAGCGTCGGCGCGTCAACGCCTTCCAGCTTCTCTTCGCTGGAAACGGCCAGCAGGCGCAGCGTGCCCGCCTTGACCTGGCTTTCGAATTCGCCGTAGCTCGAAATGCCGGCTGTTACCTGCGAGCCGAGGATCGAGGCAAGCGCTTCGCCGCCGCCGGAATAGGCGATGTAGTTGATCTTGGTCGGATCGACGCCGGCCGCCTTGGCGATCAGGCCAACAGCGATATGATCGGTGCCGCCGGCCGAGCCGCCGCCCCAGGACACGCTGCCCGGATCTTTTTTGAGCTGGTCGACGAGGTCGCCGATGGTTTTCAGCGGCGAAGATGCCGGAACGACGATTGCTTCATATTCACCGGTCAGGCGGGCGATTGGCGTCACTTCCTTGAGGGTGACGGGCGCCTTGTTGGTGATGATCGCGCCGACCATCACGTAACCGCCGACGATGAGGGCGTTCGGGTTACCCTTCTGCTGGCTGGCGAACTGTGCAAGACCGATGGTGCCGCCGGCACCTGGCACGTTCTGCACCTGAACGCTCTTGGAAATGCCTTCTTCCTGCAGCACGGTCTGCAGGGAACGCGCGGTCTGGTCCCAGCCGCCGCCGGGATTGGCCGGCGCGATGATGGTGTAGTCCGCTGCGACCGCCGGAAGCGCGATCACGCCTGCCAGAAATGTGCCGATAAGAAAATGTTTCACTTAGAAAACCCTCCTCAGGATGCCCTTTTTGGGCGTCGTTTTTCGTTTATGCGGAAGGGAGTTTCAGGCCGTGCTTATCCTGACGCTGCCAGGGCAGCGCGGAGCTCTACGGTCCTCAGATTTCCTCCCGCATCTTCTTCCGCCTCCACGGAATGAAGAAGGATTGCAGAGCATCATAAAAAGCTGTCATCTAACTGACGCACCGCAAGTCCTTGCGCATTTACTCTCTATTAATTTGTGCTTGCCGTCTACTATTGCGAGCGTAGCGCCTCGTTCCACCGCTCGATCAGGCGGCTGCGCTTGACCTGATCCAGATAGACCATCAGGCCCGGGCTGACGGGCACAGGGCGCAATTGTGCGCCGTGGATCGCCTGCATGGTGTTGGCGGTGTTTTCGCCCGCCACGTCAGGGCTGACGGCGGGGATCTGCAATTGCCGGGCCATGATCGTCTGGCCCTCCTTGGACATGAAGAATTCGAGATAGCGGCGGCCGAGCGCCGGATTGGCGGCGGCTTCCGGCACCAGCCCGATGCGAGACATGACCACGGTATAGTCCTTGGGCAGAACGATGCCGACATCGGGATGGCGCGAGGCCCAGTCGGCCGCGTAGGAACCGAGAATATTGTAGCCCAGCACGAAGCGCCCGTCGGAGACACGCTCCAGAATGGCGGATGACGTGGAATAGACCTTCACGCCAGCCGCGCCCATGGCCTTGATGACGCTCCATATATCGCCGAACTGCTCCTGATCGCGCGACATGAACAGGAAGCCGACGCCGGAGCGTTCAATGTCGTAGGTAGCGATGCGGCCATGCACTTCCTTGGCGTGGCGCTCAAGATAATCGACGAATTCGGCACGGGTGGCGGGCGGCTTTTCGGTGGTAAAGCTCGGCTTGTGATACACGAACACCGCCGGCTCGAAGGTCAGCGCATAGGCGGTGTTGCGCCAGTTGGCCCAGGTGGGCCAGCGCGCGCTCATGGCAAGGTCGGAGCGCTGGGCGTAACCGTCATTGCTCAACTTCACCTGCAAGTCCATGGCGGATGAAAAGGCGAAATCGGCGGTCTTTTTGCCCGCATCGGTTTCTTTCACGATGCGATCATAGATTTCGCCGGTCAGCATGTCCTCGTAATGGACGGTGATATCGGGGTTGGCCTTCTGGAAACCCTCGATCATCGGCGTGGCCAGCGGTTCGTCCAGCGAGGAATAAACCACGAGCGTTTCCGCATCCGCCTTGCCTGATGGTGCAGGGAAAACGGCGACTTGTGCAAGCGCCGGTGAGGCCATGCAAAGACAGAGACAGAGAAAAACGGCGATACGCATGGAAAAGATCATGCCGCACGCGCTTGCCATTCACAAGCGCCAAGGGCTTGGATAAGCTCGGCAATGTTGCGGGAGGAAGAATTGCGTATTTTGCTGGTCGAGGACAATCAGGTGCTGTCGGAAGGGCTGTGTGCGCTTCTGCGCGGCAGCGGTTATGCGGTGGATGTCGTTTCAGACGGCGCTTCCGCCGACGCGGCGATTGCGGCGGAAAATTTCGATCTCGTCATTCTCGATCTCAACCTGCCGGAAATGGACGGCATCGAGGTGCTGCGCTCCATGCGCTCGCGCCAGGACAAGGCGGCGGTGCTGATCCTGACGGCGCGTGGCACGCCGGAGGAGAAGGTCAAGGGGCTCGATCTCGGCGCCGACGACTACATGATCAAGCCCTTCGACATCACCGAATTTGAGGCGAGGGTGCGGGTGCTGCTGCGCCGCAATGCCGGACTGCGCTCTTCTACGCTCGGCTTCGGCAAAGTCCTGTTCGACCTCACATCCCGCACCTTTTCAGCCGATGGGCGCCCGCTCGATATTCCGGCGCGTGAAGTGGCGCTGCTCGAGGTGCTGTTCATGCGGGCGGGCAAGGTGGTTGCCAAGGAGGCGATCGTGCAATCGCTGACCGGTTTCGACGACGAGATATCAGGCAACGCCATCGAGCAATATGTCAGCCGGCTGCGCAAGCGGCTTGCCCCCCACGGGCTGACGGTGAAGACGGCGCGTGGCATCGGCTATTATCTGGAAAAGCTGCCGGAGATGGCTGAATGAGACAGGCCGCCTATTCGCTCAGGCGGCGTCTTTTAGGCTGGCTTCTCATCTCCACCGCCATCATCGGCTGCGTTGCGCTCACTGATACCTGGCGCGAGGCGGTCAATACGGCCAATGTCGTCTCCGACCGGGTGCTGTCAGGTTCCGCGCTTGCGATTGCCGAGCGGGTGGTGGTGGCCGAAGACGGCTCGCTGGAGGTCGATATTCCCTATGTTGCGCTGGAAATGCTGACATCGGCGGCACAGGACCGGGTGTTTTATCGTGTCGACGGGCCAAACGGGCAATTTCTCACCGGTTACCAGAACCTGCCGACGGTGGAGAATCCGGCCGGAGAAACGCCTGCCTATCGCGACGCAGTGTTTCGTGACGAGCCGATCCGCATCGCCGCGATCCGCCGTTTTGCCTCCACCGGCATCAATTCCGTGCCCTTTTCCGTGACGGTGGCTGAAACGACGATCGCCCGCAGCCAGCTTGCGCAAGCCATCATCCTGCGCTCGGCCTTGCGCCTGCTGTTCATGATCGTGGGCGCGGCGATCATTGTCTGGATCGCGGTGACGATTTCGCTCCGGCCGCTTTACCGGCTCAGCGAAGCGATTGCCGAGCGCAGCCCCAACGACCTGCATCCAATCCGGCAATCCGTGCCGGTGGAGGTGGAAAATCTGGTGGAAACGGTCAATTCCTTCATGGTGCGGCTGCAATCGGCGCTCGATGCGCTCAGGCATTTCACCGGTAATGCCAGCCATCAATTGCGCACGCCGCTTGCCATCATCAGCACCCAGCTTGCGCTTTCCGCCCGCGCCGCAAGTCTCGAAGACGCGCAGGCGGCGGCGCGCAAGGGCGGCGCTTCGGTGGCCCATGCCGAACACATCCTCGCCCAGTTGCTGCGCATGGCCAATATCGATGCTGCCGGTTCGAGCGAAAAACATGATTTTTCCGAGATCGACCTCGTGGCGGTGGCGCAAAACGTGACGGCAGATTTCGTGCCACGCGCGGCCGACGCCGGCATCGATCTCGGTTTCGAAGGCGAGGGCGAAGCGACAATTCTCGCCGAGCCGCTCCTTATCGGTGAACTGATCGGCAATCTCGTTTCCAATGCCATCAACTACGCGGGGCGTGGTGCGGAAGTCACCGTGCGCGTCGGCAGGCAAGCGGGCGCCGTCTGGCTGGAAGTGGAAGATAACGGCCCCGGCATACCCACGGAAAAACGCGCCATGGTGCGCCAGCGCTTCGCCCGCGGCGAAGCCAACGCCGCCCCCGGCGCCGGCCTCGGCCTTGCGATCATCGAGGAGATCGCCGGGCTGTTCGGCGGGCGACTGATGCTGGAGGACGGCGCGGGCGGGCGGGGCTTAAGGGCCCGGGTGGAGTTTTCCTGAGGCGGCACTGCTGCGCCGTCCCCTTGGATGAGACTCGCGGTCCTATTCGTTCATCTTGTCGATAATCTGCATCATGATGTCAGCGCAGGCCTTCATCGGCTCGTCATCGGCACATTTGACGTCGATTTTGCGCTCGCCGTCTTCAATCCTGAAATGCGCTGCCTTGGAGGGCGGGGGTGGCATTCTCTTGCCATGCGGGCCGTCCCGCCAGCCTGCTTCCCTCGGGCCACCAGGGCCGGGCGGAGGAGGTGGCGGCGGCGCATCCGCCCTTGAACCAGCGTCCGCCGGTCCCGGCGGTGGTGGCGGCTGCTGGGCGAAGCTGGACCCCGCCGCGATGAGAAACGCGGCGCCGGCAATGACGAGTTTTTTCATGTGAGAGACCTCGCTGTTGGGCTACAGTGAAGAAACGGTCACATGGGATGCTCGGTTGCCGGTCGGTAAAAATAATTCCGCGTTGTTTTCGTGGCGTATTAGCCCATCCGTTCCGAAGCGTAGCTGCCCGGGCTTGGCGGGAAGACTACGGTGCGGTTGCCGTTGATGAAAGTGCGGTGGTGGATGTGGGCATGGATGGCGCGTGCCAGTACCTGGCTTTCCACATCACGGCCAAGAGAGACATAGTCTTCGGCAGATTGGGCATGGGTGACGCGCACCGTGTCCTGCTCGATGATCGGGCCTTCGTCCAGATCGGCGGTGACGTAATGGGCTGTCGCGCCGATCAGCTTTACGCCGCGGTCATAGGCCTGCTTGTAGGGGTTGGCGCCCTTGAAGGATGGCAGGAAGGAGTGGTGGATGTTGATTATCCGGCCCGACATCTTGCGGCACATGTTATCGGACAGCACCTGCATGTAACGCGCCAGCACCACCAGTTCGGTGCCGCTGGTCTCGATCAGGTCCATCAGCTGCGCTTCGGCCTGCGGCTTGTTTTCCTTCGTTACCTTGATGTGGTGGAAGGGAATATCGTGGTTGACCACCACTTTCTGATATTCGAAATGGTTGGAGACGACGCCGACGATATCGATCGGCAGCGCGCCGATCTTCCAGCGGTAGAGCAGATCGTTGAGGCAATGGCCGAAGCGCGACACCATCAGAAGTGTTTTCATGCGCTGGCCGTCGCTATAGATGCGGGCTTCCATGCCGAATTTTTCCGCCACCGGCTTAAAGCCCTCGGTGATGGCCTGCATCGTCGCGCCCTCTTCGGAAATGAAGGAAACGCGCATGAAGAACTTGCCGGTCTCGAGGTCGTCAAACTGCGAACTGTCGACGATGTTGCAGCCCTTTTCCGCCAGATAACCGGAAATCGCGGCGACGATGCCGCGGGTCGATTTGCAGGCTACTGTCAGAACATAGGTTGTCATTCGTTTTCCCTCAAAGACTTTGAACCGGCGCAGTTGGCGCGTTCCATAGCGCAGCTCTGTGGCGGAGCAAAGCGCCAAGACGAGTGCAGCAAAGTCATAAGACGGGAAAAGGGGCCGCGCCGTGCCGGAAGCGACATGGAATGTTCCACGGCCAGCACGGCGGCGGCAGGCGTTGCCGCCTGCCGTTACCACTCTCAGGCGCGGCGCAGGCGCATGGCCGGGCGGCCGCGGCCGTCGATCAACTCCAGCGTGCCGCGGCGCGGCTCGAGCCGGAAGGAGCGGGCACCTTCCAGCGCTTCGATGAACTGCCTTTCCTGGCGCATGATGTCAGGAGCGCAGGCCATCTGGGTGGAAATCATCCGGCCGAAATCGACGCGGTTGCGGCTTATCTTCACCTCGCCGCCGATGCCGTTGCAGCCGGCGTTGCCGGAAACGCGGCCCTCGCGGGAAATTTCCAGCGTTGCCTCGCGGCGGCCGCGAACCCTTTCGCCACGGATTTCCTGCACCAGCCAGCGCCCCTCAATGCCAGCCTGCGGCTCCGGCCTGCCTGGAGCCGCCGCCACCCGTTCCAGAACGAGATCGGTGTCGTCACGCCCACCGGCCAGAACCGAGTAACGGCGCGTTGTGGTGAAGAGCAGCTGGTCGCCCTCGCGGATTTCGGCGCTGAGCGCATAGGAGCGGCGGCCACGGATGTCGCGGTCGTCATAACGCAAAACGAAGGGTACCGGCACCTGCCCACGCGGGCGTATGGTGGTTTCGGCGATCGTCTGCGAAGGCGCGTCCGCCAGCGAGACATCGATGAGGCGCACTATAACAGTCGCGCCCGGCGGCAGGGCGATCCGCTCGCGATAGGAAACGCTGCCGCGCAGGCTTGCGGGTGCGGCAGCCGCACCGCCCGCTGCAAAAAGCGGTGCAAGCGCGAGGAGCCCTGCGAAATTCCGGCGCGAAAGAAGTGGCTGGCGGTCGTTCATGGTGCTTGCTCCGTGCTGCTGATCGAATTTCAGCGGATGATAAAAAACGGCACTGAACGGGCGATGAACCGGTGAATGTCTCCTCACGAGTGGGGCTGAGCCATCGCGGATTGATGAGAAAGGAGGGAGGCCACCACCAGCAGCCTCCCATTCACTTAGGCACGGAAACTGTCCCGCAGCGCTTCGAACTTGGCCAGCTGATCGCCACGCAGTTCCTTGTTTTCGTCGCGACGGACGAAAATCTTGAACATGGCGCCGCCGGCGGCATTCATGAACCAGACGGAACAGGAGCGTCGGCCGTGAAAGCCGCGATCGACGAAGGTGATGCCAGTGCAATTGTCCTTCTTGATGTGGCCGCCGATGGGGCTGTCACCGTGGATGTTGAACCAGCCGTGGCTTTCGCTGCCCTCTGGCAGGTCGCCCGGCACTTCCAGCACGATATCGCCGGTCTGGACGATCATCAGGACTTCGCCCCAGCCGCGCATCTCGTTCCAGATCGCGTCGAACTGATCGGAACCAGCCGAAACGGCCGCACCTTGCGGCAGGATCGCCAGAACTTCGGCTGATGTCACCTCTGCCTTGGCGGCAATGGCTTCCACGATGCCGTCAGGCTTTTCGGCAAGTGCTGCGGCAGCGCGGGCCTGCCGGTCATCGGTCTTTTGGGCTGCAATGCTCATCGGCGAGCCTCAGGCGGCAATCGAACGGCGTTCGCCATTCTTGTCTTCGTGGATGATGACGTCAAAACCTTCGAAATGCGGGCCGGAAAGATATTCGACCTTGCCACGGTTCTCACCGGCCTTGGCATGGGCGGCACGGAACTGTTCGGATTTGGTCCAGCTCAGGAAATCGTCCTTGGTGGCCCAGACGGTGTGCGAGGCATAGAGCGTGTGGTCATCCGCCTTCGGGCCTTTGAGCATGTGAAATTCGATATAGCCCGGCAGCTCGCTCAGGTGCGATTTGCGCTCGCGCCAGATGGATTCGAAGGTATCCTCATAGCCCGGTACGACGCGAAAACGGTTCATTGCGATAAACATGGAAATCTCCCTTTAAGTTTACAGTTGCAGTCAGGATATCCAGCCGAAGCGTGGATGGAAAGAGGTTGACGATAAAGCGAACAATTTTACTCCACTTATCGATTGCGCCTTCTATAAACATGTGCAAATAACTCAAGTTAAATAAGATGGGCAATCCCGTATCCGCCCGTGCCAGCTTGTGTTTCAGGATAGCGTCATGTTGAATTTAAGCCTTCGCTCGTTCGTTTTCGCCGCCCTCGTGCCCGCCGTCATCGCCGTTGCCGCGCCCGGAGCTAGAGCTTCGGACAAGGGCAATCCGGAGGCGAAACGCATCGTTGCAGTCGGCGGCACGGTAACGGAAATCCTTTATGCGCTTGGCGCGAGCGACCGCATCGTTGCGCGTGACAGCACCAGCAGCTATCCGGCGGACGTGCTGTCCAAGCCCGATATCGGCTATATGCGGGCGCTCTCGTCGGAGGGCATTCTGTCGCAGAAGCCCGATCTCATCCTGTCTGAAGACGGGTCCGGCCCGGCGGATGTCGTTGCCATCCTCAAGGCCAGTGCGGTGCCTTTCGTCACCGTCGATACCCCGCCGAGCGGCGACGCCATCCCCAGGAAGATCGAGGATGTCGGTGCGGCAGTTGGTCTTGCCGACAAGGCAAAGGCATTGGCCGCGGAAACCAAAGCCGGGCTTGATGTGCTCGCCAAGGACGTCTCAGCCGTGCCGGAAAAGAACAGGAAGCGTGTGCTCTTCGTGCTCTCCAGCGCGGGCGGTCGCATCATGGCGGCGGGCAAGGGCACCGAAGCGGCGGCGATCATCGAAATGGCCGGCGGCATCAATGCCGCGCAGGAAATCAGCGGGTACAAGCCTTTGACGGATGAGGCGGTCATCGCCTCCGCGCCCGATGTGGTGCTGACCATGGCGCGCGGCGACCATGCCGGCAAGGCGGATGAGATTTTCGCGCTGCCCGCGTTCCAGTCCACGCCGGCTGCTGCGGAGAAGGCGCTGATCAGCATGGACGGGCTTTACCTCATCGGTTTTGGCCCGCGCACGCCCGCCGCCGGTCGTGAACTGGCGCACAAGCTCTACCCTGATGTGGTGAAGCCGTGAGCCTTGCTGCCTTGAGTTCCACGGAGGGCAGGGTTGCCGGTGACAGATCCCGTCAGGGGGTCGTTACCCTTGCCGTGCTCGTTTGCATCCTGCTGTTTGCCTGCGGCGTGTCGCTCGTCAGCGGGCCCACGGGTGTCGGCATTTCCGAACTCTGGGCCTATCTGACTGGCAGCGCGGATCAACTCGATGCGCGTGATAAAGTCATTCTCGAGGCGGTGCGACTGCCGCGCACGGCGCTCGGCATGTTGATCGGTGCTGGGCTTGGCGTCTCGGGCGCGATGATGCAGGGTCTTTTCCGCAATCCGCTGGCCGATCCCGGCATTGTCGGTGTCACCTCGGGTGCAGCACTTTTTGCGGTTGCGGCCATTTCTCTTGGGGAAGGTGCGCTTGCAACGGTCGCCGTATTTTTCGGCCCCCATTTTCTGCCGCTGATGGCGTTTTTCGGCGGGCTTTTGAACACCTGGCTGCTTTACGTCATTGCCACAAGGGATGGCGCCACCTCCACGACGACGCTTATTCTGGCCGGCATTGCGGTTGCGGCGATCAGCGGTGCGCTGACCGGCCTGATGATTTTTGTGGCCGATGACCGGGCGCTCCGCGACATCACCTTCTGGTCTCTCGGTTCGCTTGGTGGGGCCACCCCTGCCAAGGTTCTCGCCACCTTGCCCTTCATCGTCGTCGTGCTTGCCATCATTCCCTTTGTCGCAAGGGGGCTGGATGCGCTGATCCTTGGCGATGCGGCGGCCTTTCACATGGGCATTCCCGTGCAGCGGCTGAAGCGAGTCGTCATTCTGGCCGTTGCCGCTGCCTGCGGGGCAAGCGTGGCGGCTGCCGGCTCCATCGGTTTTGTCGGTATCGTCGTGCCGCATCTGCTGCGGCTTGCCATTGGCCCATCGCACCGCTTCCTGCTGCCGGCCTCTGCACTTGGCGGGGCCGCACTTCTGCTTCTCGCCGACAGTTTTGCCCGCACGGTTGCGGCACCGGCGGAACTGCCCATCGGCGTGGTCACCGCGCTGATCGGCGCGCCGGTCTTCCTGTTCCTGCTGCTTGGCCGCGGCGGTTTTTCCATGCGGAACATGTCATGATCCAGGCCGAAAACCTCACCCTCATCCGCTCCGGCCGCCGTCTGCTCGACGAGGTCTGCGTCGATCTGAAGCCCGGCAAGGTCAACGTCATTATCGGTCCGAACGGTGCCGGCAAATCGACGCTGATGAAGGTTCTGTCCGGCGAGATGCGTGCCGAGGCCGGTTCAGTGACCTATAATGATGTTGCCCTGCCGTTGTTTACGCCGGTTCAGCTTGCGCGCATCCGCGCCGTGTTGCCGCAGAATACCCAGCTTGCCTTTCCTTTCACCGCGCTCGAAATCGTGCGCATGGGCGCTGTCGCGCAAGGGTCGCGCGCGCCGGAAGAGCAGGCCCGCCGGGCGCTCGCCAGGGCCGGGCTTCGCGGGTTCGAGCAGCGCTCCTACAACATGCTGTCTGGCGGCGAGCAGCAGCGCGTGCAATTTGCCCGCGCTCTCGCCCAGGTGCCCTATCCCGTGGAAAACGGCGAGGTGCGGGCTCTCTTTCTCGATGAGCCGACGGCCAGTCTCGATATCGGCCACCAGATCGCGGTGCTGGAAACGGCGCGGGATTTCGCTATTGGCGGCGGTCTCGTGCTTGCCATCCTGCACGATCTCAACCTTGCGGCAGAATTTGCCGATCAACTTATCGTCATGCATGGCGGCCGGGTAACGGCGAGCGGTCCATCGCTGGACACGATCAGCGACGAGACGATTGCAAGGGTCTATGGCATTGGCGGCGTCGTCGGACGGCTGCCGGCGCGGCATATTCCTTATGTGCTGCCGCAGTCGAGGCATCGCTAGAGTATTTCCAGGAAAAGTGGAACCCGGTTTTCCGTCAGGAAATGCGATGCGGCTCTAAAGGTGATGTCGCCTCAGCTTTCCGGCCGGGTGACGATGAAGAGTGCAGAGCCGAGCATGACGGCGGCAACGATTGCCGCGCGCAGAGCCGGCGGGTCGCTCAGGAACCAGAAGGCGGCGTAACTCGCAGACATGGCCGACAGGGCCGCAATCTTCGCCTTGCGGGCAATTGCGCCGCGTTCGCGCCATTGCCGAAGCGACGGGCCGAATCGGGGGTGGGTCAGAAGCCACGCCTCGAGTTTCGGTGAGGAGCGGGAAAAGCACCAGAGCGCCAGCAGCAGAAAAGGCGTGGTGGGCAAAACGGGAAGAAACGCGCCGACGATGCCGGTCGCGACCATAAGCCAGCCAAGACAGAGGTACAGAAGGCGCATGGATATGCCGGTATCATGAGTTCTCTACTCAGGATAGAGCGGCGGGGCGAAATGTGAGGGCCATTTTGACCGGAAAGCCCGCGTGCCCAGGTCATGCGCCAACTGTTTCGCCATCACATTTGCCGTGATCGGGCGGTTTCCCCTGCTCCTTAATCCGTCTTTAGGGTTGAAAGCGCGGCCCTCTGTCTTTATCCCCTTGGTCCGCAATGTCCGGAGCACAACCGGACGACGACGAGATAAGAAGCAGAAGGAAAACACCATGGCCAAGCTGATCCACTCGATGGTCCGGGTGCTGGAAGAAAAGCGTTCGGTGGAGTTTTACAAGCAGGCTTTCGGGCTTGAGATTGCGGAACGTGCCGAGTTCGAAAATTTCACGCTGATCTATCTCAGCAATGCCGAAGGCGATTTCGAGCTGGAGCTGACTGTGAACCGGGGTCGCGAAGTGCCCTATGCGCTGGGTGACGGCTACGGCCATCTCGCGGTCAGCGTTGCCGATGTGGATGCCGAACATCAGCGTTTCATCGAGCTTGGCCTGTCTCCGGGCAAGATCATCGAAGCCGACCATAAAGGTCAGCCTTTCGCGAAATATTTCTTCATTTGCGATCCGGATGGCTACAAGATCGAAGTGCTGCAGCGCGGCAACCGGTTCAAGTAACAAAGAGGCACAACATGGCAGAGGCAGGCGTCAAACTCGAAGACAGCTGGAAACGTGTTCTTTCCACCGAATTCGCCAGCCCCTACATGCAGAAGCTCAAAGATTTCCTGCTTGCCGAGAAAACTGCTGGCAAGCACATCTTTCCCAAGGGTGCCGAATATTTCCGGGCGCTGGATCTGACCCCGCTCGACAGGGTCAAGGTCGTCATTCTGGGGCAGGACCCCTATCATGGGGTTGGCCAGGCACATGGGCTTTGCTTTTCGGTGCAGCCCGGTGTGCGCATTCCGCCCTCGCTCGTCAATATCTACAAGGAATTGCAGAGCGATCTGGGCATCCGCCCCGTCAGTCACGGTTTTCTGGAAAGCTGGGCGAAACAGGGCGTGCTTTTGCTCAACAGCGTGCTGACGGTGGAAGAATCGCGCGCTGCCTCGCATCAGGGGCAGGGCTGGGAAAAGTTCACCGATGCCGTCATCCGCGCCGTCAATGACGAATGCGAGCATGTGGTGTTCCTGCTCTGGGGTTCCTATGCCCAGAAGAAGGCGGCTTTCGTGGACCAGAAAAAACATCTCGTGCTGCGCTCGCCGCACCCTTCGCCGCTTTCGGCCCATAACGGCTTTTTCGGCAATGGCCATTTTTCCAAGGCAAACGCCTTCCTGGTATCCCATGGCCGCGAGCCTATCGACTGGCAATTGCCGGAAACTGCTTAAGCAACCTTCCAGCCTCCTCCGTCATGCCGGCTCAAGACGGGCATGACGGGGAGTGCAGCAAACATCTTTACAGCGCAGTCGGGTCCGGTTTAAGAATACTCGACTACAAAGTGAAGGATTTGTGCCCGTGTCTCTCCTGTCTGCAGAAACCTCTGTCTCGCTGCCCGATCCCGCATCGATCGTCGATGCTTTCGAGGATCATTTTTCGGAGCATATGGAGATGGAGCGGGAAGGGACGACGGTGCGTTTCAAGGCGGAATATGGCCATGGCAGCTTCAGCGCCGAAGGTGGCCGGTTCGCCGCCCGGGTAAGCTGCGTTTCGGAACATATATTGACGTCGGTCAAGGCCATGGTGGCTGAGCATATCGTTGAGTTTTCCGGCAAGACGGGACTCGATTTCCGTTGGAGCGGACACGGCGCCTATCAGCGCGAGCTACCCAATCTCTTCGTCGGCAAGGTTGCCCGCGCCTATAATCTGACGCCGCATATGCGCCGTCTCGTGGTGTCCGTCGAAAGCGGTATTGAAAGGCTTGTCACCGGCGGCATGCATGTTCGTCTGCTGCTCGTTCCCGATCAGGCGCGCGCTGCGGTCTGGCCTTACCTCGCGCCCACCGGCGCGATCGTCTGGCCGGCGGGCGACGATCTTCTGACGCGGCGCGTCTATACCATCCGCTCCGGCGATGTCGGCCGCGGTGAGGTGGATATCGATTTCGTCATGCATGAGGGCGATGACATGCCGGGCGCAAATTTCGGTGCGACGGCAAAGCCGGGCGACGTTCTCGGCATCATCGGTCCGAGCGGCACTTGCCCGGAAGCGGAGCGTTACGTCTTTGCCGGCGACGAGACCGCGCTGCCGGTGATGCTGCGCATGGCGGCGGAAATGCCTGTTGGCAAGACGCTCAGCGTCTATGCCGAGATCGACAACGAGGCGGAGCGGCAGGAGATCGTCTGCGCAGCCAATGTCGAATGGACATGGCTTTATCGGCGCGGCAAGCCCGCCGGCACATCGGGCCTTATCGAACAGGCGTTGCGCGGCCATGCCTGGACGGGCGAGCATGACGGCCTGCATGTTTTCGTTGCCTGCGAGAAGTCCGAAGCGAGGGCGGCGAAATCCTTCCTCACTGATGAGATCGCCTTCCCCAAGGCATCGCTGCGCGCCGTCGGTTACTGGAGCATGGGCCTCGCCGACGATCATTGAGGCATGCCTCTATCGACTGGGTTGAACAGTCGGTTTTATCGTTCACCAATCGGGAACAATCCGTTCCTGTTGCCGGTCTATGCCCGCAGCACTTCTTACCCCATCTTCACGCCATGAACACGGCTGGCCCGATTGACGGGCCGCCAGGGCGAAAAGGGGTTTTTCATGTTGAACCAGATCAAGGGCCTGCACCACGTCACCTCCATGGCCGGTAGTGCGCGCCAGAACAACGGCTTTTTCACCGATACGCTCGGCCTGCGCCGGGTGAAGAAGACGGTCAATTTCGATGCGCCGGATGTCTACCATCTCTATTATGGCGATGAGGTCGGCACGCCCGGCTCCGTCATGACCTATTTTCCGTTCCCGCACATTGCCCGTGGTCGTCCCGGCACCGGCGAAGTGGGCACAACGCTGTTTTCCGTCCCGGAAGGCTCGCTCGGCTACTGGCAGGATCGTCTTTCCAAGGCGGGCGTGGACGGTCTGAAGGCTGACGAGGCATTCGGCAACAAGCGCCTGCATTTTGCAGGTCCCGATGGTGATGGTTTCGCACTGGTCGAGATCAAGGATGATGCCCGCTCGCAGTGGACCGGCAATGGGGTCAGTGCGGATCAGGCGATCCACGGTTTTCAGGGCGCCTCCTTGCGCCTTCGTGACGAAGGGGCAACCGCCGAGCTTTTGAAGTTCATGGGGTATGAGGAAGTGGACCGCCAGGATGGCGTGCTGCGTCTCGGCATGCCCGGCGGCAACGGTGCTGATGTCATCGACATCGAAACCATGCCGAACATCTCCGGCGCGCGCCTCGGCGCGGGTTCGGTGCACCACATCGCCTTTGCGGTCGAAAACCGCGAAAAGCAGCTCGAAGTCCGCAAGGCGCTGATGGATACGGGCTATCAGGTGACCCCGGTGATCGACCGCGATTATTTCTGGGCGATCTATTTCCGCACGCCCGGCGGCGTGCTGTTCGAAGTGGCCACCAACGAGCCCGGTTTCGACCGCGACGAGGACACGGCGCATCTCGGCGAGGCGCTGAAGCTGCCGACCCAGCACGCGCATCTGCGCGCCCAGCTGGAAAAGCAGCTGGAGCCGCTGGGTGACGAGAAGGCGGTTTAACCCTATCGGACCTGGCCATCCTTTGGCGAAACGTTAGCCACTCTTTTCTTCTCCCCGTCCGGGGAGAAGACGACACGCTGAAACCTTTCGCTCGACATGTGATGCCCAATGCCTTGCGGCAGAGTGAGTTCGGTATCGCTGAATTTCTCCTTTCAGAAAGGATTATCCAATGACCAAAGACACATATTTCCACAAATCCCGTGCCGGCGTTGCGGGTGCACCGCTTTTCGTCGTGCTGCACGGCACCGGCGGTGATGAAAACCAGTTCTTCGATTTCGGCTCGGGCCTGTTGCCGAATGCCACGATTGTCTCGCCGCTCGGCGATGTCGCCGAACATGGCGCTGCGCGGTTTTTCCGGCGCACGGGTGAGGGCGTTTACGACATGGCCGATCTAGAGCGGGCAACAGCCAAGCTGGCGGATTTCGTCAAAGCCAACCGGGAGCACTATCAGGCTGGTCCGGTTATCGGTCTCGGTTTTTCCAACGGCGCGAATATTCTCGCAAATGTGCTGATCGAACAGCCGGAGCTTTTTGATGCCGCCGTGCTGATGCATCCGCTCATCCCGTTCGAGCCGCAGGCGGCTGCGGCCAAATCCTCGCGCCGGGTGCTGATCACGGCCGGAGAACGCGATCCCATCTGCCCGGTGCCGCTGACGAAGGCGCTGGAAAAGAGCCTTGAAGCGCAGGGCGGCACGGTGAAAACGGTGTGGCATCCAGGCGGGCATGAAATCCGTTCGAACGAGATCGAGGCGGTGCGGGAGTTTCTGGCGCCTTATGGAGGGTAGCTTTCTGCCCGGCCTCCTTCCTCACCGGCATGCCGGATCTAGTCCGGGGTGACGGTGAGGGTAGGTGATCCGCCTTTCCGCATCGCAGCCAGGCAGAACGATCCTGCTACCCCCGCCTTAGCGATATCCACATTGCTGCAACTGCGCCTCGTAACGCAGCGCCATGTTGGCGGAGCGGCGGGCGGCTTTCTGGACGGCGGAATTGTTGCGCCAGCTTCCTTTGGCGTAACCGGCATGGCCGGAATAATAAGCGAGGTAGAGGTTATAGGGATCGTTCAGCGCAATGCCGTTTTCGCGGCGGCTCTTGGCGTGATACCAGCCGACGAAATGGATCGCGTCTGTGAAATCCGTGCGGCTGGCCGACCAGCGGCCGGTTTCGCGCTTGTAGACTTCCCATGTACCGTCCAGCGCCTGGGCATAACCGTAAGCGGTGGACTGGCGCGTCCAGGGAATGAAGCCGAAGAGTTTGGTGCGCGGCGGGCGGGCATAGGGGCGGAAGGCAGATTCGGTGTAGATCGTTGCCATCATCACCGGCACCGGCACGCCGAACTCCCGTTCGGCTGCCCTCGCGTCACGTCGCCAATTGTTGAAGAGGCCGTTCCGCTGCTCGAAAATCGCACAGGCATTGGTGACCTGCGACGGTGCGGTTGCGCAACCGGCCAGAACAGTCATCAGTAAAACAACGGCAAACACGCCACGCATCGCGGAACCCTTTCGTTCCGCTATTCTTAAATTGCTAACCATTAACGTCGGGTTTTAAGACAAGGTTAATTCAAATGCCGCCGATCAAGCGCTTGTTAACCCGCTGAAAATTCCTGTGTCCGGGATGCGGCAAAACCATGGGGTAAGTGGCGTTTTTTTCCGGAAATGGCATTGCCGGCATCCCCGCACATCCCCGGTCTCACAAAGCCGCTTATGTTTATCCCATCCCGGTCATCCAGCGTGCGCGCGGCGCAAGGTGGGCGGGGCAGGCGGCCAAAACCGGGGAGTTTCCCGATGTCACGGTTGAGGCGGCCGGCATGTGCTCATCCTCCAAACAGGAACCGGTTTGGCGGGCGGGTCACATGTTGAAGCCGGGGCCGCATCGTCTGCAAAACCCTACTACACCATTTGATACTCCCGCAGCGATGCGGCCCCTTTATCGCTTCTAAGCGTTGCCTCGGTTTCGGGGCGACGGGCGCGGGCTATGTTTCCGGAGAGCCTGCCCCCTGTACAAAAATGAAAACCGATAAAATTGTAGCAATCGGCTTAAAGCGGCTGAAAACAGTGCTGTGCCATTGTGGGATCACAGACAAGGAGCGGACAACCTGCAAGGACGGGGCCGCTGCGGAAAACAGAAATCGAGACCGGCACAAGCCGGCGGATCGTCAAACGGGGTATGAAAATGCTGAAGAAGATTATTGCTGCCGCCATCTGCGGAATTGCCATTGCTTCCATGTCCACTCATGCCGATGCGGCTGGTGCCGCCGGTTTTGCCCGCAGCTTTGCCGCAGCTGAAAAGAGCGCCGTAACACAGATCGGTATTTCGGCGCCCGGCGGTTTTGATGGCTGCGTTCTGTCCGCCGGCCAATGCGTTTCGACGATTGCCGCGCCGCTGACCGGCGAACGCCGCGATGAACTGCTGCGCGTCAACCGCGATGTGAACGCCACCATGGGCGCACTCGATTATTATTTCTCCGGCTTTTCAGCCGATGTTCCGGCAACGCCTTCGGTAAGCGCCAATGATTGTGGCGATTGTGCTGCGATCAAGCGCACGGCACTGGCCGGTGCCGGCTGGTCTTCCGCAGCACTGCGCCTTGCCTTTTTGCTTGATGATGACGGATCGCTCGAAAAGGTGCTTGTTGTCACCACAGACAAGGGCGATATCGTGCTCGGCAACGCCGCTTTCTCTCCGGTTGAGCGCGAAACCGCGCTCTAACCCGAACTTTTCATGCCTGCCAGACTGCGCCGGTTTTCCAGACCCTTACGGGATCAGGAAGCCGGCGATTTTTTTCGTTCCGCCACGGCAATGCCGGCCAGCGCCATCACCAGCGCCGCGATCTGGTAGGGATGCAGGGTTTCGCTGAGGACGATGACGGAGAGAAGCGTGCCGAAGACGGGGACGAGGTTGATGAAAAGGCCGGCGCGGTTGGCGCCGATCTGCTCCACGCCCTTGATGTACAGGATCTGGGCGATGAGCGACGCGAAGATGGCGGCATAGACCACCAGCACCCAACCCTTCTGATCGGGCCAGACGACGTTGTCGCGTGAGATTTCCCAAAAGACCAGCGGGACTGAGGTGAGGAGGGCGAAAAAGGCTGGGATCGCCATCAGCGTGCGCCAGTCCACGATTGGTTTCCAGCGCAGGATGACGGTGTAGATGGCATAGACCAGCACCGCCAGCAGCATGATGGCGTCGCCGGCATTCATCTCCAGTTGCAGCAGCGAGACCGGATCGCCATGCGAGGCGAGAAGCGCCACGCCGGCAATGGTGAGACAGAAACCGGCGATCTGGCCGAACAGCACGCGAGTGCGGAACAGGATGAAGTTCAGCACGAATATGACCATGGGAATGCCCGCCTGGATGACGGCGGCATTGATGGCGGAGGTGTGCTGAAGCGCGGTATAAAGAAAGACGTTGAAGGCGGTGTAACCGACACTGCCGAGCACGAAGAAGTAAGGCAGGCGTTTTTTCACCACCGGCCAGTCCTTGATGAGCTGCGGCACGGAAATGGCGAAGATGATGGCGACGGCCAAAACCCAGCGCAGGAAGGTAAACGCCATGGGGCTGATGTGGCCGACGGCGAGCTTTCCGGCAACGGTATTGCCACCCCAGCAGAGCGTGGCGATGATGAGGGCGAGATAGGCTTTCGAAGGCACGCTGATGTTTCGCTTCTTCAAGGGGCGGGAAAAAGGCTAAGGGGTGAATAGCGGCCTTGTGTCCGCGCTTGTCCCCCCACGGGGCGAGATAATGCGGAATTCGACGTTTTGTCACGGAAAAAGCAAAATTCACCATAAGAAACAGGGTCGCTTTCCGTAAAACAACGCAGTATACATTCGCGGGTTTGGGTTTCCCATCGGGTTATCGGGCGCGCAAGCGCCATGAGCAGGAAAGCAAGAAATGACGAATGTTGTGGTGGTCGGCTCGCAGTGGGGCGACGAAGGCAAAGGCAAGATTGTCGACTGGCTGTCCGAGCGGGCAGATGTCGTCGTGCGGTATCAGGGCGGCCACAATGCCGGCCATACTCTTGTCATCGATGGCATCAGCTACAAGCTTTCGCTTCTGCCTTCCGGCGTCGTGCGTCCTGGCAAGCTCGCCGTCATCGGCAACGGCGTCGTGGTCGATCCGCATGCGCTGATCGCTGAAATCGGCCGTCTGGAAGTGCAGGGCGTAAAGGTTACGCCGGAAAACCTGCGCATTGCAGACAATGCCACGCTCATTCTTTCCCTGCACCGCGAACTTGATGGCATGCGCGAAGACGCCGCCTCCAACAGCGGCACCAAGATCGGCACCACGCGCCGCGGTATCGGCCCGGCCTACGAAGACAAGGTCGGCCGCCGCGCCATCCGCGTCATGGATCTGGCCGACATGGAGGCGCTGTCCGCCAAGGTCGATCGCATCCTGACGCATCACAATGCGCTGCGGCGCGGCTTCGGCGCTGCTGAAGTTTCGCACGAAACCATCATGGAAGAGTTGAGCTCGGTTGCAGAACGCATCCTGCCGTTCAGCGAAACCGTATGGCTGCTGCTCGACAAGAAGCGCCGCGCCGGTGCGCGCATCCTGTTCGAAGGCGCGCAGGGCTCGCTGCTCGATATCGACCACGGCACATACCCCTATGTCACCTCTTCCAACACGGTTGCCGGTCAGGCCGCTGCCGGTTCGGGCATGGGTCCGGGTTCGCTGGGTTATATTCTCGGCATCACCAAGGCCTATACGACCCGCGTTGGCGAAGGTCCTTTCCCGACCGAGCTGCATGACGAAATCGGCCAGTTCCTGGGCGAAAAGGGTCATGAGTTCGGCACTGTCACCGGCCGCAAGCGTCGTTGTGGCTGGTTTGACGCAGCGCTGGTGCGCCAGTCGGTCGCCACCAACGGCATCACCGGCATCGCGCTCACCAAGCTTGACGTTCTCGACGGTCTGGACGAGCTGAAAATCTGCGTCGGTTACAAGCTCGACGGGCAGGAAATCGATCATCTTCCCGCAAGCCAGGGTGCGCAGGCTCGTGTCGAGCCGATCTATGTCACGCTGGAAGGCTGGAAAGAATCTACCGTCGGCGCCCGAAAATGGGCGGATTTGCCTGCTCAGGCAATTAAATATGTCCGTCAGGTGGAAGAACTGATCGGGGCGCCTGTCGCGCTTCTGTCGACAAGTCCGGAGCGTGACGACACCATACTTGTGACTGATCCGTTTGAGGACTAATGTCCTCGGCGATCTAGATTCATAAACCATATCGGGCCGGTACGTCGCCGGTCACGACGAGAAAGTGCTTATGGCGGATTTTGTAGCAGTCATTCGCAAGGCCGTGGATGGCTTGGCGAACAATACTCCCGAAAACCGGGCGAAGGTTTACGACAAGGCGCGCAGTGCGGTTGTGCGCCAGCTCGAGAATATGAAGCCACGTCCGCCGGAAGAATTGTTGCGCCGGCAGATCGCCAAGCTGGACGCCGCCATAGCCGAGGTGGACAGTGAATATGCCGAGGCCTTGCCGGCACTGGAGGAGGATGATGCTTTCTCCCCCGTGGCGGAAGAGGCGGATGCTGCCTATCATCCGCAGGATGTTGCCGCAGAGCCTGCCGTTCATGCCGCCGAGCGGTACGAGCCGGTGGAGGAAGAGCCTGCTCCGGTTGTGCCCGCACATTCGGAGCCGGTTTATCCTGTCCAGCCAGAGCCGGTTTATGAAGAACCGGCCCGCGAAGAGGAGCCTCTCCCCGAGGAACCCGTCGCCGCTTCAATCCCGCATGAGGAGCAGCATTACGGCGCGCGTGAGCCGGAGGAGCTTTACGACGCACCCGAACCGGCCCGTGTCGCGCCGGTTCATGAAGCCGGTCCTCACGAGGAAGCCGGTACTTATTTCACCCGCGCGCATGAAGAGCCGGCCTATCAGCCGGAGGACGAGCGCGTTGATGATGTCGCGCCTGAAGCGGCGGCCCCCCATGCCGATGATTCTGTGCCGCCCCATTGGGCGCAGCCGGTTGACGAGGATGACTGGCGCAAGCTCGAAGAAGCGCAGGACGAGGATGTTCGCCCGGCTGCCGAGGCCGAAGTGCACCACGAGAGGGACGACCATTCCGCCGTCGCCGGTTATTCCGCGCAGCACTATCAGGCCCCGGATGTCAGCTTCGAGCCGGAGCGGCGCGACGGGAACGAGCATGCCGGTTACCGCGCTGCTGCCGATCACGATCCGATTTTTGGCGGGCACGACGATTTTTCCGAACCACGGCAGACCGAAGACACGGCCCCGAAAAAGGCTGCCGTCGTCGAGGACTTCTCGTCCTATTTCGAGGATACGGATCTCGCGATCCCGCCGAAGGCCACGCCTGCGTTGCCGCGCGCCGATAACGATCCCTTCGATGACCGTGCCTCCAAGGACAATAAGGAGCGCACGCCCTGGGACGATCTGGATGAGCTGATCGGTTATGACGGCGCGTCATCTTCCAGCCGGGCAACGACGAACGAAATGCCCGCTCTCGGTGCTGGTGCCGCGACGCCCGCTTACATGGTCAAGAAGAAGCCGCGCCGGAATTATGCCTCGCTGGTACTTGCGCTTTTGGGCGCCGGGCTTCTTGCCGGTGGTGGTTATGCGCTCTGGTTGAACCGTGATGCGCTGAACGACATGGTCGGCGGCCTGGTGCAATCGGCACAGAAGGATGGCGGCACCCAGACGCCTCCAGCCAATACGGCGCAGACGCCGACATCCACACCGCCAGCTGCTCAGCAGCCGCCTGCCAGCGGGCAGCAGCCGACGACAAGCCCCACCAATCATCAGGCGCAGCCGCATGCCGATGACGGGTCCGTCACCGGCACGAAGTTCACCCAGCGGCTTCTGGCCGACGGAACCGAGCGCGACGAGGGGCCGGCGCCGGGCGCCAATGGCCAGCCCGTCACGGCGGAAGGCCAGTCGGTCTATGAGCAGAATGTTGCGCCGCCGCCTGCAGGTGAGGCTCCGGCCAATACCGCTGCGGGTACTCCGGCTGGTACGCCGCCGGCACAGCCGCCTGCTGCGGCCGCTGCCGCCACGGGCGACCGCATGTTCCTCTACGAGGAAGTGCTGGGCCAGACGGTTCCGACCGCCATTCAGGGCAGCGTTTCCTGGTCCTTGCAGCAGGAAAACGACAATGAGGGTCGTCCGTCCGCAACGGTGCAGGGCCAGATCACGGTTCCCGGCCGTGGCCTCAGCGCGCTCATCACCTTCAAGCGCAACACCGATCCTTCGCTTCCGGCAAGCCATCTGATCGAGATCGTCTTCTCGGTTTCGCCCGGCTTCGAAGGCGGCGCGATCGACAGCGTCCAGCGTATCGCGATGAAGAGCACGGAGCAGGATCGTGGTAACGCCCTGATCGCGGTTCCGGCCAAAATCACCGACGATTTCCACATGATCGCGCTTAACGACTTCCCGGATGCGATGAAGACCAATCTGGAGCTGTTGAAGAGCCGCAACTGGATCGACATCCCGGTTTCCTACCGCAACGGCCGCCGTGCGCTTCTGACCTTGCAAAAGGGCAATGACGGCATCGCCGCCTTCGACACGGCGCTGCGCGAATGGGCGGCTGCAAAGCCCGCGACCGGTCAGTGATGATCTTGGGGATCGGCTAAAGCCGGTCCCCTCATTTCTTCCTTATGTCTTGCAAATAAAAAGCCCGCAGATCTCGCGATCTGCGGGCTTAGAAATTTACTGGCAACGAATCTCACTCTCTCGTCACGCCGGACACCAAGGGGAGTGAGATGGGATGGCAGTCGAGCCAATTACTCCGACGTCATCCTCGGGACAGGCCCGAGGATGACGTAGCCGATAAGTTCAGCCCCGCTCTCTTAAAAAGACCGAGCCTTACGCATCCACCACGCGCAGCGCGCGGGCGGCTTCGAGGGCTTCCTTCTGCACCGCTTCCTGAACCTTCTCGAAGGCGCGAACCTCGATCTGGCGCACGCGTTCGCGGCTGATATCGAACTCGGATGAGAGTTCTTCCAGCGTCACCGGATCTTCGGCAAGGCGGCGGGCCTCGAAGATGCGGCGTTCACGATCGTTCAGCACGCCCATGGCCTTGGCCAGCATGCGGCGGCGGGTTTCCAGCTCGTCCTGCTCGATCAGCACGGCTTCCTGGCTTTCATGGTCGTCCACCAGCCAGTCCTGCCATTGGCCGGATTCGCCTTCGGATGCCTTGATGGGCGCATTCAGCGATGCGTCGCCATGCAGGCGGCGGTTCATCGAGATCACTTCTTCCTCGGAAACCTGCAGCTTGGTGGCGATTTCCTTGACGTGTTCCGGCTTCAGATCGCCATCGTCGATCGCCTGGATACGGCCTTTCAGCCGGCGCAGGTTGAAGAACAGGCGTTTCTGGTTGGCAGTCGTACCCATCTTCACCAGCGACCACGAACGCAGGATATATTCCTGGATCGAAGCCTTGATCCACCACATGGCGTAGGTGGCCAGACGGAAACCACGTTCCGGATCAAACTTCTTCACCGCCTGCATCAGGCCGACATTGCCTTCGGACACGACTTCGCCAATCGGGAGGCCGTAACCGCGGTAACCCATGGCAATCTTTGCAACAAGGCGCAGGTGGCTTGTGACGAGCTTGTGAGCGGCGTCGCGGTCGCCATGCTCGGCGTAACGCTTGCCAAGCATGTACTCTTCCTGCGGCTCCAGCATCGGGAATTTACGGATTTCGTCGAGATATCTATTGAGACCGGCTTCGCCGGCCGTAATTGTAGGCAAACTATTGCGGGCCATAAAGCACCCCCTTATCTATGGTCTGGAACGGCACCCTCATCGATTGGCGATTACTCGCCCAAGGCACACCGCTAGTGGCGGGTCGTTACCGACCCCGCACGAACCCACGTAACAAATATGTATGCACCCGCCGCGTTTCAAGCGAACACAGCGTTCACACATGCGTTATGTCCCGGCGACACCTTCTTTGACCTGTTTAACTTTCGAACGGTAAATTCGTTCCGAAAAACCACCGAGACCGGAGCGCACCATCAACTCATACATGACCCGCCTGCGGGTGGGGTTGTGCAGGCGAACGACCCGGGAGCCAAGAAACTCCGTTTCGACATGATCGAGTGTCTGCAAGTCGGGGCCAGAGGCAATCGCGTCCGCGTAGACAGCGTGAAATTCGCGGCGGCAGACATAGGTCTTGTATTTCGTCATGGCGAAGCAGGCGAGGCTGTGGCCGTGGGTGCGCAGAAAATCGGCGACGCCAACGGTCACTTCCGGCCATGCGGGGTTGAAGGTGTCGTCGAAGACGATGACGCCGTGCGGGGCGATCACCTCCAGCGCCAGTTTCGCGTCCGCCAGCACATGGTGCAGGTGGTGCCCGCCGTCGATGCTGAAGAACCTGACGGGACCGGTCCGCGACGTAATATCTGTGGGTGCGAGCCGGGTGCTATCGCCCTTGATGATCAAGTCCTCATCCATCGCAAAACCCAACCGCCTGCCGTTTTCCATCAGGCGCTCATATTGGTCGAGGCTTCCGTCCGAGGGTGGGTCGAGTTCGAACAGGTCGACGCCCAGAACCTTTTCCTGCGGCTGCGCGAATTTGCGCAGCAGAAAATAGGAGCGGCCATAATAGACGCCGATCTCCGCCATGCCGCCCTTCAGGCCGTCCCTTGTCTGCGCCTGCAGCAGCGCCTTGAAGACAAGCGCGTCGGGTGGGTCGATATAGCCTTCGACGCTTCGTAATTCCTGAAAGATAAACTGGCGTTCATCGGTGTTCATGCGCGATAGATCCCGTCGTCATGCCGGTTCCGTTCAGCTCTGCGGATAAAACGGCGTTCCTTGCAACGTCTGTCTTTCGGCAAGCCAGAGGTCCGGCCACGGCATTCGCGGTGACGATTTCAAGCTTTCCGGGGTTCGAAGAGGTGCGACGATTGAAGCGGAATTGGGGCGGTCTACAAGAAAGACCATGTGGGGAATATCGCTATCCGCTAATCTCTTTTTATTTTCCGTGGCTTCCGGCAAGATGCACGGCGTGGTTTTTTTGACCTCGCCGTGCGGCATTTTCAGCTCCGCAGGGCGATGAGCAGTTCTTCCATATCATCAGGCATGTCTGTTTCGAATTCCATCACCTCGCCGGTGCGGGGGTGTTCGAAGGCCAGGAGATAGGCATGCAGCGCCTGTCGCGGAAAGCGGTTGACGGTGCTTCTTGCCGGTTCCTCAAGCAGGTTCGCCTTGGTGCGGAAGGCCGCGCCATATTCGGGGTCGCCGATCAGCGGATGGCCGATATGGGCCATGTGCACGCGGATCTGGTGGGTGCGGCCGGTTTCCAAACGGCACTCCACCATCGAGGCGAGGCAGGACGCGTCCGCCTTTTCATGGAAACGTTCCATAACCTCGTAATGGGTTATCGCCTCGCGGGCATCGTCCGTGTCCTCGCGCTTGACGGCGCGTTTGGTGCGGTCGGCGCCGCGGCCGAGTGCGGCGTCAATGGTGCCGCGCAGCGTGCGCGGTCGGCCCCAGACGACGGCCTTGTAGGCGCGTTCCAGCGGGCCAGTGCGGCCGTGATCGGCAAATTGCGCGGCGAGATGGCGGTGTGCATTGTCGTTTTTCGCCACGACCATGACGCCGGAGGTTTCCTTGTCCAGCCGATGCACGATGCCGGGGCGCTTCACGCCGCCAATGCCGGAGAGGCTGTCACCGCAATGATAAATGAGGGCGTTGACCAGCGTTCCGGTCCAGTTGCCGGCGCCGGGATGCACGACGAGACCGGCGGGTTTGACGAGCACGATCAGGTCGTCGTCCTCATATTCCACATCGAGCGGGATATCCTCGCCCTTGGGTTCGGGGTCTTCCGGCTCCGGCATGACGATCTCGACGCGGTCGTGCGGGTGCACCTTCTTTTTCGGCTCGGTCACCGGCGTGCCGTTCAATAAAACGGCACCCTGCTCGATCAGGGCTTTCAGGCGGCTGCGCGACAGATCGCCGCCAACTTCGCCCGCCAGCCACACATCGATGCGGCCTTCGGCGTCTTCGCCGGCAATCAGGACTTTCCTTGCGTCTCCGCCTTGTTTAAAGGGGTCGTTCATTCTTATTTTTCCGATCAATCAGCATTCTAGGGAACCCGATGACGCACATCGAGCAAGACGAACAGGAAGACAAGCCGCTTGATCCGGCCATGGATAAAGTTCGCCGCAAGATGATCCGTTTGCAGATCGTGTCGGGCTCCGTGATGTTCATCAGCCTTATGGCTGTGTTCGGCGCGGTTGTCTACAAGGCGGTAGGACCATCGAAAACCGTTGTAACGCAGAGCGTACCGCAAAATCTGGCGGTTCCCACCGGCAACGGACCGCTTGCCGTGACCGCCAGCCTGCCGCAGGGCTTTACAATCGACAATGTCAGCTATTCCGGCGGTGACATGCTGTTTTACGGCAAGCTTGCCAACGGCACCCGCAAGGCGCTGGTCTTCAACGTCGCGGCCGGCCGGTTTCTCGCCGATGTGACGGTCGATGCCCAGTGAGCATATTGATCCGGCGGGCGCGCATGCGCTCCTGGACGGTCGGGCTTTGATCCCGGTCGAAGACCCGGCCGATCCGCGCATTGCCGCCTTTCGCGATATTCGCGAGCGTGATCTCACCGGTCGCCAGGGCCGTTTCATCGCGGAAGGCACGGTTGTGTTGCGCATGCTGGCCGCCGCCCACAAGGCGGGTGGAGCCTTTGCGGCGGAAAGCATTCTCATCCTCAAGAACCGGCTTTCCGGCGTCGCGGATATCCTTGCCGATTTTCCGCCCGATGTGCCGGTCTATGTGGCGGAAGCGCCGGTGCTGGATGGCATTGTCGGTTTTCACCTGCATCGCGGCATTCTGGCGCTCGGCCGCCGGGTGCGTGACATTACGCTGGACGGGTTGACGGAAGCGCTTCCCGCCTCGTCGCTGGTGCTGGTGGGCTGCGGCATTTCCAACCACGACAATCTGGGTGCGATGTTCCGCAACGCCGCGGCCTTTTATGCCGATGCGGTGTTTCTGGACGAGACTTCATGCGATCCGCTCTATCGCAAGGCGCTCCGGGTGTCCGTCGGTTCCGTTCTCTCGGTTCCCTATCATCGCGGCGGTGGTGCGGTGCAGATGCTGGAGCGGCTTTCGCAGGCCGGTTTTGCAATCTGGAGCCTTTCGCCGAATGGCGAGACCGAGATTCGCGATATTCCACGTTCGGAGTGCATGGCGCTGGTCATCGGCACGGAAGGTGAGGGGTTGCCGCAATCGGTATTGTCTCGGTTCCATACCGCCCGGATTGCGCAGTCGCCGCAATTGGACAGTTTGAATGCGGGGACGGCTTCGGGGCTGGCGCTTTATCAGATGGCGGGGGCGATAGGGCGGGTTTAGGTTTACCCTTTGCGCGTGGGGCTTACCCCCCTCTGCCCTGCCGGGCATAAGGGGGTGAGCCGCATACGCAAAGGCGTAGAGGTATCAACCCTTCCGCTTCTCCATCAACACACTCGCCCGCTTCGCAAGGCTCTCACGGCCGGTCGAGGCGGTGGCTTTCGCAAGCAGCCCCGGGATCGGCGATTTCTCGCCCTCCTGCGCTGCGGTGAGCGCGATCATCTGGGCGGCGATGCGGGCGATTTCGCGACGGATCGGTTCGTCGTTGCCGGTGCCGCGCACATTCAGCAGGCGTTCGGTCAGTGCCGTTCCCTGATTGCGGATATCCTCGATCTCCTGCTCCAGACCTTCCGGCGGCGTCGCTGCCGGTTCCATGGCGGTTGAGACCGGTGGAATGTCTGCCGCGACCACGGGCGCGATTTCGGGCAGGACGGGCGCCTTTTGCGGCTGGCTTGCGGTTTCCCCGTTCAATACGGCGGGGTTGGGCAGACGGATGATCATGTCGTCGGCGCGGCCGCCGGTTGCGGCAAGCTGTTCCTTCAGGCGGGCAACCTCCTGATTGCGCAGGGTGAGCATTGTGTCGAGATCGGCATTTTTTGCCATGACACTGGCGATCTGTTCTTCCAGCCGGGTGACCTTGCGGCTTTCGCGCGCAACCGCCGTCATGGCCTCCTTGTTGCGGGCAGCGACATCCTGCAATTCGCGGGTCGCCGTTTCGCCCTCCTTGCGGAAACGCGAGGCGGTCTGTTTTGCCTGCTCGGCCTCCAGATCGCGGGTGGCGGCGAGGATTTTCGAATCATCCAGCTCGCGGGTCAGATTGGTGAGGCGAGCGGTGATCTCAGACATCTGGCCGGCACGCGCATTTGCGGCCTGTTCCTGCTCCAGAAGGTTTGCCTGTATTGCGCTCGCGCGTTCCTCGCTGGCGTCGAGTGCGCCTCGCAATTCGCCGATTTCCAGCGTCAATTCCTCGATTTTCAGCAAAAGGCCGCGGTTCTGCTCGCCGAGGCGATAGGCGTCGCTGGATGCTGCCTCGTTGGCGAGGCGGAGCGAGGTGTTCTTTTCCCGTTCGGTGTCCAGTTCCTGACGAACCTTGGCGTTTTCGGCGGCATAGAGCGCGCGTGCCATATCCTTCTGGGCGCGAACTTCCTGGGGGCTGATGGGCATTGTCGCGCGCAGCCGGTTTTCCGTATAGGCAACGATGCGGCGATGGATCGCGGGCGCGATCAGCAAGGCCAGCAGGGTTGCGGTGAGAAAACCCAATCCGAAAAGAATGGCATATTCAATCACGCGAGACAGTCTCCGAAACTCAGATACGCGCGCATTCGGAAAGAGGAGCGCGAGAGCACGTTACGCTATTATTGCAACCGTTGGGAGGGGTATCGCCAAGGCAATTGCGCGGGGAGCCGCAAGAGTGCCTCCCCATCTCAGCGTCAGAAGGGGTTCCAGGTCGGTTCCTGGGTAAGCTTCAGGTAGCCGACATTGATGCCGAGGCGCGCGCCGATGCCGGTGCGAATGGGTGCCAGCGTGACATCGCTGCTTTTCAGATAGGTCATGCCGACGCCGGCGACGATGAAGGCCGAGCCGCTGACGCCGCCGTAACGGCGATAAAGCGAATCGACCGAAGGCAGATTGTAGACCAGCATCATGGCGCGGGTGCCTTGGCCGCCGTAATCGAGGCCGAGCGACGGGCCTTGCCAGAAGACGGGATGCTGGCCGGCATTCTTGGTATAAAGCGTGCCTTCGCCATAGGTAAGGCCCGCGACGAAAGCGCCGGAACCTTCCTGCCCCAGAATATAACCGTTCGGAAGACCGTATTGCTGGAAGGCGCGTTCCACCACCTTGGCGAGGCCGCCGGTGGTTTCACCGAAGAATCCGTGGCCTGCATCCACGACTTCCTGAAAAGAATATTGATCGCTGTTCTGGGCCGAGGCCGGTGCGGCCCACATCAAAAGGCTGGCAAGGAGCGCAAAAATCTTTCCCAGTCCGAGGCGTGCAATGGTGCGGGTTTTCGTAAGGCGCATCGTCATGTCCGTCCGTCTGTTCGTTGGTGCATCAGCCCGAAAATCCGAATCGATTTTCGGCAGGGCCCATGCGAAGATTCAAAGTTCCAGAGCATCCTTTATACGTCCGAACGGACGCAGGGCGCTCCAGGGTGGCCTGTTAAGGCATTTGGCATTTTGAAACCATCCTATTAACAATCGGTTTACCAAATATGGTGTCATTATGGCTTAACAATTTCCACACCGTCCGCGCCTCCCTTGCGCAGGAGAGAATTTTATGACGAGCAAACTCAATATCACGCTGTCCGGCCCCGATCTGGCAGCTCTTCTGTGCAGTCGTGTGTGCCATGACGTGATCTCTCCTGTCGGCGCCATCAATAACGGCCTCGAATTGCTGGACGAGGGCGGCACCGATGACGATGCGCTGGATCTCATCCGCACATCCGCTCTTAACGCATCCGTGCGGCTGAAGTTCGCCCGCCTTGCTTTCGGCGCGTCCGGCTCCGCTGGCGCTTCGATCGATACCGGCGAGGCTGAAAAAGCCGCCAAGGATTTCGCTGCCGCCGAAAAGAAGGCCGAAGTGACCTGGAACGGCCCACGCGCCATCGTCGCGAAAAATCGTGTCAAACTTTTGCTCAACCTCTTTCTCGTGTCCTACAGCGCGATCCCGCGCGGTGGTAATGTGGATGTGGTGCTGGAAGACCCTGAGGGTGACGCGAAATTCGAAATCACCGTCAAGGGCAAGATGATGCGCATTCCGGCCAAATTCGCCGAGATCTACGAAGGCAGGCTGGAAGAGGCGGTCGACGCCCATTCCGTACAGCCCTATTACACGCTGCTTCTGGCGGAGGAGGCCGATATGGCCGTGGAATACAAGGTGCATGAGGATCGCATCGTGTTTACCGTAAAAACGGTTGCCGCGTGATCGTTCAGTTGCAGAGGTAGTTTTGTGAAAGGGCCGGGTAGCGTTTTCCGACGCGCCGGCCTTTTTTGCTTTTGGGGAAGAGGTTCATGACACGTCTGACAACCGCGCGCCTCGTCCTGCGGCCGCACGCCATCACGGATGAAGCGCTTTATTGTGCGTTCTGGAGCGCGGATGTCCGGCCCATCGAAGGGGTCACATCGATTACGCCGCTGGACCCCGAAATCGCCTTTGCCCGTCTTTTGCGCTTCATCGGCCATTGGTCGGTCTTCGGCTTCGGTCCCTTTGTCGTGGAGGAGGCAAGCTCCGGGCGTATCGTCGGCGAGGTGGGCTTTGCCCATATGCGCCGTGGAAACGGCACCGATTTCGATGGCGTGCCAGAAGCGATGTGGAAAATCGATGCTGATCTGAACGGCAAGGGCGTCGCGACCGAGGCGGTGGCGGCGGCAACAGGGTGGTTTGATCGCAGCGGAATTTCGCAGCGGACCGTCTGCATGATTGATCCACTCAACACCCCCTCGCTCGTCATCGCCGCCCGTTTCGGCTTCCGCCTGTTTCGCGATTCGACATTCCGGGGCAATCCCATCCGGCTTTTCGAGCGGGTGGTGGGGGTTTAGTACTGCGCATTCCCACCGTGCCGTCTCAATCGCGTTTCAGGGCGTCCTGAAACCTGTTCGAGGTCTCGGACGGTGGCGGTTTGAACCAAGGGTTGATCCAAGATCAATTTTTGGAGCTTCACATGCGCTATTTTCTTGTGGTCGCCATCGCCATCCTCTCCACCGCTGCGCCCGTGATGGCGGAGAACGCGATTGGTTTCAGACAGCTGGAATTGTCCGATGATTCGGGCACGCGAACGCTGAACCTGTCATTGTGGTATCCGTCCGCACCATCGGGAAAAACTGAGACGGTGGGCGAAAACGCTGCCTTTTATGGTCTCGAGGTTCAACCTGATGCGTCGTTTCTGGCCGGTTCCCGTCCTTTGGTGTTGCTGTCACACGGATTTGGCGGAAGCTGGCGCAATCTGAACTGGATCGCCGGTGAGCTTGTTCAGCAGGGTTATATCGTGGCCGCGCCGGATCACGCGGGCGAATCATTCACTGAAGAGAATGCGATGGAGATCGTGCCGTTATGGGAACGCCCGCGCGACATCAGCCGAACGTTGACGGCGTTGCTCGATAACGATCAACTGGCTGGCAAAATAGACAGGGCACGCATCGCGGTCATCGGCCATTCTCTCGGCTGGACCGCCATGGAGCTGACTGGCGCCCGCTACAGCGCGGATCTCGCGCTAAAAGACTGCAATGCGGAGAAGGCTCTGCCGCAATGCAAGGCGCCACGGTTGCTGGCCAAGGTCGGAATCGTTAACGGCGGCAAGGCCGATCCACGCCTTTCGATGGATTTGCGCGATGCTCGCATCCGCGCGGTGATTGCGCTCGACGCTGGCCCGGCTGCCGGTTTCCTGCCGGAAACGCTGAAACGTGTCGATGTACCGGTTCTGGTTCTGGCCGCCGGTGTGGAAACGCCCGAGATTGCCGCCATCAAGGCTGATTCGGAATATATCGCCCGCAATCTGCCAAAGGCGACCACAGTTTATCGCGAAATACCGGATGCCAGCCATTTCAGCTTCATGCAGATATGCAAGCCAAACGGCGAAAAAATCGTCGAGGAGCTTTCACCGGAGGAAGGTTTCGTCTGCCGTGACGGCGGGGGCAGGGGCCGCCTGACCATCCACCGGCAGATCGCGGAGGCGATTGTCGGCTTCCTGAACGTAGAAATGCATTAAGACAGGTGTTCGGGACGTCTCGATGAACCGTTGCGCGACGTCCCGATCCTTCAGGTCACTTTTTGCGGATGATACCGATAGGCAAGGTCTTCGGGATCAGACCGTGGTGCCAATGGGTCGATAACACCGCCGAGGCGCTGTGCAACTGCTGCTGATTTGCTGTTGCGCGGCGAGATATAGCTGACGAGCGTCTGCAATTTCAGGGTCTCGAATGCCCAGTCGCGCAGTGCAGAGGCCGCTTCCGCAGCATAACCGTGGCCTTCCTGGCCGCCATAAAGCAGCCAGCCCAGTTCCTTTTCGGGAAATAGCGGGCCGTGATTGATGCCGACCTGGCCGATACATTGCCCGGTTTCGCCAAGTTCGATCATCAGCGCCCCGTGGCCGAAAAAATGCCAGTTGGCGAGATCGTGACAAAAAACGCCCCAGGTTGACGGCAGGTCATATGGTCCGCCGACGCCGATGGAGCGGGTTGACGCCATAAAGTCGCGATAGGCGGGGAAATCCGCCATGATCTGCGGGCGCAAAATCAGGCGTTCCGTTCTGAGGGTGGGGATAGAATGGTCCATGGCACTATCCAATCATGAAATCGCAACAAAAAACCCGCTGTCGCCAGCGGGTCTTTTAAAAACTGCCATATCCTGAAGGGGATCAGGCGGTTTCGAGAAATTCCGTGGCTCCATCAGGCTCGCGCAGGACATAACCGCGGCCCCAGACGGTTTCGATGTAGTTTGCGCCGCCTGCGGCATTTGCGAGCTTCTTGCGCAGCTTGCAGATGAAGACGTCGATGATCTTCAGTTCCGGTTCGTCCATGCCGCCATAAAGGTGGTTCAGGAACATTTCCTTGGTCAGCGTCGTGCCCTTGCGCAGCGAAAGCAGCTCAAGCATCTGATATTCCTTGCCGGTCAGGTGAACGCGCTGGCCGCCCACTTCAACCGTCTTGGCATCGAGATTGACGATCAGCTCGCCGGTGGAGATGACCGATTGCGCATGGCCCTTGGAACGGCGGACGATTGCGTGAATACGGGCAACAAGCTCGTCCTTGTGGAACGGCTTCGTCATGTAGTCGTCTGCGCCGAAGCCGAGACCACGAACCTTGTCCTCGATACCGGCCATGCCGGAGAGGATGAGGATGGGTGTCTTGACCTTGGAAAGGCGCAAGGTTCTCAAGACCTCGTAACCCGACATGTCGGGCAGGTTGAGATCGAGAAGAATAATGTCGTAATCGTAGAGTTTACCGAGGTCCACGCCTTCCTCGCCGAGGTCGGTCGTGTAGACGTTAAAACTTTCCGACTTTAGCATCAGTTCGATGCTCTGCGCTGTTGCGCTGTCGTCTTCAATAAGTAGAACCCGCATAATTATCCCCTTTGCCGCCCGCAGATTGGTAAATCATTGCCTCGCGCGATGCGGATCCAGACGTTGCCTGATTTGCAGGCTGCCACCAAATGGTTAACAAATTCTAATTGCCTTTGGCAAGGTGTATCGAATTTATTAAGCAAAGTTGGCATTTCGCTGTTTTTGCACGTGAATCCACCATCGCCAAAATTGAAGCTTAACGTGAGGATATCTCGCTAAGTGATTCAATCGACTCTTACATCGTCGGGCCCGTTTTTTTGGACCTGGCATTTACCGACCCTTAAATGATCGTGTTTATCATTAACGATGCCCGTAAACGAAAGGTTAACGGCGGCGTTTTTTTATTAACGCCGGGTAACTTTTGGGAATCATTCCGGCACAACGGGTTAACCGGGCCGGTTGAGCGGGCGGGTTAAACGGGCCGATCGAGGGGGCATAGTGCCTTTTTGATCCGGGTCTCGCTATCCATGGAGTATTGCGTATGAAGTCGCGTGACAGCCTGGTTCGCCTGAAAGAATTTCAGGTTAATGAAAAACGCCGGCAACTTAGCCAGTTGCAGCAGATGATGTCCGAGTTTGAGCGGATGGCAAAGGAACTGGTGCATCAGATATCGCTGGAAGAGAGCAAGTCCGGCATTACCGATCCGACCCACTTCGCATATCCGACCTTCGCCAAGGCCGCGCGTCAGCGTGCGGACAATCTTCAGGTCTCGATCCGGGAGCTGAAGACCCAGCAGGAAGCCGCAGAGGCTTCTCTGGAAGAGGTGCAGGCCGAATATGAAAAGGCGGCGGCACTGGAAAACCGCGACGGAGCGATCCGCGCCCGCGCCTAGGTATTGGCGCAAGATCTTATAGGGATCGTCCTCATTGACGGCTGCCGGTGGATCAGGAGGCGGCTTTCAATGACGGGATGCCCATGCTTTTTTCTGGAAGGCCGCCCCTCGTTGGCGGCCTTTTGCTTTGGCGCACCGCAGCGCCTTGCCCGGTCGGTTTCTTGCGCGGCAGGGATGCAGGGAATCCCTGCGTTTTCGATTGTCCGGGGCCGGGGAAAGGCGTAATTTGGTGAAGTTCCGACCAAGAGCCGGAGGCTTGTCCCACGCGCGCCCTGCGCGGACGCGGGTGGGCCAGAAGCGGGGAGGAAACAAATGGCCCGCCAATATATCGATTGCCGCGAATTCCCGAGCGACAGCAAATGCTCGATCGCCATCTCAGCCGATACGCCGGAGGAGCTCATGGAAGCGGCGGTTCAACATGCCGTGGCAGTGCATGGCGCCGAGGATACGCCGGAATTTCGGGCCGAAGTTCGAAGGAGCATACATGCAGGAACACCGCCGCTGAAGGTGGCGTGATTGCTGGCAGCCTGAAACCTATCCGTCGACATGCCGGGCCTGATCCGGCATCCAACCGACGCGCGTCTGCGCGGCGGAAGATTCCCTTAAGCTCAAGAATTTGAGCTGGCTGGACCCCGGCTCTTGGCCGGGGTGACGGAGCGTGTGGGCTCCGCTTTCGCTAAAAAACAAACTTGAGGTTTGTCCCAAGCCTCAGCCCGTCTGGCTAGTTACCCCTTGATAACATCTGCCCAGTCAGGGTGGCGTAGCGTCTGAGCCTTGAAGAAGGGGCAGAGCGGAATGATTTTCCAGCCGCCCTTGCGCGCTTCATCGATGGCATGGGCGGCGAGCGCCTGGCCGACACCCTTGCCCCGCAGTGCATCGGGCACGCCGGTATGGTCGATGATGATGAGGGAAGGGGAGGTGCGCGAATAGGTCATCTCGGCCTTGTGGCCGTCGATGGTTGCCGAATATTCGCCGCGCGATCCGGTTTCGGTTGTCTTGATATCCATGATCTCTGCCTTCGCATTGCTTTTCGTTTTTTCCACTGTAACGGCCTGCGCCTGAATTGAAACAGCGGGATAGCGAACGCAGTGGACACAAACCGGTGACAGTCACCGGCTGTGTCTGGCAATTTTCAGGGGAAATCCAAAATCAAACCGAAAGCCCCGTCGATGCGACGGGGCGTTTTGGAAGTTCGGTTTGGGCGCGTTGCCGCGCCGGCGCACTGGTTTAGTGGCGATATTGCTGAATGCGCGTCGTGCGCAGGCCTGCAAGGCCATGATCGGCAATCGACGACTGCCAGGACAGGAATTCTTCGACGGTGAGCGTATAACGCTCGCAGGCTTCCTCAAGGCTCAGAAGTCCTCCGCGCACGGCGGCGACGACCTCTGCCTTTCTGCGAATAACCCATCGACGGGTATTTGACGGCGGAAGATCCGCAATCGTCAGAGGGCTGCCATCGGGGCCGATGACATATTTAACTCGTGGGCGTATCATTTCGGTCATTGGACACTCTATACAAACTCAAGACCATATGACGGGAACTTTAGCCCCGTACCTTTAAAAATTGCCTAAGCAGTTCGTGACAATTTATTAAGAATTTGAACGGTTTCGCCCGATTTGTTCGAGTCGCCTTATTTTGTCGGGAAAAAATTTTTCCAAAAATCGTGTTTTTTATCGTCCATCGGTTGTTTTCCTCACAACGCCGCAAGCGAAAGGCACGTTTTCCCGCTGCCGTGGACAAATTCCGCGGTTCCCTCATGCACCAGCCGCAGGCGATCGCCGGCATTGAGGGGCAGGATAAGGGTCGTCGACTGCGAGGTGCCGGCATTGGAGGCGTTGCCCGCTACAGTGAGGCCGCCAGCCGCGCCGTTGACGGCAAGCGAAACCCGGTGCCCGGATGAGGACACCACAGCAAGCGACAGGGTGGCCAGATAGAGACCTTTCACGGGAACGACGAGTTCCCTTCCGCCGCCTGTGCCGACCGCGTCGCCGAGAACGAAACCACCCTCATCGATGAAGAGCATCGAAAACCCCGAAGCCGAGCCGTTGGCCGGCCTCGTCGTGCCCGAAGGCAGGCTGGCCAGAACCACGGGCCGGTTCGGCATCGTGACCCTGCCGTCGCCGCTGCACAAAAGGGCCGTGTGCCAGGAAATGCCGTCGGCGCTGGTCTTGATCGAAAAACCGTCATTGCCTGCAAGGCCCATTTCCGCCCGGCCGCTCCAGCCGGACTGGAACAGCAGCGAGGCAGTATCGGCCTTTGCCGCCTTGTTGATCGCCATGCGGTGGTTGCCGTTCTCTTCTGTGTGGGTGAAGAGGCTGGCGGGGGCGGCAAGCGCCAGACGGTTGGTGGCATCGGCCTGTGTGCCAATGCCAAGCCTTTCGAGGGTCGCTGCGGCAGGCAGCGGCACGTCCCGCCATGCGCTGTCCCGCAGGACGCGATGTTTACCCTCGCTGGCAAACCATGCCGTCCAGCCGGGTTGCGGCGCTATCAGCAGCCATGCACCGTCCTGCCGGAAGGCAAGCTTCCCGCCCTTGCCCGCCCAGTCGCCAGCGGCGTCAAGCGAGAGCAGGAAGCAGTCTCCCTCCGGCGCATTGTCGGGCGGGGCGGCGACCACGTCCTTGACGACCAGCTGGACGATCGCGTCCAGCCGCTGCAGCGCCTCGTTGTGGGTGACGTGTTTCTGTGCCTGCGAGGGCAGGATATAAGGAAGCCTAAGTCTCGCCGTCTGTTCAGTCATGATGTCTCTTCCGCGCTCCGTGGCTGTTCGCCGGCGATTGTGATGCGGCGCGGCGGGGCGGGGATGAGCGGGGATGAAATTATTTTTGCGGCTTCGGTAGGGAGTGCATTCCGTGGTTGCTGAGATGGCATGAGTTGGCAAGGGGCCTCAGGTGCCTGCGGCTTCACCCCCCTCTGCCCTGCCGGGCATCTCCCCCACAAGGAGGGAGATCAGCAAGATCGCTACCCCCGCTTCGTTCTCAAACGTCGAGATTGGCGGGACCCCGCCACGAGTCGATCTCCACCCTTGTGGGAGAGATGCCCGGCAGGGCAAAGGGGGGTAAGCCGCAGACACCGCAGCGAACGCCTAAAAACGCCTGATCACCGAAGGAGGTCTAGCGGTCTCCTCGCAGGCTTATGTCGCAATTTCCACCGTCGCTGCCATTGCGCCCTCGGCAATGAAATCCGGGTTGGCGAGTGCATCTTCACCATCGCCTCTCACCTCATAGGCAAGCAGCCGCCCCTCGCAATCCAGCGTTCTGCCACCGGCGGCGCGCAGTACGGCGTCGCCTGCCGCCGTATCCCACATCATGGTGCGGCTGAAGCGGGGATAGATATCGGCAGCACCTTCCGCCAGCATGCAGAATTTCAGTGAGGAACCGACGGAAATGCAGTCTTTCAGGCCGTGTTCGGCCACGAAGGCTTCCGTTTTCGCGGTACAGTGCGAGCGGCTGATCAGCGCCACGGGGGAGGCGCCGCGCTGGCGTGCCCGGATGGGGTGGCGCGCGAGGATCGCGCCTTCGCCTGATATTGCGAGCTTTTCGGCGCTGTTGTCCTTGCCGGTCCAGGCCTGGCCGCGGCAGGGGGCGTAAACCACGCCTGCAACCGGCACGCCGTTTCTGATCAGGGCGATATTGACGGTGAAATCATCCTTGCCGGAAATGAATTCCTTGGTCCCATCCAGCGGATCGACCAGAAAAAATTCCGTGCCTGTCTCCGGCAGAATGCCGTTCGAGACCGCTTCTTCGGCAATGACCGGGATTTGGGGAAAATGCGCAGCCAGTGCCTGCAGAATGATCACCTCCGCCCGCTGGTCTGCCTCGGTCACGGGTGAGCAATCGTCCTTGTACGATACGTGTGGCCCGGCGCGATGGACCACCATGATTGCCTGCCCGGCGTCCAGCGCCGCTTTCGTCAATATGTCGATCATCTTGTTGCCGTTGCCATTTCGTGCCGGGGATCCTTTGCCCCTCTATTTCGCTACTCTTTTGCCCGCCACCCGTCAAACAATGCGTCAGGCAACACTGAAATAAGCATTCGAACGCCATTTTTTTAGCACTTACTGCCGAAATCCTGGCTATTCTGATCGGGAAAACGGCAACGAATGTGGAAATTCCAAATTTTGTGCAGGATCGCCCGTTTTTGACTTCACATTTTTAGCGAACACGATATGCATTTTGCAGGTGGGGGCTAATCGAAAAGGTTCTCCCTATAATTAACATAAACGAGGCGTGGCTCATTAGAGGTCATGCCCAGGGGAAAGACATGGAGTATTTTATCCAGCAGCTCATCAACGGGCTGACTCTTGGATCGATCTACGGCCTCATCGCAATTGGCTATACGATGGTCTACGGCATCATCGGCATGATCAACTTCGCTCACGGCGATATTTTCATGCTTGGCGGTTTCGCCGCGCTGATCGTTTTTCTGATCGCAACATCGTTTTTTGCCGGTATTCCGGTGGCGCTTCTTCTGATTTTGATGATGGTCGTCGCCATGCTGATGACCGGCCTGTGGAACTGGGTGATCGAGCGCGTGGCCTACCGTCCGCTCAGAGGCTCGTTCCGCCTTGCGCCGCTGATCACCGCCATCGGCATGTCGATCGCGCTGTCCAACTTCATCCAGGTGACACAGGGTCCGCGTAACAAGCCGATCCCGTCAATGGTGACGGACAGCTACCATTTCGGCTCCATCACCGTCTCGCTGAAGCAGTTCATCATCATGGCGGTGACGTCGGTGCTGCTGTTCGCCTTCTGGTACATCGTCAACAAGACTCCGCTCGGCCGGGCGCAGCGCGCCACGGAACAGGACCGCAAGATGGCGGCCCTTCTGGGTGTGGATGTCGACAAGACGATCTCGATCACCTTCATCATGGGTGCCGCACTCGCGGCGGTCGCCGGTACGATGTATCTGATGTATTACGGTGTCGCATCGTTCAACGATGGCTTCATTCCGGGCGTCAAGGCGTTTACCGCAGCGGTTCTCGGCGGTATCGGTTCGCTTCCGGGCGCCGTTCTCGGTGGTCTCCTGATCGGCCTCATCGAATCTCTCTGGTCCGCCTATTTCTCCATTGCCTACAAGGATGTCGCGGCATTCGGCATCCTGGCTTTCGTGCTGATCTTCAAGCCGACCGGTATTCTCGGTCGTCCGGAAGTCGAGAAGGTGTGATCCCATGACCAATATCGCTTCCGAAAACGACACTTCCAGCCCGAGCCTGATGGCAACGGCGGTGAAGGAAGGCATCTTTGCGGGCATCGTCTCGCTCGGCATGTTCATTCTTTACGTCGGTATCGTCACCTATCAGGATATCAACAACCAGCTTATCTGGGGCACCCGCTGGGGTCTTCTGTCGATCTTCGTCGGCGTCGCCGCCATCGGCCGTTTCCTGATGGTCGGCTTCATCCGGCCGTCGATGGATCGCCGCAAGCTTGCCAAGGCCAAAAGCGGCATTCTGGAAATCTCCGAGGAAAAAGGCTTTTTCCACAAGCACTTCCTGAAGCTCGCGCTTGTCCTGCTGCTGCTTTATCCCGTCGTCGCCGTGCAGCTGTTCGGTTTTCAGGGTTCGCTGAAATTCGTCGACAATTTCGGCATCCAGATCCTGATCTATGTGATGCTGGCGTGGGGCCTCAACATCGTCGTTGGCCTCGCGGGCCTGCTCGATCTCGGTTATGTGGCCTTCTATGCGGTGGGCGCCTATTCCTACGCGCTGCTGTCAAGCCATCTCGGCCTGTCCTTCTGGGTGCTTCTGCCGGTGGCCGGCATTCTCGCGGGCTTCTGGGGCATCATTCTCGGCTTCCCGGTGCTCAGACTTCGTGGCGACTATCTTGCCATCGTCACGCTCGCCTTCGGTGAAATCATCCGTCTCGTGCTGTTGAACTGGACGGATGTGACCAAGGGCACCTTCGGCATTTCCGGCATCGCCAAGGCGTCTATCTTCGGCATCTGGTCCTTCGATGTCGGCGCGCCGAACAATTTCGCCAAGGCCTTCGGCCTGACGATGTCGTCGGCCTATTACAAGATCTTCCTGTTCTACGTGATCCTGCTTCTGTGCATGCTGACGGCTTACGTCACCATCAAGCTGCGCCGCATGCCGATCGGCCGGGCGTGGGAAGCTCTGCGTGAAGACGAAATCGCCTGCCGCTCGCTCGGCATCGATACTGTCATCACCAAGCTTACCGCTTTTGCGACAGGCGCGATGTTTGGCGGTTTCGCCGGTTCGTTCTTCGCCGCCCGTCAGGGTTTCGTATCGCCGGAAAGCTTCGTCTTCCTGGAATCGGCCGTCATCCTTGCCATTGTCGTTCTCGGCGGCATGGGTTCGCTCACGGGCATCGCCATTGCCGCGCTCGTCATGGTCGGCGGCACGGAGCTGCTGCGCGAAATGGAATTCCTGAAGCATGTCTTCGGGCCTGATTTCACGCCGGAACTCTACCGCATGCTGCTGTTCGGTCTCGCCATGGTCATCGTCATGCTGTTCAAGCCGCGCGGCTTTGTCGGCTCACGAGAACCGACGGCCTTCCTCAGGGAACGCAAGGCCGTCTCGGGCAGCTTTACCAAGGAAGGTCACGGTTGATGGCTTCCGGAACGACAAACATGACACCCAATCTAACTGGCGACACGATCCTCAAGGTCGAACATCTCTCGATGCGGTTTGGCGGCCTGATGGCCATCAATGACTTCTCCTTTGAGGCGAAGCGTGGCGAGATCACGGCGCTGATCGGCCCGAACGGTGCTGGAAAGACCACGGTTTTCAACTGCATCACCGGCTTCTACAAGCCGACGATGGGCATGATCACCATGCGTCAGCAAAACGGCGAGGCGCATCTTCTGGAGCGCCTGCCGGATTTCGAGATCACCAAGAAGGCGAAGGTGGCGCGTACCTTCCAGAACATCCGCCTGTTTTCGGGTCTGACGGTTCTGGAAAACCTGCTGGTGGCGCAGCACAATGCGCTTATGAAGGCATCGGGCTACACCATTCTCGGTCTTCTCGGCCTGCCCGCCTACAAGAAGGCGGTCAACAGTTCGATCGATAAGGCCAAATACTGGCTGGACAAGGCCGATCTGACCGACCGCGCCGACGACCCGGCCGGCGATCTGCCCTATGGCGCGCAGCGCCGTCTGGAAATTGCCCGCGCCATGTGCACGGGGCCGGAACTTCTCTGCCTCGATGAACCGGCGGCCGGTCTCAACCCGAAGGAATCGCTGGCGCTCAATGCGCTGCTGCGCGGTATCCGCGACGAAGGCACGTCGCTGCTTCTGATCGAGCACGACATGTCGGTGGTTATGCAGATTTCCGATCACGTCGTGGTTCTCGAATACGGCCAGAAGATTTCCGACGGTTCGCCGGACCATGTGAAGAACGACCCGAAGGTCATCGCCGCCTATCTGGGTGTCGAGGATGATGAAGTGGAAGACGTGATTGCGGAAGAACTCGACGGAGGAGTGGCCTGATGTCCGGTGAACCGCTTCTCAAAGTACAGGGTGTCGAAACCTATTACGGTAACATCCGGGCATTGGCCGGTGTCGATGTCGAGGTCAACAAGGGCGAGATCGTCAGCCTTATCGGCGCCAACGGCGCCGGCAAATCGACACTGATGATGACCATCTGCGGCAGCCCGCAGGCGCGCACTGGCCAGGTGACGTTCGACGGCGAAGACATTACCCGCCTGCCGACGCACCTCATCGCCCGCAAGCGTATTGCCCAGTCACCCGAGGGCCGCCGGATTTTCCCGCGCATGACGGTGCTGGAAAACCTGCAGATGGGCGCCAATCTCGACAACCTCAAATATTTCAAAGAGGACGTCGAGAAGATTTTCGTCATGTTCCCGCGGCTGAAAGAACGTCAGAGCCAGCGTGGCGGTACGCTTTCCGGCGGCGAGCAGCAGATGCTCTCCATCGGCCGCGCGCTGATGGCACGGCCGAAACTGCTGCTTCTGGACGAACCGTCGCTGGGCCTTGCCCCGCTGATCGTCAAGGGCATCTTCGAGGCCATCAAGAAGCTCAACCAGGAAGAGGGCCTGACCGTCTTCCTCGTGGAGCAGAACGCCTTTGCGGCACTGAAGCTTTCCGACCGCGCCTATGTGATGGTCAACGGCAAGGTGACGATGAGCGGTTCGGGCAGGGAATTGCTGGCTGATCCGCAGGTACGCGCGGCCTATCTCGAAGGCGGCCGGCACTGAAAGATTTTACTTGCGCCGGAAATTTTGCGGCGCAAGATAACGAACCGCGCCCGGCCGTTTTCGAAGGGGAAATGGCCGGTGGCAAACAATAAAATGCCTGCCGGAAAAACGGCGGGACGACAAACAAGGCAGGGCCGGACATTTGCATCCCGGCGCTGATGGGGAAAGAAGATGCAGGGCCTTTTATTCGAGACCGATAGCGGCGTGCGTTATATTCTGCGCGCACTGGTTGTTCTTCTTGGTTTCTGGACGGCGTGGCGCACGGGCAGATCCGTCGCCGATGGCTGGGGCGATTTCCCGCGTGTGGTGATCTATACGCTGGCTTTGGGGCTCGTGATGCGGTTTCTGCATTTCGCGCTTTTCAACGGGCCGTTCATCAACGGCTTCTACTACGTGTTTGACGTCGTTCTTCTTCTGGCTTTTTCCAGCATCGGTTTCCGCATGCGCAGGACGAGCCAGATGGTCAATAACTACTATTGGCTCTACGATCGGACGTCGGCATTTTCATATAAAAAGAAAGATTGACAGCCGGATTCCTCCGGCTGCACGATACTCGCGTGAGTGGAACGTTTCCTGTTCGGTTAAGGTGGGTACTGAACAGGTCCTGGTAGTCAACCCATCCAAAGGAACTGGGAGTATAGTAATGAAGAAGTCTCTTCTTTCCGCCGTTGCGCTGACCGCCATGGTCGCCTTCAGCGGTTCGGCCTGGGCCGATATCGTGATCGCTGTCGGCGGCCCGCTGACAGGCCCGAACGCCGCATTTGGCGCTCAGCTTCAGAAGGGTGCTGAACAGGCTGCGAAGGATATCAATGCTGCAGGCGGCATCAACGGCGAGCAGATCAAGATCGTTCTCGGCGATGACGTTTCCGACCCGAAGCAGGGTATCTCGGTTGCCAACAAATTCGTTGCTGATGGCGTGAAGTTCGTCGTCGGTCACTTCAACTCCGGCGTCTCCATTCCGGCTTCCGAAGTTTATGCCGAAAACGGCATTCTCGAAGTAACGCCTGCTGCGACCAACCCCGTTTTCACCGAGCGTGGCCTGTGGAACACCTTCCGCACCTGCGGTCGTGACGACCAGCAGGGTGGCATTGCCGGCAAATATCTGGCCGACCACTACAAGGACGCCAAGATCGCCATCATTCACGACAAGACCCCCTATGGTCAGGGCCTTGCCGACGAAACCAAGAAGGCAGCCAATGCGGCCGGCCTGACGGAAGCCATGTATGAAGGCGTCAATGTCGGCGACAAGGACTTCTCCGCACTGATCTCCAAGATGAAGGAAGCCGGCGTTTCCGTTATCTACTGGGGTGGCCTGCACACCGAAGCCGGTCTGATCATCCGCCAGTCGGCTGACCAGGGTCTGAAGGCGAAGCTCATCTCGGGCGACGGTATCGTCTCGAACGAACTTGCCTCCATCGCCGGCGACGCCGTCGAAGGCACGCTGAACACCTTCGGTCCCGATCCGACGCTGCGTCCTGAAAACAAGGAACTGGTAGAGAAGTTCAAGGCCGCCGGCTTCAACCCGGAAGCCTACACGCTCTACTCCTACGCCGCCCTGCAGGCGATTGCCGGTGCTGCCAAGGCTGCCGGTTCCGTTGAGCCGGAAAAGGTTGCCGAAGCTCTGAAGAAGGGCACCTTCCCGACCGCACTCGGCGATATCTCCTTCGACGAGAAGGGCGACCCGAAGCTTCCCGGTTACGTCATGTACGAGTGGAAGAAGGGCCCGGACGGCAAGTTCACCTACATCCAGCAGGGGACGTAAGTCCTACTGGACTGCAATATGGAGGCCCGGTCGCAAGACCGGGCTTTCTGCTTTCTGGTGCGGGGCATTTCCGGCGTCAGCACCCAGCCAGCCCAAGTCCTTGGGCTAAAACAGTTTACGAGCCGTGCGTCAGACGGATTCCGTCTCAAAGACGAAATGAGGGTGGTGGGAAAGGCTCGAGACAACTCGGCTATGATCGCGCCTTCAGCCAGCTTCAGCCGCCAGCCTCTCCAGCACAATATCGGCACGTTCCGTGACGGGGGCTTTCGGCAGCACAATCGTCTCATAACCCAGACGGGCATAGTCGTGCAGCAGGCGTTGATATTCCTCCACTGCCACCTCGAAACCATGCTTGCGCTCGCTGTCGCCTCGGTAGATCTCCGGCCAGGGCGGGGTGAGGAAAACCAGCGGGTTATAGCGGTGCGCGTGCCGCAGCGTTTCGATGAAGCCATCGCCGCTTATATGGTGAAGTGCTGAGGCGGCGTCGATCAGGCCGCGGTCGAAGAAGACGAAGTCTTCCGCTGGCGCCTTTTGCCGGTCCTCCAGCGCCATGGCGATCGCCCGGCGGGCAAAGGCTTCCAGGTCGATCCAGGGGAGGGCGGTGCCGTTATTTCTCGTTTCCTCAATCACGATGCGCCGCCCCGGTTCCTCGACGGTCGCGAAACCACGGTGAGCAAGCTCGGCAAGCAGGGTTGATTTGCCGCCGCCGGAGCAGCCGGAAAGAATAATGAAATGGTGCATGGGAACCTCCCTGCGCGGGGTTTGGGTTGGATGGAAGGTGATGTTTTTTGGAGGGACTTGGATTGCGGCGTTGCCGCTTGTTTCTTTTCCTCGAGCGGAGAAGAAATATGCTGCACTCGCTCGGCGAATAAGTCGATGCTCTACGCTTAAGCGGAAAATATATGTTTTTCCAACCGTATCACATTAGTTGCAGCCGTCACCCCTGATGCAAAATATGCGCGGCCTTGACGGCGGCGGAGGCGCGGTTTTCGACACCGAGTTTGACGTAAATCTGTTCCAGATGTTTGTTTACGGTTCTGGCGGAAAGGCCGAGAATATCGCCGATATCGCGGTTGGATTTGCCTTTGGCAATCCACAGCAGAACTTCCGATTCGCGCGTTGTCAGGGCAAAGTGGTCCTTCAGCAGGTGGTCGTCGGATTTCTCGTTGGCGGCTGTCAGACGGAAGAGATATTCGTCCGGTCCCATTGCGCCGAGGAAGGAGAGCTGCAAAGCGGGCCGCCCGGCCTCGGTGATCGTCAGCGGTGCATCGCGGGCGGAATCCACCGTTGTCCTGTCGGCCAGCCAGCCGGAAATATGTGCAACGACAATCTCCAGCCCATCATCACGGCCGGTGGCGGCGTTGACCAGCCGGGTTGCCTGTGGTGTGGACCAGTGGATCGCGCCGTTGGCGCGCACGGCAAGCAGGTGGCGTCCGGCGGCATCAAGCGCCACGCGGGCGCTCTGCGCCGAGCGGGCATTGGAGAGATGCACACGGATACGGGCGCGCAGCTCATCGATGTTGATCGGCTTGGTCAGATAGTCGACACCGCCGGATTCGAGCGCCCGCACCACATGTTCGGTTTCCGTCAGCCCGGTCATGAAGATGACAGGCACCTGGGCCACGGCGGCGTTGGCCTTCAGGCGGCGGCAGGTTTCGAAACCGTCCATGGCCGGCATGACCGCATCGAGCAGGATGATATCGGGCGTGATGCGTTCGGCAATGTTGAGCGCGGCCTGACCGGATGTGGCGATCAGCGCCGAAAAGCCTGACTGTTCCAGCGCATCGGTGAGGAACCCCAGCGCTTCCGGGCTGTCATCCACCAGCAATACAATGTCTCTCGGCAGTGCTGCGCCTTGCCCGCTCATGCCTTGCCGTCTCCCCTGTCGCTCTCTTCAAACCGCTTTAGAAAATGGGCGTAACCGGCCAGATCGAAGGCCTGCACATAGGTGCCAAGCTCTTGCGTGAAGGGCAGGTTGTTGGTGTTGCGGGCGAGATCTGCGAGTTTTGCCTCTATGCCGCGTATGTAGCCTATTTCGCCGAGCCTCTGCAAATCCTTGATATGAATTGCGCCGGGATGAACGATCTGCGCCGGCGGCTGGGGGATGGGTGCCGGGGGAAGGTCGGTATCGTAAATCCATTTCAGGCCGAGATGCACCGCAAGCCTGTCGCACAGGTGGCGGATATCGACCGGCTTGGCGATGGCGTCGTTGTGATTGTCTTCTCCAGCACCCGCTACGGTGCCGTCACCGATATTGGCCGAGAGCATGATGAGCGGAGCCGTCTGCCCTGCTTCACGCAACTTTGTCACAAGCTGCCAGCCGGACATTCCGGGCATGGAGATATCGATGAGAAAGAGGTCGGGCTGCACGCCTTCGATGAGTGTCAGGCATTCCGGTCCGCTCTGGGCGGTCAGCACCACGAAATCGAGCGGCGAAAGCACCTGCCGCATCAGCTCGCGGTGATCCTCGTTATCATCAACCACCACGATGGTGCGGCGTGGGCCGGAATAGGAGCGAATGGTTTTTTCCGGCGCAGGTGCGGTACTTGGCCGGTGCACGGCCGACAGCATGAGACGGACGCGGAAGGTGGAGCCGTTGTCCTTTTCGCTGGAGACGGAAATCTCGCCGCCCAGCGTGTTGGTCAGAAGCCTCGTGATGGTGAGGCCGAGGCCAAGGCCCGGCATGGGGCGCACGCTTTCGGCCTCGCCGCGCTGGAAAGGCTCGTAGATGCGGGCGAGGTCTTTTTCGGCAATGCCGCGCCCGGTATCCGACACCGTGAAGCTTGCCACCTGGCTGCGATAGGCGACATCGAAGGTGACGCTGCCCTCGTCGGTGAACTTGATGGCGTTGGAGAGCAGGTTGACGAGGATCTGGCGCAGACGCTTTTCATCCGTGCGGACATATTGCGGCAGGGAATGGGCGCGTTCATGCCGGAATTCCAGACCCTTGGCCTGCGCCTGCGGGCGGAACATATCGACGATCTGGTCGAGGAAATCCTGAATATTGATCTCGTTGGAATAGACCTGCAGGCGGCCAGCCTCGATCTTGGAAATATCCAGAAGCCCGTCGATCAGGCCGGAGAGATGGTCGGCGGAACGGCGAATGACCTTGATGGCCGATTGCCGCGGCGCGGGAATGGTCTCATCGCGTTCGAGGATCTGGGCGTAGCCCAAAACAGCGTTGAGCGGCGTGCGCAATTCGTGGCTGAGGCCGACCACGTAGCGGCTCTTGGCGCGGTTGGCGGCCTCAGCCGTTTCCTTGGCGTCCTGAAGGGCGGCGTCAGTCTTCTTGTGTGCGGCGATTTCCTTCAACAGCAGCGTGTTCTGGCGTGAGGATTCCTCTTCCGCAACCACCCGGCTGTCATGGGCAAGAACCAGAAACCAGCAGACGATGCCGGCAATGACGGCAAAGACGAAAAACACGATGAGGATGGTGCGGTTGACCACGTCAGCCGTTGCCGGCGAGGCGGTGCCGACCTGATGGGCGATGAGCGCCAATATGCCGCCAATGGCGGTGACGGCGATGGCCGCCGCCATGCCATAACGTCCGAGCCGTGTGGCGAGTTTTGCCACCAGTTGGTGGGGCAGGAAAGATTTTGCGACCGTCGCGACCTGATAGTTGAGCTTGGCCTTCGGCTTGCACATGTCATGGCAGCGGCTGTCCAGCGAGCAGCAGAGCGAACAGATCGGCGCCGCATAGGCTGGACACCATGCCATGTCTTCCGGCTCGAACGGGTGTTCGCAGATGGAGCAGGTGATGGCGCTTAGCTCGCGCCATTTCTGGCGCGGCTTGCGGGCCAGATAGAATTTGCCCTTCGTGCCCCACGCGATCAGCGGCGAGGCGATGAAGGCGACGATGAGGGTGAGATAGGGCGCAAGCGAGGCAGCGAGTGCGCCGAAGGTGCCGAAATGCGCCATCAGCGCAATGGTGGCCGAAAGCGCCATGGAGCCAACGCCGACGGGATTGATATCGTAGAGATGGGCGCGCTTGAACTCGATGCCCGGTGGGGCAAGGCCGAGCGGCTTGTTGATGAACAGATCGGCCGAGATGGTGCAGAGCCAGGCCATGGCGACGATGGAAAAAATGCCGAGCGTTTCTTCCAGCAGGCGATAGATGCCGAGTTCCATCAACAGCAGCGCGATCACCACGTTGAAGACCAGCCAGACCACGCGGCCGGGATGGCTGTGGGTGAGGCGGGAGAAGAAGTTGGACCAGGCGAGCGAGCCCGCATAGGCGTTCATGACGTTGATTTTCAGCTGCGAGACCACCACGAAGGCGACCATCAGCAGCATGGCCGCCGTATGGTTGGGGATCATGTAGCCGAAGGCGGTCAGGTACATCTGGGCCGGATCGGCGGCGCGGTCTACCGAGACGCCGGAACTGAAGGTCAAGACCACGAGGAAGGAACCGGCCAGCAGCTTCGGCACGCCGACGACGACCCAGCCAGCACCGGCCAGAAAGACCGCGATGCGATGGCGCAGGCGGCTCTGTCCCTCGGCGGGCAGGAAGCGCAGGAAATCCACCTGTTCGCCGATCTGCGACATCAGCGCGAGGATGACGGCAGACGCCGCGCCGAATTCCACCAGATTGAAATGGGCCACGGTGCCCGGCGGACCGGAGGCGTGATGAATGCCGGAAAAGGCCCGCCACAGATCGTATTTTTCCCAGTCCATCAAAGCGATGAAGATGAAGGGCAATACGTTCAGCACGATCCAGAAGGGCTGGGTGATGATCTGGAAACGGCTGATGAGGCGCACGCCGTGGGTGACGAGCGGAATGACCATGACGGCGGAGATGATGTAGCCGATCCACAGGGGAATGCCGAGCGCCAGCTCCAGCGCGCCGGACATGATCGACGCCTCGATGGCGAAGAGCATGAAGGTGAAGGCGGCGTAGATCAGCGAGGTGATGGTGGAGCCGATGTAACCGAAGCTCGCGCCGCGTGTCAGGAGGTCGATATCGACGCCGTGGCGGATGGCGTAACGGCTGATCGGCAGGCCGACGGCAAGCATGGCAATGGCCGCGACGATGATGGCGTAAAAGGCGTTGGTGGTGCCGTATGACAGCGTGATCGCGCCGCCGATGGCTTCCAGTGCCAGAAAGGAAATAGCGCCGATGGCGGTGTGGGAGATGCGGTTGGACGAAAATTGCCGGGCGCTTTTGGCGGTGAAGCGCAGCGCATAATCTTCCAGCGTCTGGTTGGCGACCCAGCGGTTATATTCGCGCCTGACGGGGATGATGCGTTGCCGTGCGGCCATGCCTAGGATCCAGCCCCTTCCCGCAAAAGGTGTTTTGCCATTCTCACAGCCGCACCGACATGCCGCCATCCACCGTCAGCACATGGCCGTTGACGAAGGAGGAGGCGTCGCTGGCCAGAAACAGGGCGGCACCGGCGATTTCATCCGGCCTGCCCCAGCGTTCAAGCGGCACGCGCAGCTTGGCAAAGGCGACCATGTCAGGGTTTTCGGCAAGGGCCGCATTGGTTTCCGTGGCGAACATGCCGGGTGCAATGGCGTTGCTGGTGATGCCGCGCGCGCCATATTCGACAGCGATTGCGCGCATCAGCCCGGTTAGCCCCTGCTTGGCAACGGGATAGATCGCATCGCCCGGCCTGACGATGTGGCCGAGAATGGAGGTGATGGTGATGATGCGGCCGTAACCGTTGGTGTTCATGGCTTGCGCGGCGTCTCGCGACAGCGAGACGGAGGAGGTGAGGTCGGTGCGGATAAGCTCCAGCACGTCCTCGTCGCTGAATTCGGAAAGCGGGCGGCGGTCGCGTGCGCCAACATTGTTAACGAGGATATCGAGATGGCCGAATTCGTCCATGATGCGGTGGACGAGGGCAGTTCCGGCGGCGGTGTCGGCAATGTCGAAAGCGGCATAATCGGCTTTTCCGCCGGCTTGCCGAAGTGTGCCTGCTGCCTCTTCCAGCGCCTCGGCGTTACGGCCGGTCAGCCACACGTGGGCGCCAGCCTCGGCAAAGGCCCTGGCGATTTCGAAACCGAGACCGCGGCCGCTGCCGGTGATGATGGCGATGCGGTTTTCGAGAGAGAATTTTTTGAGAATGCCCATCGCTCACCTTCTTGCTTTAGAGCATCGGACCGAAAACCGTGTCGCGGTTCGGAAAAGCCGATGCGGTTGGTCAAAGCCACGCAACGTCTTCGAGTTTGCGCATAGGCAAGAATATTCCACGCAGGGCAGAGGGCGAAAGGTCGCCTGTCTGGTCCGGCCGTTCGGTGGACATAAAAATGGCGTCGCCCGGTTGCGGGCGACGCCATGTCTTGGGTTATCAGGCAGCAGCCGACTTTGCGAGCGGCACTTCTGCAATCGTCTTCAGAACGACGGAAGCGATCTGGTAAGGGCAGCCCTGCGAGTTCGGACGACGGTCTTCGAGGTAACCACGGTAACCGTTGTTGACGAAGGAGTGCGGAACGCGGATCGAGGCGCCACGGTCGGCAACGCCGTAGGAGAACTTGTTCCACGGAGCGGTTTCGTGCTTGCCGGTCAGGCGCAGGTGGTTGTCCGGACCGTAAACGTCGATGTGCTCCTGCCAGTTCTTGGCGAAAGCGGCCATGAGGGCTTCGAAATACTCCTTGCCGCCAACTTCACGCATGAACTTGGTGGAGAAGTTGCAATGCATGCCCGAACCGTTCCAGTCGGTATCGCCGAGCGGCTTGCAATGGAATTCGACGTCGATGCCGTACTGTTCGCAAAGACGCAGCAGCAGGTAACGGGCGATCCAGATCTGGTCGGCGGCGCGCTTGGAGCCCTTGCCGAATACCTGGAATTCCCACTGACCCTTGGCCACTTCGGCATTGATGCCTTCGTGGTTGATGCCGGCTTCGAGGCAGAGGTCTAGATGTTCTTCAACGATTTCGCGGGCAACCGAGCCGACGTTCTTGAAGCCGACGCCGGTGTAATACGGACCCTGCGGAGCCGGGTAACCCTGCTCGGGGAAGCCGAGCGGGCGGCCGTCCTGGTAGAAGAAATATTCCTGTTCGAAGCCGAACCATGCGTCCTCGTCGTCGAGGATGGTCGCGCGGCTGTTCGATGCATGCGGGGTGACGCCGTCAGGCATCATGACTTCGCACATGACCAGCACGCCGTTGGTGCGGGCCGGATCGGGGTAGATCGCGACGGGCTTCAGAACGCAATCCGAAGAGTGGCCTTCGGCCTGCTGCGTGGACGAGCCATCAAAACCCCAAAGCGGCAGCTGCTCGAGCGTCGGGAATTCATCGAATTCCTTGACCTGTGTCTTGCCGCGCAGGTTGGGGACCGGCTTATAACCGTCAAGCCAGATGTACTCGAGTTTGAACTTAGTCATTACGAACCTCTCATAGGTAACAATGCGAAGCCTTGAGGCTTGCCGTGGCTTTCGCCACCGGAAGCAACATTCGCGTTCAAGGGCTGGCCATATAGATGCATGCCGCGTGCCAGATTGGCGATGTTTTGCGAATTCTTCGAAAAATCTTTCAGGCATGCTCAGGGCCGAGGGGGCCGATATGGCCATTAACCGCTCATGCTGCACTGCGGCAGGTAAATCGAACCCTAATGTTTCGTCAGTGATTCCTAACAGATAGCGGGTGGCATCGCTCAAAATGCCCTGTTGCGGTGCAATGTTTTCGATTGCGAACGACGGATCGGCATTTGCCCCAAAAACCGGCGCTTCCGGAATGGTTTTTCTTGCTGAATGACCATTTAATGCCTATATTTTTCGCAACGTGATTTTTTTTTAATCAAATGGAGCTAAACCAGAGCTAACGGGTTTGCTTCACAACCAAAGTGCTTCGATGCAAACAAAGTGAGATGTTCGATATGGCAACTGGCTTTCATCGTGAAACGGCAACGATCTTTCAATTTCCGGTCGGCGGACGCGCGGGGCTCTCAAAGTTCCGTAACATCGGGCTGAGCGATCTGGAGCGCGAGGCACGTCAGCCGCATGTCGATTTCGGCTCCTGGTATCATGACGATGCGATCCGTGACGAAGAGCGGGACGACAAGCCGCACGCCTGATGTGAAGCGTCGCTGATCGTTTCTTCTCCCCTGCCGGGGAGAAGATGGCGCGAAGCGCCGGATGAAGGGACGACTTCTCAGTCTGTCTCCGACCTCGCACCCTCGACCCGCTGCCGCTCGAGTCTTCCCTGCCGGAGAAGAAGCATGTTGAAACGCCAGGTTTCACATCGGTTGCCCCGGCCAGGATTTCCCTCTCCCCAACACCCCCTGCAGCTTTCGCCACCCCGCCTACGTCAATTGACGTATACGGTTTCTCGCCCGCGAGATCGATAGTCCCTTCCAGCAGCGGTCAACGATGCCGCTGAAGCCCCATGAGGGCTAAACAAGGAGAGGGGTTCTTCCGATGACATTCCGCAAGACGCTTAGCGCCGCGCTGCTCGGCGCAATCATGTCCACCACCGCCTTCCATGGCGCATTTGCCGCCGACGATACGATCAAGGTAGGCGTGCTGCATTCTCTTTCCGGCACCATGGCGATTTCAGAGACGACGCTGAAGGACGCCATGCTGATGCTCATCGACGAGCAGAACAAGAAGGGCGGCGTTCTCGGCAAGAAGCTCGAAGCCGTCGTGGTCGACCCGGCCTCCGACTGGCCGCTGTTTGCCGAAAAGGCCCGCCAGCTGATTTCGCAGGACAAGGTCGCCGCCGTTTTCGGTTGCTGGACATCTTCGTCGCGCAAATCCGTGCTGCCGGTTTTCGAAGAGCTGAATTCCCTGCTGTTCTACCCGGTGCAGTATGAGGGTGAAGAATCCTCCCGCAACATCGTCTACACGGGTGCAGCGCCCAACCAGCAGGCCATTCCGGCCGTCGATTATCTCGCCAAGACCGAAGGCGTCGAGCGCTGGGTTCTGGCAGGTACCGACTATGTCTACCCGCAGACCACAAACAAGATCCTGAAGGCCTACCTGATGTCGAAAGGCGTCAAGGAAGAGGACATCATGATCAACTACACCCCGTTCGGCCAGTCCGACTGGCAGACGATCGTGTCCGACATCAAGAAGTTCGGCTCGGCCGGCAAGAAGACCGCCGTTGTCTCCACCATCAATGGTGACGCCAACGTGCCCTTCTACAAGGAGCTTGCGAACCAGGGCATCAAGGCCGAGGACATTCCGGTCGTCGCCTTCTCGGTCGGTGAAGAAGAGCTTGCCGGTCTCGATACCGCGCCGCTGGTCGGCCACCTTGCCGCCTGGAACTACTTCCAGTCTGTCGATACCGAGGTCAACGCCGAATTCATCAAAACCTGGCATGCGTTTACCAAGAACGACAAGCGCGTGACGAACGACCCGATGGAAGCCGCCTATATCGGTTTCAACGCCTGGGTTAAGGCCGTCGAAACCGCAGGTACGACCGATACGGACGCAGTTCTTGACAGCATCATCGGCGTTTCCGTGCCGAACCTTTCTGGCGGTTACTCCACCGTCATGCCGAACCACCACATCACCAAGCCGGTGCTGATCGGTGAAATCCAGGCCGATGGGCAGTTCGAAATCGTGCAGCAGACGCCACAGGTCGTGGGTGACGAATGGTCGGATTACCTGCCTGACTCGAAGGATCTGATTTCGGATTGGCGCAAGCCGATGTCCTGCGGCAACTTCAACGTTGCAACCGGCAAGTGCGGCGGCAAGGGCAGCTGATAAGGAAACGAACGCCGCCCCTCTTTGGAGGGGCGGATTGTTTACAAACTGAGCCAGAATTACCCCCCTCTGTCCTGCCGGACATCTCCCCCTCAAGGGGGGAGATCGGCAAGATGCTCTCCCGCCATTTCATCCTTGAACGTCGAGATGGACGGGACCTTGCCACGGGTCGATCTCACCCCTTGAGGGGGAGATGCCCGGCAGGGCAGAGGGGGGGTGAAGCCGCATATTCAGGTCGTGCCACACGCAACCGCAGAGTCGCAAACCGCTCCAAGGAACCCGACATGACGATCCGATCTTTTCTCGGAGCCATCTTCCTCTGGCTCACCCTGGGGATCGCCGCCCAGTCCCTCGCGCAGAGCGATCCGAAGGCGCTGATCGACCAGCTCGGCACGGCTGACTTCAAGCAGGCCGAAACATTGATCGGCCAGATTGCTGCCACCGGCGACGCGCGGGTGGTGCCGGCGCTTGAGGCTTTTGCATCAGGCGATCTTTACGTGCGCAAGGCCGACAATCTGGTGTTCATGACCAAGCCGTCGGGTTCCAATTTCACACTCATCGATCCGCTGACCGGCGAAAGTGCTGGCGAAGCCCCGAAGGCGGCGGTTACCAAGATCAGGGTCAACAACAATCTGCGTCGCGTCATCCGCGCCGCGATGGGCGGCCTGACGTTGCTCAGTCCGGAACGCTCGGTGCGGCTTTCCGCCGCCGATGCGGTTCTGAAAGCCCCCAGTGCCGAAAATCTGGAATTGCTGGAAGCGGCCATATCCAAGGAAACCGACAAAGAGGTGCGGACGCGGATGGAGGAGGCGCGGGCTGTCTCGCTGCTTTCCTCCGACCGCCCCCTTGAGGTGAAGAAAGAAGCGATCGCCACCATCAAGGCGCTTGGCGGGCGCGATGCGATCAGCATTCTGATGGCGGCGACGCCCACGGTTGATCCGAGCCTGAAGCCGGATGTGGACGAGGCGATTTCGAGCATCGAGAGTTCCCTTGCCTTCTGGGATTACGCACAGAATGTCTGGTACGGCCTGTCGCTCGGCTCGGTGCTGCTGCTCGCCGCCATCGGTCTTGCCATCACCTTCGGCGTCATGGGCATCATCAATATGGCGCATGGCGAGATGGTGATGATCGGCGCTTACTCCACCTTCATGGTGCAGGAGTTGATCCGCAGCCATTTCCCCGGCCTGTTCGACTGGTCACTGGCGATTGCCCTGCCGGCCGCCTTTCTGGTCACAGCCTGCGTCGGCCTCATCATGGAGCGCGGCGTCATCCGCTATCTCTACGGGCGACCGCTGGAAACGCTGCTCGCCACCTGGGGTATCTCGCTGATCCTGCAACAGGGCGTGCGTTCCATCTTCGGCCCGACCAACCGTGAGGTCGGCAGCCCGAGCTGGATGTCCGGCTCGTTCAGCGTCGGTTACCTCAATTTCACCTGGAACCGGGTGTGGATCGTCTGTTTCTCGCTTTCCGTCTTCTTCGCGCTGCTGGTGCTTTTGAAGCGCTCCGCCTTCGGCTTGCAGATGCGCGCTGTGACCCAGAACCGCCGCATGGCCTCTTCCATGGGCATCCGCACGCCCTGGGTGGATGCCTTCACCTTCGCGCTCGGTTCCGGCGTTGCCGGCCTTGCCGGGGTAGCGCTGTCGCAGATCGACAATGTCTCGCCCAATCTCGGCCAGAGCTACATCATCGACAGTTTCATGGTGGTGGTATTCGGCGGGGTCGGCAATCTCTGGGGAACGCTCGTGGGTGCGCTGTCGCTCGGCGTGCTCAACAAGTTCCTTGAGCCGACGGTGGGCGCCGTGCTCGGCAAGATCCTCGTGCTCGTTCTCATCATCCTGTTCATCCAGAAGCGGCCGCGTGGTCTCTTCGCACTCAAGGGAAGGGCGATCGAAGCATGATTACCGGCTTCCTCCTGCGCGCGCTCGATCGCCGCATTTCCATCGCCATCGGCATCATCCTGGCCATCGCCGTGCTGGTGCCCGCCTCCAATCTGCTGTTGCCGGCTGACAGCGCGTTCCGCATCCCGACCTACATCATGTCGATGCTCGGCAAATATCTGGCCTATGCGCTGCTGGCGCTGGCGCTTGATCTGGTCTGGGGATATTGCGGCATTCTCTCGCTCGGCCACGCCGCCTTCTTCGCGCTCGGCGGTTATGCCATGGGCATGTATCTGATGCGGCAGATCGGCACGCGCGGTGTTTACGGCCATCCCGTGCTGCCTGACTTCATGGTGTTCCTCAACTGGAAGGAACTGCCGTGGTTCTGGCATGGCTTCGACATGTTCTGGTTTGCAGCACTGATGGTGCTGGTGGTGCCCGGCCTGCTCGCCTTCGTGTTCGGCTGGTTCGCCTTCCGCTCGCGCGTCAACGGCGTTTACCTCTCCATCATCACGCAGGCTATGACCTACGCCCTGCTGCTTGCCTTCTTCCGCAACGACATGGGTTTCGGCGGCAATAATGGTCTCACCGATTTCAAGGATATTCTCGGCTTTTCCGTGCAGGCGGATGGCACCCGTGCCGTGCTGTTTGCGATGACGGCCGTGATGCTGGCGCTTTCGCTGCTGATTGCATCTGGCATCGTCAATTCCAAATTCGGCAAGGTGCTGGTGGGCGTGCGCGATGCCGAAAGCCGGGTGCGCTTCCTCGGTTTCCGGGTGGAAAACATCAAGCTCTTTACCTTCGTCGTCTCGGCCATGATGGCGGGCATTGCCGGTGCGCTGTTCGTGCCGCAGGTGGGCATCATCAATCCCGGCGAATTCTCCCCCGCCAACTCCATCGAGGTGGTGGTTTGGACCGCAGTCGGCGGGCGCGGCACGCTGATCGGGCCGATCATCGGCGCGCTGCTGGTCAATGGCGGCAAGAGCTATTTCACTGGCGCTTTCCCCGAATTCTGGCTGTTTGCGCTGGGTGGGCTGTTCATCGCGGTGACGCTGTTCTTCCCCAAGGGCATCGTTGGCACCGTGCAGCATTATCTGGTCGGCCGGCGCGAAAAGCGTGTTGCGCGGGCGGCAAGTGCGGCCGGACAACCGGGCAATGACAGTGCTGCAACAGCGGCGCAACAGGCGGCGGAGTGAGGCTGATATGAACACGGTTTCCGAAAACAGAACCAAAAGCCTGCTTTATCTCGACGGTGTTTCCGTTTCCTTCGACGGGTTCAGGGCGCTGAATTCCCTGTCCTTCGTGGTGGAGCCGGGCGAGCTGCGGGCCATCATCGGTCCGAATGGCGCCGGCAAGACGACGATGATGGATATCATCACCGGCAAGACCCGGCCGGATACGGGCACGGTGCTGTTCGAAGACAGCATCGACCTCACGAAAAAGGACGAGGCGGACATTGCCCAGCTGGGCATCGGGCGTAAATTCCAGAAGCCAACGGTGTTTGAAAGCCATACCGTCTGGGACAATCTGGAACTGGCGTTGAACCGCAAACGCGGCGTCTTCGCCACGCTGTTCTACAGGCTGACAGCGGAGGACAAGGCGCGTATCGAGGAAATCCTCGCCACCGTGCGTCTCAGCCACCGCCGCGGCGATCTCGCGGCCAACCTCTCGCACGGCCAGAAACAGTGGCTGGAAATCGGCATGCTGCTCGCGCAGGAGCCGAAGCTGCTTCTGGTGGACGAGCCGGTGGCGGGCATGACGGATGCGGAGACGGCGGAAACTGCCGTACTCCTGAAGGAAATCGCCAAGACCCGCTCGGTCGTGGTGGTGGAGCACGACATGGGCTTCATCCGCGAGCTGGGCGTGAAGGTGACGTGTCTTGCCGAGGGCTCGGTGCTGGCCGAAGGGTCGATCGATTTTGTGTCCAGCGATCCGAAGGTGATCGAGAATTATCTGGGGCGGTGATGGAAGCGTCTGCGGCTTCACCCCCCTCTGCCCTGCCGGGCATCTCCCCCACAAGGGGGGAGATCGGCAAGCGGCTAACACCCTGCCCCAAGACCAGTAGGCGATGGGACGAGCGGGAACGGCATCTGATTTCCCTCCGTGTGGGGGAGATGCCCGGCAGGGCAGAGGGGGTAGCGCCGCCCACCAAAGCATCAATGGAGTTGCACCATGCTGAACGTCGAAAACATCAACCTCCACTATGGCGCAGCCCAAGCCCTGCGGGGCGTGTCTCTGAAAGCGGAGATGGGCAAGATCACCTGTGTTCTCGGCCGAAACGGCGTAGGCAAAAGCTCGTTGTTGCGCGCGGTCACCGGCCAGCATGCCATCAGTGGCGGGTCGATCAGCTTTGAAGGGGCAGCACTGGATGGGCTGGCACCTTACCACCGGGCCAAGCGCGGTGTCGGCTACGTGCCACAGGGGCGTGAAATCTTTCCGCTGCTCAGCGTGCAGGAAAACCTTGAAAGCGGTTATGCGCCGCTCCCGCGCAAGGAGCGTTTCATTCCCGACGATATTTTCAGCCTGTTTCCTGTGCTGCAATCCATGCTGGGCAGACGCGGCGGCGACCTGTCCGGTGGCCAGCAGCAGCAGCTCGCCATCGGCCGGGCGCTGGTGACGAGGCCGAAAATCCTCGTTCTCGATGAGCCGACCGAAGGCATTCAGCCGTCGATCATCAAGGATATTGGCCGCGCAATCAAATATCTCAGGGATTCAACCGGTATGGCGATCCTGCTGGTCGAGCAATATCTGGATTTCTGCCGTGAGCTTGCCGACTATGTCTACATCATGGACCGGGGCGAAATTGTGCATGAGGGGCTTGCCGAAACGCTGGATACGCCCGAGGCGCGTCGCCATCTGACAGTATAAATCGAGACTAGAAGCCACGCACGCCGATCACGGTGTGCAAACGGCCGATTAATATTTTGAAAGTCTATGCGTGTCTGCATGGCTTTTATGCGCAATTTTAGCATTTCATTGAATAAACGCCTGTGATATTGGCAGCGAAAATGCTGCATGCGAGACACAGACGAAGTCTATTCGCACGCCGCGACAGTTGATCCCTTACATTCCACGCGCGTCCGACGTATCGTCGGGGAAACCGTGCCCAATAAAGGCGTGTCAATGCATCAAGACTTTGCCCTTGGCCGGGCTGCCCGGCTGTTCCGCTCCGCCCGTACCCTGTTTCTGGGTCTTGCGATCTGCGCGAGCGCGAGTGTCGCAGCGTCGGCCTCGACCTGCGGTCAGCTTGCTCAACCCGGCGTGGAACCGGGCAGGCATGATTTTTCCATTCTTTCCAGTGGTCAGAAACGCGAAGGCGTTTATTTCGTTCCATCCGCCTATGACGGAAAAAAACCGGTGCCTGTGGTGTTCGATTTCCACGGCTCCAACAGCAATCCGCACGGACAGCTGAACCGCAGCGGCTGGGACAAGCTTGCCGAGCGCGACGGCCTGATGGTGGTGGCGCTGGCGGGCAGCCTCAATGGCGAATTGCCCGGCACCCATGCCTGGAATGTTCCTGGTGTTACCACCCGTCCCGACGGGCTGGATGAGGTGAGCTTCATTCGCGATGCAATTGCCATGGTGAAAGGCAAGTTCTGCGTGGATGAGGAGCGCTTTTACGGTTCCGGGTATTCCGGCGGCGGGCGCATGCTGTCGCAATTCATCTGCAATGGCAGCGCGGATTTCACCGCTGCCGGCTTCGTTGCATCGTTGCGCGCGGGTTATCCGCTGGAGACCGAGGGCAAATGGGGACCGGATGCGGCAAGCTGCAAGCCGGCGCGGCCGATGTCGATCATCGCCTTTGCGGGTCTGAAGGATCCGGCCAATCCCTATCAGGGTGGTGGCAAGTCCTACTGGCAATATGGCGGCGAGACGGCGCTGAAACGCTGGGCGGAAATGGACGGCTGCAAGGGCGGCGCGAAAACCAGACCGGGCGAGAGCTTCACCGTTAATTCCTATGACGTCTGCAAGGGCGGGGCACGTATCCAGTCCTATGTCATTGACAATTGGGACCATGCCTGGCCGCGCGCCACCATGAAGGCGGAAGTGCTGGCAGCGTCGGCGGTCCTTACCCGCAAGCCGGGTGGCGAGCAGACGCCGAAGGCGGAACCTGCCGTGGAGCGCAAGATGCCCACAGGCGAAGTGACGCGCACGGTTGATGCGGCGGAAAGAATGTGGGATTTCTTCCGCAACACGGAAGGACAGATGGTAGTGGATGCCGTCGTCAAAAAAGATTGCGGCGCCAAGGCCGGGTCCGCTTCCGCAACCGTTTCGGAGACCGCGTGCAGCCAGAACAGCAAGCCATCCGCCCTTCCGGTCTCGAAGACGGCGAACCTGCCCGGCAGCAGCGCGCCCGTGGCAGAGGACGCATTGTAACCAAGGCTGTCGAAGGTCGCAGCCGGCTGGACCAATTGTTCCAGGAAGGTTGCGCCAAGATCCGCCTGCCGGATACGTTTTCCAACGAGATTGAGGCCATCCTCATCAACTCCTCCGGCGGATTGACCGGCGGAGATGAAATGGAATGGCAGGCTGTTGCCGGAGCCGGCACCTCGCTGGTGGTGACGACGCAGGCCTGCGAGAAGGTCTACAAGGCATCCTCCGGAACCGCCACCGTCACCGCCCGCGTTTCCGCAGGGCCGGGCGCCCGGTTGCACTGGCTGCCGCAGGAAACCATTCTTTTCGACCGGGCGTCGCTGACCCGCAGGCTGGAAGCCGATCTCGACGCAACCTCCGAATTCATCGCCGTCGAAGCCGTGCTGCTCGGGCGTCAGGCCATGGGCGAAGCGATGCAGCATGGCCTGTTCCGGGATCGCTGGCGCATTCGCCATGGCGGCCGGCTGGTACATGCCGAAGAGCTGCTGCTTGCGGGAGAAGTGGCGGAGCTGACTGCAAAACCGGCGGTGCTTGCCGGGCAGGTGGCCTTTGCCACGCTTCTTTATATCGGGCCTCTGGCCGAGGCGCTTTTGCCTAAAATCCGGGCTATTGCCGGGGAAAGCGGCGGCGCCAGCGAGTGGCAGGGCAAGCTTGTCGTGCGCGTGTCCGCCGCGGACGGCTTCTCCCTTAGAAAAATACTTTTTCCGATCATTTCGCTCTTGCGAAACGGCGCGCCAGTGCCGAAAGTCTGGAATCTGTAAAGCTCCGGATCGCCCGCGACATGCGACCTTCCGGGGTCTGTCAAACAAGTCGGATCAGCCCCCGAAACACTGTGTTTTGCGGGACAGGTGCGAAAGCTGCGGGACGACGATGAACCTTACTCCGAGAGAAAAAGACAAGCTGCTGATTTCCATGGCCGCCATGGTGGCGCGCCGCCGGCTGGAGCGTGGCGTGAAGCTGAATTACCCGGAAGCGATTGCGCTGATTACCGATTTCGTTGTCGAGGGCGCCCGCGATGGTCGCGCGGTGGCCGACCTGATGGAAGCCGGCGCGCATGTCATTTCCCGCGATCAGGTTATGGAAGGCATCGCCGACATGATCCATGATGTGCAGGTGGAAGCAACATTTCCCGACGGCACCAAGCTTGTGACCGTTCACGAACCGATACGCTGAGGGGGACGATATGGCGCTGGAGCTTCGGCCCAATTGCGAATGCTGCGACCGTGATCTTGCCCCCGACAGCCGGGTTGCGATGATCTGCTCGTTCGAATGCACCTTTTGCGCCGATTGCGCGACCGATGTGCTCAAAGGCGCCTGCCCGAATTGCGGCGGCGAGCTGGTTCGCAGGCCCATCCGCCCGGCGGCCAAACTCGTCAACAATCCGGCATCGACGACACGGGTGCTGAAGGCTGAAGGCTGCGCGGCAGCCACCGCTGCTTGAGAGAGACAAAGGGGAGCACCATGAAACCAGGCGAAATCATTGCCGCAGAGGGCACCATCGAACTCAATGCCGGCCAGCCAACGGTGACGATCGAGGTGGCCAATACCGGCGACCGGCCGGTGCAGGTGGGCAGCCACTACCATTTCTTTGAGACCAATGCGGGTCTTGTCTTCGACCGCGACAAGGTGCGCGGCATGCGTCTCGACATTCCGGCTGGTACTGCGGTTCGTTTTGAACCCGGCCAGAAACGGGAAGTGACGCTGGTGCCGCTTTCCGGCAAGCGTGAGGTTTACGGGTTTCGTCAACAGATCATGGGGAGGTTATGAGATGGCGACGGCACATTATCACGGAAGTTGCCAGTGCGGCGACGTGAGCTTCGAGGTCGATGCCGATCTCGACCACACGGTTGTGTGCAATTGCTCGCGCTGCAAGCGCTTGGGCTCGACGCTTGCCTTTGCGCCGCGCGAAAAATTCACCCTGCTTTCCGGCGACGACAAGCTGACGGAATATCTCTTCAACAAGCACAAGATCCATCATCTGTTCTGCGCCACCTGCGGCATTGAGAGTTTTGCCTATGCCGATGGGCCGGATGGGACGCCGATGGTGGCGGTGAATACCAATTGCCTTGATGGTGTCGATCCGCGTGCGCTGAAGCCGCAGGCTTTCGATGGCGCGGCTGCCTGAGTGATGGCCATGACTTTGAAAAAATTCTGTTTCGGTGCGGCTGTCCTGCTGTCTCTTGCGGCGTCTTCCGCATTTGCCGATGACGCGCCCGATTGCACCTCGCCGCAAACGCAGGCCGATATGACAATCTGCGCCGGCAAGGATTACGAAAAGGCCGACAAGCAGTTGAACGCCGCCTACCAGAAGGTCCGCAAGCAGCTTGCGGAGCGTGACAAGACGGCAGACGAGAGCGGCAAGGGTGCCGTGGATGCATTGGTTGCCGCCCAGCGTGCCTGGGTGGCGTTTCGCGATGCCAATTGTGATGCCTTCGGGTTTCAGGCGCGTGGCGGCACGATGGAGCCGATGCTGGTTTCCTCATGCCTGGCCGATATGAGCAACAAGCGCGCTGATGAATTGCGCCAGTTGTCCGAAGGTTTCTGAACGGTATGGGGCGGCGGATCATGATTGTCGGAAACGGAGAAATGCCGCAGGGCGTGGCTGATCTCATCGACCTTTCCGACATTGTCATCCGCTTCAACGATTGCCGTTCGCTGGGCGCTGGCGGCAGCCGCACGGATGTGGTGGCCGTTTGTAACACCGGCCGGCCTGGCCGCGAGATGAGCGCAGGGGCCGCGTGGCGCGACAATGAGGGGGTGCAGCAGGCTTCCGCTATCTGGTCGGTGCGCGATCCCGCGAAATTTTCGCAGATGGAGCCGGATATCCGCGCTCGCTGGCCCGAACTGACCGATTTTTGTGCCGATTATACCGCCGGTTTCGCAGCATTAGCCGAAGAGACCGGCAAGAGCCACCTCGTCATTCCGCGCGGGGTGCATGAGCGGCTTGATCACGCATTGCAGGTCTATGCGCCGGCCCCTTACGTCTGCCCGAGCACCGGGCTTTTGGCCATCGCCCATGTTCTGGAGACCGTGAGCGGCGGTGATGACGAGGTGGCGATTGCGGGCTTTGGTCATCACGGCTGGAACGGGCATCCGTTTGCCGCCGAAAAACAGCTTGTAGATGCCCTCACACACGAGGGCCGGCTGACACGAATTTCTCCCATATCGATTTTCTCCGCGTCCGAAGGAGCCTGAACCCATGCCTTACAAGATTTCCCGCGCCGCCTATGCCGGCATGTTCGGCCCGACCGTCGGCGACAAGGTGCGTCTTGCCGATACCGAACTCTTCATCGAGATCGAGAAGGACTACACGACCTATGGCGAGGAAGTGAAATTCGGCGGTGGCAAGGTCATTCGCGACGGCATGGGCCAGAGCCAGGCGACGCGGGCCGAGGGCGCTGTCGATACCGTCATCACCAACGTCGTCATCGTCGACCATAGCGGCATCTACAAAGCGGATGTGGGCCTGAAGAACGGGCGCATCCACGCCATCGGCAAGGCGGGCAACCCCGATACGCAGCCGGGCGTGACAATCATTGTCGGCCCTTCGACAGAGGCGATTGCCGGCGAAGGCAAGATTCTGACTGCCGGTGGCATGGATGCACATATCCACTTCATCTGCCCGCAGCAGATCGAAGAAGCGCTGATGAGCGGCGTTACCTGCATGCTGGGCGGCGGTTCCGGCCCCGCGCATGGCACGCTTGCCACCACCTGCACCGGCGCGTGGCACATCGAGCGGATGATCGAGAGCTTCGATGCTTTCCCGATGAACCTCGCATTGGCGGGCAAGGGCAATGCTTCGTTGCCCGCGCCGCTGGAAGAGATGATCCTTGCCGGTGCCTCATCGCTGAAGTTGCACGAGGACTGGGGCACGACGCCCGCCGCCATCGACAATTGCCTGACGGTGGCTGACGAATATGACGTGCAGGTGATGATCCACACCGATACGCTGAACGAGAGCGGTTTCGTGGAGGACACGGTTGCCGCCATCAAGGGCCGCACCATCCATGCCTTCCACACCGAAGGGGCAGGCGGTGGCCATGCGCCTGATATCATCAAGGTCTGCGGCAATCCGAACGTCATCCCGTCTTCCACCAACCCGACGCGGCCCTACACCATCAATACACTGGCCGAACATCTGGATATGCTGATGGTGTGCCACCATCTGTCGTCGTCCATCCCTGAGGATATCGCGTTCGCCGAAAGCCGCATCCGCAAGGAAACCATCGCGGCGGAGGATATTCTCCACGATATCGGCGCGTTCTCGATCATTTCCTCCGACAGCCAGGCCATGGGCCGTGTCGGTGAAGTGGCGATCCGCACCTGGCAGACAGCTGACAAGATGAAGCGCCAGCGCGGCCGCCTGAAGGAAGAGACCGGCGAAAACGACAATTTCCGCGTCCGCCGTTACATCGCCAAATATACCATCAACCCGGCCATCGCGCAGGGCGTCAGCCATGAGATCGGCTCTATCGAAGTCGGCAAGCGTGCCGATCTGGTATTGTGGAACCCGGCATTCTTCGGCGTGAAGCCGGAAATGGTGTTGCTCGGCGGTTCCATCGCCGCGGCACCGATGGGCGATCCGAATGCCTCCATTCCCACGCCGCAGCCGATGCATTACCGCCCGATGTTTGCCGCCTATGGCAAGCTGCGCACCAATTCCTCGGTTACATTTGTCAGTCAGGCGTCGCTGGATGCCGGCCTTGCAGGGCGTCTTGGTGTTGCCAAGAAGCTGATGGCGGTGAAGAACGTGCGCGGCGGCATTTCCAAGGCCTCGATGATCCACAATTCGCTGACCCCGCATATCGAGGTTGACCCGGAAACGTATGAGGTGCGCGCCGATGGCGAGCTTCTGACCTGTGAACCGGCGACGGTGCTGCCGATGGCGCAGCGTTATTTCCTGTTTTAACGGCGTTTCGTGGTGAGATTTATCACAAGGTGGATCGGCGGTGGCCTGCTGCTGATCATCCTGCTTCTTGTGCTCGGCACCGTCGTGCCGCGACCCTTTTTTGCCGATGAAACAAGCGGCGTGAGTGATCGCGCGATATTGCTGTTATCCAATCCGATCCATACCGATATCGCCCTGCCTGTTGATGACGATCTGCGGCGGGCCTTTTCCGAATTGCAGGAGGGCGGTATCGCGGTCAACCATCCGGCTGCTGCCTATCTGGTGTTCGGCTGGGGTGGCCGGTCGTTTTACATACAGACGCCGACATGGGCCGACCTGAAGCCGATGCCGGTCGTGCGCTCTCTGACACTCGACCAGTCGGTGATGCATGTGGATGTGACTGGGGATTTTCCCGCCGACTTTGCCGGGGTGAAGCGCCTTCGCATTTCCGAAGCGGGATATCAGCGACTTGTGGCGGGCGTTCGTGCGAGCTTCCTGCGGGACAATGGCAAAGTTCAGCTTATACCCGGTGCTTCCTACAGCCTGACGGATGGATTTTTCGAGGCGAATGGCTGGTTCAATGCGCTGGCCGGCTGCAACACGTGGTCTGCCGCCATGCTGCGGCAAGCCGGCATTCGCACCGGCTGGTGGACACCGTTGCCGCCACTGTTGCGCTGGTCGGTAGCGCTGCACAATTGATCTTACCGCGGTGCGACGTTTCGTTGATTTGACGTCTGGTAATCCGATTTTTATGCTGCACCGCAGCGCATCTTGCGCTAAAGAAACGGCAAAAGAATTCCGTGCGGATCGGTCCCAAGCGATCCGTGCAAAACGCCAGAAAATTGAAGACAGATCAGGAGACAAGACATGCTCGGCAAAAAAGTGCCCGCCGTTACCTTCCGCACGCGTGTTCGCGACGAGGCCGTTGGTGGCCCCAACCCTTTCCGTTGGCAGGACATGACCTCCGACGATTACTTCAAGGGCAAAAAGGTCGTTCTCTTCTCGTTGCCCGGCGCTTTCACGCCGACTTGCTCGACCTACCAGCTTCCCGATTTCGAAAAGCTCGCGGGCGAATTCCGCGCGCTCGGCGTCGATGAAATCTATTGCCTGTCGGTCAACGACGCCTTCGTGATGAATGCCTGGGCAAAGGGCCAGAACCTCGAAAACGTCAAGGTCATTCCTGACGGTTCGGGCGAGTTCACCCGCAAGATGGGCATGCTGGTCGCCAAGGACAATCTCGGTTTCGGCATGCGCTCCTGGCGTTACGCCGCCGTCATCAATGACGGTCTGGTGGAGCAGTGGTTCGAGGAAGAGGGCTATTGCGATAATAGCGATACCGACCCTTACGGCGTTTCCTCGCCGCAGAACATTCTGGAAAACCTGAAAAGCCGCGCTGCGGCCTGATTGCGGTTTGCTTTTTTTGACAAGGCCCGGCAGCGATGCCGGGCTTTTTCGTTTTCCGAGACGCGTTCGACCTGAAAACACGCCTTGAAATCGGCCGGGCTATCCGTCAACAATCGGAACCCCAAGACTGTTTCTGAAATGGATCATCCCATGCTGCGCGTCACGTCCTATCACCCCGCCGGAACTCCAGCCGACGAACCTTCCGGTTATGTCACTCTCGCGCATGACCAGCGACATCTGCGCCGCAAACTTCTGCATTTGCAGAATGACGAGATGGTGATGTTGGATTTGAAGGAAGCTGTACTGTTTGCCCATGGCGACCTGCTGGTGGTGGAGAACGGTGATCTGGTGGAGGTTCGCGCTGCGGACGAAAAGCTGTTCGAAATCAAGGCGAAGGACCGTCTTCACCTGATCGAGCTTGCCTGGCATCTGGGCAACCGGCACCTTTCGGCGCAGATCGAGGAGGAGCGTATTCTCATCCTGCGTGACCACGTGATCCGCGCCATGCTGGAAGGTCTTGGCGCAACAGTGCGTGATGTGGAAGAACCTTTCCAGCCGGCGCGCGGTGCTTACCACGCCCATGGCGGCCATTCCCACGGTCACGGGCACGGGCATGACCATGGTCACCATCACGACCATGGCTGAAACATGAGCGAAGATCGCGGCGTTGCCGCGCTGCTGCGGCTCATGGCCTGGATGTCGCCGGCCTTTCCTGTCGGCGGCTTTTCCTATTCTGGCGGCCTTGAAAAGGCGGTGGAGGACCGGCGCGTCAGTGATGCCGCCGGCCTTTACGGCTGGGTGGAGGTGCTTCTGCGTTCCGGCAGTCTGTGGAACGATGCGGTATTTCTGGCTGATGCCTGGCGTAATCGAAAGGACGCCGTCGCCCTGAGCGAAGCGGCGGATCTGGCTCGCGCGCTCGCCGGTTCTGCGGAGCGCTACCGCGAGACGGTGCTCCTCGGCGATGCCTTCGTTGCCGCCGCCGGCGCCTGGCCGCACGCGGTTCTTGAGCTGTTGCCGAAAGAGGTTCCTTATCCTGTTGCCATAGGTGCGGTGGCGGCAGGGCATGGCGTGCCGCTTCGGGAAACGGTTGCCGCATTCCTGCATGCCGGTGTCTCGCAGATCGTCTCCGCCGGTATCCGCCTCGGCGTCGCGGGGCAGAAGGATGGCGTTGCCATTCTCGCCGAAAGCGAGGCGTCGATCGGCGAAATGGCGGCACGGGCCGTGCAATCCACGCTCAACGATCTCGGCAGCGCCACTGTTATCGCCGACACCGCGACCATGCGGCACGAGATGCAGGGAACGCGGCTTTTCCGCTCCTGAATATCTCGCCGCGATGCAGCATTGCCGCCCTTGAAGCGGTCGTGCGAAGCGTTATGGTGGGACAACATCAAAGCATATTGAAGGGAACATGGTTGTGACATCGGGCATGAAATCGGGCAACGGTCCACTGCGCGTCGGCATTGGCGGGCCGGTCGGTTCCGGCAAGACCGCGCTGACGGAAAAGCTTTGCAAGGCGATGAGCGCCGATTACTCCGTCGCCGTCGTTACCAACGATATCTACACCAAGGAGGATGCGGAAGCGCTGGTGCGCATGCAGGCGCTGCCGTCCGAGCGTATCGTTGGAGTGGAGACGGGCGGATGTCCGCATACCGCCATCCGTGAGGATGCGACGATCAATCTGCAGGCGATTGCCGGTCTCAATGCGCGCTTTCCCGATCTCGATGTTGTCTTCATCGAATCCGGTGGCGACAATCTTGCGGCGACTTTCTCGCCCGATCTTGCCGATATCACCATCTATGTGATCTCCGTCTGTCAGGGCGAGGAAATTCCGCGCAAGGGCGGGCCGGGCATCACCCGCTCGGACCTGCTGGTCATCAACAAGAAAGACCTTGCCCCTTACGTCGGCGCTGATCTGATGGTGATGGACAGTGACGCCACCCGCATGCGCAATGCCATGCCTTTCGTCTTTACCGACATGAAGCGCGGCGAGGGTGTCGATCGCATCGTCGGTTTCCTGAAAGAGCAGGGCGGTCTCTGAGATATGACCACGCCCCTCCGTTTTGGTTCCTGTGACGTTTCCCGCTTTGTCGATGGTGTCTACAAGGCGCCTGTCGGCCACCTCATCCACCGGCAGGGCGCGGATGCGCTGGCGGCGGCGCTTGCCGGGCATGAGGGCGAAACGGTGGATATGGACGTCAACTGTTTTGTGCTGTCAGGGCCTGATGGTATTTCGCTGATAGACACCGGTTGCGGCACGGCCTGGGGGCCGACCTACGGCCATGCCCGTGCGGGGATGATTGCCGCTGGGATCCAGCCTGATGATGTCAGCCGTGTTATCCTCACCCATATTCACGGCGACCATGCGCTGGGACTTATCGAAGGCGACCAGCCTTATTTTCCCAATGCGGACATATGGGTGCCCGAGGCCGATCTTGCCTTTTTCACCAGCGAGGATGCACGCAAGAGATTGCCGCCTGCGAGGCAGGGCGCCTTCGATATTGCCGACCGGCTGCTCGACATTTGTGGTGCCATGCTGCGGCCAATCCCCACGGGCAGGATTGCCGAGGGTATGGAGGCCATCGCCATGCCCGGCCATACGCCTGGCCATACCGGCTATCTCATCGGTAACGGCGATGACCGGCTGTTATTGTGGGGCGATGTGCTGCATGTGAGCGCGTTGCAGGCGGACGATCCGGGTATCGGTTTCGTCTATGATATCGATTCCGAAACTGCCTATTCGACACGTCTCGATGCGCTGACCCAGGTTGCCGATCACGGCTGGCTGGTTTCCGGCGGCCATCTTGGCGGGTTTTTCCGCGTCGAGCGAGAGGGCGATCGCTTCCGCTTCGTGCCGCAGCCGGTCTGATGTCCTGCTCGACAAAAGATTAGAGGACGGGATACCCGTAGGCGTCCCGTCCTCTTCCTCTCCCCGGTACTTCTTCAAATCTGTTTCAGCGCCGCGACATCATTGACCTGCACGATGCGGCCGCGAACGGTGACGCCCGCCTTTTTCAGTGCGGAGAAAGCGCGCGACAGCGCTTCCGGCGCAAGGCCGAGCTTGCCGGCGAGCAGGCTTTTCTGGAACGGCAGACGCAGCGAAAAGGACGTAGCGTCGCGCGGCCCCTGATTGATCAGGTAATGGGCAACGCGTTGCGGCGCGGTTTGCAGCCGGTCGTTGGCAATGCAATCCATGGTGCCGAGCAGGCTGTTGGAGAGGCAGCGCATCACGGCCTTGGCGATTGCCGGTTCCTGATCCACAAGGCTGCGGATTCTTGCCAGTTCGAAACGCGCCACGGTGCAGCTTTCCGCCGCCTGCGCGCTGTAACGATAGCTGTCGCTGCCGAAGATCAGGCATTCGTTGAAGGTATCGCCCGGACCGCTGACACGCACATCCGCCTCGCGCCCGTGCCTGTCCAGCCGGTAAAGGCGGACATAGCCCGACAGTACACAGTAGAAATATTGCGCTGCCTCGCCCTCCTTGAAGAGTACATGGCGGGCATTGAGATTGGTGACGGTTGCCGCCTCCATCAGTTTCAACGCCGCCGCTTCATCCGCAATCCCTATCAGGGGCACGCGCAGCAGAATGTTCCTGTCCCTGTTGCTCAGCTTTACGGTCTTGTTCACGTCCATCCGGCTCCCGCTCAAACCTTTTGCCGGGTTGTCCGAAGCGATACGAAACCGGGGATGTTCCTTTTCCCTCACGCCTATCTGAAAAGAGCTCATCGCATTATCCTTCGACCGGCAATTCCCGATGCGAGGGAGATTAGCAGTTCACCTGAAAAGCGAATTGATTTCGATCAAATGGGTTTGGCGTTGTTGTGCGGGGAGCAGGGAAATGTGGAGCGAGCGGGTGCGGCCTATCTCTTCTCCTCGGCGTGCAGAAGAAGCCAGCCGCAACGCAGTCGCGACCAAGCAAACGCACCACAAAAGGAAACGCCGGGCACTGGACCCGGCGTCTCAACTTTCACTCGGCAGCGAGCGGCGGCAACCGCAATATATTGCTGCCCTTGTCACCGGATTTTTCACCGGAGCCTTTTTCCATGCCGGCGACGCGCGCTTCCAGCGAGGAGAGCGCCAGGCTGTTTTCGCGGGCGATCTCCGAGAGTTTTTCGTTGGAGAGCGACTCTTCCTCCTCTTCCTTCTTGCCGACGAAGCGGCCGAAGAGGTGGGCGAGCAGGCGCGACAGGTCATCCATGATCAGGAAGAAGGCGGGGACCACGATCAGAGACAGCACCGTGGAGACGATGATGCCACCGATCACCGCAATCGCCATCGGCGCGCGGAAGGAGCCGCCTTCGCCGACGCCAAGTGCCGAGGGCAACATGCCCGCCGACATGGCGATGGAGGTCATGATGATCGGTCGGGCGCGCTTGCGGCCGGCCTCGACCATGGCATGCACCCGTTCCATGCCGTGCCGGCGCATTTCAATGGCGAAGTCCACCAGAAGGATGGCGTTTTTCGTCACGATACCCATCAGCATCAGAATGCCGATGAGAACGGGCATCGAAAGCGCGTTCTGCGTGATGATGAGCGCCACGGCCACGCCGCCAATGGCGAGTGGCAATGAGAACAGGATGGTGAAGGGCTGGATGATATCCTTGAACAGGAGGATAAGCACCACCAGCACCAGAAGCAGGCCGAGCAGCATGGCGTTGACGAAGCCCTGCTGCATTTCGCCCTGCACCTTGGCATCACCGCTTTCGGCAAGGCGAACGCTTGCCGGCAGTTCGGTTTCCGAAACGATCCGCTTGAACTCCGCCGTAGACGTATCGAGCGCTGTGCCGAACGGTACATCGGAGCCGATGGAGACGACGCGGTTGCGGTCGTTGCGCTTGATCGAGCTTGGACCTTCCGAATAGTCGATATCGGCAACACTGTAGAGCGGCACCAGCGAACCGGATGCGGTCTTGACCTTCAGCGCGCGGATGGTGGCGAGGTCACGGCGGGTATCGATAGATGCCTGCACGCGGATCGGGATCTGCCGGTCGTCCAGCGAGATTTTCGTCAACTGTGCGTCGATGTCACCGATGGTGGCGACACGCACCGTCTGCGAAATCTGCTGCGGCGTGATTCCGAGGCGGGCGATCTCGTCCTTGCGCGGGCGGATCTGCAGTTCAGGACGGGGAAGCGCTCCCTCGGAGCTGACATTGGCAAGGATGGGCGAGGCGCGCAGGCGGCTTTCGAGAATGCCGACGGCATCGTTCAGATCCTTCTCGTTGGACGAGAGGAAGTTGAAGCTCAGTTCGCGTTCCGCGCGGTCGTTAAGCTTGATGATGCGCACATCCGGAATGCTGCGGACCTTGGCGAAGATATCCCGCTCCACATCCCACTGCGGACGGACACGGCCCTTTTCCTCGATCTTCGGAAGATATTGGCCGACAAGCGGAAGCGAGCCGAGACCCTTGTTGACAAGGGTTTTCAGCAGCGAATGGTCGATATGCTGGAGAATGACGTTGACGGTGGCGCGGCGAAGCTCCAGATCGCCCTTGGGCGAGGCGCCGCCGAGGATGAAGACGCTTTCCACACCGTTGATATCGCGGATGGCGTGGAAGATTTCGGTCGTCGTCCGGTCTGTCTCGTCCAGCGTCGCATTGGGCGGCAGTTCCACCGAAAGCGTTACGCGCGAGGCGTCGTCCGGCGGCAGGAAGCTGCCCGGCACCTGGCTAAGAAGCATGACGGAAGCAATGAGGAAGCCGATGGCGCCGACCAGCGTCAGGTAACGCGCCCACCATTTGGAGGTGGTGGCGGAAACCATGCGCGTATAGGCTTTCATCAGCCAGCCGTCATTGTCGGCATGGTCATCCATCGCGTCTTCGGCGCGCATGAGATAGGCGGCCATCAAGGGCGTGATGAGACGGGCGACCGCCAGCGAGAAGAACACCGAGAAGGCGACCGTCAGACCGAACTGGATGAAGTACTGGCCGGGAATGCCGGGCATGAACGACACGGGCACGAAGACGGCGATGATGGTGAAGCTGGTGGCGATGACGGCAAGGCCGATTTCGTCTGCGGCTTCCAGCGAGGCGCGATACGGCGTCTTGCCCATCTTGATGTGGCGGGCGATGTTCTCGATTTCCACGATGGCGTCGTCCACGAGAATACCCGTGGCGAGCGTCAATGCGAGGAAGCTGACGAGGTTGAGCGAGAAGCCCATGATGTCCATGATCCAGAATGTCGGGATCGCGGAGAGCGGCAGGGCCACGGCGGCAATCAGGGTAGCGCGCCAGTTCCTGAGGAACAGCAGAACCACGATGACGGCGAGGACCGCGCCTTCGATCAGCGTATCGAGCGCTGCCGTATAGTTGCCGTAGGTGAAGTAGACGGCGTCATCGACCATCTGGATCGCGACGTCGGGATGGTCCTTGCGGACCTGATCGAGGCTTTCGGCCACGGTTTTGGCGACCGAAACCTCGCTGGCGCCCTTGGAGCGGAACACCGCAAAGGTAACGGCGGGGTTGCCGTTGAAGCGCGAGAAGGACTTCTGCTCCTCATAGGTGTCCGTGACGGTGCCGAGTTCGGCGAGCTTTACGAAACGGCCATTGGAGAGCGCGATGGTGGTGTTGGCAAGCTGGGTGACATCGCGGGTGTCGCCGAGCGTGCGGATCGTCTGTTCGTTACCGCCAACCTGGCCGCGGCCGGAGCCAAGGTCGATATTGGTGCCGCGCAGCTGGCCGTTCACTTCGCTTGCGGTGATGCCGTAGGCGTCGAGCTTTTCGGGGCTGAGCGAAACGCGCACTTCGCGGTCGGCGCCGCCATAACGGTCGACCTTGCCGATGCCGGACTTGCCCTGCAGCGAACGCTTGATGGTGTCATCAACGAACCAGGACAGTTCTTCCAGCGTCATGTTCGGCGAGGAGACGGCAAAGGTCTGGATTGCCTGGCCTTCCACGTCGATCTTGCTGACAACAGGCACTTCGATGTCGGATGGCAGATCGCTGCGGATCTTGTCGATAGCGTCCTTGACGTCCTGAACCGCCTCTTCCGTCGGCTTTTCGATGCGGAAGACGACGGTTGTCAGGGATTGTCCGTCGGTGACGGTCGACTGGATTTCGTCGACGCCGCTAATGGCGGCGACAGCGTCTTCGATCTCCTTCGTCACCTGCATTTCCAGCTCGGACGGCGAAGCGCCGCTCTGGGTCACGGTGACGGCAACGACGGGAACGTCGATATTCGGAAAACGGGTGATCGGCAGGGCGTTGAAGGCCTGGATGCCGAGGAACATCAAAAGCGCGAAGCCGAGAAGCGGCGCAATCGGGTTACGGATTGACCATGCGGAGAAGTTCATTTCATTCCCTCAGTCAGTTGGACGCAGCCGTCTGGGCTTCCACCGGTCTTATCCGGTCACCATCACGCACGAATGCTCCAGCTTTCTCGACAACCTTGTCACCAGCGGCAAGTCCGCTGACAATCTCGATGAAACCGCTGTCTTCAATGCCGGTCTCGATCTTCACCTGCTTGACGATGTCGCCTTCCACCTTGCGGGTGGTCGAGCCTTCACGCCCGGAGGTGACGGCCGAAAGCGGCAGGGCAAGCGCGTTCGTCTCTTTCACGATGATCTCCGCGCTGGCATACATGCCCGACCGTGCCGGGCTGTCCGTCGGCAGCACAACATGCACGGAACCAAGGCGCGTTGCCGGATCGACGGTCGGCGAAACGAGACGCACCTTGCCCTCAATTTTTTGGGCTCCGCCGGCAACCGTCAAGAAAGCTTTCTGGCCGGCCTTCACCCGCTGGATGTCGGTCTCGGAAAGATCGGCGACAAGCTCGATCGCGCCGTCCTTGATGATCGTGAAAAGCGGGTTTCCGGCGCCGCTGGCGATGGCGCCGACCTTGGCATTCTTGGCGGAAACGATGCCGGTGACGGGGGTTTTCACACCCGTGCGCGTCAGTTTCAGATTGATGTCGTCAATCTGCGCGTCGACGACCTTGATGTCTGCCTCTCCGGCGGAAACGGTCTGCTTGGCGGCATCAAGGCGTGCCTGCGCAACCTGGGCAGCGGCCTCGGTTTTTTCCGTCTCGGAGACGGAACCGGAACCGCTCTGGCCGAGCTTGGCGGCGCGGTCGCGCTGGCGAAGGGCATCCGCCTTGTTGGCCTCAGCCTCCAAAACCTGCGCCTTGGATTGCGCAACGGCGGCCTGCGCCTTGGCCCTGTTGGCCTCAAGCTGGCTTTTTTGCAGGAGAAGACTGTCCGAGGAAAGCACGGCCAGAACCGCATTCGCCTCGACCCTGTCGCCGATATCGACGTTCAGTTCGTCGATCGACAGGCCGTCGACCAGCGGCTGTACATAAATTTCGTCCACGGGCCTGATGGTGCCGGTGGCGATGATGCGGTCCACGAGATCGCGTGTTGCGGCGTGCGCGACGATGATGGAAGGCAGGTTCTGCTGTTTGACCGGTTCCGGCAATTCTCCCTCGGCCACAGCCGAAAATGGCAGGGCCGTTGCGGAAAGAAAAAGGAAAACAAAGCGGTTAAACGTGACTTTATGCTGCATGTGTCTTGGCTCGCGCAATATTCGATCGCATGTCCTTCAGCCTGAAGGCGTGTTTTAAAAGGTCATGCGGCAACGAATGTGAAACAAGGGATCACAATACTTCCTTCTCGATCCTCCCGATTCAAACGCCCCTCAACGCGAATCTTAAGCACCTTTGCTTCGTGCTTTTTTACAAGATCAAATTCGGCAGTCTTGTTGGCGGGGACTCTAATTGTTGTTGCTATACAAATCAATCCGCATAGCCTCGAGGGTTGATATACATTTTTGTATATGGCCGAGTGTTGTAATTCATCAAACGGGTCACCAGCGCGCAAAAAAACGCGCGGCGATGGCCGCGCGTTTCCATGTTTTCGGCTTCGACGTGACTATTTCAGCGCCGCATCGGTGATTTCAGTGGTGTAGGCGCCTGTCGGCTCCTTGGTGATAACGGGATCGGAACCGCCGCCGAGCAGCGTCTTGACGGTGCGCTCGTAATCCGCCTTGTCCAGCGCGCCCTTCGAGCCGGCGGTCAGCTTGGCGACTTCGCCCATCATGCGCTTCTGGTGCTTTTCGGTCTGGGCGCCGGAGGCGTCATTTTCAAGAACGATACCTGCTGCATCGTCAGGGTGTTCTTCCGCCCACTTCCAGCCCTTCATGGAAGCGCGGACGAATTTGACCATGTCTTGCTTGAACTTGGCGTCCTTCAGCTTGTCTTCGAGAACGTAGAGCCCGTCCTCCAGCGTTGCCACGCCTTCGTCCTCATATTTGAAGGTGACGAGTTCCTCCGGCTTGATGCCGGCATCAATGACCTGCCAGTATTCATTATAGGTCATGGTGGAAATGCAGGCGGCCTGCTTTTGCAGCAGCGGATCGACGTTGAAACCCTGCTTGAGGACGGTGACGCCATCCGCGCCGCCGGTGGTCGGGATTTTCAGGTGCGCCATCCACGACAGGAACGGATATTCATTGCCGAAGAACCAGACGCCGAGCGTCTTGCCCTTGAAATCTTCCGGCTTGGTAATGCCGGTTTCCTTGAGGCAGGTCAGCATCATGCCTGACGTTTTGAACGGCTGGGCGATGTTGACGAGCGGCACGCCCTTTTCGCGGGTGGCGAGTGCCGATGGCATCCAGTCGACGATCACATCCGCGCCACCGCCTGCCAGAACCTGCGCAGGCGCAATATCCGGTCCGCCCGGCTTGATATCGACATCGAGACCTTCGGCTTCATAAAAGCCCTTGTCCTTGGCGACGTAATAACCGGCGAACTGCGCCTGGGTGACCCATTTTAGCTGCAGGGTGATCTTGTCGGCGGCCTGAGCCTCAAATGCGCTCAGAAGTGACGCGCCGGCAAGAAGCATGGAGGCAAGTTTCATTTTCATCGCTGTTCCCTTTTTCGTTATTTACGTCCGTCCCCCACGGACGGACGGATGCCAGAAGGTGACGGCGCGCTCGATGAGCGCCACCAGACCGTAAAATCCTGAGCCTGCGAGCGCCGCCACGGCGATTTCTGCCCAGACCATATCGACATTGCTGCGGCCCATTTCCGCCGAGATGCGAAAACCCATGCCGACGATGGGCGTGCCGAAGAATTCCGCGACGATGGCGCCGATCAGCGCCAGTGTGGAATTGATCTTCAGGGCGTTGAAGATGAAGGGCCAGGCGGCGGGCAGGCGCAGTTTCAGCAATGTCTGCCCCCAGCCTGCGGCATAGGTGCGCATCAGGTCGCGTTCCATGTGGCTGGAGGCGGCAAGCCCTTGAACCGTGTTCACCAGCATCGGGAAAAACGTCATGATGACGACGACAGCCACTTTCGACTGCCAGTCGAAACCGAACCACATGACCATGATGGGAGCGATGCCGACGACCGGCAGGGCGGAGACGAAATTGCCGATGGGCAGAAGCCCGCGTTGCAGGAAAGGCGAGCGGTCGATGAGGATGGCGACGATGAAACCGAGGCCGCAGCCGAGCACATAACCTGTCAGCACCGATTTGAGGAAGGTCTGGCGGAAATCCGCCCAGAGGATCGGTAGCGAGCCGAGAAGGCGGGCGAGGATGGCGCTCGGGGCAGGCAACAGGATGGGTGGGACGGAGAAGCCGCGCACCACACCTTCCCAAAGCGCGAGAATGGCCAGCCCGAAGAGAAGCGGTACGGCCATGCGGCTCATTCGCTTTGCCGACTGTGATGCGAAGGTGTGGCGCACCAGCCATTCGTTGCAGGCCCAGGCGGCAAGCCAGAACAGGATTGCGCCAATAAACCAGACGGGATTTGTCATGGCCGCGCTCCCATTCTCTTGAGGACGGCTGCGTGAGCGATGCCGATGATCGAGACCAGAATGGCGGCCACACCGGCGGCCATGAACAGCGCTGCCCATATCTGCACGGTCTGGCCGTAATAGGAGCCGGAGAGCAGACGCGCACCGAGGCCTGCGACGGCGCCCGTCGGCAATTCGCCGACGATGGCCCCGACCAGCGCAATCGCGATGGCGATCTTCAGCGAGGTGAAGAGATAGGGCAGGGCAGACGGCCAGCGCAGCTTCCAGAAGATTTGTGCGGGCGAGGCATTATAGGTGTGCATCAGGTCCAGCTGGATGGTTTCGGGGCTTCTGAGGCCCTTCACCATGCCGACGACAATCGGGAAGAACGAGAGATACGTGGAAATCAGCGCCTTGGGCAACAGCCCGGAAATGCCGATGGAATTCAGGACGACGATGATCATCGGCGCGACAGCAAGGATGGGAATGGTCTGGCTGGCGATGATCCACGGCATGACCGAGCGGTCCATGGCGCGGTTGTGGATGATGGCGACGGCGAGCAGGATGCCGAGCACCGCGCCGATGGCGAAACCGAGGAGCGTGGCCGAAAGCGTGACGCCCGCGTGATAAACGAGGCTGCGCTTCGAGGTGATCGCCTTGTTGACGGTGGTGTCCCACAGTTCCGCGATGATCTGGTGCGGGGCGGGGAGAACCGGGCGCTCCTGTGCGAAGGTTTGCGGCAGAAGCTCCATGAAGCTCGGCGTCTGGCCGGCGCGGTTTGCCTGATCGCGGACGAAGGGCATGTTGAGGTAGATGACGCAAAGGTGCCAGACGATGAGGATGGCGAGGAGGACGGTGAGGATGGGGAGGACGCGGTGGCGGAGGAGGGTCATTGCGGCGCCCTCGGTTGATGGGAGTTACCCGCCTCTGTCCTGCCGGACATCTCCCCCACAAGGGGGGAGATCGACTCGTGGATAGATCTCGGCAATCTCCAGGCTCGAAAATTGAGAGGAGAGTGCGCCCCTTGCCGATCTCCCCCCTTGTGGGGGAGATGCCCGGCAGGGCAGAGGGGGGTAGTGCTGGCGCTGACCTCACCCCTCATAGCTATGCCCCGCCTTCAATCCCTCACGCACGCGATGCGCAATTGCCAGAAATTCCGGCGTCTCCCTGATCTCAAGCGGCCTTTCCCTTGGCAGCGTGGATTCGATGATATCCGTCACGCGGCCGGGCCGTGGTGACATCACGACGATCTTGGTCGAGAGATAAACGGCTTCCGGGATGGAGTGGGTGACGAAGCAGATGGTCTTGCCGGTCGTATCCCACAGTTTCAGCAGCTGTTCGTTCAGATGGTCGCGGACGATCTCGTCCAGCGCGCCGAAGGGTTCGTCCATCAACAGCAGGTCGGCATCGAAGGCCAGCGCTCGGGCGATGGAGGCGCGCTGCTGCATGCCGCCGGAAAGCTGCCATGGGTATTTCTTGCTGAAACCGCTGAGATTGACGAGATCGAGCGTGCGGTCGATGCGCTCCCTCTGTTCGGCCTTCGTATAGCCCATGATTTCGAGCGGCAGTGCAATGTTCTTTTCGATGGTCCGCCACGGATAGAGTGCGGCGGCCTGAAAGACATAGCCGTACGACCGGTCCTTGCGGGCGTTTTCCGGCGTGGTGCCATTGACGGTGATATCGCCGGATGTGTGCTTTTCTAGATCGGCAATCACCCGCAGGAACGTGGTCTTACCGCAGCCGGAAGGGCCGATGAAGGAGACGAACTCGCCCTTGCCCACTTCCAGATCGACATTGGAAAGCGCGTGCACCGGGCCATCGCCGGTTTCGAAGGTGAGGCCGAGATTTCTGGCGGAAACGACGGAATAGGACGAGGCTTGGTTCATCGTGGCTTGTTTCCACTTTCCGTCAGGGCTGCGCGTGCCAGCGGCAGCATACGTGTTTCCGTGAGTTTGGCGATCGGCAGATTGGAGGCCGCATCCAGATCGAGCCAGCGCACCTCCTCTATCTCGGCCTGCGGGGTAACGTCGATATTCAGTTGGGCGACGAAAGCATGGGCCACGACCTCCGCCCCTGTCTCATTGGCGGCCTCCTCCCGAAAGATGCCCTCATATCGCGCGGCATTTTCAGGAAGCGTGAGGCCGATTTCCTCGGCAAGTTCACGGTGAAGCGCCTGCTCCGGCGTTTCACCCGGATCGATCTTGCCGCCCGGCTGCATGAATTGCGTGGTGCCGCGCTTGCGCACGACAAGCATTTGCCGCCGCGCATTCAGGAGAACGGCGGCAGCGATGACGATTTCGCGTTTCGGATCGGTGCTCAAGGTCATACACCCGATGCCGGGATGCCGCTGCGTTCCACCTTGCGTGGCGCGACGAGCTCTTTCCATGTGGACAGCGCCTTGCTGACGGCGGGAAAGGGATCACGGGCGACGAACGTGCCGTGACCTTCCTGCGTCTTCACCGTGCTTTCCTCGATGCTGACGATGCCGCGCGACAGGGTGAAGCGCGGCAGGCCCTTCACCTTCTGTCCTTCGAACACGTTGTAATCGATGGCCGATTGCTGTTTTTCCGCGCGGATGGTCTTTTCCCGCGCCGGATCCCAGACGACGAGATCGGCATCGCTGCCGACGAGGATCGCGCCCTTTTTCGGATAGATGTTGAGGATTTTCGCAATGTTGGTGGAGGTGACGGCGACGAATTCGTTCATCGTCAGCCGACCGGTCGCCACGCCATGGGTCCAGAGCAGCGGCATGCGATCTTCCAGCCCGCCGGTGCCATTGGGGATCTTGCGGAAATCACCGAGGCCGAAGCGTTTCTGGTCGGTGGTGAAGGCGCAATGGTCGGTCGCCACGCATTGCAGCGAGCCGGAGGCGAGACCCGCCCAGAGGCTATCCTGATGCTGGCGGTTGCGGAAGGGTGGCGACATGACCCGGCGGGCAGCATGGTCCCAGTCGGCATTGGCATATTCGCTTTCGTCGAGGATCAGGTGCTGGATCAGCGGTTCGCCATAAACGCGCATGCCGTTCTGACGCGCACGGCGGATGGCTTCATGTGCCTGCTCGCAGGATGTATGAACGACATAAAGCGGCGCACCGGCCATATCGGCGATGATGATGGCGCGGTTGGTGGCCTCACCTTCGACGGAGGGCGGCCGGGAATAGGCATGCGCTTCCGGCCCGACATTGCCTTCCGCCATCAGCTTTTCCTGCATCTGCGCGACGATATCGCCGTTTTCCGCATGAACGAAGGGAATGGCGCCAAGCTCGGCGCAACGCGAGAAGGAGGCGAACATCTCGTCGTCATTCACCATCAACGCGCCCTTGTAGGCCATGAAGTGCTTGAACGAATTGATGCCCTTTTCCTGAACCACAGTCTTCATCTCGTTGAAGACCTGCTCGCCCCACCAGGTAACGGCCATGTGGAAGGAATAATCGCAGTTGGCGCGCGTTGCCTTGTTGTCCCATCTTTGCAGGGCATCGAGCAGCGACTGGCCGGGATCGGGCAGACAAAAATCCACCACCATGGTCGTGCCGCCGGCAAGGGCGGCACGCGTGCCACTCTCGAAATCATCGGCGGAATATGTGCCCATGAAGGGCATTTCCAGATGCACATGCGGATCGATGCCGCCGGGCATGACGTAACATCCCGTGGCATCGAGCACTGTGCCGCCGGTCAGATCGGGTCCGATCTCTGTGATCTTGCCGCCTTCGATTTTAACATCGGCCTTGTAGGTCAGGTCGGCGGTGACGATGGTGCCGTTCTTGATAATGGTGGCGGTCATTGCACGATCTCCGCAGTTTCCAGCACCGCATGCAGCAGCACATCGCAGCCGGCCGCCGCCCATTCCAGCGAAATCTCTTCCGCCTCGTTGTGGGAAAGACCGTCCACGCAAGGGCAGAAGATCATGGTGGAGGGTGCAACCCTTGCCGTCCAGCAGGCATCATGGCCGGCGCCGGAAATGATGTCCATATGGCTGTAGCCCAGCTTTTCGGCAGCAGCGCGCACGCGGCCCACCAGCACCGGATCGAAGGTGACGGGATCGAAATGGCCGATGGCCTCGATTGAGCAGCCGACGCCGAGTTCTTCGGCGATAACGGGCACCTCGCGTTCGAAGATGGCGCGCATGTTGTCGAGTTTCGCCTGCGAGGGGGTTCTGAGGTCGATGGTGAAAACCACCTTGCCGGGCAGCACATTGCGGGAATTGGGCGTGAAGATCATCTGGCCGACGCCGGCGACGGCGCCCGGCTGGTGGGCCATCGCCACTTCCTGCACCTTTTCGAGGATGCGGGCGGCGGCGAGGCCAGCATTGACGCGCATGGCCATCGGCGTCGAGCCGGTATGCGCTTCCTTGCCTGTCAGCGTGACTTCCAGCCACCACAGGCCCTGACCATGGGTAACGACGCCGATCTGCTTGCCTTCCGCCTCGAGGATAGGCCCCTGTTCGATATGATATTCGAAATAGGCGTGCATCTTGCGGGCGCCCACCTCTTCCTCACCCAGCCAGCCGATTCGCTTCAGCTCGTCGCCATAGGTCTTGCCGTCGGTATCGGTGCGGCTATAGGCGTAATCGAGATCGTGAATGCCGGCGAAAACGCCGGAAGCCAGCATGGCCGGGGCAAAGCGCGCCCCTTCCTCGTTGGACCAGTTGGTAACGACAACAGGGTGTTTCGTCTTTATGTTGAGATCGTTCAGGCTTCGCACGACTTCCAGTCCAGCCAGCACGCCGAGAACGCCATCGAACTTGCCGCCGGTAGGCTGGGTGTCGAGATGGCTGCCGATATAGACCGGCAGTGCATCCGGGTCCTCGCCGGGGCGGGTGGCGAACATCGTGCCCATCTTGTCGACGCCCATCGTGAGGCCGGCCGCTTCGCACCAGCGCTTGAACAGGCTGCGGCCTTCAGCATCTTCATCCGTCAGCGTGCGGCGATTATTGCCGCCGGCAATGCCGGGGCCGATTTTCGCCATGTCCATCAGACTGTCCCACAGACGGTCGCCATTGACCGTCAAGTTCTTACCCGCTGCCATGAAGTGTCGTCCTCACCTGTTTTGTTTTTATCGAAGCAAAGCTTGTGCCGTTCCCGTTTTTGCCGGTTAAGATAACAGCCATTGCCTTGTGATGGCGATGGTGGATAAATTGACCGGCTGGTAAACATTGCAAATTCGCCATGACGTCAGCAAGGGATTTTCGTGACGAATCGCACTAATTTTGCCTAAACTGTACGCGGCGATTATTTTTTAAGCATACTGTAGCGGCAATTGCACCGAAAAGAAACACAGAGAGCAGAGTATGGCCATACCGCGCGCAGCGAAAACACAGAAGCGGACCCGCATTCAGGAAGAAAAGCAGGAAGCGATTCTTGAGGCCGCGCTGAGTGTGTTTTCCACCAACGGCTTTCGCGGTTCCACCATCGACCAGATTGCCGAGGCGGCCGGCATGTCGAAACCGAACGTACTTTATTATTTCCGCACCAAGGAGGCGATGCATCGCGCGTTGATCGAGCGGGTGCTGGATACCTGGCTGGATCCGCTCAGGGCTTTCGATGCCGAGGGCAATCCTGAAAGCGAAATCCGCTCCTATATTCGCCGCAAGCTGGAAATGTCGCGCGATTTTCCGCGCGAGAGCCGCCTGTTTGCCAATGAAATCCTCCAGGGTGCGCCCCATATCGAGGATGAGCTGAAGGGTCCGCTAAAGCAACTGGTGGATGAAAAGGCGGAGGTAATCCGTGTCTGGATCAAGGCCGGACGGATGGCGAAATGCGATCCCTATCACCTGATTTTCTCTATCTGGTCGACCACGCAGCACTATGCGGATTTCGACGTGCAGGTGCGGGCCGTGCTGGGCGACAAAAACGGTGGCGAAGGCCGGTTTGAGGATGCAGCCCGGCACCTGGAGCAGCTTTTCATGGGTGGATTGAAGATCAACAACTGATCTGGTGAGGTTATCGCGAATATGTGATCGATTCTTTATGTCAAAACATGAGGAAAATTATCACCTTTATACTTTACTCCAAAACTCATCTTTATTATGGTGCCGGCATCCCGAACGTCGGGGCATGAAAAAATCAACCGGCAGGTGAGGGAATGGCACGCAAGGAAAAGAAGAAAGCCGAACGCGGCGGCAAGCAGGGCAAGGGCGCGCCTCAACCTGAAAAGGATGTGGCCGAACAGCAGCTTTCCGGTCCGAAGAGCTTTCTTTATGTTGGCGGCCGTGACTGTCAGGTTGCCCATCTTCGCCAGATCGCCAGCAATTTCGGCGCCGAGCTTATCCATCACGATGGCGGATTGCGTGAGGCGGTCTCGCGTATCGACACTGTTCTTCCCTCCGTCGACTGCGTTTTCTGCCCGATCGACTGTATCAGCCACGATGCGTGTCTGCGGGTGAAGTCCGGTTGCAAGAAATTCGGCAAGACGTTCATTCCGCTGCGCAATGGCAGCAAATCCAGTCTGGAGCGAGCGCTGCAGACGATGAATGAACGGACCTTAAACGATGAGCGACGAGCGCAATAATTTCAAGGATGCAGAGCAGGCGGTGGCTGAGGCCTGCCGCGTGGAGCTGCACAAGATGGCCGATCAGGGCGCCGATCCGGCCCTGACGGAGATGTATGAAGTCGTCGGCGAACGCGAGCGGCGCAACCGCGCCGCAGCTGACGGCGGCAATGTGCTGGCTTTTCCCTATCTGCGCACCCGCCAGCCGGGCGAAAAGCCGTTCTTCGAAATCGGTGACGCGGCTCAACGTGGCGGCAACATCCTGTCGTTTCACTGGAAACGGCGTTGATGCCGATTTAGCCCCTCGGCTTCAAAAATGCACCGGCGCAAAGCACCAGCCATCCCGCGATCATGCCGAGGCCACCCAAGGGGGCCGCGTAGGGAAACAGGCTGTGACCGGAAAAATGTCTGGTGACGAGATCACCAACAAAAACCGCCGTGCCGAAGCCAAGAATCAGCCCTGCCGGAATGGCGGTTCTGATGCGGTCCGCGCCGATATGCAGTGCCACAAGCACTGGCGCATGGGCGAGCGCCATGGTCGAGGCGTTGCCAAGCATATAGGTTTCGCCGGTATGGGTGGCGGCGGCGGCAAGCATGACGCCGGCAGCACCCAAAAGGCTGCCCAGCAGCAAAATCAAGGCGCGCAATCTTTCCGTCGTCATGGGTTATTCGCTTCCTGATTTTGCATGTGAAAGGCCAGCCGCTCCACCGGTCCCCAGATGATGTCCCGGAGCTTTGCGTTCTCGATGGTCTCGTCCATCGCGCGGCGAAAGCAGAGCAGCCATTCGTCCCGCTCGGCGGGTCCGATAGGGGCCACGAAATGACGCCTGCGCAACATAGGGTGGCCGTGTTTTTCGACATAGACCGGCGGTCCGCCAAGATATCCGGTCAGATAATCGTAGAACTTGCTTTCGCTGCCGGAAAGATCGGCTGGATGGATGGCGCGGCAATGCACCGCCTCTGGCAGGGTGTCCATCAATTCGTAGAAGCGCCGGGTCAGTGCTCTGACTGTGGCATCGCCGCCGATCGCTTCATAAAGGGTAATGGTCTCGCCGCTCACATCCCGCCTCCTTGAACCCTGCGGCCCTTATCGCTTTCCGGAGCGGGAAGAGCAACAGGCAAAGACGGGATGCGACATTTGCGACACTGGGACATTCATGGTGGCCGTCCGCTTCAAGCGTTCGGCGCCATCCACTCATCCAAAGTTGCGGATAAGATCGAGGCCCTTGCTGAGCAGCGTTTCGGCTTCGTCCTGATTGGCGGCCTCGACGTAGCAGCGCATTTCCGGAGCATTGCCGGAAGGGCGGAAATGGATGGTGCTGCCGTCTGTCAGCGCCACGCGCAGGCCGTCAATGTCGCTCAGCGCCTTGACCGTGCCCACGGGGGCGAGGAAGGTTTCGAGATTATTCCGCGAGGCGCGCAGATGCGTCATCAGGGCAGCGCTTTTTTCCTGTGCGAAGTTTTCCAGACGATCCGCAGCCGCGACCGGCAGGTTATAGGCGGCGGCAATCTGCGATAGCGGCTTTTTCTGCTCGGCGGAGAGAAGCAATACGGCGAGGATGGGCAGGAAGCTGTCCCGCGTCGGCAGGGGCGATAGCGGTTTGCCGTTCAATGTGAAGGTGGAGGCCGTCAGAAGGCCGCCATTGGCCTCGAAACCCATGACGCCGTTGTTTCCTTCGGCAAGGGCCTGCACCATGCCGGCGATCACGAAAGGCGAACCGACCCTGGTGCGGATGACCTTGAACGAACCGCTCGCCTCAATGCCGGAATTGGAGGTGACGGGGGTGACGACCACGCCGGCATCGAGAAAATTCGCCGTGATCAATCCGATCAGGTCGCCGCGCAGCGGCACGCCGTTTTCATCGGCAAGCAGGGGCCGGTCGCCGTCACCATCGGCGGAAACGATGGCATCGAGGCCGTGTTCCGGTGCCCATTTTTTGAGAAGCTCCAGCGTTTCAGGGGAGACCGCCTCGGTATCGACCGGAATGAAGGTCTCGGAACGGCCGAGCGACACGACATCGGCGCCATAGTGGGCGAGAACATCGACGAAGAGATCGCGCGCCACCGTGCTGTGCTGGTAAACGCCGATCTTCAGGCCCGACAGCGCCTTTTCCGGCAGGAGTGCGGCATTGCGCTCATAAAAGAGCTCGGCTGCAATTGCGGAATGGTCGTCCGCCGCTGCGGCCTCGTCGTTAATCCCTTCAGCCTCGACTTCGGCTGCGAGTGCGGCGATCGCAGTTTCGTCCTGTTTGTCGATCTCGCCGTCCGGGCGGTAGAACTTGATGCCGTTGCGGTCGGCCGGAATATGCGAACCGGTTATCATCAGCGCGCCGGCCTTGAGGGAAAGTCCGTAAAGCGCCAGTGCCGGTGTCGGCACGGTGCCGCAATCGAGCGGTGTGAGGCCGGCTTTTTTCAGCGCGGCGATACAGGTTGCGGAAACATCCGGGCTCGAATCGCGGAAATCGCGGGCCACGAGAATGGGGTCGCCCGCCTTTGCCTGACCCGATGTGAGAAGGTGCCTTGCAAATGCCGTTGCGTAGACGGCCGAGGCCTTTCCTTTCAGATCGACAGACAGGCCGCGAAGGCCGCTCGTTCCAAATTTCAGGCTCATGCCAAACTCCGTTTCGATAAAATCTTTGAGGTTCAAATGGATAATACAAAAATATAACGCCAGAAAGAACCGTATCGATCCATTCAAGTCAATCATCTCTTTCATGGACGCGGCGAATAGGTGATGATGGCGGGGATGATGCGGGTAACCTAAAATTCACCCGTTATATCTAGACTTGCCGGTTAATAGTGGTTCTGGCGACGATGAAAACCATCTGTTGCAGGCCTTTTTTGTGGTTCGTTCAAGTTGGATTGGCTGATGTACAGGCTTCAAAAGGCGGGACATAAGCAGGCACGTCCGCTGGATGAAAAAGCGGCGCCCGCCGCCAGACCCCACGGTTCCCTGCTGGACGATCTGGTGGATGAGGATGAGGTTTTCGAGCGCACGGTGCTGAAAGAGCATCTTGAGCCGAAGCCGGCGGCTGCCGTTGCCGAACCCGCTCCGGCTGAAAAGCCCACAAGGCCGGCCTCGCCAAGCAACAGTTTCGCGGCCACGCTGCCGGGCCTGAAATATATCGACCGGATCGGTGTGGACGAGGTACTCGGCTGGCTGCGTGCCGGGATCGTCTGGATTGTGCTTGCGATCATTCTCTGCGTCGCCGCTGCACTCGCCTATGCCTATATGACGCCGCCGCGTTACACCGCCTATACGGATATCGTCGTCAATCCCTCCAACCTGAATGTCGTCAATGACGGGGTGTTTTCGCCCAACCAGCAGCGCGACACCCAGATTCTCGAAGTGGAGAGCAAGCTGCGCACCGTCACGTCGCGCAACGTGCTGGCGCGTGTGGTGGACGAGCTGAAACTGGATGAGGACCCGGAATTCATATCCCCACCGCCTCTTGCGCGGCTGAAAGCATTTTTTTCACCCAAGCCGGAAGATGGTGACAACAAGGTCGGCGCGCTTCGTTCGCTGGGCGAACGGGTTGCGGCGGAACGGGATCCGCGTTCCTTCGTGGTGACGCTTGCGGTCTGGACCAATGATCCGGACAAATCCGTGACAGTCTCGAAGGCGATGGTGAAGGCGTTCGAAAGCGAGTTGTTCCAGACGACCTCCGACAGCAGCCTGCGTATCGTCGATGATCTAAAGAAGCGGCTTGAGGAAATGCGCCAGAACGTGACGGTTGCCGAAAAGCGCGTCGCCGATTTCCGCCGCGAAAACGGCCTGCAGGAGAATAACGGCCAGCTGGTCAGCAATCTGGCATCAGGAGAGCTGAATGCGCAGGTTCTTGCCGCGCAGCAGCGCGTCATTCAGGAGGAGTCGCGCCTCAAGCAGATGCAGGCGGCGATTGCCCAGAACCGCACCCAGAGCGACGCGATCTTCGACAGCCAGACCATGAACACCATCCGTGCGCAATACAGCACCTTGCAGCAGCAGATTGGGGCGATGACGCTGACCTATGGCGCCCGCCATCCGCGTCTGGCGACTGCCGGGGCGGAACGCGACATGCTGGAACGCGGCATTGCGGATGAGGCGCAGCGGATTTTGCTGGCGGCCAAGACCAATGTCGCCGAGGCCCGCTCCTCGCTTGATGCCCTGCGGCTGAAGGCGGTTGCGGAACGCGCCAACGTCTTCACCGACAATGAGGCGCAGGTGCGGCTGCGCGATCTGGAGCGAGACGCCAACTCAGCTGCTGCGATCTACGAGACCTATCTCAACCGATCACGCCAGATCGCCGAGCAGCAGACAATCGATTCCACCAATGTGCGGGTGATTTCGCAGCCAGTAGCGCCCAATTCCAGAAGCTGGCCGCCCGGCAAGCTGATCTTCCTGATCGCCGGTGGCGTGGGCGGTCTGTTCCTTGGTCTCGGAATTGCCATCGCACTTGGGCTTTTGGGTTTTCTGCGCCGGACAGATCACGCGGAACGCTACGCCTGAGGGCTGCGACCGCCGATTACTCCTCGGACATCAGGCCGTCATAGACCTCGAGCAGGGCGGCGGCAATGGCGGCACCCAGCGCATTACCCGCATCGCGAATGCCTGTCTCGTCGCCGTCACGGACCGAAACGGCAAGATCGGACGCCTCGTTGGCGACGATTTCCTTTGCCCGTTCGATGGCCCAAAGGCCGAAATCGCCGCGGTTGTCGATCGATATGGTTTCCATGGCCGGGACCTTTTCTGTGGTGTGGTTTCGTCGTCCCTTAACCCATCAGCCGCAAAACCGGAATAGGGGGAGGAGAGGTTGGGGTGGTCACTCAACCCCCGGGCGTATAATTGTTTGATTCAAGCGTCAGATTTATAAGAATATTAATGATAGTTATTCGTAGTGTTTGAAGCCTTATACCTTAATCCTATGCGTGAATATAACAGTGAAACGATGCCTATCTTGGACACCGGACAGAATATGACAGGGAGAGATGTCCCGCATGCGGAAGGGCCTGGCACACACTGGCCGGTTGTTCCGCTTGCGGCTTTGCCCATCACCGATGCGACCATCGAAGAGACGGCGCAGGATTTTATCCTGCGGGCGGAACGTGAACGCGCGGCCGGCGCAAAGCCGTTCTATTCGACATCGGCGAACGGTCAGGTCATCGCACTCTGTCACCAAGACAAGGAATTCGAAGCCCTGCTGCGGCAGGCGGACCAGATTCATGCCGACGGCATGTCGCTGGTGATCTTTTCCCGCCAGTTCTGCGTAAGAGCGCTGCGGGAACGTGTGGCGACGACGGATCTCGTTCATGCGGTGGCCCGGAGGGCTGAGGCGACCGGCACGCGGTTCTATTTTCTCGGCGGTTCCGAAGAGGTGAACCGCGCGGCAGTCGAGGAAATGCAGAAGCTCTATCCACGGCTCGTTTTTGCCGGTCGGCGCAATGGTTATTTCAGACCCGGCGACGAGGAGGCGATCCTTGCCGATATCGTCGCATCGCAGACCGATATTCTCTGGGTGGGCTTCGGCATACCGCTGGAGCAACGTTTCGTCGCGCGCAATCTCGACAGGCTTTCCGACATTGCGGTGATCAAGACCTGCGGCGGTCTGTTCGATTTTCTCGCGGGCAAGAACAGCAGGGCGCCACAATGGATGCAGGATATGGGGCTCGAATGGCTCTACAGGGCCATGCTTGAGCCAAGGCGTCTCGGCAAGCGCTACCTGCTGACCAATCCCATCGCCATATATTCGCTGCTGAAGCATCGCTACGGGTTCGGGGCCGGCAAGGTCTAAAATCCGCGCATTCTCATTGATTCTTTACGGAATTGCCCCTGACCGTCTGACCGGTTCAGGATCGATATCATGTGAGCGGCATCTGCCGGCGCATGCAATCATCATATGGAGTCGCGCTATATGAGGTCGCTCTAACGTATCGGGGTGGAGGTGTCTTTCCGCGCAAAAAAGTTGCAAGTGGGCGTAACGGCGGTACACTGAGCGGATATTACATATTTATTCGAATCAGAAATATATTGAGGACAGCGATGGTAATTACGTCCATTTCTCTTTTCGTATATGGGATTGGCACCGTTACTTCTCTTGCCATGACCTATATAGAAGGCGCCCGCCGCGACAAGGATTGGGACTTTTACCGGGTGACCGGTATCATCCTTTGTTTCTTCTGGCCGGTTCTTGTGCCGCTTCTCATTCTTGCAGCCGTTTTTTCGTCATTCGCTTCCCAGAAACGGCATGTGAATGGGATCTCTTTGCGCAGGGAAAAAACCCTGAGCTGAAAAGCTGATATTAACTGCCGGAACGAGCCCGTGTTCAGGCCTTTTTCGCCGGCGCCTTATAGGGCGTGAGCGTAATACCGAGGCTCGCCATGACGCGGCCGATGGACATAAGCGGTGGATGCGTGGCGGGCAGCAGCGCACCGGTTTTCAGGAATGCGGAAACGGCGCGGACCAGTGACAGGCACAGGCTGACGACGTTTTTGGCGGCAAGCAGCAGCCCGCCCTTCAGGCCGGGGCGTCGGGCGCGGTCGATGCTGTAATTGATGATGCCGGTTCGGAGCGAGCGCTCCATGATCCAGCGCGGCGCCATGCGGTTTTCCGGCACATATTCGATGATGAGGGCTTGAGCGTTCCAGGCGAATTTGAAACCCGCCTTTCGGCAACGGGTGAAGAAATCCATGTCGCCGCCGCCAAGGAAATTGAACCGTACATCGAATTCCGGCTTTTCCAGCGTTTCGAAAACCCGCCTTGAGATCAGGCAATTGCCGGACCCATGGATTTGATCGACTACGCCGGTCGGCGCCTCGATGGAGCCGAACAGCGGGTGTGCCAGAACCGCCTTGGGTGCGGGGGCATCGAATTCGCGATCGACCGGCCCGCCGACAATGTCGACGCCGAAGGATTTTGCGGCAGAGACCATTTCAGCGAGCCAGACGGGCGAGGCCGCTTCGTCGTCATCGATCATCAGAAACCACTGCGCGGATGGATAGCTCTGCCGCGCCGTGCGGAATGCCGTGTTGATGGCGTAACAATTGCCCTGCGTCGGCTCGACCAGCGTCTGGCCCATCATTCCGCTCTCGGAGAAAAACGCACGCGCGACGGCCAGCCCCGCCTGGCCCACCCCGTCATTATCGACGACGACGATGGCGAAGGGGAAATCGACCTTCTGGGCTGCCAGCGAGTTCAGCGTTTTCTGCAAACCTTCCGGCCTGCGGAAACTCGGAATGCACACCACCGCTTCCGGCATGATTTCGGACATGGACACTCCTAAATTCCGGCAAGGGCTGCGGCGGAAAACACGACGGCGCGCAGGCTTTGGCGCGGGCGATTGACAAATGTATCGGCAAGCGCCGAAAAGGCCTCGCGATAGCGCCGGGCGCGAAAGGCCTGCGCCACGGTATAGGCATTCATGTGATTTTCGGATTTTCGGCGAAGCCGGCGCAATTCCTGCGGCGCAATGGCGGCGACGATGGCGGGATCGGAAAACACCGCTTCGATCGCCGGTTCGCAATCCCGGAAGGTCAGAAGGCGGTTCATCATCACGCTTGTCCGGTGCACCCGGTAATCCAGCACGTGGCGGCCGGGCAGATAGGCGAAACGGCCGGAGGCAGCCAGCCGGCACCAGCCATACCAGTCTTCCGCATAACGCAATGTCTCGTCGAAACCGCCAAAATCCTGAAAGATGCGGGTTTTAACCAGCATGATGCCGCCATTGACGATGAAGTTTCCGCCCAAAAGCGGCTGGAGGATGAAACCATCAGGTTTTTCCCGCCGTCTGATGAGGTTGCGCCGTCCGATCTTGGCGCCATTCTCGTCAATGCGCTCATAATCGCCGTAGACAGCAACGACATCCGGTCCGGAGATGCCGGCGCATAGGGCGGCGATCGCGCCCGGCTTCACGCGGTCGTCGGCATCGAGAAACATCGTCCATTCACCGCGCGCCTGCGACAGGCCGAAATTGCGCACGGCGGAAACGCCCTGCCGTCCCTGCGGCCGGGCCAGCAGTTTTACGCGGGGATCGGCGAAACTTTGCACCTTTTGCGCCGTTGTGTCGGTGGAGCCGTCATCGACGACGAGCACTTCGCAAACGGTTTTCCCCTGAGACAACACGCTTTCGATCGCTTCCACGATGTAACGCTCGCCGTTGCGAACGGGAATGACAATCGAAACGGAAACCAATATTTTTACTCCATCAGGGGCGGGTCAATAATTCTCACACTGAAGTTACTACCGGATTAAGCCGGCTTGCGCCAATTGTGACGTGGTATAGCGTCAGTTAACCTTGCAAATCTTTAATATCCTTTTGGCATGATCAAGATGTTATATTTTGAGAATTAGAGCGCCGTGCGGCCATTGGGACGCATCAGCGACGTTCTGACAGTTGTGATATGCGCATCGTCCCTTTCGAAAATCGCTTTCGATTTTCAGGCCGATGCGCCGGGGTTGTGGAGGCGGGCGAATGCAGATCGGGCGGCGGAATTTTCTGGGTGGTGCTGCAAGCGCGGGCCTGTTGCATGCCATGGCCGGGCAAGGCGTTGCCGCGACCAGGAAAACGTCGACAAAGATTGCCCCTTACGGTGCGGCCATCTATCTGCCGGACCTTACCGCCGATAGCCGCATCGGCGAAGCGGTGGTCAAATATTGCTCTCGCATCACACCCGTTACTGAAATGAAATGGGAGGTGATGCGGCCTTCGGCAGAGGTGTTCGATTTTGCCGCTGCCGATGCGCTTGCGAACTTCGCGCGCCAGAACAAACTCACCATGCATGGTCATCCGCTTATCTGGTACGCTTCCAACGCGCCCTGGCTTGCCAGCATCGGCAGCGGCGCGAAGGTCGAGAAGTTGATGGAAACCCACATCGTCAAGGTGATGGAACGGTACAAGGACGTGATACACAGCTGGGATGTGGTCAATGAGCCTATCCCCGACGTGCCCGGCAATGTGCGCTCGCGCCGCGACGCCTGGTATTATGGCGCAGGCCCGGACGCCATCAAAAAGGCCTTTGACATCGCCCATTCCGTCGATCCGAAGGCCCAGCTCGTCCTCAACGAATATGATGTGGAATTTGCGGTCGAGAAATCGCCGGCCAAGCGCGCGGCCTTCCGCAATCTCATTCTCGAGCTGCTAGAGAAAGGCGCTCCGATCAACGCTATCGGCCTGCAGGGGCATCTGCGCGGTGGCTGGCCCATTGCGAAAGACGAGCTTGCCGCCTTTACCAAGGAAATGCGCAGTTATGGTCTTGCCGTTCTGGTGACGGAACTGGATGCGATGGACCAGACGCTTCCCGCCCCGGAAGCCGAGCGCGACATGCTGATAAACGGTCAGGTCCGCGATTTTCTCGAAGCGGCGTGCGAAGGCGGCCCGCTTTCCTCCATCACCACATGGGGCATTTCGGACCAATATACCTGGATCCGCTGGGCCTATCCCCGCCGGGATGGCACCGCGAACCGGCCGCTGCCGCTCGACTGGAGCTTCAACGAAAAACCCATGATGGCTGTCATCAATGAATTCCGGAACCGTGGTGCGTAATTATGACTGCTGAAATGCCGCTTCCTCCCGTACAAAAGGCGCTGCAAATCAATCTGCATCCCTTCGACGCACCGCATGCGGCACTGACCGTTCCGCATCAGCTGCGGGTCTGGGGCGGGCAGGTGGACCGCATTCTCCTGACGGTGGATACCGGCCAGGTTGGAGCCGGCCGCTACAAGGGCAACGGTTTCGAGGCCGCCAGCAAACGCCTGTTTGACATGCTGGAGGAAATGCAGGCCAACTATCCGCATCTGCATGTGGATATTGCCGACTATAGCGATGCGGCGCGCAGTGCGGTGGCGGAGACGTTCTTTTCGCGCTCGCCGGTTCCTTATCCCGCCAAGGCTTTCGACGGCGGGCCTTTCCATGTTTATTTCCACGGGTTGAAACGTGCCAACGCCCGTTATGTGCTGCATATGGACAGCGACATGATGTTTGGCGGCGGCAGCCAGAGCTGGTTCAACGAAGCCATTGCGCTGCAGAAGGCCAACCCGGACGCGCTCTGCATCACGCCGTTTTCCGGGCCGCCCACCGTGCGCGGCGATCTCGATATCTCCCGCCATGTCGGCATGCCGGGGGTGAAAAACATTCCCGAACCGCGCAAGCTGCCGAGCCGCGTTCCCACATGGCGGTTCGCGACCGTTTCCACCCGCCTGTTCATGATCGACATGGACCGTTTCGCCAAGCGTATCGGCTCGCTCGAACTGCTGAGACCCGACGTCAAACGGCGCATCCGCTCCTATGCCTATAATCAGCAACCGGTCTCAATGCCTGCCGAAGAGGTGCTGAGCGACAATATGATGCGCATCGGCGTATACCGGCTTGATTTTCTCGGCACGGGCAAGGGCATGTATTCGCTGCATCCGCCCTATCGCTCGCCCGAGTTTTACGCGGCGCTGGGCTCCATCGTCGAGCGCATCGAAAAGGGTGACGTTCCCGAGGGCCAGCTCGGAGATTTCGATATCAACGGATCGATGGTGGACTGGTCGAGCGCCCTTGCGGCCAAGACGCGCTCCAAACGTTACGCGAAGGCGCTGCGTCACCTGATTTCAGCGAATGTCCAGCGCTTCACTGGGGCATAGAAGGCTCGGCATTTTCTTCACAACCGGCGCAAGTGCCTTAGAAATCTGTGATGAGCTTGCTCCAGCTTTCCGAGCTTAGCCCGCCAATATAGATGTCGCCGGCAAGCGCCCGATCCCGGAGGGCTTCATCCCGGGTGGCCATGCAGAAATAACCGCGATGATGGAAGGTCACGTGGTTCTGACGGTAGAGCGCGTTCATGAGAAACGGTTGCGACATGCCGGTGACATGGGCATAGTTCTCATCATCGAAATGGCGGAACAGCGCACCGAGCACGTCGTTTTCGCGACCGGCATCGCAGACGAGGTTCAGCACATAGGCGGTCCGTCCCGCCTGTCCGAAATACAAGGCAGCGCCGATGATGCGGCCTTCGACATTTTCGATCGCCAGGCTGCTCAATTCACCAAGGGTGCCGTTGGTTTTACTCATTTCGATCAGCCAGTGGAATTCCTCGTGGGACCATTCCGGGCGGACGGAAAAACGCTCGATCATTTTCAGCGCGTTGCGTCGGAACGTCTCGAAATCCACCGGTCTGACCGTGGTGCCGGCAACTTCATTAGGCCTTATGCCCTTTTTCCACGATCGCAGGATACGGTCCACAAATCCAAGCGCCATAAGTCCGGGCCTGGATTTGACTACTTGCGAACGGCGCGGCATGCGCAGGGCAATCGCGCTGAAAGGCTTGAGCGCCTTGTGCCATTGCAGGCTTTCCATCGGCAACATGCTGCCGCCGATCGCAAGCCAATGATCGGCGCTGACGGGGGAGGCCGTGTCCGAAAACAGCATATCGTGTTTCGTCGCGCGCATGCCGCGGGACAGGCGCGCGGCGCCGAGTGCGCCGAGTTTTCCTTTCGACGCGAAAGCACATAACAACCTTGCGGTAATGGGTTTTCCGTTCGCGACAAACCGCATGGGGACGGCAAGGATAACGCTTGTAACGCCGCTCTCTCCAGCATCGTAGACAACGCTGCCATATTCGGGATCAAACACAGGACTGCTGAAAAACAATGTTTCGACGTAAGCGCCGAAGTCGAAGTTTCTATCAAGCCCGGTCTTTTTGAACGCGCTGTTGAGCACAACCTCGACAGCCGGAAGATCGTCCCTGCGCATGGGTCGAACGCCGGGCGCAGCTGGCTGAACCGGGCGTTGTGTCGCCCCTTCGTTGTTGCTATCGTCCATATTGGTGTGTATCGGAACGTCCACCGTCGGTTTCCAGCTATTTACGCGTTTATGAAATCAACCATAGGCAGTGTAGATT
>NZ_WJOK01000018.1 GCF_009649785.1 Agrobacterium tumefaciens | reverse complement strand
ATGCATATCTGTTCGCTCTCACAAGCTGGGGACAAGCGTCATGGCTGAAGTCATACTATGGTGCAGATATCCATTTCGACGATCTTCTCAACCTCAGAGGCTGGTATGAACGCGTAAAAGAACGGGATGCGGTGAAGCAGTCTATACTTGAAGAAGGTTTATCGCTGAGCTGAGTTCATCATTCTTTCCAGCACGCTATATGTCCGCAATTGGCGCAAAACTGAAGCGTCGCCATTGATGAAGCTAGCTGAATGGGCGTTTCAGTTGCGGCGATAAACGCAAGAGCGGCGCAAGTGCTGACTACCCTTGACGCCCACCCAAGCAACTCCTATTCTCAATCTTACGTGCACGTAAAAGTAATAAAATACTCATCAGGTTGTCTGACAATTGAGTGGCGTGCGACATGTTTTGCCGCTATGGAAGCTCGACAAAGCCGTCGTGCTTTGCGAAGACAGGCTAGGGCGAATGTGTTGTCGCAGACTGGCTTTTCGGCCAGTGCAGGCAACACGGTGCGAATGCCGGAAGCGGATATAACAACAGCCGGATGGGACCGGCGAGGTGAGAGGACAAGATGACGGAAGCGATGGAACTGCCGGAACGCGAAGCGATGGAATTCGACGTTGTGATCGTCGGTGCGGGTCCTGCGGGCCTTGCCGCCGCGATCCGTCTGAAGCAGGTCGAGCCGGAGCTTTCGGTCGTCATTCTGGAAAAGGGTGCTGAAGTCGGCGCGCATATTCTCTCAGGTGCCGTGGTTGATCCCATCGGCATCGACCGGCTTCTGCCCGGCTGGCGTGAGGAAGAGGGGCATCCCTTCAAGACCGAGGTCAAGGACGACCAGTTCATGTTCTTAGGCCCGGCCGGCTCCATCCGTCTGCCGAACTTCATGATGCCGCCGCTCATGAACAATCACGGCAATTACATCGTCTCGCTTGGGCTGGTCTGTCGCTGGCTGGCGGAAAAGGCGGAAGCGCTCGGCGTCGAGATCTATCCGGGCTTTGCCGCCACCGAAGTGCTTTATAATGAAGAAGGCGCAGTGATCGGTGTCGCCACCGGCGATATGGGCATCGAGAAGAACGGTGAACCCGGGCCCGCCTTCACGCGCGGCATGGAGCTGCATGGCAAATATGTGCTGATCGGCGAGGGCGTGCGCGGTTCGCTCGCCAAGCAGCTGATTTCCAGGTTTGACCTTTCGAAAGATCGCGAACCGCAGAAATTTGGCATCGGCATCAAGGAACTCTGGCAGGTCAAGCCGGAACACCACAAACAGGGCCTCGTGCAGCACTCCTTCGGCTGGCCGCTCGGTTTCAAGACCGGCGGCGGCTCGTTCCTCTATCATCTGGAGGACAATCTCGTTGCCGTCGGCTTCGTGGTGCATCTCAATTACAAGAACCCCTATCTTTATCCTTTCGAGGAATTCCAGCGCTTCAAGACGCATCCGGCCATCCGCGATACTTTCGAGGGCGGCAAGCGCATTTCCTATGGCGCGCGCGCGATTACCGAGGGCGGTTACCAGTCGGTGCCGAAGCTGACTTTCCCCGGCGGCGCGCTGATCGGCTGTTCGGCCGGTTTCGTCAATGTGCCGCGCATCAAGGGTAGCCACAATGCGGTGTTGTCGGGCATGCTGGCGGCGGAAAAAATCGCCGCGGCTATTTCCGCCGGTCGCGCCCATGATGAAGTGGCCGAGATCGAGGCGGAATGGCGCGACGGCGATATCGGCAAGGACCTGAAGCGTGTGCGCAACGTCAAGCCGCTGTGGTCGAAGTTCGGCACGCTTGTTGGCGTCGGCCTTGGCGGTCTCGACATGTGGACCAACCAGCTGTTCGGTTTCTCCGTTTTCGGCACGCTGAAACACGGCAAGACGGATGCGCAGAGCCTTGAGCCGGCCTCCAAACACAAGCCGATCGCCTATCCGAAACCGGACGGCGTTTTGACCTTCGACCGGCTGTCATCGGTGTTCCTGTCCTCCACCAACCATGAGGAAGACCAGCCGGTGCATCTTCAGGTGAAGGATATGGACTTGCAGAAGCGTTCCGAACACGACGTCTATGCCGGTCCCTCGACGCGTTATTGTCCTGCCGGCGTTTATGAGTGGGTGGAGAAGGACGGTGAGGAGGTCTACGTGATCAACGCGCAGAACTGCGTGCACTGTAAGACCTGCGATATCAAGGATCCGAACCAGAACATCAACTGGGTGCCGCCGCAGGGTGGCGAAGGGCCGGTTTACGCCAATATGTGATGGTGATGCCGGCCTGCCGGCAACCTTCGTCTTGCCCGGGCTTGCCCCGGGCATCTGCAACCGATTGATTTCACGATACGGTTGGATCCTCGCGACAAGCGAAAGGATGACGTCGCGTGCGCGAGGCATCGAAAGTCTCGTCCCCCCTAGTATTTGTGGATTGCCCTTCGATTTCTTACATATAGGATGTTGGGGTGTTGTAGCTTTGCGTGGTCCATGGATTGTGGGCCAGGAATGCGGTAACGCCTTGAATGTGCATATGTTGCGTTTGGGCCGTCGCCCGGCGGCAGGAGTGATGGAATGTCCGGCTTTCAGAGGCTGAATATCGTGCGGAATACAAGGATCGTCGCCGGTCTCGCGGCAGGTATGGTAGTTGCCGTTTCGCTCAGTGGCAGCCCGCTGATGGCCGCCAGCTGCCGCGCCGACGCCATGGCCGGCATCGACTGGCGCGAATGCAACAAGCGCCTCCTGATGCTGGGCGGCAGCAACCTCGATTCGGCGATGCTTTACGGCACGGATTTCACCTATACGGATTTGCGCGGCTCCTCGCTGAAGGGCGCCAATCTTGAAAAGGCGAAACTCATCCGGACGGCTCTTGGAGAGGCGAACCTGCAGGGCGCCAACCTGACGAAGGTGGAAGCCTACCGCAGTGACTTTTCCGCCGCCGACGCCACCAGCGCAAAATTCATCAATGCGGAAATGCAGCGGACCAATTTCAACAAGGCCAAACTGGACGGCGCGGATTTTACCAAGGCTGAACTCGGGCGTGCCGAGTTTGAAGATGCCAGCCTGTCCGGCTCGAAATTTTCGCTGACCAATCTGTCGCGTGCCAGCTTCCAGGGCGCAAAGCTCGGCGGCGCGGTGGATTTTGCCAACGCCTTCCTGCTGTTGACCCGCATAGAGGGGGTCGATCTTTCCGCCGCCACCGGCCTTGAGCAGAAACAGATCGACATAGCCTGTGGCGACGCCAAGACAAAACTGCCGAGCGGCCTGACGACGCCTGCCGCATGGCCATGCCCGGAAGATCCGGAAGACGATTGACCGGGAAGGGCGCGCTTTATCAGGCGCGCACCTCCCACTTCGTGTGACGTGAAGATCAAAAGCCCGAAAGCACGATCTTGCCCTTGGCCGTGTTGCTTTCAATCAAGGCGTGGGCCTTGATGAGGTTTGCGGCGTTGATGGTGCCGAAAACCTCGGTCAACGTCGTCTTGATCTTGCCGGCATCGACCAGTTCCGCAACGTGATTGAGCAGCTTGTGCTGTTCGATCATGTCAGGCGTCTGGAAAACCGCGCGGGCGAACATCATTTCCCAATGGATTGAAACGCATTTGCGCTTGAACGCCATGGCGTCGAAACCGCCGGCCGGATCGTCGATCAGCGCAAAACGGCCCTGCGGCGCAATGGTCGCCACGCTGTCTGCGGCGTGAATGTCGCTATGGGTGGTCGAGAATACGAAGCCCGGTGCACCAAGGCCAAGCGCTTCCACCTGCGGGGCAATCGGCTTGCTGTGATCGACGACATGATGCGCGCCGAGGTCTTTGGCCCATTGCATCGTTTCCGGCCGCGAAGCCGTGGCAATGACGGTAAGATCGGTCAGTGCGCGCAGAAGCTGGATGGCAATCGAGCCGACGCCGCCGGCGCCACCGATCACCAGAACGGCATTTGCCGCCCCCGGAACGGGCTCTGTCACCCGCAGCCGGTCGAACAGCGTCTCGTAGGCCGTGATCGCGGTCAGCGGCAGTGCCGCTGCTTCCTCGAAATTCAGCGACTTCGGTTTGGCGCCGACGATGCGCTCATCGACCAGATGGAATTCGCTGTTGGAGCCGGGGCGGTTGATGACACCAGCGTAAAACACCTCGTCGCCGGGCTTGAACAGCGATACCTTGTCGCCGACGGCTTTCACCACGCCCGCCGCATCAAAGCCCAGCACGCGGGCTGCACCGTTTTCCGGCGCCTGGTTGCGGCGAACCTTGGTGTCAACAGGATTGACCGAAACGGCCTTCACCTCCACCAGAATATCATGCCCCGTCGCTTCCGGCTGCGGCAGGTCGAGGTCGATAAGGGCATCCGTTGCGGTGATGGGCTGGCTCGTCTTGTAACCGATGGCGCGCATGAACAGTCTCCTTTGCTTGTTTGCGTGCCTCTTACTTGATACATATGAACATCGATCGCAAGAATGCACATTTTGTGATGATACATACAAAAAGGATACTGTGATGTCGCGACCGCGCGCCAAGCTTACCGGCAATTTTCCGGGCTGCCCGGTGGAGTCTGCCTTGAGTTTTCTCGACGGCAAATGGAAAGGCGTGATCCTCTATCACCTCATCAACGAGGGCACCCTGCGCTTCAACGAGTTGCGCCGCCACATCCCAAGCGTCACCCAGCGCATGCTCACCAAGCAGCTGCGGGAACTGGAAGAGGCGGGCCTGATTTCGCGCACCGTCTTCCCGGTGGTGCCGCCGCGCGTGGACTATGCGCTGACGCCACTTGGCGAAACCATGAAGCCGGTGATCTCGGCGCTGAAAAGCTGGGGCGACGCCCATGTTGTGTGCAAGAACGGCGCGAAATACACCCTTCATCCTGAGCCTGCGGAGAAGGCGGCCTGAAAAATAACGGGTAAAACCAAGCCCTCCCGCACTTCTTTTTCATGGTGCGATGCAACACGGATTTGCCCGGTTTGATGCATAATGCTGCGAATTCGATTCGCAGCAGGGACATCAAATCACATGAGCATCGGTTGGTTGGAGGCCGGATTTCTCGGCCTTTTGCAAGGACTTACGGAATTTCTTCCGGTTTCTTCAAGCGCGCATCTGAGGATAGCCGGGGAGTTTCTGCCCTCCGGTGCGGATCCGGGCGCCGCCTTCACGGCGATTACGCAGATCGGCACGGAAGCGGCGGTGCTGGTCTATTTCTGGTCCGATATCATGCGGATCGCCGCCGCCTGGCTCCGGCAGAACCTTCGCCTCGGACCCTATGACAAGTCCGATGCGCGGCTTGGCTGGCTGATCATCGTCGGCTCGGTGCCGATCGTGCTGCTCGGCCTGTTCTTCAAGGATGCCATCGAGCATTCGCTGCGCAATCTCTATATCACCGCCGTAATGCTGATTGTCTTCGGCATCATTCTCGGCGTCGCCGACAGGATCGGCAAGAAGCGCTACAAGCTGAACCAGCTGATCTGGCGTGATGGCATCCTGTTCGGTTTCGCGCAGGCCATGGCGCTCATCCCCGGCGTCTCGCGCTCGGGCGGCACCATCAGCGCCGGCCTGCTGTTAGGCTACACGCGCGAGGCGGCCGCACGATATTCCTTCCTGCTCGCCGTTCCCGCCGTCTTCGGTTCCGGTTTCTACCAGCTGTTCAAAAGCATCGGCGAGGAGAACCCTGTAGGCTGGGGCCAGACGGGGCTCGCAACCCTGATCGCCTTCGTCGTCGGTTACGCCGTGATCGTTGTCTTCCTCAAGCTGGTCTCCACCAAGAGCTACATGCCCTTCGTCTGGTACCGGGTGGTCATCGGCGTCATTCTTTTGGGACTTCTCGGAACGGGCGTTATCAGCGCCGGCGGTTGAGGGGTGGTTGCCCTGTCGAAAACTCTGCAAATGAAAAGGCCCGCTCTTTCGAGCGGGCCTTTTGTGTTTCAGAGCAGCGTGCCGCTGAGGATCACCAGCGCCACCGAGAAGTAGATGACGAGGCCGCTGACATCCACCAGCGTGGCGACGAACGGCGCAGATGCGCTGGCTGGATCCAGCCGCAGACGCTGCAGCAGGAATGGCAGCATGGAGCCGGCCAGCGAGCCGAAGGTGACGATGCCGACGAGTGCGGCAAAGACGGTGGCGCCCACCAGCAGCCAGTGGTCGCCATAATCATAAAAGCCTGCCTGCTGCCAGATGGTCAGACGCAGGAAGCCGATGGCGCCGAGAATGCAGCCGAGCGTCAGGCCCGTCGGGATTTCCCGCAGCAGCACCCGCCACCAGTCCGAAAGCTTCAGTTCGCCGAGCGCCAGCGCCCGGATGATGAGCGAGGTGGCCTGCGAACCGGAGTTGCCGCCTGATGACATGATGAGCGGAATGAACAGCGTCAGCACGACGGCTTTTTCCAGCTCGCCTTCAAAATGCTGCATGGCGCTTGCCGTCAGCATTTCACCCAGGAACAGGGCAGCCAGCCAGCCTGCGCGCTTGCGGATCATGTCCGGAAAACCCATTGCCATATAGGGCTTGCCGAGTGCTTCCATACCACCGAACTTGTGAGCGTCTTCCGTGGTGTCGGCGATCATGGTGTCGATCACGTCGTCGACCGTGACGATGCCGAGAATGTGCGAATGATCGTCAACGACGGGAAGCGCCAGAAGGTCGTGCTTGCGGATGAGCCGGGCAACATCCTCCTGCGACATCAAGGGGCTGGCACAGACGATGCCTTCCTTCGATGCGACGGAGAGAATGGAGGCGCCGGCCTCGCCGGTCAGCAGGCGACGCAGCGTCACGACGGTGGACAGCGTTCCGTCCTGCGCCAGCACATAGATGGCATAGACCGTTTCACGCGACCGCTCGACGACGCGGATGTGCGAAAGGGTCTGTTCCACCGTCCAGTTATCCGGCACGCTGACGAATTCCGTGGTCATGATCGAGCCGGCGGTGCGCGGCGGATAACCCATCAGATGTTTGATGGAGAGCGCGGTCGTGCGGTCCAGCCGGGAGAACAGCTTTGCGCGCGGCTCTTCGTCCATTTCCGCCATGACGTCGGCAACGCGGTCGTCAGACATCAGGTTGACGAAGCGGGCGGCCTGGTCAAGCGGAATGCCGGCAATGATGGCGGCTGCGTCATGCAGTTCCGGCCGGTCGAGAATGGCGACGGCCTTTGCCTGCGGCATGGCGAGCAGGGCGGCGACTGCCTCATGTGTATCGAGTGTGTTGAGGTGCTCGACGCGTTCTGCAATGGTGGTGGAACCGGCATTTCCGCTGCGGAGAAGACGTGCGGCCTTGCTGGCTCTCTGGGAGAGGGTGTGGAAGTTCATGATTGCTCACCTTTCCGTCGATTCGCCGATTACGACGAACGCGGTGGTGAGCCGACAGGTGCCGGATCAGTTCCCGTTCGCCGCTTTCGGCAAAGGCAATCGACTACTACTGTCGCTAGACATCAAATGATGCTCCGTTAAAATCCGCGCTGTGCCGGGTCACGGCCTGCGCGTAACGCCGTGTTGCGCCCGAAACCAAAAAGAGTCAAGCGAGCCGATCGTGAAATTTCCGTAAGGTTTATTGCAGGTGCCGGAACGGGTGTTCCGGCCGCTGAAAAACCGGCTTTCAGCCGGCTTTTGCGCGCCGTTCGACGGTGACGGACACAAGGAAAACGCCAAGCCCGAGAAGCGAAAGAACAGCGCCCACATAACCGGTGGAGGCATATCCATAGCCCATGGCGATGACCATGCCGCCAAGCCATGCGCCGAGCGCGTTGGCGATGTTGAAGGCGGAGTGGTTGGAGGCAGCCGCAAGCGTCTGCGCATCCGCTGCCACATCCATCAGCCGCGTCTGCACGGCGGGGCAGGCGGCAAAACCGCAGCCGATCAGGAAGACGCAGAGACACATCATGAACGGGTCATGCGCCGTCATGCCGAACACGGCCATCACCACCACGTTAAAGGCGAGCATGCCGCCGATCGTGCCGTTGAGCGAGATATCGGCCAGCCGCGAGCCGACCACATTGCCGACATTCATGCCGATGCCGAAGAGGGCGAGCACCATGGAGACGGTGGAAACCGGCATCATCGCGACATCGGTGGTGGTCTTGGCGATATAGCTGAAGACCGAGAACATGCCGCCGAAACCGACCGATGCGATGGCGAGCGTCAGCCACACCTGCACGCGGCGGAAAGCCCCGAGTTCACGCCAAACGCTGGCACCTTCCTCTACCCTGTCGCGCGGCTGGAATAGCCACAACAGGGCGACGGTCAACAGCCCGATGCCGCCGACCAGCATGAAGGCCGCGCGCCAGGAGAGCATCTGTCCGAAGAAAGTGGCAAGCGGCGTTCCAAGCAGCGTGGCGATGGTGAGGCCGAGCATGACGCGGCCAACGGCGCGGGCACGTTTGTGGATTGGCGCCATGGAGGCGGCCACCAGCGCTGCAACGCCGAAATAGGCGCCGTGCGGCAGGCCGGTGATGAAGCGCAGCACGGTGAAGCTCAGGAAATCAGGTGCGACGGCGCTCAAGATATTGCCGAGTGCGAAAAGTCCCATGAGGCCGAGAAGCAGGGTGCGCCGCGTCATGCGCGCAGCCAGCACCGCGATGATGGGCGCGCCGATGACGACACCCAGTGCATAGGCCGTGATGACGTAACCTGCCTGGGGCACTGTGACGCCATAGGTCGTTGCGACGTCAGGCAGCAGGCCCATGATGGCGAATTCGCCGGTACCGATGCCGAAACCGCCGGCCGCAAGCGCCAGTTCGATAAGTGCGACGGCAAACGGCGTCAGTGCCACGGCAGGCCTTGCCGCAACAACGGTTTCACTCTCCGCCTCGAGGCGGGCTTCCGACAAATTCGAATGGCTCATTGCGACCTGAAAAGGGGGAGGACCCCACAGAAAAAAGGGCAAGACCGTATGGGAACGGCCTGCCCTGACTGGAGATGCGCGGTCATGAAAATGACCTTAAGTGATATCTAACATGAAATGATGCATTGCGGTAGAGCGATTCTCGGCAAAAGAGCATCTTCACGCGATGGTGTTTGGAACCCTATATAACCCCAAGCATTTACGCGCGGCTGCCTCACAGGATCAGGTTGGAAATATGAAGCTCATTGCAATTTTCAATCGTGACGGCGGCACCTTCCGCACCACGGATATGGATGCCTATTGCGACCACGCCCGCGAGGTCTTTTCCCGCGCCGGCCACACAATCGACTGCCGCGTGGTCTCCGGCAGTGAAGTCGTCGAGGAGATGGAACGCGCCGCCGATGAGCCTGATATCGAAGGCATCATTGCCGGCGGTGGTGATGGAACGATTTCGGCCGCTGCCGGTATCGCCTGGAAACACGGCATCGCGCTCGGTATCGTACCGGCCGGCACCATGAACCTGTTCGCCCGCTCGCTGAAGCTGCCGCTCGATATCCGCCAGGTCCTGGAGACACTGGCGAATGGCGAGATCGCCAATGTCGATATCGCCAGCGCCAACGGCCGTCTTTTCGTCCACCAGTTTTCCGCAGGCCTGCATTCGCGCATGGTGCGCTATCGCAACAATCTCGCCTTCGCCTCCCGCCTTGGCAAGATCAAGGCAAGCGTCCGCGCCGCCATCAGCGTCATTCTCAATCCGCCGGTCTTCGAGGTGGAATATACGGTCAATGGCAAGACGCAGCGCCGCAAGGTGTCAGCAATTTCCGTCTCCAACAATGAATTCGGGCAGAACTCGCTTCTGGTCGCGGATAATGTCTCGGGCGGCCATCTCGGCTTCTATCTCACCGATCCCCTGCGCCCCTCGGGCGTGGCAAGGCTCGCTTTCGACATCCTGCGCGGCAAGCTGAAGGAAAACGCTGCTGTAACGGCCACGACCGTCACGGGTGTGGAACTTCATTTCCCCAAAAAGCGCCATGACGTGCGCTGCGTCATCGATGGCGAATTGCTGCCGATGGAGCGCGACGTGGCACTCGAAGTCCATGCCGGCGAATTGAAGGTGCTGGTGGGGCGAGGGGTCGTGGCGTAGCGCACCACCTCCATAACGGTGCAATCGAACCTGCTTCAAGATAGCCGCTCGTTTCTTCTCCCCGGCGGGGAGTAGAAACAAGCGGCAAGGCCGAATCATCGTCTCGATCCCCCAAAAAACGCCAGTCTTGCCAAATCGAAGCCGCCCGGCCATGTTCGGTTGGGTGCGGCTCCGGAAGGCGCCGTCGTCTTTGCGGGAGTGCGATCTGTCATGAATGAAGTCTCCAAGCCGGTGTCCAACCTTGCCGCCATCGATGCCGCCCATCACCTTCACCCCTTTTCCGATATGGGTAAGCTGAACGCGAGCGGCACCCGCATCATCGAGCGTGCAGAAGGCGTCTTCATCTATGACAGCACCGGCAAGAAGTATCTCGACGCCTTTGCCGGACTATGGTGCGTCAATATCGGTTACGGACGCCGCGAGATCGCCGATGTCGTGCAGCGCCAGATGAACGAACTGCCCTATTACAACGCCTTTTTCGGCACTACGACACCATCAGCTACACTTCTGGCTCAGAAGATCGCTTCCCGTGCCGGGCCGAAGATGAACCATGTGTTCTTCACCAATTCCGGTTCGGAAGCCACCGACACCTGGTTCCGCATGGCGCGTGTCTACTGGAAGGCGCTCGGCCATCCGACGAAGACCAAGGTGATCGCTCGCCGCAACGGCTATCACGGCTCTACGGTCGCTGGCGCTTCGCTCGGCGGCATGAAGTGGATGCACGAGCAGGGCAATCTGCCGATCGAGGGTATCGCCCATATCGGCCAACCCTATTGGTATGCGGAAGGCGGCGATCTCTCACCCGCGGAATTCGGCCTGAAGGTGGCCCGCGAACTGGAAGCGAAGATAGAAGAGCTCGGTGAAGATAATGTCGCGGCTTTCGTGGCGGAACCCATTCAGGGCGCCGGTGGGGTCATTGTGCCACCGGAAACCTACTGGCCGGAAATCGCCCGCATCTGCAAGGCGCGCAACATTCTGCTGGTGTCCGACGAGGTGATCTGCGGTTTCGGCCGCCTCGGTTCCTGGTTCGGCTACCAGCATTTCGGCGTGGAGCCGGATCTCGCGCCCGTCGCCAAGGGCCTGTCATCCGGTTATCTGCCGATTGGCGGCGTCCTCGTTTCCGACCGGGTGGCGGAGGTGATGTTGTCCGAGGTCGGTGATTTCAACCATGGCTTCACCTATTCCGGCCACCCCGTCTGCGCCGCCGCCGCTCTGGAAAATATTCGTATCATCGAGGATGAGGGGCTGGTGGAACGGGTGCGGGATGATATCGGCCCTTATTTTTCGCAAGGCTGGAAAAGCCTCACCGACCACGAGTTGGTGGGTGAGGCAGTGAATGTCGGCCTCATGGGTGGCCTGCAGCTTGCGGCCGACAAGGCGACCCGCAGGCGTTTTGCCAAGCCGGATGACATCGGCACCGCCGTGCGCAACCATTGCCTGGCAAACGGCCTCGTCATGCGTGCCACCGGCGACCGCATGCTGGCATCACCGGCGCTGACGATCAGCCGCTCGGAGGTGGACCAGATCATCGAGACTCTGCGCAAGGGGCTCGATCACCTGCGCGATACACCAGAGCATTTCCAATAAAGCGCGTAGTTGTTTTTTACGTCCGGGAAATGCGACAAAAACTCTAAGGGAGAAATGAAATGGCAGGACAGGAACATCACTATGCCGTTCAGGTGAAGTGGACCGGCAATCGCGGCAAGGGTACCTCGGGCTACCGTGACTATGAACGCGACTACACGATTTCCACGTCCGGAAAAGCGGATATCGCCGGCTCTTCAGATCCCGCCTTTCGCGGCGATGCCTCCCGCTGGAACCCGGAAGACCTGCTGGTTGCCTCGCTCTCGGCGTGCCACAAGCTATGGTACCTGCATTTCTGCTCCGTCAACGGCATCATCGTTGAAGACTATGTCGACAATGCCGAAGGCACGCTGGTTATGGAAAAGGACGGCGCCGGGCAATTCAGCGAGGTAGTGTTGAAACCGGTCATCACCATCTCGAAGGGTGATCTTGCGCGGGCTGATGAGTTGCACCACGATGCCCACGACAAATGCTTCATCGCCCGGTCGGTGAATTTTCCCGTGCGTGTGGAGGGGACAGTGAAGGTGCTTTGAAAGATCAGGCCAGTCGCAGACCGAGATGATCGGCCATAGGCTGAAAGTCTCGGTCGTTGTGCAGCAGTTCGTATCCGTTTTCGCTGCAGTAAGTGCCGATGATGAGGTCGTTGTTTTTACGGATCGTATAACCGCGCCCCCGTAGGAAGCGGTAATTCGAGGCAGCCTTGATAGCGAGTTGGGGAGACATCATCGCGACGCAGGGAAATTCGCTTAACATTTGCTCCAGACGGCGAGCATGTTGGCCGTCGCGTGCACCCTGAAGAACCTCCAGGAGAACAATGTCTCCGACAAGGATGTTACTCTGCGTTATGGCGGTGCGAAGCTTTAAAGCGAGGGCGGGTGAATCTTTTCGAATGAGCGAAATCCATGCAGACGTATCTGCGACGATCATTTGGAATCCTCTATGTCCCAATCCGTTTCCGCATCCCAGTCCGTCCGCATCTCATCCAGATTGCCTTCCCAGCCCATGCCCTCTAATGCATCAAGCGCACGCATTTGACGGTGAATGCGCACGAGATCCCGCAATGCCTTTTCTACCGTCGCTTTTTTGGTGGAGAGACCGGTTATTTCCATCGCCTCGGCGATCAAGGCGTCATCAAGTTCAATGTTGGTGCGCATTGGGAAAACCTTGGTGTATCGATTTTCGAAACAATACACCAAGGACGTTTCTAGCGATATCTATTTTTACTGGAACGCCGTCTCGTAGAAGCTTCTGAGCTTGCGCGAATGCAGCGTTTCCGTTGGCATGGCGGCGAGTTTCTGCACGGCGCGGATGCCGATCTGCAGATGCTGGGCAACCTGCGTGCGGTAGAACTCCGTCGCCATGCCCGGCAGCTTCAATTCGCCGTGCAGCGGCTTGTCGGAGACGCAGAGGAGGGTGCCGTAGGGCACGCGGAACCGGAAGCCGTTGGCCGCGATGGTGGCCGATTCCATGTCGAGTGCGATGGCGCGCGATTGCGACAGACGCTTGACCGGGCCCGCCTGGTCGCGAAGCTCCCAGTTGCGGTTGTCGATCGTGGCGACGGTGCCGGTACGCATGATGCGCTTCAGCTCGAAGCCCTCGTAACCGGTGACTTCCGCAACCGCACCTTCCAGCGCCAGCTGCACTTCCGCCAGAGCCGGGATCGGCACCCAGACCGGCAGGTCGTCGTCCAGAACGTGGTCCTCACGCACATAGGCGTGTGCCAGCACATAATCGCCAAGGCGCTGGCTGTTGCGCAGGCCGGCGCAATGGCCAACCATCAGCCAGGCATGCGGGCGCAGCACGGCGATATGGTCGGTGATCGTCTTGGCGTTGGAAGGGCCGACGCCGATATTGACCAGCGTAATGCCGGCATGGCCCTTTTTCTTCAGGTGATAGGCTGGCATCTGCGGCAGGCGGCCAAGCACCGCATCCGTGTCCGGCCTGTCGGAGCCAGCAGGGGTGATGATGTTGCCCGGCTCCACGAAGGCCGTGTAGCCTTCGCCACCATTCTTCATCAACTGCCGCGCCCATGCGGCGAATTCGTCGATATAGAACTGGTAGTTGGTGAACAGCACGAAGTTCTGGAAATGGCTGGCGCTCGTTGCCGTATAATGGCTGAGGCGCGCCAGCGAATAATCGATGCGCTGCGCGGTGAACGGCGCAAGCGGCGCGGGTTCGCCGGGCACCTGATCATATTCGCCATTGGCGATGAGATCGTCGGTGTTGTTGAGATCGGGCGTGTCGAAAAGATCGCGCAACGGCACGTCGGACAGCGAGGATGCCGCCGCCGCCTCGACATAAGCGCCTTCGCCGAAGGCGAAATGCAGCGGAATGGGCGTGGCCGATTCGGCAACCGTCACCGGAACGCCGTGGTTCTTGATCAGAAGCCCCAGCTGCTCTTTCAGGTAGTGGCGGAAAAGCTCCGGCCGGGTGATCGTCGTCGTATAGACGCCGGGGGAGGTGACATGGCCATAGGAAAGGCGCGAATCAACATGACCGAAAGTGGATGTCTCGAGGCTGACCTGCGGATAACAGGCGCGGTAGCGGCCGGTAATCGGCGCACCCTTGGCAAGTTCGGTGAAGGAGTTGATGAGGAACGCCGTATTGCGTTCGTAAAGCGCGGTCAAAGCCTCGACAGCTTCTTTCGGGTCCGTGAACGTCTGCGGCGCGAAAGGCTCGGGGCTGATGAAGGAGAAGGGCGGAATCGTTCGTTTTGCTATTGTCATGGCCCATTATAGGAGGCCTATTTCGACAGGCAAGCGACAGAAATACGAAGAAACTGAAAAGAAACGGAAAAATGGCTGCGGCAAAGGGCAGGCGGTGAAATCTCAGCCGAGCGCGCCGCGTTGCAGGCTCATCAGCAGGACGAAACCGGCGCCCTTTGATGCCGGGCGGGGATCTGCCTTGTAAACTGCAAGTCCCGCCACCGGGCCTAGAAAGATCGATGCCATCAGCACCAGTCTCAGTGCGGAAAACAGGCCGTTGGAAAAGCTCGTCGTCATCGGCCGGTCCCTTACAGCACGACGGGGCAATTGGCGGCGGGTGCCGGGCTGTGCTGGCAGGCAAGCGCCGCACCCGCATTCACCCGCTGAAAGCTGCGGTTGGGATTAACGACGAGCGAGGCGAAGGACATGGCGAAGATCGCCATGAGAAACGCGAAGATTGCCAGCCGGCTGATCAACTTTGTCATGTCCATTCCCCTTTATTGGAGTTCATGGACAGAGTTTTGCCACACTCGGACTGAACGGACCCTGAGACCCCGGTTCATATGGTGTTCAGGGAGATTAATGGGATACTTCCAGTGTGAATTAGGGCGGTGGCTGGCTTCAGCGGCCTCAAATCGCCTGCTTTTGCATCACGCCGGAGAGGCTACCGCACGGGCTGTGAGTTCGTTGACGAGGCCATCGAATGCTTCGGGATTGGCGATGTCGACGATCGGGACGTGATGGTGTCGCGCGGATGCCAGCATTTCGGTATTTTCGCGCAAGGACCGCTCAATGAAGGCGTCCATGATCCGGCGCTGGCCCGCCGTCGCATCTTTATATTCTGCATGCGCGCGCATTCTGTCGGAGAGAAAGTCATTCTGTGCGTGAAGAAAGACCCCCGGCAACCGTTCTGCCCAGCAGGGGCGCTATAAATTCCGGCCGCAAGGCCGCGCCCTCGAAGACGACGATATTGCCGGTGCCTGTCTTGCTGTCGATCAGCCCGCGCACAAGCGGCCAGATATTCTGGTGATGCACCTTCAGAAACCAATGGATCGTTTCTGCCGACAGCTGCCTGTAATATTCCTCCACAGGCGCGGGTATGCCCGGCCATGGCCTCCCTGGGTGGCGTGCCAGGCTGTCGGTTGAAATTGCCTCGCAGTGGAGCTTTTCGCTTAACAGGCCGGCTAGGGTGCTTTTGCCGACATGGGACGTACCCGAAATCAGGATTATGGAAAGGGCGGTAGGCATGCTTCGCTCTTAAGAGTGTTCGTTCGGGTCGCGACGATACATCAACGGATATATGCGTTACACACGACGTCCGTCTGCGACGACGGACAGGCTGTTACAAGCCTGTCCGCCGCATCTTATCTCACAACCGCGTCCAGGTCTGGGATTTGCACAGGATTTTCAGCACGCAGCCCTTCATGCTCAGCGAATTGCCGGAAACGGTGCCGGAGCCGCTATAGGTCTTGTCATTGGCGGGATCGGTAATATCGCCCGAATAGCTGTTTCCCTTGCCGGAAAGCTTGCCGATCTGTTTTCCCGCATGTTTGCCTGTCTTCAGCGTCACGCAGAAAGCTGCGCCGCAGGGGCCGATTACGGCTGTCTCGCCGCTCGCCGTCTTCCAGTTGCCTTCAATGGGCTCAGCAGCAAAAGCAAGGTTGCTGCCGATCAGCAGGCCCGCGGCAATCATCATCACACGCTTCATAAAAACTCCTCCGTCCATGTCGCGCTTTCTTTGCCCGTTTCGTCCTCCGCACGGGCATGCGGATAGTATTTGACGTTCACGTAAAAGGAAACAGAAAATTCCAGCTGCGAGACGGCATTTGCGTCGGTCAGGAGAGTGGGAGAGGGGCAATTCGAAAAACCGTTGTTTGGATCGTGGTGAATGAAGGGTTGAAATCCAATTCTAAAGTTTTCGTAAAATTCGCTCGAAAGTCCTTAATTTCCGCACCTCGTGATATTTAACAAAAACCCAATTTTACCAATCGTTTGCAGTTTGTTGGCGGCCCATTAATCATGCCTTTTAAGCGCCCGTTGAAAGCCTCATGACATATTGGGGTCATCAAAAGCGCAGGGAAAACCTGCCGGCCGGAAGAACAAAAAAGCCGCAAAAGACGGCAGTTCCAAAGGTTAGCCTCGACAAGAAGGCACTTGATGAAACAGGCGAGAAGACAGGGATTAAAACGATGGCACGCTTTGAAATTCGCGATATCGAAATGGCAGTTGCCGGTGGCGAAACCCGCGCCGACACCCTTTGCAATCTCGGCCTGGTCTATGCGACCGGCCGGGGATGCAAGGTGGATCTGGTCGCGGCCCACAAATGGCTCAACATCGCCGCGATCCGCGGATCGGAAAGAGCCGCTTCGCTGCGAGCAGATCTTGCCCGCAACATGACCAAGGCGGAACTGGCCGAAGCGCTGCGTGCCGCACGAGACTGGATGACGATGCACTGACGCACCTTATCCGCGACAGAATTTCCGGTCCGGTTCCCTCCAGTCCCGAAGACCGGTACAAACGAAAGTAAACCCGAAGGGGAATGCGGCGAGGGCTTTGAAAAGGAGCTTTTGCGCTGACACATCAAACCGCGACCGGCAGGAACAAGGCCGGCGCGGTTTTCTTATGTCTGGCGATGTCGGTTGATGGAAAACGATTCGCGAACAGTGGTTTGTCAGAGGATGTTGAATCGATGCACGCAATGGTCGATCGCACCATATACCGCCTGGCTCGCCACCCTCATCCCTTTGCCTGCCACGGGGATCCAGCCGGCACACGTCTGTGTGGCGAAAGACTCCTTTCAGCCCAAGGACTTGGGCTGGCTCGATTCCTCGTGACAAGAACAGGAATGAGGAGAAGGCAAGCGAAACCTCAACCCAGCGCCTTGATGACCTTCGGCAATGCCTGTTCAAAAAGATCAAGCTTGTCATCAGGTCCCACACTCACACGAATGCAGCGGTTGAGCGGCGCCACGCCCGGCATGCGGATGAACACGCCATGTTCCATCAAGCCGTCGACGATGGCGCGGGCGTAAGTGCCGTCGCGCTGGCAATCGATGGTGACGAAATTGGTTGCCGACGGCAGGGGCGAGAGGCCGTTATTGCGGGCAATCGCGGAAATGCGATCTCGAGCCACCGCAATTTTTCCAACGACGTCATGCAGATAGGCCTGATCCTTCAGCGCCGCCAATGCGCCGGCGACCGAAACGCGTGCCATGCCGAAATGATTGCGGATCTTGTCGAAGGCTTCGACATTGCCGAGCGTGCCGATGGCATACCCCACGCGGGCGCCGGCAAGCCCATAGGCTTTCGAGAAAGTCCGCATGCGCAGGATGTTCGGCTGGCCGACAAGGGCGTCGATGCTTGGCACGGCGCTGGCAGGTGCGGTCTCGCAATAGGCCTCGTCCAGAATGAGCAGGCAGGTTTCCGGCAGCGCACGGGCAAAGGCCACGACCTCGCTTGCCTCCCACCAGCTTCCCATCGGATTGTCGGGATTGGCGAAATAGACCAGCGGGGCATTTTCCCGGATGACGAGATCGAGAAGCCCGTCGAGGTTCTCGTGATCGTCGACATATGGCGTGGTCACGAGTTTTCCGCCAAAGCCGTTCACATGGTAGTTGAAGGTAGGATAACCGCCGAGCGAGGTGACCACCGGCGTGCCCGGCTCAACGATTAGCCTGACGATCTCACCCAGCAAACCATCGACACCGCCGCCAATGGCGATATTGCCACGCGAAACGCCGTGGTGGATGGCGAGTGCTTCCTTCAGTTCGAAATTTTCCGGATCGCTGTACATCCAGGTCTCGGCCGCCGCATCCCGCATGGCCATAAGCACGGATGGGGCAGGGCCGAACCCGCTTTCATTGGCGCCTATCCGCGCTTCCACCTTCAGGCCGCGGCCCCGCTCGATGGCTTCCGGGCCGACGAAGGGAACGGTTGAAGGAAGAGAGACGGCAAGCGGCGTAAGACGTGAGAAAGCGGACATTGGCTGAGATTTCCAGTACCTGTTTGAAAACCCGGCACACAATAGGTGCAAAAAAACCGGACGCAAGTCGCGCCCGGTTGCCGGATGGCTGTTTTGGAACAGTTTTTTCCACCGTCGCGCCGTGAGAGAAAAACTCCGCCGCGAATCGGTCGATGCGGCTCAGACGCTGGTCTCGAAACTCAGCCTGCGCACATGGTGCAGGAACTCCGCGTCGATCAACATGTTGAATCCGATGGTGACCTTTTCCTCTTCCCTGCGGATCAGGTTGCAGCCGATCTCATCGCGAATGCCGAGAATTTCCAGATAGAAGTTAGTGGGCATCTCCAGATGCGGGCTGACCTCGATCTCTGCGCCATAGAGCGAGATGCTGCGCACCAGGCAGCGCATGGTATCCTTGGCGCTGAGGTGATGCCCGATGAAGGTGATCTTTCCGGGCCGGTCGATCTGAAACTTCTCGTATTGCTCGTCCTGCGGGACGCTTTGACGGTGATCAATATGTAAAGCCATGACAACCTCCCGGATTGCCTTTTCCTGATGCCGATTTTAACGCGGCTTCCTTGCCAGTGCGTGAAGGAAATCCGCGCAATTGTCTGTTCTGCGTCTCGACATGGGCCAGACCGCTTGTCGGAAGCCAATGTTTCCCTTTAGGAAATGCATCCGGCTCCTTCCGGTTGCAAGGGTGTCGCAGTCTGGGGTGATAATGTGTCATGCTTGCACCGGGCTGGTGGCGCTGTACGGTTGACGCGGGCCGTACTTGGCGTTACGCCTGATCCCGCAATATGGCTTCGCAGGGTGCGGCAAATCTGCCCATTGGCGATTGTTCTGGGAGTGGAATGTGGCGGGAAGGCTGGTAATCGTCGGGGCGGGGCAGGCCGCTTTCGCGCTGGCGGCAAAGCTTAGGGCGCTGAAGGATGAGCGCCCCATCACCATCATCGGCTCGGAGGATGCCTATCCTTATCAACGGCCGCCACTGTCGAAAAAATACCTTTTAGGCGAGATGAGCTTCGACCGGCTGATGTTCCGCCCTGAGGAGTGGTACGCGGAAAACAATGTCGATATCCGGCTCTCCACCTTCGTGGAGGAGATCGACCGCGCTGCCAAATCCTTTCGCATGCAGGATGGCAGTACGCTTTCCTACGACAAGCTGGTACTGGCGACCGGTGCTGCACCACGCGAGCTGCCCGCCAGCATCGGCGGCGATCTCGAAGGGGTTCTGACCGTCCGCGACAAGCGCGATGCTGACCGGCTGTTTGAGGAAATGAAACCCGGCCGCAGGCTGCTGGTTATTGGCGGTGGTTATATCGGTCTGGAAGCGGCAGCCGTCGCCCGCAAGCTCGGTCTCGAGGTCACGCTGATCGAAATGGCCGACCGCATTCTCCAGCGCGTGGCGGCAAAGGAAACCGCCGATATCATGCGCGGCATCCATCAGGAGCACGGCGTCTCCATCCGCGAAAAGACCGGCCTCGTGCGGCTCGTCGGCATGGATGGCCGGGTGGCCGCTGCCGAGCTTTCCGATGGTTCGGTGCTTGACGTGGATTTCGTCATCGTCGGCATTGGCGTAACCCCGAACGATCGCCTTGCCCGCGAATCGGGCCTCGATGTCGGCAATGGCATCGTGGTGGATGAACACACCCGCAGCTCGGACAAGGATATCCACGCGGTGGGCGATTGCGCGTTGCTGCCGTGGCGGGGCCAGCTTGTGCGTCTCGAATCAGTCCAGAACGCGGTTGATCAGGCCGAGGCCGCCGCGCATGTACTGGCAGGCGCTGAAGTCGCCTATGATGCCAAACCCTGGTTCTGGTCTGATCAATACGAGGTAAAGCTGCAGATCGCCGGCTTCAACCTCGGTTATGACGAGACTGTGCTGCGGCCCGGCGCGCGCGAAGGCAGCTGGTCGGTCTGGTATTTCCGCGACGGGCGATTCGTGGCGGTCGACGCGGTCAACGATGCCAAGGCTTATGTTTCCGGCAAAAAACTGCTCGATACCGGCGCTGAGCCGGATCGCGCCATCCTGGCGGACCCGTCCGCCGATCTGAAATTACTGCTTTCCTGAGGACATCATGCCCGCTCCCGAAAATCGTTTCAAAACAGCCATCCACGCCGGCAGGCCGCAAATCGGCCTCTGGCTCGATATGGGTGAGGCCATCACGGCGGAAATTGCCGGAACAGCGGGTTTCGACTGGCTGGTCATCGATGGTGAACATGGCCCGAACGATCTTCGCAGCATCATCGACCAATTGCGCGCGCTCGCCACATCGCCCGCCGAACCGGTGGTGCGTGTGCCCGTTGGCGAAAGCTGGATGATCAAGCAGCTGCTGGACGCAGGCGCCCGCACGCTTCTGGTGCCCATGGTCGATTCGGCGGCGCAGGCTGAAGATTTGGTCAGCGCGATGCACTATCCGCCGCGCGGCATTCGCGGCATGGGGGCAGCGGTTGCCCGCGCCTCAGCCTTCAACACCATAACCGATTATGCCGACAGTGCGTCCGACAGCGTGTGCCTGCTGGTGCAGGCCGAAACGCGCGCCGCGATCAATGATCTCGACAATATTCTTGCGGTGGAAGGCGTGGACGGCATCTTCATCGGCCCGGCCGATCTTGCTGCGGATATGGGCTATCTCGGCAGGCTGGACGAGCCGGAAGTGCAGGCCGTAATCGAGGCAGCGATCGTCAAGATCGTCGCGGCCGGCAAAGCTGCGGGCATTCTCACCTTCAACGAGACCTTCAATCGCCGTTATCTGGAACTCGGCGCATCTTTCGTGGCTGTTGGCGCAGATGTCACGGAGTTTTCCAATACACTGCGTGCGCTTTCCAGCCGCTACAAGGGCGGGGCAGCGCCTGCGCCATCCAAATCCGGATATTGAGTCTTAGTCATCGTTGCTGGCGTTCAGCTTTTCCGGCGGAATGCCTTCTTCGCCGGAAGCGAGATAACCGTTATTGATGAGTGCCGCGCGGACGATGCGCTGGATAGCCTCATCCCTGTCAATGCCGTGATCTCTCGCGAAATCCGACAATGCTTCTTCAAGATCGCTGCTGAACATCATTTCCGCCCCCCCGTTCGTCAATTCTCTGAAATAAATGCGAACAGGCAAGGCGGAACGTATCCCGCCTTGCCTGAATTCTAGCCTCTAGTGCGGCAATCAGCGCCAGCGATAAAGGCTGCTGTTCGAAGAACTCTGCTGCGTACCAGCGCCGACCGCATAACCGATCGCAAAGCCGAGTGCGCCGACGATAGTCAACAGTGAGGTTGCAGTGCCGGGGTTTTCCTTGACTGCTTCCACAACGTTCTGGCCCTGGGCGCGCACATTGCTTGCCGCCTTGCGAACGCGGCCACGAGCCTCATCCAGAAATTCGGATGCATCTTCACCAACGCCTTCCGCACGAGCGGAAACGGACTTGGAGAGAGACGAAATCTGCGAACGCAACTCCGCAATCTGGTTTTCGATCGTATCTTCGACAACATTCAGTTTGGTCTGAGCCATTAGAACACCTCTTTTTGTTACCGAAGCCAGAACGTGCCGGAAGAGAAGAAGTTCCCCAATGGCCCGCAAAGTTTCGCTGGCGGATGTTCGGCCAACAGGTTTTTCGGCTTCTTGGCGAAAAACCCTTGCATTCATTTTTTTAAAGCAATAATCAGGCCGCACCGGAGAGGTGGCCGAGTGGTCGAAGGCGCTCCCCTGCTAAGGGAGTATACGTCAAAAGCGTATCGTGGGTTCGAATCCCATCCTCTCCGCCATTTCGGCACGAAGCCTGAAATTATAAATCTCCCTAAACAGCTACTTCTTCCCAGCAGACACCCAAAGCATGCGTTTCCGTATGCCAGTTCGTTCTTCAGTGCGTTTCGCGAAACGCCGGACCCCTACGATAAACCGCAGGATAGTGGAGAGAGCTAATGCGCCGACGCGATTCTGCCCCTCGTTTCTTGCAGGCAGTTATAAAGCACTCTGTACCCAAGTGACACAAACTCGTATCCCGCGCCGTTTTCGCGACTCGTCCCGTAACGCTTGCGGACGCAATCGGCCAAACAATTGAGGTGCCGGAGCCTGCGAGCCGAATCGTTGATCGGGGAATCGGCGGCGAACCGCTCGGGTTTCACTGTTGTTTCTCTGTGCGCACCGGGGAGCCATACTAAGTGTGGCGCCGGAGCGGGGCAAAAGTTTCCGTCGCCCTTCCCCTGCGGGGCAAGGGATCTCCGAAAAGGCCTATAGTTTAGAAAGACCTTGTTAACCGCGCTAACTAACGGATTTTCAAGTCATTTCTTAACGCATGGTAAAGCCGCCTATGGGCCGTGTGCCCACTGTGTGCTGTTTCCGCAACAAACCGAAATGAAGCATGTACGTAAATGCGCTTTATCGGATGTTGGCGATTGCAAGCGGCGAAACCTTTTGTATTTTCACGACCAGAAGCGAGGCGGTGGATCGTTTGGCTTCTAAGAACACGGGAATGGGGCAGGGAATGCTGTCCTTCGGCAAAAGTACCCAGACCCACTTAAAAACTTTGACTGGAGGTCAATCATGAACATCAAGAGCCTTCTCATCGGCTCCGCTGCGGCTCTCGCAGCAGTATCCGGCGCTCACGCTGCCGACGCTATCGTCGCTGCTGAGCCTGAGCCCCTGGAATACGTTCGCGTTTGCGACGCTTTCGGCACCGGCTTCTTCTACATCCCCGGCACCGAAACCTGCCTGAAGTTCGATGGTTACATCCGTTTCCAGACCGACTTCGGCCGTAACAAGTCCGGCACGTCTGACTGGGATTCGTTCACGCGCGCTCAGTTCAACATCGACACCCGCACCGACACCGAGCTCGGCGCTCTGCGTGGTTACATCGGTCTTCGTGGCCAGGCTGACAACGACAGCAACCGTGGCGTTGTTGTTGACCAGGCTTTCATCGAACTCGGCGGTCTGAAGGTCGGTTACTACTACAACTGGTGGGATGATGGTCTCTCTGGCGAAGTTGACGTACTCAGCTCTAACCAGACCCGTCTGAACGCTGTCCGCTACACCTACGACGCTGGCTCGTTCTACGTTGGTGTTGCTGTTGAAGAGCTGGAAGCTGCTCGCGGCGGTTCCAACATCTCCGACGACTTCCTAAAGGGCGGTTCGTTTGAGCGTGCGAACAACGTAGGTATCGACGCTATCATCGGCGCGAAGTTCGGCGCAGTTTCTGCCAACCTGCTCGGCGGCTACGACACCGATGCTGAAGAAGGCGCAGTCCGTGCTATCGTAACGGCTGACATCGGCCCAGGCACTCTTGGTCTCTCTGGCGTTTGGGCTTCTGGCGCAAACCGCTACTACGAAGAGTCCGAGTGGACCGTTGCTGCTGAATACGCCATCAAGGCAACTGACAAGCTGACCATCACCCCCGGCTTCCAGTACTTCAACACGATCGACCTCGGCGCTAACAACGACTGGGTTGGCGATCGCGATGCATGGAAAGCTGGCGTAGCTGTTGGCTACAAGATCACCCAGGGCCTCTCCACGCTCGTTTCGGTTAACTACCAGGACGTAGACGGCACCGAAGGTGTTGATACGGGTGCCGGCGACAGCTGGGTTGGTTTCGTTCGCCTTCAGCGCACGTTCTAATCTGATCTGACATCGTCAGTGATGGAAAGCCCGGCTCTTGAGCCGGGCTTTTTCGTTTGATGCACATTGGCGAGGGGCAGGCAAAGCGTCGATTGGCCGGCGTTTCGATATCCCGGCGACTTTCCGTTACGGCTTAAGTCGGTTTGTATCGTTGCCGATTCGTCTGCCACTCAACTGTTTTGGGCCTGTCGAACTGGGAACTGATTCTCTCCTGCTGCGGATGGAAGCATTGCTGCCGACAGCCCGATTTCCCACCAATGGCACCGCGTTTCAGACGATTTCCCATGGCGCAGCGATGTCAGAATTCTGGCGGTGGGATGAGGAATGACTTATCTCATTTATCGGCATTTCGCTTAAGTCGCTGAAAAGCATGAATTATTAACGTTTTGTTAGGAAGTGCTGCCCGTCGGTTAGAATTGTAGCTATTTCGCAACAATGCAAAACTAAGGTCCCCTTACTGTCTTCCTTTTGTCATCATTGGGATTGCCTCCCCGGCCGGTTTTGGCTCTAATCACCTCCATAAGCGGCACGCATTTAGTTGTGTTTCCCCACCCGCTGCTTAGAAATTTAAGCGTTTGACTGGAGGTCAACCATGAACATCAAGAGCCTTTTGATCGGCTCCGCTGCGGCTCTCGCAGCAGTATCCGGCGCTCACGCTGCCGACGCTATCGTCGCTGCTGAGCCTGAGCCCCTGGAATACGTTCGCGTTTGCGACGCTTTCGGCACCGGCTTCTTCTACATCCCCGGCACCGAAACCTGCCTTAAGTTCGACGGTTACATCCGTTTCCAGACGGACTTCGGTCGTAACCAGTCCGGTACGTCTGACTGGAACTCGTTCACGCGCGCCCAGTTCAACATCGACACCCGCACCGACACCGAACTCGGCGCTCTGCGTGGTTACATCGGTCTTCGTGGCCAGGCTGACAACGACTCGAGCCGCGGCGTAAACGTCGACCAGGCTTTCATCGAGCTCGGCGGCCTGAAGGTCGGTTACATGTACACCTGGTGGGATGACGATCTCTCCGGCGAAACCGATATCCTGTCTTCGAACACCACCCGTGGCAACGCTCTGCGTTACACCTACGATGCTGGTTCGTTCTATGCTGGTATCAGCGTTGAAGAACTCGACTCGGTACGTGATGGCAATTCCAACCTCGGCGTTGCCAAGGGTGGCGTCTTTGAAGGCCCGAACAACGTTGGCGTCAGCGGTATCGTTGGTGTTAAGTTCGGTGCTGTCACCGCCAACCTGCTCGGCTCTTACGACACGGACCAGGAAAACGGCGCAATCCGCGCTATCCTGTATGCTGACATCGGTCCCGGCACCTTCGGTCTCTCTGGCGTTTGGGCTTCTGGCGCAAACTACTACTACGAAGAGTCCGAGTGGGCAGTTGCTGCTGAATACGCAATCAAGGCAACTGACAAGCTGACCATCACCCCCGGCGCTCAGTACCTCGGCACGATCGATATCGCTCCTGATGGTGACTTCACCGGCGACAACGATGCATGGCGCGCTGGCCTGACGGTTGATTACAAGATCACCCAGGGTCTCGATGCCAAGATCGCTGCAAACTACCAGGACGTCGATGGTCCGACCGGCGACAGCTGGACCGGCTTCGTTCGCCTTCAGCGCACGTTCTAATCTGATCTGACATTGTCAGTGATGGAAAGCCCGGCTCTCGAGCCGGGCTTTTTCGTTTGAGTGCCGTGAAAGCGTAACTGCCCGGTGCATCCTGAAAACAAAAAAGCACCGGGCCAGCCGGTGCTTCGATATTGTCACAGTCATCAACCGATAACCTCGATTGTTACCCCGCCCGGCCATGACGCAGGTCATCGACGATATCGGCCTGTTGTCCAAGCCTCGTCTTGTAGACCTGATAATTCTCCATCACCCGCTGCACGTAATTGCGTGTTTCGGGGAAGGGGATGCGCTCGATCCAGTCCACGACATCGTCGATAGGCTTGCCACGCGGGTCGCCGTAGCGGGCGATCCATTCCGGCACGCGTTTCGGGCCGGCATTATAGGCGATGAAGGTGAGGATGTAGGAGCCGCCGAAACTGTCGATCTGTTCGCCGAGATAATGTGCGCCGAGCGTGGCGTTATATCCGGCGTCGCTGGTCAGCATCGCCTGCGTGTAGGGCAAGCCGTGGCGCCCGGCCACGCCCTTGGCGGTTCCGGGCAATAATTGCAGCAGTCCGCGGGCATTGGCAGCGGAGACGGCGGCCGGGTTGAAGGCGCTTTCCTGCCGGGCGATGGCATAGGCAAGCGCCTTGCCGGAGCCGGCAATATTGGCACTGGCGGGAATGACACCGAGCGGGTAGGCAAGGGCGGCCGCATCGATGCCGCGGCTGAAGGCCGTCTTGCCGATTTGCAGTGATACCTGATGGTTGCCGTTGCCCTCCGCCCTTGCTGCCAGAATGGCAAGCTCGCCCGGGCTGTCGAGCTGATCTGCCAATGACCTGTAGAGGCTGTCGGCCCGCCAGCCGTAGCCTGCGGCTTCCAGCCTGTCGATGGCCCGCACGGCTTCGCGGCCGGCAAATCGTTCACGGTCGGCAGCGCTCGGGGCAGGGTATGTGACGTTCAGCGTCTTTGCATCGATTCGTGCGGCGGCAAGCTGGCCGTAAAAGGTGCCGGAATGGGCAGCCGCCTTGGTGAAGAAATCGCGGGCATTGCCCGGCCCGCCCACTTCCGCCGCCCGCCCCAGCCAATAATAGGCCCGCGAGGCGGACAGTGGCCGGTTCGAGGTCTGCAAAAGGGTGTTGAAGTGGCGTGAGGCCGTGGCGGGATCGCGCAGCGCCCGCAACGCATACCAGCCGGCATGGAATTCCGCATCGGCAACATCGACGGCTGATGTGGCCGAATGATTGGCAACGATGCGATAGGCTTCGGCAAAATCGCCGCGATCGGCGACGCCGCGCGCGATGATTCGCCGCTCGTTCCACCATTCGCCGGGATTGACGAGTTTTGCCGTGTCCTTCGGCGCCTGCTTTAAAAGTGCTGCGGCTTCCGGATATTTCTGCTGGTTGCGGAGATTTTCGATGCGCGCGAAGAGAAAAGCAGGGTCGCTGCGCAAGTTGGCGTCAACCTTGCCCAGCAGCGCCACGGCATTGCCTGAGCGCTGCAGCACGGCGGCCCAGGCATTGTAGAGCGACTGCGCCTTGCCGAGATCACCGAAACGTTTCGCCTGGCCGATTCGGCTGCGATACATCAGATAATCCATCCGCGCCTTGTGGTCGGCGGGCGTCAGATAAGTGGGGAACTCGGCAAGAACACGGTCTTCCATGTCCTTGTCCATGCCTTCGCTCACCCAGAGCTGGCGAATGAGGCGTTGTGCTTCCAAAGCCTTGCCGGAAGAGGTGAGGGCCTTGGCCAGCACAACGGTGCCCTCGGCTGTTTCCGGCCGGCCGCTGCCAAAAGCGGCAAGCACCTGGGGCGCCGGTGGATTTTCGCGGTAAAGCGCCTTTTCGGAATTGGCGCGCAGCGTCGCCGCACCCGGCCACCCCGCCAGTTCGCTCTGGGCTGTAGTGATTTCGGCGGAAGGCACGTCCTTCTGGCCGGAAATGGCAATCGCCCAGGTAAGAATATGCCGGTCGAGACTGCCTGTCTGCATGGCGTTGCGAAGGGCGATGGCGCGTGTCGTGTCGCGGCTGGAAAGCGCATCCAGTCCGGCTTTAAGCTGGCTCGCATCGTCAGGCCGGTTAAGGCGTGGTATGGCGCCGGTAATTTCGGGTGAGGCCGGCATGAAGGCGGGAACAGCAGGCGCATTCGGCTTCACATAGGGAAGCGGCACGGCAGCTTCCGGCACGGGGCCGGCCAGCGCGTTCCAAACGGTCGCGGCAAGACCTGCCGCCATCAATCCCCAAACTGTCTTTTTCATACCGCTCTTCATCACTGGACGGAAACAATCGACCTTCTTGTATTGTCGTTTCATTGCAGCGGGATTGCGAAATGCGCCAGTGCGTTGCACCTATGAGTTTCGCCTCAGATCCCGCTCTGGAATCTACGGAGACTGTGCTTAACGAAACCTTACTTTCCGCTCGGCACTCCAATCAACTTTTATTCACCGGTCTGCGAGCGGCGTAAAATTCCACCGCCTCGTTTTTTGCCTGCCGCGTGAGCTTCCGCGACTGTCACACTTCCGACAATTTCGGACAAAATAGGCTGCCTTTGCGCTTGTCGGCGCCAAGGGCTGGCACTAATGTGTGCCGGTTTTAACCATCGAATGCGGCCGAAGCATGAACCGGCTCGGCGCCAGGAGCTTTGTATGTTCAAGGGATCAATTCCCGCCCTCATTACCCCGTTTACGGACAATGGTGCCGTGGACGAACAGGCATTTGCCGCCCATGTGGAATGGCAGATTGCCGAAGGCAGCAACGGACTTGTGCCTGTGGGCACGACGGGGGAATCTCCAACCCTGTCCCATGACGAGCACAAACGTGTGGTCGAGCTGTGCATCGAGGTAGCGGCGAAACGGGTTCCGGTCATCGCGGGCGCTGGCTCCAACAATACCGATGAAGCGATCGAACTTGCCCTGCACGCGCAGGATGCCGGCGCGGATGCGCTGCTGGTGGTCACCCCCTATTACAACAAGCCGACGCAGAAGGGGCTTTTCGCCCATTTTTCCGCAGTTGCGGAAGCGGTGAAACTGCCGATCGTCATCTATAACATCCCGCCGCGTTCGGTGGTGGATATGTCGCCGGAAACCATGGGTGCGCTTGTGAAGGCGCACAAGAACATCGTCGGCGTCAAGGATGCGACTGGCAAGCTCGACCGCGTCTCCGAACAGCGGATTTCCTGCGGCAAGGATTTCATCCAGCTGTCCGGCGAAGATGGCACGGCACTCGGCTTCAACGCCCATGGCGGCGTCGGCTGCATTTCGGTCAGCGCCAATGTTGCGCCACGCCTCTGTTCCGAATTCCAGGCGGCCATGCTTGCAGGCGACTACGCCAAGGCGCTGGAGTATCAGGACCGCCTGATGCCTCTGCACCGGGCCATCTTCATGGAACCTGGTGTCTGCGGCACAAAATATGCGCTTTCGAAGACGCGTGGCGGCAACCGCAAGGTCCGCTCGCCGTTGATGAGCACGCTGGAACCGGCAACGGAAGCGGCAATCGACGCGGCGCTGAAGCATGCCGGCCTGATGAACTGACGGACACCTGAAACCCGAAAGGCGCGCAATGGGACTGCTTCGCGACAGAAGCCGTTTCGCGCGCCTTTTCTTTTCGTAACGACGATACTAAATAGAAACGTGAAAACCGCTCGTGGCGGACAAGCCGCAGGCGCAATAAGAAAAACAAGGGATTGAAATATCATGGCCCCCAAAGGCAGCCAGCGCGTGGTGAACAAGATCGTTGCGGAAAACCGCAAGGCTCGTTTCAACTACGAAATCATCGACACCTATGAGGCGGGTTTGGTGCTGACCGGCACCGAGGTCAAGGCGCTGCGCGAAGGCAAGGCTAATATCGCCGAGTCCTACGCATCGGACGAGGGCGATGAAATCTGGCTCATCAATTCCCACCTGCCGGAATATCTGCAGGCCAACCGCTTCAACCACGAGCCGCGCCGCCGTCGCAAGTTGCTGCTGAACAAGCGCGAGATCAACCGTCTACGCGCCGGCATCAACCGTGAAGGCATGACGCTGGTGCCGCTGAAGGTCTATTTCAACGAAAAGGGCCGTGCGAAGCTGGAACTGGCACTGGCCAAGGGCAAGAAGCTGCACGACAAGCGCGAGACGGAGAAGGAACGCGACTGGAACCGGCAGAAGTCGCGGCTGCTGAAGGGCAACAACGCCTAGAGCTCATCCCTCATTCCTGCACTTGTCGCAGGAATCAAGCCGCCGCGCGTCTGCGCGGCGAGCGAGTTCTTTTCAGCCCAAGGATTTGGTCTGGCTAGATTGTTGTGACAAGCACAGAAATGAGAGCGGGGATGCTTTCGCCTCTTGAATAGACAGCTCTCACGCCGCCCTGTAAGTCCGCTCCACATAGGAGGTGGACGCCGAAACGCTGAACCGGCTGACCAGTGCCGCCAGATTGGCGCTCACATCGCTCAGATTGTGCGTGGCCGCGTTGGTTTCTTCCACCATGGCCGCATTCTTCTGGGTCAGATTGTCCATGCTGTTGATGGCGGCGCTGATTTCCTGAATGCCGACGGACTGCTCCTGGGCCGCCTTGGTCAGTGAGGTGATATGTTCCTGAATATGATCCACCTTGTTGCCGATCGTATTCAGCGATTGCCCGGTTTTATTGACCAGCGATACGCCCTGCATCACATCCTCCGAGGATTTGGTGATGAGGGTCTTGATCTCCTTGGCGGCGTTGGCTGAACGCTGTGCCAGCTCGCGCACTTCCTGGGCGACGACGGCAAAACCCTTGCCAGCTTCACCGGCACGCGCGGCTTCCACACCGGCATTCAGCGCCAGAAGGTTCGTCTGGAACGAAATCTCGTCGATGACGGAAATGATCTGGGTGATCTTCTGCGACGATTCCTCGATGGCGCCCATCGCTTTTACCGCTTCCGTCACCACATCCCGTGACCGCGCCGCTTCGGCGGCCGAGCTTTCGACGATGGCCTTGGCTTCTTCGGAGCGCTGCGCCGAAAGCTTGGAAATGGTGGTGATTTCCTCCACGGCGGCGGCGGTTTCCTCAAGGGCTGCTGCCTGCTGCTCCGTTCTGCGGGCCATGTCGTCGGTCGCCGATGTCAGTTCGCGCGTATTGCCTGATATCTTGTTGGCTTCCTCGACGATCTGCGAGAATGCACCCGCGAGATTGCCGACCGCAGCGTTGAAATTGGCAATCAGCCCCTCGAATTGTGGTGCAGTCTTTTCATTGATGCTGGAGGTAAGGTCGCCATTCGCCAGCTTGTTCAGGGCGTTGTTGAGCAGTTCGAGAACGTGCTCCTGCTCCTTCTTCATCTGCGCCTGTTCCTCCTCGACCTTCAGCCGCTCGGCGGCAAGCACGTCGAGGTATACGGAGATCGAATAGTCCATGTCGAGAAGGGCGGCCTTGATCGTTACCGTCAGGGCGTCGTTCAGCTTCTTGGCCTTCTTTTCCTGGAAAAGGCCCTTCAGTTCCGAATTGACGACGGCTTTGACGATGCCATCAAGCATCAGCGCGTAACCGCCAATATACCATCTCGGCTCCAGCCCCAGCCTTGCATGGGTACGGCCGATGGCCGTCACGGCATCGGTATAGTCCGAGTTGAAGGTGCCGGAGGCAATTCTTGCCCAGTGTTTCATCTGCATGCCTTTGGCATGCTGGACATGCGCGTCGCTTGCAAAGAATTTCGCCGTTTCCGGCACGGAGCGCGCCTTCGCATAAAACCGGTCGAGAGAGGCGTCGAGCGAGCCTGTAATGACGCCCTTCATGTCCGAAAGGTTTTGCCGTTGCTCCTGGCCAAGCCCCAGAAAATTAAGTCTTTCGTCGAGTTGTTGATTGGTTTTTACTTGGCCATGCATGTCTGAACATCCTGATTTGACACCGAAATCATGTCGTTGGTGCCGTTGGGTGATTTAGACACGTCTAAAATTAACCAAGATATAATTTTGACTGGCCGAATTTGATGTTTGTTAATTTTAAGAGGAATTTTCCGGCAGGAATACACGGTTGTGGCGCCAAACAAAAACGCGCCCGCCTTGCAGACGGACGCGTTCTCATTAGGTCGGCGGCTTAAAAACCGGGATCAGATCGTTTCGGGGCTTTCGACGTGCCGGGCAGGGCGCTCGTTCGGATCACGCCCGATTTCGGCCTTCAAGGTCATGAGATCAATGAAGTGATCTGCCTGCCTGCGCAGATCGTCGGCGATCATTGCGGGCTGCGTTGCCATGGTGGACACCACGGAAACCTTGCGGCCCTTGCGCTGAAGCGCGTCCACCAGCTTTGTGAAGTCGCCGTCACCGGAAAACAGAACCAGATGATCGACGGTCTCTGACTGTTCCATGGCATCGACAGCAAGTTCGATATCCATGTTGCCTTTGATCTTGCGGCGACCGAGCGCGTCGGTGAATTCCTTCGCCGGCTTCGTCACGACCTTGTAGCCGTTATAATCCAGCCAGTCGATCAGAGGGCGGATCGAGGAATATTCCTGATCCTCGATCAATGCGGTGTAATAGTAGGCGCGCAGCAGGTATCCGCGCTTCTGAAACGCCTTAAGAAGCTTGCGATAGTCGATATCGAACCCCAGGCTTTTAGATGCTGCATAAAGATTGGCTCCATCTATAAAGAGCGCAATTTTCTCCCGTGGATCGAACATTCCATCCCATTCCTTTTTTGGAAAGGCCATTATCTGGCTTTTATTTCCGGTCGCAAATGCGAAAAATCATGTCGTATCAACGAATTTTGCGTAGCGCCGTTGCGTTTTAAGTAAGGTAACTTCACCCGTATTCCAAGACAATTCTTCTAGACATTTTGTTCATCAGACGCCAAACAAGGGCAATAAGGTGCCAAAAGACGCCAAAGACAGGAAAAACTTGAATTCCGCGGCCAATGGCTGTATCGGAAGCTGGAAGGCTTCGTCGCGAGGAATCCAAAGCGTTTTTCGCAAGGCACGAAGCGCAGATTCAATAGGTTAGAGCATCCCTTGTGCATCCTCAAGAAAGCACGGCGCTCTGATCCACGACATTACGACTCGCAAAGGACAGGCAATGGCCCGCGTCACAGTTGAAGATTGCATTGATAAAGTAGACAACCGTTTCGAGCTGGTCCTTCTCGCCAGCCACCGTGCGCGCCAGATTTCCCAGGGCTCGTCCATCACGGTTGACCGCGATAACGACAAGAACCCGGTCGTCGCTCTGCGCGAAATCGCCGACGAGATGCTCTCGCCCGACGACCTCAAGGAAGATCTCATCCATTCGCTGCAGAAGCATGTGGAAGTGGACGAGCCCGAGCCCGATCCGGTTACGCTGGCAGCCTCCGCTACTGCCGATGGCGAAGAGGACGACCAGCCGGAAACCGTTACTTTCGACCAGATGTCGGAAGAAGAACTGCTGGCCGGTATCGAAGGCCTTGTGCCGCCGGAAAAAAATGACGACTATTGATCTGACTTTATGACGCCATTGGCAGGCGGTGGTTACCGTCTGTCAATATTTGCCGTCATAATCTGATCCCTATTGATGCAGCATTGTGCGCCGACCCCAAGGTTGGCGCGCTTTCTTTTTGTGGAATATCGCATGATGCGGCAATACGAACTCGTTGAGCGGGTTCAAAAATATAAACCGGATGCGAATGAGGCCCTGCTGAACAAGGCCTATGTTTATGCAATGCAGAAACATGGCCAGCAAAAGCGGGCCAATGGCGACCCCTATATCTCGCATCCGCTGGAAGTTGCCGCCATCCTGACGGAAATGCATCTCGACGAATCGACCATCGCGGTGGCGCTGCTTCACGATACGATCGAGGATACCACCGCTACCCGCGCTGAAATCGACGAGCTGTTCGGCGAGGATATCGGCAGACTGGTGGAGGGGCTGACCAAGCTCAAGAAACTCGATCTCGTCACGCGCAAGGCCAAGCAGGCCGAAAACCTGCGCAAGCTGCTGCTTGCCATTTCCGACGACGTGCGCGTTCTTCTGGTGAAGCTGGCCGACCGCCTGCACAACATGCGCACCATGGAATATATGCCGGCGGACAAACGCAGCCGCATTTCCGAAGAAACCATGGAAATCTATGCGCCGCTGGCCGGCCGCATGGGCATGCAGGACATGCGCGACGAGCTGGAGGACCTGTCCTTCCGTTACCTCAATCCGGAAGCCTATGAGACGGTGACCAACCGCCTTCAGGAACTGGAAACGCGCAACGAAGGGCTCATCAAGAAGATCGAGGACGAATTGCGCGAGCTACTCGTGGCGAATGGCCTTCTCGGCGCCAGCGTCAAGGGGCGTCAGAAGAAGCCCTATTCGGTGTTCCGCAAGATGCAGTCGAAATCGCTCTCTTTCGAGCAGTTGTCCGACGTCTACGGCTTCCGCATTCTGGTGGACGATATTCCTTCCTGCTACCGGGCGCTCGGCATTGTCCACACCCGCTGGCGCGTGGTACCCGGCCGCTTCAAGGACTATATCTCCACGCCGAAGCAGAACGACTATCGTTCCATCCACACCACGATCGTTGGCCCTTCGCGCCAGCGTATCGAGTTGCAGCTGCGCACCAAGCGCATGCACGAAATCGCCGAATTCGGCATTGCCGCCCATGCGCTTTATAAGGACGGCGAAAACGGGGAGGGCGATCTGCTCTCGCCGGAGAGCAACGCCTATTCCTGGCTGCGCCACACCATCGAATCGCTGGCAGAAGGCGACAGCCCGGAAGAATTCCTCGAACACACCAAGCTGGAACTGTTCCAGGATCAGGTGTTCTGCTTCACGCCCAAGGGCAAGCTGATTGCGCTGCCGCGTGGCGCGACGCCCATCGATTTCGCCTATGCGGTGCACACCAATATCGGCGACACCACAGTTGGCGCCAAGATCAACGGCCGGATCATGCCGCTTGTGACCCGGCTCAACAATGGCGACGAGGTGGAGATCATCCGCTCCGGCGTGCAGGTTCCGCCCGCCGCATGGGAAGAGGTGGTGGTGACGGGTAAAGCCCGCTCGGCCATCCGCCGCGCCACGCGCATGGCCATTCGCAAGCAATATTCGGGTCTCGGTTACCGTATTCTGGAGCGCACTTTCGAACGTGCCGGCAAGGCCTTCTCGCGTGACGCGCTGAAACCTGTGCTGCATCGTCTGGCGCAGAAGGATGTGGAAGACGCTATCGCCGCCGTCGGGCGCGGCGAGGTCTCCTCGCTCGATGTGCTGCGTGCAGTCTATCCGGATTATCAGGACGAGCGCGTGACGGTGAAGATGACCGGCGACGACGGCTGGTTCAACATGCGCAGCGCTTCCGGTATGGTCTTCAAGATCCCCGGAAAGTCGCGCTCCGTTCTGGAAGACGATGGCGCAGCCGAAATGCTCGATGGACCGGACCCGCTGCCCATCCGTGGCCTTTCCGGCAATGTCGATGTGCATTTCGGTGCCGCCGGCGCCGTTCCGGGTGATCGCATCGTCGGCATCATGGAAAAAGGCAAGGGCATCACCATCTATCCCATTCAGGCGCCGGCGCTGCAGCGTTTCGACGATGAGCCGGAGCGCTGGATTGATGTCCGCTGGGATCTTGATGAGGCGAACAAGTCGCGCTTCATGGCGCGGGTGATGATCAACGCGCTGAACGAACCCGGCACGCTCGCCTCCGTGGCGCAATCGATCGCGACGCTGGATGTCAACATACGCGCCCTGAATATGGTCCGCATCGGCACGGATTTTTCCGAACTGGCGCTGGATGTCGAAGTCTGGGATTTGCGGCAACTCAACCAGCTGCTGTCGCAGCTGAAAGACCTCGATTGCGTATCCACTGTCAAACGTGCCTTCGATTGAGGCATTTTTGATCATTCGCACATTCCAAAAGGCCGCTGTTATGCATTGGATGCATGGCAGCGGCCTTTTACTGTCTCTGGTCGCGCATGTGGTTTGCGACTATCTTCCTTTCAGAAATTGAAAACGGAAAACGCGGCGTGCCGGTGGTCCTACCCCGATGAGAAACGCCATTTCCAAACTGAAAGGACATGAAATCATGTTTACTCCGCTTCGCAAGATCGCCCGTGCAGTTCGTGGCAAGACGACCCAGGAACGCGAATTCGAATATCTCAGCGGCTCCGTGTCGAATGTCGACCTCGAGTTCCGCCAGCGCGAAATCGACCGCGGCCTGTTCCGCCGGTAATGCACTCAGCGCATGGCAGCCGTTCGCCATGCGTATGGGACTTGGAAGGTGGGTGGCCGTTATCGGTCAGCTCCTTCTCGTGTCTCGTAAGGCTGTGTGAACGCGCGTTACGAACGGGCGTGCACCGCTGTCCGGTCTAAATGATAGGACATGCTGCTTTTGAAACGAATTTGACGGCGAGAGGTGGTTGTTTCCTTGACGTCATCCTTGGCTGGTCCCAGGGATCTGATAACCTCGCATTCAATCAATCGTTTGCAAATCCTCGGGACAAGCCTGAGGATGACGTCAGAGTGTTCGGCAAGGTTCGTATACTCGGTGATGCCACGGGGTGTGGGCGGAATTCCAGCTAAAGGTCGGAATGACGGGGAAAATATGCCTGCAAAAGAAATCCCCGTGTCGTATACGATGCTCTTGGCTCAGCCGGGGCGATGAAATAGACTGCCCTCATGCCGTTTCGCCGCCGTGAACCCGTTGGTTTTTCAGATAAGATTCGTGACCTCTTTTGGCCGCGCACGGGTTTTACCCGTTCGCTGCGCTATATGAAGCTGCGTCTCCTGCGGTTGTCTGCGTCTCCGCATTCGATTGCCGCCGGTGTCGCGCTCGGTATCGGCGTGGCGTGGACACCGTTTCTCGGCGTGCATATCATTATCGCCATGGCGCTCGGTTTCCTCATGCGCGTCAATCTCGTCGCGGCAGCACTCGGCACCACCTTCGCCAATCCCCTGACATTTCCGTTCATCTGGGCGTCCACCTGGGAACTCGGGCATTTCCTGCTCGGACGACAGAAGGAGGCGGGGGGTGCGCATGTGGATTTCGTTGCGCTGTTCAGCCACCTCGAATTCCGGCAGATATGGAGGCCGGTGCTGGAACCCATGACCGTAGGTGCGCTTCTGCCCGCGGCCGTGAGCGCGGTCATCGCCTATATCACCGTCTATAGCCTCATCAGCGGTTTCCAGCGCCGCAAGATGGAAAATCTCGCGCATCGCGCCGCCAATAAAAACGCGTCTCTGGAGATGTTGAAATGATCCTTGGATTGGGCAGCGACCTGATCGATATCCGCCGCGTCGAACATTCGCTCACCCGTTTCGGTGAACGTTTCACGCACCGCTGTTTCACCGATATCGAGCGCGCCAAGTCCGATGGCCGCAAGAACCGCGCGGCATCCTACGCCAAGCGTTTCGCCGCCAAGGAAGCCTGTTCAAAGGCGCTCGGAACCGGCCTTGCGAACGGCGTTTTCTGGAAGGACATGGGGGTCGTCAATCTGCCGGGCGGCAAGCCGACCATGGCGCTCACCAACGGTGCCGCAGAAAGGCTGGCGGCGATGCTGCCCGCCGGTCACCGCGCCAATATCCATCTGACCATCACGGACGATTACCCTTACGCTCAGGCATTTGTGATTATCGAGGCGCTTCCCGTGAGCGACTGAGACCGGCGGCTGCCGCATTGGCGGCCTATTTGCAGGCGTATGACAGAAGCGCTTCCCTTCCGGCTGGAAAGGTTCTAGAGAAGTCGCAGAAATATGAAAGCGTCGCTGGCTGCGTGAAAAATTGCTTCACCCCGCCGCAGTCGCGAGCAACAACGGCCCGGACGCCTCCGTCAAATCGCAGGAACCGGTAAACAATCAGGCAGGTCTTTAAGTGTCCGAAAAAGCTGAAAAGAAGCAGAACGCCCTCTGGGAAAACGTCAAGGTCATCATTCAGGCGCTGCTGCTGGCCATGGTCATCCGCACCGTGCTGTTTCAGCCCTTCACGATCCCTTCAGGTTCGATGATGCCGACGCTGCTGGTAGGCGACTATCTTTTCGTCAACAAGTTCTCCTACGGCTATTCGAAATATTCGCTGCCCTTTTCGCCGAACCTGTTTTCCGGCCGTATCCTCGAATTCAGCAAGCCCAAGCGTGGCGATGTCGTGGTCTTCCGCCTGCCGCCCAATCCTGAAGTCGATTACATCAAGCGTCTCGTCGGCTTGCCCGGTGACCGCATCCAGGTGACGAACGGCGTGCTGTTCATCAACGGCCAGCCGGTTCCGAAGCAGCCTGATGGCACCTTCACCTCCGATTACCGTGCCGATCCGGGCGCCAATGTACCGGTGTTCCGCGAAACGCTCGATAATGGCGTCACCTTCGACACGCTCGACCAGTCGCCCGATTCGCGCGGCGACAACACCCGCGAATTCCTGGTGCCGGAAGGCCATTATTTCATGATGGGCGATAATCGCGACAACTCGCTCGACAGCCGTTTCGATGTCGGTTTCGTGCCGGAAGAAAACCTGATCGGCCGCGCCAGCGTCATCTTCTTCTCGCTGGGCAATGACACGCCGTTCAGCCGCATTTGGGACTGGCCGTCCAACATGCGCTGGGACCGTCTCTTCAAGGTTGTGGGATGAGCAAGACCAAGCCGCTGTCGATTGCGGAGATTTCCCGTCTCGAAGCGTTGATCGGATATGAATTCAAGGAAAAGGCCCGGCTCGACCGGGCCTTGACCCATGCGAGTGCCCGTTCCGCTGCGGCGGGCAATTACGAGCGGCTGGAGTTTTTGGGCGACCGCGTTCTCGGCCTTTGTGTTGCCGAGTTGTTGTTCTCCACCTTCCGCAACGCCAGCGAAGGTGAGCTTTCTGTTCGCCTCAACCAGCTTGTCAGCGCCGAATCCTGCGCCGCTATCGGCGACGAAATGGGCCTGCATAATTTCATTCGCACCGGATCGGATGTGAAGAAGCTGACCGGCAAGGCGATGCTGAACGTGCGCGCCGATGTGGTCGAAAGCCTGATCGCCACTCTCTATCTGGATGGTGGTCTGGAAGCATCCCGCAAGTTCATTCTGAAATACTGGCAGGGCCGCGCAACGCGCGTGGATGCCGGACGGCGCGATGCCAAGACTGAATTGCAGGAATGGGCGCATGCCAGATTTGCGGTTACGCCCGCTTATCGGGTTGACGATCGCTCCGGACCGGATCACGATCCCAGCTTCACCGTGACGGTGGAAATTCCCGGCGTAAAGCCGGAAACCGGCGTCGAGCGTTCCAAGCGCGCAGCCGAACAGGTGGCAGCAACCAGATTGCTGGAACGCGAAGGCGTCTGGCAGAAAAGCTCCACCTAGAACTGAGCGCCCGAAAGATAGTGGCGCTAAAATCGAGCGCATGGCGAGCCTTGTGGCCGCATGTTGAATACCTCAGACCTTGAATGGATATCATGACCGATCACGAAAACCCCGCCGTTGCCGGCGAAGACATCGCCCTTCCGACCCGCTCTGGCTTCGTGGCCCTCATCGGCCCGACCAATGCCGGCAAGTCGACGCTGGTCAACAGGCTGGTGGGTGCGAAAGTTTCGATCGTCAGCCACAAGGTACAGACGACGCGCGCGGTGATGCGCGGCATCGCCATTCACAAAAATGCGCAGATTGTTTTCATGGACACGCCCGGCATCTTCAAGCCGCGCCGCAGGCTCGACCGCGCCATGGTCACTTCGGCCTGGGGCGGAGCGAAGGATGCGGATCTCATCCTGCTGCTGATCGACAGCGAACGCGGCCTGAAGGGTGACGCGGAAGCTATTCTCGAGGGGCTGAAGGATGTTCCGCAGAAGAAAATCCTCTGCCTTAACAAGATCGACCAGGTGAAGCGCGAAGATCTGCTGAAGCTAGCTGCCGCCGCCAATGAGCACGTGACCTTCGACCGGACCTTCATGATTTCGGCCACCAACGGTTCGGGCTGCGAAGACCTGATGGATTATCTGGTCGATACCCTGCCGGAAGGTCCGTGGTATTATCCGGAAGACCAGATTTCCGATCTGCCGATGCGCCAGCTCGCCGCCGAAATCACCCGCGAAAAGCTGTTCCTGCGTCTGCATCAGGAGCTTCCCTACGCCTCGCATGTCGAGACGGAGAAGTGGGAAGAACGCAAGGACGGCTCCGTGCGCATCGAGCAGGTGATCTACGTCGAGCGCGACAGCCAGAAGAAGATCGCTCTCGGCAAGAACGGCGACGCGATCAAGGCGATCTCCACCGCCTCGCGCAAGGAACTGTCTGAAATCCTCGAACAGCCGGTCCACCTCTTCCTGTTCGTCAAGGTTCGCGAAAACTGGGGCGACGACCCCGAACGTTTCCGCGAAATGGGCCTGGAATTTCCGCGGGGATAAGGCACATCCGGTTCCTCCCACATTCCTGTGACAGGCACAGGAATGTGGATGTGCCGGCCGGAAACGGAACGACACACAACGAACATTCTGAATATCTTCAACCTTTTATCGGGAACCGAATACATTCGGGTGGGTTGTTCCAAAACGATTGGGCGCAACCTTTTTTTCGATGATGGATATTCATGTCGCCAAAAAAACCGAACGGAATTTCCACCACCCCGTGTCAGCACTGTCCCTTGCGCGACCTGCCGCATTTCAGGGACTTTTCCTCTTCCGAACTGGATTTCGTCTCCCGTTTCAAGACAGGGGAACTGGCGGTCGAAAGCGGTTCCGTCATTTTGATGGAAGGGTCGCACAGCGCCCATCTCTACACTGTCCTTCAAGGCTGGGCTTTCCGTTATAAAACACTGGAAGACGGCAGGCGGCAGATCCTCAATTATGTCATGCCAGGCGATCTCGTTGGCCTGCAGGGCACGGTCATGGGGGAAATGCAGCATTCGGTGGAGGCGCTGTCGCCGGTGACACTGTGTGTCTTCGAGCGCTCGCGACTCAACAACCTCTTCACCGATCATCCGACCCTTGCCTATGACCTGACGTGGATTGCAGCAAGCGAGGAGCGCATGCTCGACAACCACTTGCTCAGCATCGGCCGGCGCACCGCGATCGAGCGTGCCGCGTATCTCATCGCGTTCCTTTACAGCAAGGCAAAGGCGGTTAATCTCGTGCAAGGCGAAACGCCGATCCCGGTGACCCAGCAGCACGTTGCCGATACGCTCGGCCTCTCCATCGTCCACACCAACAAGACCTTGAGAAAGCTTGTCGATCGCGGTCTGATTCGCTGGACGGACAAGGGCTGTCTGGTGCTGGACGATGCCGGACTGAGCCATGTTGCCGGTTGGCAAAACGATGAAAAGCGGCCAAGACCCTTCATCTGATCTTTTTTCGACATGTCTTTTTTAAATGACGTTGGGTCCGTAATTTGCGAACTCTGTCGACATGGCGCTTGAAAATCACATTGGCGACAGCGGCGCAAATCCGTCTGGTTCCCTTCACGTTGAAAGAAGAAGAAACATGGTGCCACAACGCTGCATCATCGTTGAAGATGAATATCTGGTGGCGCTTGACGTCGAGGCGGTTCTCCAGTCCATCGGCGTTGAAACCATCACGATTGCGACGACACTTGCGCAGGCACAGGACGCATTAGGGCGGGATGGCGCCGATTGCGTGCTTCTCGACGTCAGCCTTTCCGACGGCAAGAGTTACGATTTTGCCCGCCACCTGCGCGATCACGGAATTCCCTTCGGTTTCGTCAGCGGTTATGGCGACACGAGTGGTTTTCCCGACGATCTCGTGCATGCGCCCTTGCTGGGCAAGCCTTTCGGTGAAAACGAAATCGCCGATTTCGTGACAACGCTCGTTGCTGCGGCGCGTGACACCGTAAAAGAATAACGTTTCGCCGTCAGATCGGTTATGATCGGGCTTGAATCGGAATTCGGACAGATTTCATGCAGTGGCAGGACGAGGCAATCATTCTCGGCGTAAAGCGTCATGGCGAGACCAGCGTCATCGCCGAGGTGATGACCCGTTTGCGCGGCCGCCATCTGGGGATGGTGCGCGGCGGGCGCTCCCGCAGCATGCAGCCGGTGCTGCAGGCGGGAAACCGGGTGGATGTGATCTGGCGGGCGCGGCTTGACGACCATCTCGGCGAATTCCGCATTGAGCCTTTGCAGTTGCGGGCGGCGCAACTGATGGAAACGGCAACCGCGGTGTATGGTGTGCAGGCCATGGGCGCGTTGCTGCGCCTTTTGCCGGAGCGTGACCCGCATCCGCATCTCTATCAGGCGCTCGACGTCATTCTCGACAATCTCCATGATCCGGTCGATGCTGGCGAATTGTTCGTTCGTTTCGAGCTGGCGGTGCTGAACGATCTTGGTTTCGGTCTCGATCTCACGGAATGCGCGGCAACGGGCCTGCGCACCGATCTCATCTATGTATCGCCCAAAACGGGCAGGGCGGTCTGTAGTACGGCGGGGGCGCCCTATGCGGCGCGTATGCTTTCGCTTCCCGCTTTCCTGAGCGAAGGTCAGTCGAAGGCCGCCGATCGCGACAGCCTCGCGGCAGCCTTTCGCCTGACCGGCCATTTTCTCCACCGGCATGTCTATGATCCGCGCGGCCTCAATGAAAACGCCGCCCGCGACGGTTTCGTGCAGGCGGCGTTGAAGGCACTGGAGCGCAAGGCGATGCTGCCTGCGCTCGATAAGGCGGTATAGCCTCAGGCCATTGCTGGCCGAGGTGCCGGTCGTTCCTGAATAGGCCAATGCACGATGGCCGCAAAAATACCCATGCCGACGCCGAGCCACCAGACGAGATCGTAGGAGCCGAGCTTGTCGTAAAGGAAGCCGCCGAGCCAGACACCGAGGAACGAGCCGATCTGATGCGACAGGAATACGACGCCACCCAGCATGCCGAGATGGCGCGTGCCGAACATGATCGCCACCAGCGCATTGGTTGGCGGCACGGTGGAAAGCCACAGGATGCCCATCACGGCCGCGAAGATGATGACCGAAAGCGGCGTTTGCGGCAGAAGCAGGAAAGCCGTGACGGCGATTGAGCGGGCGATATAGATATAGGCCAGCAGATAGGGTTTCGAGTAACGCTGGGCAATGACGCCGGCGGCCAGCGATCCGATGATGTTAAAGAAGCCGATCAGCGCCATGGCGATGACCGCATAGCGGGGTTCGATGCCGATATCGCCGAGATAGGCCGGAAAATGCGCGGTGATGAAGGCCACCTGAAAACCGCAGACGAAAAAGCCGGTGGTCAAAAGCAGATAGCTCTTGTGGCCCAGCGCTTCTCTTAGCGCCTCGCCTGCCGTCTGCTTGAATTGCGTCTGTGACTGGCTGCCGGACGAGGAATTGCCACGCATCGGATAGGCCAGCAGTGGCACCAGCATCATCATCACGGCAAGCCAGACGAGACTGTCCGACCAGCCATAGGTGGAAATCAGGCCCTGGCTGATTGGCGCAAACAGGAACATGCCCGCCGATCCCGCCGCGGTGCCAATGCCGAAGGCAAGCGAGCGTTGCTGCGGCGTAACATGCCGCGCGAAGGCCGAAAGAATGACGCTGAACGAACCAGCTGCAATGCCAAGCCCGACAAGCACGCCACCACCGAAATGCAGCCAGAAGGGCGAAGTGCCGAAGGACATGCAGATGAGGCCAGCCGCATAGAGAAAGCCGGAAAGCACGAGCACACGGCCGGTGCCGAATTTATCGGCGATGGCGCCGAAGAATGGCTGGCCTAGACCCCAGAACAGGTTCTGCAACGCCATGGCAAGTCCGAAGGTGGAGCGGTCCCAGCCGGTATCGGCCAGCATGGGTAGCTGGAAAAAGCCCATCGCCGAGCGTGGCCCGAAGGTCATGACCGCGATCAGCGACCCGGCGACGATGATCGCCCAGGGCATGGTTTGGCGTGTGGCTTGCGACATGAAACTCTCCCGATGCAGCGCCTCGCCTCGTGGGACGCTGTGCCGCAAAATTCCCCTTTGATGAGAGGAATATTATCTTTTGCAAGGCTGCCCCACTAGCAACTTTTCTTGACGGCACTATTCGTGCGATTGATGAGACACTCAGGTGAAATGCCATCGGGCAAGGTGAGGCAACGATGAAGCAGAATATTTACGACGACCCGCAGTTTTTCGAGCGCTACAGCGCCATGCCACGCTCTCTGGAGGGACTGCGTCAGGCGGGCGAATGGCATGAGCTGCGCGCCATGTTGCCAGCGCTGAAAGACAAGACAGTTCTTGATCTCGGTTGCGGTTTTGGCTGGCATTGCCGCCACGCCGTAGAGCAGGGCGCGGCGCATGTCGTCGGGGTCGATTTGTCGGAAAATATGCTGCGCCGCGCCGCCGAGATAAACGGCGGCCCCGGCATCGAATATCGCCGCGCCGCGATCGAGGACATCGATTTTGCGCCGGAAAGCTTCGATCTGGTACTGAGCTCACTCGCTCTGCACTACGTCCGCGACCTCGATGCGGCATTCGCGAGAGTTTTCTCCGTGTTGAAATCCGGCGGCGACTTTGTCTTTTCCATCGAGCATCCCGTGTTCACGGCGCTGGACAAACAGGACTGGTTCTACGGCGAAGATGGCGAAATACTGCACTGGCCGCTCGATAACTATCAGAACGAGGGCGTGCGCCATTCCAACTGGATGGCGGATGATGTCGTCAAATATCACCGCACGGTGTCAGGCATTCTCAACGCCCTGCTGACTTCAGGCTTTGCGATCACGCGGCTCGCGGAACCGAGGCCCGATCCCGCCCTGCTGGCGGAGCGGCCGGAGATGAAACAAGAAGACCGCCGTCCGATTTTCCTGATCGTCGGTGCGAACAAGCCTTGATACGAGATCGTGAGATGCATCGCCCGGCAGCTTAACGCCTCTTGATCGCCCAGCCGTCCGGCCGTTCCTCGACTACCTTTGCCACATCGCCAACAGCTAGCCTGCCTTCGCCGCGCGGCGTGACATTCCAGCCGAAGAGCGGGCCGGGCACGCGCCGGTCGCCGGACATGCGGATGCGGCCCATGGCCTTCATGGGGGAGGGTACATCGCGAGAGCCGGTTATCTGGTCCTGTGTCGTCATGATGCAGCGGGCGCAGGGCTTGACGAGGTCGAAACGGATGCCGCCAATCTCGATCGCCGCCCAGCGATCCTCCGCCCACGGCTCGTCCGTTTCCAGCACGATATTGGGCCGGAACCGCTCCATGCCAACGGCGTCCTCGCCATTTGCACGCATATTGTCGTTAAGGGCTGCAAGTGAAGCGGTGGTGGTGACGAGTATCTGGTAACCGTCCGCAAAGGTGACGGGCGTTTCGTTGCCGGTCCATTCAAGGCTCGCGATGCGTTTTGCGATGTCGTCGAAGAACACCAGCTTCACCTCGCGCCCAAGCCACTCAGACAATGTGTCGTTGGTTTCGCTATCGGCGATATTGGCGCTGACGATCGATTTCCACACCGCCACATCCATGCGCTGCCCGGAAGGCCTGGCGAAAATCTCGCCACCTGCTTCCCGCGAAAGCACCATGCCGCCATCCGCGTGCTGTGCCAGAACCGTGGCAATATCAGGCAATTCGCGCTGGGTGATGAAGTGGCCCGAAGGGTCGGTCAGCATGGCGCGCCGGTCGCCGGGCAGGCCTTCCGCCGAAACATCGCTTTTCGAGAGGACAATGCCGCGCGCGCTTTTCAGAGGGTAGATGTTGAGTTCGGTCACACGCATTCAGGTCTCCTCAGATTTCGTCGAGAAACAGGTCCAGCACCTGTTTCAGCCGCTCATGGCGGTCCTTTGCCAGTTCTCGCCCGGTTTCGGTGCGGAAACCATCCGCAAGCTTGAACAGCTTGGTTTCGAAATGGTCGATGGCGAAGGCGCGATCATCAAGCGGACGGTCCTTTGCCAGTGGATCGGCCGGGTCGTAGAGCGCCGAACCCATGCGCCCGGCAATATAAAAGCAACGCGCAGCACCCACCATGCCGATGGCGTCCAGCCGGTCGGCATCCTGAAGGATCTTTGCCTCCAGCGTCTGCGGCTCGATATTGGCGGAAAAACTATGTGTGGTGATGGCATGCGCGGCGGCGTCAATATCGGCCTGACGCCAGCCAAGCCCGGCCAGAATGCCGGAGGCTTTTTCCGCCGCAAGGCGTGAGGCCTGCGCGCGAAGCGGCGAGTTCTTCTCCACCGCCACGCAATCATGCAAAAGCACGCTGGCCGCAAGCACCGTGCCATCGCCGCCTTCGCCCGCATGGATGCGCATGGCGTTGCGGAAGACGCGGTGGATATGGGCAAGATCGTGCGAGCCGTCGCCCGCATCGGCGGCATGCGGGATAAGGTCCTGCGCAAGCGCCGCATAGGGCGCAAAAGCCTCAGCCGGGATCATGTCTTCGGCTGCCGGGTGAGGATTTTCTGATAGAACAGACCGATGCCGATCAGCACGGCGCCAAGCCCGATGAAGGACAGCGCCCGCAGCACGCCCTCAAGATTGCTCATGTCGATCAGGAATGCCTTGGCGACGGAGATCAGCACGAAGGCGGCGGATGCCAGACGCAGACTGCGGGCATTGAAGCGCGAACCGACGATGAGCAGCAATACGCCGATCAACAGCCAGACCACCGAGTAGCTGTAGGTCTCGCCCTGCAGGAAGCCTTTCCAGTTGGCAATGTTTTCACCCTGCCAGAAACGGCGGACCGAAAGCGTGGCCCAGGCAAAGCCGAGTGCGGCACCCGCCACGGCCAGCAGGCTGACATAGGCTGCAGGCCGCTTGCCGCGTGCGTAGTAGGCAAGGCCGCCATAGGCAAGCGCCGGCAGCAGGTAACCGATCAGCAGCAGGTTGAGGAACGGGATGCGGCCGGTATTTTCGCCGGTGAAATAGGGGTTCAGCGTGAAGAAATGCATCACCAGCACGTTGATGACGGCGATAACGCCTGCAATCATCGAGCCGTAACGGAACACGGGGCTGGGGCTCTTCAAATCGAGCGTCATCAGTACGCCTGAAAAACCGATGGTCAGCAGCGTATAGATCGACTGTTCGCCAAGCGTCGGCACGCTTTCGTCCAGTGTGCCGCCATTCATCGCATGGCGGATGAGGATTGCGACCGCCAGCAGGCCCATCAGGCTGGCGATGGCCTGCAGGAAGTTCTTTGCCCGGAAGCCCGGCCAGTCGCGCAGCATCCAGGCGGAGACGATAGCTAGCAGCGCCGGAATGCCGTAACCCGGCAGAAGCGCGTTGAAGACCGGCGTGAGCCCAAGATTTTGCGGCCCGACGATGGTCGGCTCCCAAGCGATGCGGCCGAGAACGGCGACGCTTGCAATCGCCATGACCCAGGGCAGCACATCCCAGTTGCGCTGTCGGGTTGCCAGCACATAACCGAAACCGATGACGGAAAGCAGTATGGTTGTCGTAAGCCCCTCAGTCAGCGTGTGCAGGCTTAGCGCGAATGCGGCAAAGGAGCCGAGCACGAGGATGTTGAGCGGCTTGCGATAGGCCTCGTTGTTTTGTCGGTGCAGCCATTCGGCAGCGGCGATCAGCAGGAAACCGAGGCCGAGGCCATAGGCTGCATGCAGCCAGTCACGACCGAGATTTCCATATTCGACGAAGCTCGCGGTTCCGAGCCAGACCGGGAAGAGAGCTGCAATCCCCGCCCAGAGCTGGGCGAAATCCGGATCGTCCGCGCCCTTGCGTTTCAGGAAGGAAAAACCGCAGAGCAAAAGAATGGCGCCAAGACCAAGCGCCATGGCGATTTCAGCCATGTAGCCGGTTCGCACCGGCGGCAGCGCAATCGAGGTATCGTTGATGATGCCAATGAAATCGAGCCCGGAGCGAGACATCACCGAGACCGCAGCCTGCGCGCCAAGTGCTGCGATAATGGCGGGCCAGACCGCGTTGCGGCGGGAAGCACCAAGGGCAGCCAGCCCTGCGATGAGCGCTGAGACAATCACGGCCGGATGAAGGTCGATGCCGGCGCCGATGACGAGAAAGCTGAATGCCGGCAGGATCACGGCCATTGAGACGGTGAGATTGATGGCAAGCGACGGGCGCAGCAAAAGCCGCATGGCGCGAACGGCGCGCCGCCCGGAAGTTACGGTTTCTCCCGTTTCGGCAGGTGCTGCGTCGAAATAGCGTCCGGGCCAGAGGAAGATCGTACCCGCCAGCATGACGAGCAGCGCAAGGACCGGAGGTGCGGCACTGATCGTGTCGGCGATGGCGATATAGCCGAGCGCCCAGAGGCCGAGACCGGCATTGGCAAGCGAGGGAGCCACGGTCCAGCGCTGCCTGCGCGCAGCAGCTGCTGTCGCGAGCCAGGAGATCGTCAGGAAGATGAACAGCGCCCATACATCAGGCGTTTCGGTGGCGATCAGCGCAGGCGTCAGCATAGAGCCCAAAAGGCCAAGACCGGCGAGCGCCTGCCCGTGCAGAAGTGAAAGGCCAATAGTGGCGAAGGCGACAAGCCCGAGCAGGATGAAAGCGGTGGTGGGGCTTATGTAGTCGTAAATGCCGTAGGCGGCATAGATAACGCCGAACAGCGTCAGTGCACCTGCTGCCGTCAGCACGCCAGGTATCATGGCGTTGGAATAGGTGGTGGCGATACCAGGTACGGCCCTGCGGCGGATCGCCTCGCCGGCAAGACCGAGACCGAGGCCGAAAATGGCGGCGAGCGAAAGCCGCACGGCCGGGCTCAGGAGCCCAGACTCGATCGAATATTTGATCAGGAAAATGCCGCCGAGCGCCAGCGCCAGCCCACCTGCCCACACTGCCCAGCGTGCGCCCAGCAGACTTTCGAAGCTTTCCTTCGGGGCTGACGCGGATGCGGCCTCAGTGGAAAGCGCACTTGTCTCTTCCGCGCTGGCAAGGTTCTCCGCCGGCGCCATGGCCGCGGCCACTTCGGTTTCGGACGGATATTCCGTTTCGACGAACTCGTCTTCCGGCAAAGCCCGATCTTCTTCTTCCGCCCTGAAATCCGGGTTTTCCGCGGCTGCATCCGCCTCCGTCTGTGCGGCAAGAGGAGAGGCCGCCCCGGTGGCCATCAGCCGCTTCAGGCCGTTAACCTCACGCTCCAGCGACTTGATGCGGCTTGAATTGCGGATGCTTGCGACCAGCGTATAGATGAAGGCTGCGATGACGGCGAGGATGAGAAACGGGATTTCCAAACAGACTCTCCAATTACTAAGCTGTTTTTAAAGCCGTTTTGGCGAATTTATGCAAGGCTTGGTTGAGGGATGCGGGAGGTTGCCGTTTGTTTCTTCTGCCCGCCGGGGAGACGGTGGCCCGAAGGGTCGGATGAGGGGAAAACGTTGCCCAATCTCACGGCCTTTGCCCCTTATACCGCTGCCGTGGCTTTCTGCCCGGCGGGGGAGAACAAACCACGAGGCAACGCAGTATCGTCAGATGTCACGTCGCAAGCCAGTGCCGTGCCGCTTCGATATCGGCAAACCCAAGATCGTGACCGTCATCGATCATTTGCACTTCTGCCCGCGCGCCGCCGGCCACAAGCCTGCCTTGCACATCTGCCGCTCTGTCGCGATATTTGTCGCGTTCTCCGGCTACGAGCAGGAAGTTGCGTCCGGTAAGATCACTTTCCGGCCATCTATCGAGAATCGGCAACGGGCGGTAAAGCAGCGCATCCCCGGCAAGCTCCGGGTAGAGTGCCGCAAAGGCCGCATAGAAATTCGCGCCGTTGGAATGGCCGATGAAGCGCAGTTTCGAACGATCCAGACCATAGGACCGAATGGCGCCGTCAATGAAGGCGGCAAAGGCTTCCGCTTCCGAGACGATATCCTTCTGGTCGAAGCTGAAATCGGGCAGACGCCGGAACCAACGGGCGATGTCTTCCTCCGTGCTGCGGCCACGGACGCCGAGAAGCGTGGCGCCCGGAGCAGCCCGGTGCGCCAGCGGCATCAGGCTGGTTTCACTGCCGCCGGAACCGTGCAGCAGGATGATGGTGCTGCCATCCGGCTTTTCGGGCGTATAGAAGCGATGCACGAAGGGCAGGTCGCGATAGACGATACGTTCTTCGCCCGGCATCGAAAATTGCGGCAGCGCAACGCGCACATCCGCTTCGTCCTTCATGAAGAGTGGCGGGATGAACAAATTTTCGCCGAGTGCCTCCAGCGGTTCGTCCACGGTCATGCCGGGAGCGTCGGTCGCCATTTCAATCAGCACGCCGCCCGGTTCGCGGACATAAAGCGAGTGGAAATATTTTCGGTCGTGGGCATTCGTCGTGCTGGAGTTCAGCGATTTCAGCTCGGCCAGAACCGCGTTCAACTCCTCCAGATCCTTCGCGCGGAAAGCGATGTGGTCAACAGTGCCGGTGCCCGGGGCGCTGGACCAAAAGCCGGTCGCGTCGCGCACGTCGATGATGTCGCCGCTTTGCGATACGAGCCGGCGGATCGCGCCCGTCTGGCTTTCCTGCCGGTATCCGAAATATCTTGTGAGGAACGCCACGGTTTCTTCCGGCACCTCGCTCAGCATCGTCGCGCCATAAATCCGGCGAATGGCGTCTTCTGCCGGGATGTCGTTTGTCACATGCGGCGTGGCATCGGCGAAGGCGTTCGTGCCGACCAGCTTGACGATCAGGCCGTCAGGGTCTTTCAACCGGATGACAGGGGTTCCGAATTCGTCGGATGGGCCCTCCGCGCGGATGCCGAATTTCAGCGCGCGCGTCAGCCAGAAACCAATGCTGGCAGGGTCGATCGCCAGTGAAACTTCCAGCGTCTGGCCATAACCCACGCGGCCCTGCCCACCGTCTTCCCAGACGAGGAAGGTCAAAAGCGAGCCGGGCGAGGCGTTTCCATCGCCGTAAAGCAGGTGAAGCTGCATGGCATCTTCAAAACCGGCAGTGCGTTTGACGAGCCTTAAGCCCAGAAAGCCGGCGTAAAAATCGACATTCGCCTGCACCTTCCGGGTGATCATCGTGATGTGGTGTATGCCCAGTGCAGAATTCATCTTGCCGTCCCCGCCGTTTTGCCTGCTGTTTGTGGCCCTATTTGTCCCACGCTGCGCCTGATCCGCAACCCCGGCAAGTGAGAACGCTGTGTTCGCTGCGTGAACGATATTGCTGTCGCTTCGTTGCATGCGGGATGGGCAAAAATCGGGCTTTTTGCCCGCCGGCTGACCAGGAATGCCTTTAAAATAAGCATACAAAATAACGGCTATTTTGTATGCAATTTTATCTTGCCTTGATGGCTGGAATTGGGTCTTATGCAACCAATCCAACCATAACCATCAGGGGGAACAGATGATATTAACGCGTAGGTTGTTGTCGAGAGCTCTGGCCATTGCTGCAGTCGGTGCCGCTGCCGGGCTGTCGCTGCCGGTAACGAGCGCCCATGCCGAAACGCCGGTGAAATTCACGCTCGACTGGAAATTCGAGGGACCTGCCGCAGGTTTCCTCCTGGCGCTGGACAAGGGATACTTCAAGGCCGAAGGCCTCGACGTGACGATCGACAGCGGCAACGGCTCGGTGGAGGCTATTCCGCGCGTGGCAACCGGCGCTTACCAGATGGGTTTCGGCGACATCAATTCGGTGATCAAGTTCCTCGATGAGGATCCGAGCCAGAAGGTCAAGGCCGTTTACATGGTCTATGAACGCCCGACATTTGCCGTCGTCGGCCGCAAGTCGCTTGGTGTGACTGGCGACCCGAAGTCGCTGGAAGGCAAGAAGCTCGGCGCGCCACCGCCGGATGGCGCTTTTGCGCAATGGCCAGCCTTCAAGCAGGTCGCGGGGCTGGATGACAGCAAGATAAAGATCGAATCGATCGGCTTTCCGGTGCGTGAGCCAATGCTCGCCAAGGGCGATGTCGACGGCGTCTTCGGTTTTGCCTTTTCGGTGATCCTCAACCTGAAAAAACAGGGCATTGCCGATGACGATATCTCGACCATCCTGATGGCCGAGCATGGCTTGAATCTTTATGGCAATGCCGTGCTGGTAAACACTGATTTTGCTGAGAAAAACCCTGATGCCGTCAAGGGTTTCCTCAAGGCGCTGGCCAAGGGCTTCGCCGATTCCGTCAAGACCCCTGAAGAGGGTGTGGCGGCCGTGCTCAAGCGTAACGAGACGCTCGACAGCGCGATTGAGCTGGAACGCCTCAACATGGCCAACAGCATGAACATCAAGACGCCCTATGTGGTGGAAAATGGCATGGGCGGCGTCGATCCGGCCCGGCTTGCTGCCTCCCTCGAGACCCTGAAAGTTTCCATGGGTCTGAAAGGTAACGTCAAGGCAGAGCAGGTCTTCGACGCGGCTTACCTGCCGCCCAAGGAAGAGCGCATGCTTCCCTGATTGATGTCACGGCGACCGCCCGGATCGCTTGCCGGTCCGGGCGGTTTGCAATTTTTAAATAGCATGGGGGGCTGAAAAGGGGACTGCGATGTCACATCTCGTGGAAATAGACAATGTCGACATGCGTTACGGCGGGGCGGCCGGAACGCTGGCTGTATCCGGCCTCAACCTGGCGGTCGACAAGGGGGAATTCGCTGCTGTCGTCGGCCCGTCGGGTTGCGGCAAGTCGACCCTGATGAAGCTGGTAACGGGGCTGCACATTCCGCAAAAGGGCAATGTTATCGTGGCCGGTCGGCAGGTCACGGAACCCGTGTCCATTGTCGGCATGGCGTTTCAGAACCCGACGATGCTGCCCTGGCGCACGACGCTCGAAAATATCCTGCTGCCGCTGGAGATCGTCGAGAAACACCGCCGGCGTCTGCGCGCGCATAAGGCCGAATATGTCGCCAAAGCCGAACGCCTGCTGGAAATCGTCGGCCTCAAAGGCTTCGGCTCGAAATTCCCCTGGCAGCTTTCCGGCGGCATGCAGCAGCGCGCCAATCTCTGCCGCGCATTGATCCACGAGCCGGACCTTCTCATGCTGGATGAGCCCTTCGGCGCGCTCGATGCCTTTACCCGTGAGGAACTGTGGTGCGTCATCCGCGATCTGCATACGGCGCAGCGGGTTACCATCATTCTGGTGACGCACGATCTGCGCGAAGCGACCTTTCTCGCCGACAAGATTTTCGTGATGAGTGCAAGGCCGGGCCGCGTTCTGGCGGAGCACCGCGTGCCTTTTGCGCGGCCGCGCCAGCTGGATATCATGTATGACAAGGGTTTCAACGACATGGTGCAGGAACTGCATGGCGAGATAGCGCAGGCGAGGGTGGCGGCATGAGTGCGTTTGTGGAAAGCAGCATGGCAACCGCGCCGTCGAAACCGCTGATCGCCCGGGTCAACTGGGTGAAGGCCGCCCCCTGGCTCTATACGCTGGCGCTGTTTGCAATGTGGGAATTGCTGGTTTACGCGCTGAAAATGCCGCCAACCATTCTGCCGTCGCCCGTGCGTGTGGGGCAGGCCATCGTGCAATATTGGTCGCCGATCTGGAAGAACTCACTGCAGACGCTCTATACCACCACGCTCGGTTTTGCGATTGCCGTCGCGGCGGGTCTCGCCATCGGCCTCTTTATCGGCTGGTCGAAAACCATCTATGCCGGGCTTTATCCGCTGATGATCGGTTTTAATGCCATCCCCAAAGTGGCGCTGGTGCCGATCCTCGTCATCTGGTTCGGCATCGGCACTGTTCCTGCGGTTCTGACTGCGTTCCTGATTTCCTTCTTCCCCATCGTCGTCAACGTCGCGACCGGTCTGGCCACCATCGAGCCGGAAACGGAGGACGTGCTGCGCGCACTTGGCGCCAGGAAGATGGATATCATGCTGAAGGTCGGCATTCCGCGCTCCATGCCTTACTTCTTCGGCTCGCTGAAAATCGCCATCACGCTCGCCTTCGTCGGCTCGGTCGTATCGGAAACCGTCGCCTCCAATTATGGCCTCGGTAATATGATGAGTTCGGCGCAAAGCCAATTCAACGTCCCACTGGTCTTTGCCGGTCTGTTGATGCTCGCCGTGGAAGGTATCGTCATGTATGCGATCATGGCCTGGCTCGAAAAGCGCATGACCGGCTGGGCGCATCGCTCGACCATGGGGCAGTAAGCGGGGAAAGGGCCGTATCAACTCGCATTGGTTGCCTTCTCCCCACTTGGGGGGAAGGCGAAATCGTGACAAGTCAAGGTTTGACCACAGGCTGCGGAAAACCAGGAAGAGTGCGGTCCTAATGCGCCGCCATTTCCTCGACGATCTCAGGGCCATCCATCTGGAACGGGTAATAGGTTGGCCAATTGGTCACCTCGTCCAAAAGTGCCTTGCGGTCATTGCCCCAGTAGAGGTGGTAATGGCCGGCTTTTTTAGGCGCGATGGTGTGATCGCTGAACTGAATGAATTGTGGTGCATCCGCATCGCCGCCGGTCTTTTTGAAGATGTACCGCACGCCGCGATTACCCTTCTTGTAGGTCAGGATTTCTTGGCCGTCGCTGACATAAGTGCCTTGCGTTGGTTTGCCTTCCTTATAAAACGCCACGTTGTCGCCCTTGATGGTGATGCGATTGACATCCGTTTTGTAGCCAATTTCGTAATAGGCACGATATTCGGCTGCTGTCTTGTCGCCGTGGGCTGCCTTCTCCGCCATGATCCCATCGAGAGAACCGTTCAGCAGATAGGGATAGACTGACTGCCAGTCACCTTCCCAGTCTGAAAGCATGCGTGGCTTCACCTGCGCATCCTCGAAGTAACCCTTGTAGATCTGTTTCTCGGCTTCGGTCTGGCCATGGCTGTGATCGTGGCTGTGACTATGCGCGGTGGACGTCTTGTCTTTTCCGGCCGCCAGTGCCGGGGCTGTCATCAGCAGCATGGAACCGATTGCAAGCGCGCCGGTGACGCGGGTGATGGTTTTTTGCATTCTTCTGGCCCTTATGTGGTTATAAATCGAAGGGTAAGTTATGTAATAACATTACGCATAAGTCGTATAAACACGTCCTTCGCCAGACGCAAGAGCGCCTGCCGCCACCCTTGCGCGAAAAATGGTGAAAGCCGGCTCAGGGCCTGCTTTCATATGGGAAAAAGTTGCATGGAGAAGGGAGCGGCTGGGACGCTCTTAATTCACGCGGTTTGCCCGGTTAATTCCGACTTGCGCTCATCGAAAGCGAGCTTCATTGCCTTCGTCACGTCACGCGTGGTTGCGAAGTAATTGTCGCTACGCGCCCAGTAGCGCAATTTCACGGTGGCGCTGTCGGCGCTGACCGAATCGACGAAGGTAACGGGGGCGGGGTCCAGCAGTACCCGGCTTTCCGAGCGCACCACACGCATCAGCATGTCCTGTGCCGCAGCCAGATCCTCGTCGCTCTTAACCGTCAGGCTCAATTCGTGGCGGCGTGAGGGAAAGCGGCTATAATTGGTGATTGGTACGTTCCACAGGGTGGAATTTGGCGCAAGGCGGTAAAGCCCATCGCTGGTTTTAAGCTCGGTCGCAAACAGGCCGATTTCGATCACCGTGCCGCTCACGGCGCCAGTCTCGATATATTCGCCAACCCGGAAGGGACGCAGCACCAGAAGCATGATACCGGCGGCGATGTTCTGCAATGTGCCCTGAAGCGCCAGGCCGATGGCGAGGCCGGCAGCGCCGAGTGCCGCAAGAATGGAGGCCGTCTGTACACCAAACTGGCCAAGCACCATGACCAGCACCAGAATAAGCACCACGTAACGGATGGCACCCGCAAAGAAACCGGCAAGCGTCGCATCGAAGCCGCGGATGCGGGACAGACCCTGAAAAGCCCAGCGCTGCAGGAAAGTCGCGGCCAGCCAGCCGATGATCAGAAGCAGAAGCGCACCGATGATCGAAAAGGAATATTGCACCGCCAGCGTGCTCGCCTGCCGTACCGCTGCCTGCGATGCGACGATGATATCCGTTGCCTGTTGTTCCATGAATTATCCCGTGATTCTTATTGCTGTTCTACTTTGGTAACGACTGGATGCCGCAGGGGTTCCGCCAAAAACGGAGCCGTCAGTTGGAGAGAGGCAGCACGAAGGGTACGTTGCCGTCCGTATCCGCGCCCCTGCCGATCGTCTTGATTGCCGCCACCAGCCTGCCATCCCGCCCAAGCAACCGGTCCCCGATTGCGATGATGCGGGCATTGGGGGTGGCGTAAGGTGAGGCGGTGCGCAGGCTGAGCGCAAGCGCCATCTCGTCCTGATCCGGATAAAGGCTGAGTGCTGCAATGACGGCTGCGGCAGGAGAGCGCGACACGCCCATCCAGCAATGGATGAGAAGCGGTGCGGACTGGTCCCATTCGCGGGCGAAATCGATCAGCCGCAGCACATGCGCATCGTCAGGCGCGATGAGATCGCCGGTGCCCTTGAAGCTGATGTCGTTCATCGCAAGAGTCAGGTGCCTTTCGGCTGAGATCACCGCCGGGCGGTGAAAGGTCTGCTCCTTTGCTATCAGCGTCACCATTTCACGGGCTTTGTGCTTCACGGCCATTTCCGCAATCCGCGACAGCGGCGATACGACGATGGAAGTCATTTCACCCCTCCAGCCGCCACGCGCATTGCCTCGATCGCCTCGAAGCGTTCAACGAACCGCTTCTGCGCCTCGGTCGAGGGAAGCGGGATAATGTCGAACATATCGCGGGTGATGCCGCGCGGCAGGCCGAAGAATTTCTGTGCCTCGGCAATGGAAAAACCGGCAAGCTCCGTCGCCTCGAAAAAGGCGGCAACCGTATCGGCTTTCTTGATGCGGTCTTTCAGTTCGCGCGAGGCATGCGGCGGCAGGCCAAAGCGCAGATGCACGGCCGCTTCCAGCCTTTTCTCCACGGTTTTATAACCGCCGCCAACCACGGATTTGAACGGCGAGATCATGTCGCCGATGACATATTCCGGGGCGTCGTGCAAAAGCGCCATCTGCATATCGTCGGGCGTCGCATTCGCACATATGCGGCAGAAAATGTTTTCGACGATGAGGCTATGCTGGGCGACGGAGAAGGCGTGATCGCCGCGCGTCTGGCCGTTCCAGCGGGCGACGCGGGCAAGACCATGGGCGATATCGGCGATTTCTACGTCGAGCGGTGAGGGGTCGAGCAGGTCGAGCCGCCGTCCAGAAAGCATGCGCTGCCAGGCGCGCGGACTTTTAGCGGGCGCCACGCCTATTCCTCCGCCTGTACCGCAGGATCGACGACGGGGAAGGAGATGCCGCTCCAGGCCGGCAAGGCCACAGTCACGGGAACATTCTCGGCAATGAGCGGCGTGGTGGAGGCGAGCGCATCGGCAACGCGGTCTGTCCGCACGATGGCAAGTCCCGTGTTGCCGCAAACGGTTCCAAGCGCCCCGACCGGTTTTCCATTGGCGGTGATTTCGGTTCCGGTTGCGGGAAGCGCGCTTTCAGCCGAAACGGTGACGACCCGCCGTCTTGCCGTGCCGCGATGTTTCATGCGCGAGACGACTTCCTGACCGACGAAGCAACCCTTCTTGAACGAGACGCCGTCATTCACATCCATCAGCACATCATGCGGAAAAGCATCCTGCAACGCGTAATCCCGGCCGGATTCGGCAATTCCGTGCTCAATGCGCAGGGCATCATATGCCGTTATGTCGCCAGAGGCTGAAGCACCCGGCACGCGGAACAGATTGATGCCGGCCTTGGCGAAACGGCCGTCCTTCGCGCCCGCCTCCGGCACGCTTTCGCTCCAGAAAACGCTGACGCCTTCTATCGGTTCGGCCTTGAGATCAACGGGCGCGCGCAGCTTGTACATGGTCAGGCGGCGCAGCAGCGCATCCTGTTCGGCAGCGCCCGATTCGATCAGATAATCCGGCCCATCGCGCGCGATCAGGAAATCGAACAGGATCTTGCCCTGCGGCGTCAGAAGTGCCGAGGCGCGCGCCTCGCCTTGCGGCAGGTTTTCAACATCGGCCGTGATCAGATTGTTCAGAAACTCTTCGGCACCCGTGCCGGAAACTCTAATCAGGCGGCGGTCGGCAAGAAAGGCGGAAGGCATGGCATCACCGTTCGGTTCATCGAAAGCATTTCCGGCCAGGGTCGCTGAGGGCTGCCCGAGGCAATCTGCAGAAATGCTCTCTTTTTGTTTTCGCGCAGTTCCATTTGCAGAACCGCGATGCGCTTCTGCTGAATTGCTCATGCCGCACAGTTAGGATTTTTGCAAAAGAACGGCAAGCACCGCCGCGCGATCAATCGCCGGCGGTGAAGAACTTCCACTTGCCATCGGGCGAAATGCCGATGCGGTAAAAGCTGTAATTACCGTATTCCTGCATATCAGCCAGATCGCCCGCCGTGATGATGCGCAGCAGCTCGACCTTTTCCGGCGCGGTCAGCGTATTGAGCGGCTTTCCGGAGAAATAGGGGAAAACATAGGCTTCATCCGGGGTGCCGGCGTCGACATGGGCATAACCCGTGGAAAGCAGATCGATGATGATCGCCAGCACTTCCAGACCGTCCGGATCGCCGGAATAGCTTTTCAGCGCTGCGATCGGGTCGTCGCTGTCATTGCCGTCGATACGGAACTGCTTGTCGCTGGCGGCGATGAAAGGCCGCAGTTTTTCGATATCGCCCGACGAGGCGGCGTCGATGATCTGCTGGCGAAGCTTGCGTACAGCTTCCGGCGCCTTTGAAATATCATGCTCGATAACGACCGACATTTCCGGCGTATTGCCCGGCTTGGCGGGTTGCTGGGTCGATTGACCGGCGGAACGGTCGACCAGAGGGTCGGGCAGGGGAATGCCGTCCGAATCACCTTCGATCTCGTCGGGCTCAGGAGCCTGGGGCCGTTGCGGCTGTTCGCCACTTTGGGCTTGCGGCTCGCCTTCGGTATTTTGTGCGGGTTTCAGCTCGGAAAGCGCAAAGGCGCGGCTGGGCAAGCCAATGGACCCGGCGGTCAAGGCAGCCAAGATGGACAGCATGGCGGAAGAGCGCAAAAGCCCCTTGCTCAGGCAAGACATGACAGACCCCGACTTTACTGTATCACGCGCTGCGGGGAAAATTCGCCTTCAAGCATGCGCTGGCGCAGCGATTCCAGCATTGCTTCAGCACCGGCTTCGCCGTGCATACGGATGGTTTCGCGCATGGCCAGAGCGATTGCGGCATCGGCGATGATCTCCGGCTCGATGCCGTCGGCCATGCCGTCAGCCCATGCCTCGTTCTGGTGTTCCAGAGCGACCTGCATCTTTTCATGCACGATCATGTCGTCGATTTCGTTACGGCTCGTCTGCATTTTTCATCCTCGACAGGGCGGGCAAGTCCTTACCACCCTGTTAACAACACTAGCAGCCTTTTATCAAAACGGCACGGGCTGCGGCGAAAAGAGGTTAACAATCCGCTAATTTCCGAACCTGGACGCAATTTCCTGGGCGAGTGTTGCCCCTTCGTTACGGTAGCCCTCTTCTGCCATGACGGCGGCGCGTGTGCAACTGCTGTGGATGGCCGCAAAGGAACGATATCCACGGTTGAATGCAGCCGTCATGCGCTGGCGCCTTTCAGGTTCGTTGGCCGTATCGGCCGCCAGAAGATCGCTCATCGATTTGCGCCAGTCCTCCGGACCGGAGGAAGGGCACAGGGTTCTCAGATATTGCACCGCCCCCAATATCTCCGACAGCCGTGCCAGCCTGTCGTCATAGGGAGCGGGTTTGGGCGGTTGTGCTTCCGGCGGGCGAACCTCACTGGAAGCAGCCTTCGAAGACTGCGCATGAGCGACGCCGTCTTGCCCGGCGGGTGCAAGCATGGTCAGGAAAAAAGACAGGAAAATGGTTGGCCGTATCAAAATTTTATTCTGCCCCACACATACTCGTGAACACCCGGCGGGCGGATTGGTCCTGAAGCCATCGCGGCCTTTCAGACCGCCCCGTCAGCTTTAGGTCTATATCATCTCGTTATCGCAAAACTGCTGCACAGTGTTGCGCGACATCCTCTAGATAATAGCGATTCTGGCTGGCTGGCAATCATGCAAGCAGCCGTTCGGCGCATTCGACGACGCTTTCCGGTGCCGGCAACCGGCGGATTTCCGACAATGTGAACCAGCCCGCATCCGCCGCGTCGTCGGCCGCCGTCACCGCCGGGTCCGCATCCGTTTCCACGGTAAAGACGGAGAGGAAATAGTGGCTCGTCAGCGCACCCTCGGGGTCGTGCGACGGCAGGTCATAGGTCGCAAACAGCTGCGGTTTACGCGCGACGATACCGGTTTCCTCCTGAAGTTCGCGCAGCGCCGTCTCGGCTGGCGTTTCACCCTCTTCGCCGCGCCCGCCCGGAAATGCGAACATGTCTTTCGACGGCGGATTTATACGGCGCACGAGCAGCAGCCGATCTCCATTCCGGACGATGGCGGAGGAGGCGGGGCGGGGCTTGATACGAAGGGTCATGAATGGTTTCGCTTGTTTCAGCCGTCTTGGGCCTGTCTATATTGGTCCGGGAATACCGATGGTATATTCGAGAATCGGATCGATTGTGCACGCAGAAGACGGTGGAATGAAGGTCTATCTTATTTATGCCCTGGCGGCTGTTGCGGAAATCGCCGGTTGCTTTTCCTTCTGGGTCTGGCTGAAGCTTGGCAAGACGGGCTGGATATTGCTGCCAGGCATGCTGGCGCTCGCCGCTTTCGCCTGGGCTTTGACGCTGGTGCCGACCGAGACCGCGGGCAGGGCCTATGCCGCCTATGGCGGGATTTACATTGCCGCATCGCTTCTCTGGCTCTGGGGCGTCGAGGGGCAAGTACCGGATAGATGGGATATCGCTGGCGGTGCCGTCTGCCTCGCGGGCACGGCTATCATTTTATTCGGTCCCCGGGCCTGAGGAGCAGACGATGTGCGGACGTTTCGTGCTCAAAGCGACACCGGAAGAGATTGCCGATTATCTTGACCTGATCGGCCTTGAAGATTTTCCTGCCCGTTTCAACATCGCGCCCACACAGCCGATCCTGATCGTGCTGGAGGGTGAACGGCAGGAGCGCGGCAGTAACCTGCCCAACCGTCGGGCCATGCTGGTGCGCTGGGGTTTTCTGCCCGGCTGGGTCAAGGACCCGAAGGATTTTCCCCTCCTCATCAATGCGCGTTCGGAAACGGCCATCGGCAAGGCATCCTTTCGAGCTGCCATGCGCCATCGCCGAGTGCTGGTGCCTGCCACCGGCTTTTACGAATGGCGCCGCCCGCCGAAGGAGGAGGGCGGCAAGCCGCAGCCCTATTTCATCCGCCCGAAGAACGGCGGCATCGTCGCCTTTGCCGGCCTCATGGAGACGTGGTCTTCCGCTGACGGGTCCGAGGTCGATACCGGCGCCATCCTAACCACCGCTGCCAACGCCGCGATCGGCCGCATTCACGACCGTATGCCGGTGGTAATCGCGCCGGAGGATTTCAGCCGCTGGCTGGATTGCAAGACGCAGGAGCCGCGCGAGGTGGCTGACCTGATGCGCCCGGTTCAAGATGATTTTTTCGAGATGATCCCGGTATCGGACAAGGTCAACAAGGTCGCCAATGTCGGCGCTGACCTTATCGAGCCGGTGCCGGAAAGCGCGCCGCTCGCGAAAATAAGGCTACCTAAGGATGATGGCCAGATGTCATTGTTCTGATGTGCTTGCTGGCATTCGAGGCTGGTCATCGCGGATCGACCCGGTCACTCCACAGTTGCCCATCCTGCGCCCGTCTTACCCGTTCCGCCCGATTTTCTGCAGGCCTTCCTGGATCATGATGTCGGAATAGACGCGGTTGCGGCCGTTCGCCTTGGCGAGGTAGAGCAGCTGGTCTGCGGCATTGAGCTGATTGTCGAAGGGTTCGCCCTTTTCGATTTCCACGACGCCGAGCGAAATCGTCAGCGCCAGGCTGCTGCCGCTCAGCTGGCGGCCGTTCTTTTCGACGGCGCCGCGCAGCTCCTCGCAGAATTGATAGGCAGCATGCGCATTGAGCCCGCGCAGGAACACGGCGAATTCCTCGCCGCCAAGGCGCGCGGGAATGTGGCGCTGCTCATGGCACATGTCGTGCAGCAGTTCGGCAAGCTTCTTCAGCGCCCTGTCGCCGGCATCATGCCCCAGCGTGTCGTTGATCTTCTTGAAATGGTCGATGTCGAGAATGGCGACTGCGCCGTTCTCGTCATTGTCGTTGATGACGTCCATCAGCGCCCGCGTACGCTCGAAGAAGGAGCGGCGGTTCGGCAGACCGGTGAGATGATCCCGCTCTGCCAGTTCACGCAGCCGTTTCAGCTGTTTCAGCGTTTCGATATTGTTGTCGATGCGGCACTGCAATTCTTCCGGCACGAAGGGACGGTAGACGAAATCCGATGCCCCGGCCTTGAGGAAGCTTGCCGAAAGCAGCCGGTCCGTGGAGGACGAGATGCCGATGACCCGCAGGTCTTCCGAGGAACGGCTGTCGCGGATGCGGCGCGTCAGCTCGTAGCCGTCCATGTCAGGCATATGGTAATCGGTGATGACAAGCTGAATCGATGGATCCTGCGACAGGATTTCCAGCGCCTGCTTGCCCGAATGGGCTTCGCTGACCCTGAAATTCTGCCGTTCGAGGATTTCCACGAGGCCGGAACGCGCCGTCCGCACGTCATCCACTACCAGCACGGAAAACAGTCTGTTGGTCAAAATCCGGTCGACCGTTTTCACCACGGCATCAACGGTGCGATGGCCATCCTTGACGATGTAGTCGATGATCTTCTTTTCGGCGTAGCGCTTGCGCGCCTCCTCATCCACCGTGGCGGTGAAGACGATCGCCGGCACCTTGTGGTCGGCAAGAAGTGCGAGAATTTCACCCTTCGGCGCATCGGGAAGATTGAGACCGGTGAGTGCCAGCGTGAAATCATGGGCGCGCAGCAGAATATCGGCCTGCGCCATGCTGTCACAATGGATCACTTCGGCTGGCGTTTCCTCCGAAAGCCGCGACTTCAGCAGCATGGAAAGAGCAACGGAATCTTCAATCAGAAGGATTTTATCCTGCATGCCGTATGAAGCCCCCCATGGCCCGTCTTCGTTGGTTTTCCCGCAACATCCGAATTGGTCCGATACCGCCTGTCAACGGCATCGAAAATCGGCCTTGTTCGCTGTAGCAGGAAGAATCGCTAAAGTAGAAATTTTTTTGATGCTCAGTAGTCGATGCGAGACTATCCGTACAGTCGTCCCGTGGAAGTCGAATACTTTACTTCGTTTTGGTTGCAGCTTCGTTACAGATCGGGAAGTTTTATAAAACAGGCCGGTTTTGCGGTTCTCGATGGGGGCCGCACAAATGGAGACGGCGCTAATATTAGCGCCGCACATTTATCCGGATGTTTTTTCGGATTGACCGTTACCATCGCAAAGTCTGCGAGGCCTTGGATGCTGTTCTTTCAAGAAAAGCGAATTTTTTCAAGCGGTTTTGGCGGCGGGCTTGCGCTTCAGCATCAGGGCTGCGGCCGCAACGGCCTTCAGTCCGAGCGGTCGGTAGTGGCTGTTGAGGTCGGGCTTCGCCTGCGGCTGTGCCTTCGTCTCGTTCGTCATTTCTCTTTCTCCACAATTCACGTCAATCGCCGTTTCGATACGTGTGAGCTACTTCTCTCGTGGGTAATCTTGACGGATTCGAGGCGAAAGAAAGCGAAGCCCGCTTTTCGGGCTGCGACATTTTGTGTCACGTCAAACGACGGCTCGGGGGAGAAAAATAATACCTGCGGTTTCAAATACCGCGATCTAGGCCGTTGCCGCCATTGGCGTCGTCATGCGCGTCTTCCTCAATCGTCAGCGTGCCATAACGGCGGTGCCAGAGGCGAGCGCTGATGGGGATGAACACGAGATAGGCAGCAACCGTCAGAACCAGTACCTCCCAGGTGAAGCTCATCAGCATCGCGACGTAAAGAACGACGACGAGGATCATCGGCAGCACCAGATCGCGGCGAATGCGGCTGGTACCTGACTTCCCCGACCAGACCGGCAGGCGGCTGATGAGAAGATAACCGATCAACACGGTGTAGGCGGCGGCGATATAGGCGAAGGGCTTGCCCGGCTCGACACCAAGGAAGCCGAGATAAACAGGCAGAAGCACCAGCATGGCGCCCATCGGCGCCGGAACGCCCACGAAAAATTCGTTCTGCCACGGCGCCTTCACCGGGCGCTCGATCATGACATTGAAGCGCGCCAGACGAAGGCCTGCGGCAATCACGTAGATGAGGGCGGCGATCCAGCCGATCGAACGCGCCTGATCGAGCATATAGATATAGACGACGAGGGCAGGGGCGACGCCGAAATTGACGATGTCGGCCAGACTATCCATCTGTTCGCCGAATTTGGATGTCGCCTTCATCATCCGGGCGATGCGCCCGTCGATGCCGTCGAGGAAGGCGGCAAGGAGCACCATGCCCACGGCCAGCTCGAACCGGCCTTCAATGGCAAGGCGCACGCCGCTCAAGCCCGCGCAGATGGCCAGAACGGTGATGAGGTTGGGTATCACGAGGCGAAAGGGAATTTCCCTCAGGCGCGGCCCACGGCCGCTGTCGTTGCGGCCCTCATGTTTTCCGTTCTGTTGCGGCTCCGAGATCGGCGTTTCCATGGCGCATGCCCTTCCTGTTTTCGTCAGCCGCGACGGCTAAGGACCGGACCCTTGGCGGAGCCGAACTCGGCCAGAACCGTTTCGCCGGCAATTGCCGTCTGGCCCACCGAAACGCGCGGCTGAAAACCTTCGGGAAGGAAGATATCGAGGCGCGAACCGAAACGGATAAGACCGAAACGCTCGCCGGCATCAACTGGTTCATTCGGCTTGACCCAGCAGACGATACGGCGGGCGACCATGCCGGCAATCTGCACCACGCCAACCTTGCCATGCGCTGTCTCGATGACGAGGCCGTTGCGCTCATTGTCTTCTGAGGCCTTGTCCACTTCCGCATTGAGGAAGAGGCCGGGGCGGTAGGCGACATTGACGATACGACCGCGCACGGGCGCGCGGTTCACATGGCAGTTGAACACGTTCATGAACACCGAAATGCGCACCATCGGCTCCTTGCCGAGTTCCAGCTCCAGCGGCGGAACGACGGTCTGGATGGCGGACACCTTGCCATCGGCAGGGCTGATGATCAGGTCGTCATCCTGCGGCGTCACGCGCTCGGGGTCGCGGAAGAAGTAGGCGCACCAGGCCGTCAGCACCAGACCGACCCAGAACAGCGGTTCGGATATCCAGCCGAGCACCAGCGATGCCACGAAGAAGGCGGCCACGAAGACGTAGCCTTCCTTGTGGATCGGTACGATGGTGTTGCGAATGGTGTCGAACAGATTCATAAGTTTCCTTGCTCCGGTTTCCGCCTGCCGCGTCTGCATATGGTCGTGATACGACATCATCCATACGGGCATGCGACAAAGTTCGCTTAGCTGGTTACAGCCAAACTCCCCGCCCGGCAATGGTCCGGTTGGTGTGCCGCCCTGTTGTCAGGTGTTTATGCCCGTCAATGCGCGGGTTCGCCGCGGTCCACAACGCCAAGATCGTCGGTTTCGCGAACATGGCGCAGCATTTCCTCTGCGCGAATGGCTTCGCGCTGGCGGCTCCACATCGAGGCATAAAGCCCGTTCTGTGCCATCAGCGAGGCGTGGGTTCCTCGCTCGGCGATCAAACCTTCCTTCAGCACGATGATTTCATCAGCGCCGATGACGGTGGAGAGGCGGTGGGCGATGACCAGCGTCGTGCGGTTTTTCGAAACGATATCAAGCGCGCTCTGGATTTCCTGTTCCGTATGGGTGTCCAGCGCAGAGGTCGCTTCATCGAGAATGAGGATCGGCGGCGCTTTCAGAATGGTTCGGGCAATCGCCACGCGCTGCTTTTCGCCGCCGGAAAGTTTCAAGCCCCGTTCGCCAACCATGGTGGCGTAACCCTCCGGCAGTTTGCCGATGAAAGCGCTGATCTGGGCCGCATCCGCCGCTGCCGTGACCTCCTCGGTCGTTGCCGAAGGGCGTCCGTAACGGATGTTGTAGGCGAGCGTATCGTTGAACAGCACGGTATCCTGCGGCACCATGCCGATCATCGAGCGCAGGCTCTTTTGCGTCACGTCGCGAATGTCCTGCCCGTCGATGGTGACGGCGCCTTCCTGAATATCGTAGAAACGATAAAGCAACCGCGAGATCGTCGATTTTCCGGCACCCGAAGGACCGACGATCGCCACCGTCTTGCCCGCAGGCACATCGAAGGAAATGCCCTTCAGGATCGGTCTTTCCGGATCGTAGGCGAAATACACGTCGCGGAAGGAAATGGCACCCGGTCCGGCCACAAGCGGCTTCGCATCCGCCCTGTCGGTAACCTCGGCCTCGACCTCGAGAAGTTCGAACATCTGTTCGATGTCGGTCAATCCCTGGCGAATTTCACGATAGACGAAACCGATGAAGTTCAGCGGTACCGAAAGCTGCAGCAGAAGCGCGTTGATGAACACGAAATCGCCGATGGTCTGCTCGCCGCGCTGCACGGCCATCGCCGACATCACCATCATGACAGTGGAGCCGATGCCGAAGATCACGCCCTGGCCGAAGTTCAGCCAGCCGAGCGACGTCCAGATCGAGATCGCCGATTTTTCGTAACGCTCCATGGCGACGTCAAAGCGCTTCGCCTCCATCTCCTCATTGCCGAAATATTTGACGGTTTCGAAGTTCAACAGTGAATCGATCGCCTTGGTGTTGGCGTCGGTATCGCTGTCGTTCATGGCGCGGCGAATGGAGATGCGCCAGTTGCTGGCCCGCACGGTGAACCAGATATAGGCCCAGACGGTGACAACCGTGGCCAGCACATAGGAAAAGCCGTAGGAGGTCCAGAAAATGATCGCCGTCAGCAGGAATTCGATGAAGGTCGGTGCGGTGTTGAGAATGGTGAAACGGACAATGGTTTCGATGCCCTTGGTCCCACGCTCGATAACCCGTGAAAGCCCGCCGGTCTTGCGCTCCAGATGGAAGCGCAGGGAAAGCCGGTGCATGTGCACGAAGGTTCGGTAGGCGAGCTGGCGCACGGCATGCTGGCCGACGCTGGCAAACAGCGAATCGCGCAGCTGGTTGAGCCCGACCTGTATCAGCCGCGTCAGATTATAGGCGATGACAAGCGCGACAGCACCGAGCAGGAAGGCCGGAACCAGCCCGACCATGTCCAGCTTGCCGTTCAGCGCATCCGTTGCCCATTTGAAGAAATAGGGAACGAGGATCAGCACCAGCTTGGCGATAACGAGAAATGCCGTCGCCCAGATTACCCGCATTTTCAGGTCAAGGCGGCCTTCCGGCCACATGTAGGGCCAGAGGTTGATGAGGGTCTGCGTGGGATTGCTGGAATCCGCCGAAATGGTTTTTTTCTTAGTGGCCATCATTTGCTCCGGGCACTGCCGGAAGCCGACAGCAGGGCGGCGGCTCTGGAAAGCCGCCGTGCTTGTCACAGGTAGGGTTGTTGCGGGGTCACCGCAATGTCTTGAACGATCAGGAACCGCTCTTCAGACGCTTGCGATGAAGTTCTTCCGCATTCGGCAGGGCCTTCTCCGGCACACCGAAAATCTGGCCGGGCTCGATCAGGTCAGGATTTTTGATCTGATCCTCGTTGGCGAGGTAGATCGTGGTGTAACGCACGCCCTGTCCGTAAACGCGGCGGGAAATCTGCCACAGCGTATCGCCGCGGCGGATGATGACGCTGTTCTGGCTTTCGGCAAGCGGCGGCTGCTCGAAGGTCTGCGGACCGGCGGGCGCCTGCGGTGCAGGTGCGGGCGGCGCGATGATGTGGAGGTCGGCAAGGCGGCTTGCCAGCGTGGCGATGCCCTTGCCGATCCCGGCAACGTCGTTCGGCCATGCCTCTACCGATGTCAGCAGCTGACGTGCCTTGGCGGCGATATCGCCGGCAAAGGCGGTAAAGGACGGCTCGGTGCCGGCGGCAGTGCGGAACTCGGAGAGCGACTTGAGGCCGATCACCACGGCGGAGCGGCCGGCAATGGCCTGGTCGAGCGCCGGTGTGGCCTGATCCTTGTAGAGATTGGACAGAATGCCGAAGGCCTTGGCGACATCCGTGCGCAGCTTTTCGAATGCAGCGCGGTCGCTTGCCGTGCTCTGGTTTTCAGCGGGCGCGGTCGTCGTGGCGGCGGATGGCGTTGCGGCCGGTGCCTGCATGGCGACGGTTGCCTGGTCGGTCTGCGGGCGCTCGAAAGGAACGCGCACGCGCACCTTCACCGTGCCATCGGCATTCAGCTCTTCGACAGTGATGATATGGCTGCCGACGGAAAGATCGACATTGCCCTCGATGACGAAATGGCCGGAGGCCTCCGTGGTGCTTTTGCCGATTTCCTTGTCGTCGACCAGCGCGCGCACGCTCGAAGCGGCAGGCGCGGAACCCGCAACGAAAATCTTCGAGCCTTCGAATTCGACGGCGGTTACCTGAACTGTCGAAGTCAGAGGAGCGGCGGCAGCGGACGGGGCCGGGGTACCAGCGGCAGGCGCGGGCGTCGTGGTGGCGGCAGCTGTTGCCGACTGACCCGGTTGCGCGGCTTGCGGGGGCTGGAGTGCTGAAGGTGCCGCCTCCGGCATTGCTAGCACGCGGCTTGCTTCACCGGGCTTGGACACCATCGCCAAGAGTTCGCCCGCCTTGCCGTTGGGCACGGAAACGGTTGCGACTTCTTCGGATTGTGTAGCCTTGCCGCTGGCGTCGGTCGAGCGCAGCACCAGCTCATGGTCGCCCGGTGGTAGCGGATTGTCAAAAACGGCGGCGAAATCGCCCGATCCGTCGATGGTCGTCTGCGCGATCACCTTGCCGTTGCTGAGAATTTCCAGTTTAGAGCCGGGCTGTGCCTTGCCTGCGACCACAGCCGAACCATCGGGCTCGACGCGAAGCACGTCAAAGGTCGGTGCGCCCGATGTGGACTGCGCTGCATCGGCGGCAGGAGCGGCGGGTTGGGTCTGCTGTGCAGCGCCATCGTCGGTGCCGGTGAAGACGCCCGCCAGACGGCGGACCTGTGCTGCCGCCGCCGCTGCACTATCCGGCAGACCGCGCAGGAAAGCGGTGGTGCGTTCGGCCGCAGTGCGCGCCGTGGTGATGAGGCGCGACGTCGTTTCATCGAGCGTCTCGGGAATTTCGATATTGGTCAGTTCCTTGAGCGATGCCTCGACCTTCTTGCGTGCTGCCGCAAAGTCGGCGTCGGACGGAACCTTGCTATCGGCGAAAAGCGTGGTCAGATCCTTGATCGACTGGGTTGCGGAAGCCGCGAGGCGCCCGACCTTGTCGGCGATATTGGCGGTCTCCTGAGCAGCGTCGGACAGGATGTCTCCCGCCTTGTCGCTGCCCATTTCAACGCTGTTCTTCACCGCGTTGCCCGCTTCGTTGATGGCATCGCCGATCGGTTTGCCGTCATTGGAAATTCTCGGCAGGACGAAAAAGATCATGAGCAGGGACGCGATGCCCAGCACGATCAGTGCCAGCAAACCGGCTTTATTGTTTTTCATCCTGGAATCTCCGGGTATTGTAAGCTTTCTACACGAGTTGAGATTGCTAGCGTCTTACCTTGCCCCAGACAAGCGGCGTGGCCGTAAAAGGCCATATTTGCAAGGGATTTCCCAAATTTTCTTGACGTGTCGCATCCGGCATAGTTCCTTCCCATCATGACGGACAAAAATACAGCGATTCGATCCATCTGCGTTTATTGCGGCTCCCAGCCCGGACGTGACCCGGCTCACATGGAAGCAGGCCGCGCGCTTGGGAAATCCATTGCCGAAAACGGCATTCGGCTGGTCTATGGCGGTGGCACCAAGGGCATCATGGGCGCGGTCGCCAGCGGCGTTCTTTCCAACGGCGGCGAAGTAACGGGTATCATACCGGAATTTCTGGTCGATATGGAGGCTACACGCCATTCTCTCGGACAATTGGACGAGCTTATCGTCACCAAGGACATGCATGAGCGCAAACATATGATGTTTGAGCGCTCGGATGCTTTCGTAACGCTGCCGGGGGGCGTCGGCACGCTGGAAGAGATCGTCGAAATCATGACCTGGGCGCAGCTCGGTCGTCACGCCAAGCCGATTGTCTTCGCCAATATCAACGGCTTCTGGAACCCGATGCTGGAACTTGTGCAGCATATGCGCGATCAGGGTTTCATCCATCGCGCCCATCTTCTGAACCCGCTGGTCATCGATGAGGTCAAGGACATCGTGCCCGCCATCATCGACCGGGCGCTTGCGCAGCAGAACCCGGAAGGCGACCCCTCGGTAATCTCCCGTCTCTAGGCATCGAATAAATGTTAACGGGCCGCCACGCGGTTCGTTACAATTTTAAGTGTATATTAATAGAGATTTGACTGCGGCATCGCCCTGCCCGCTGTTTTCATGGCTCCGCGCCCGATCCTGTGCCAGCGTCTACAAGGCGTAGGCTGAGCGCGGAATTTGATTTTCGCCGCCATGATAGCGGGGCTCATTGGGGAATGATTGCTTTTTTGGTGCGGCTGAAAAGCCGGACGCATTTTATTATTCAGAGAAGTCCGTTTCAGGGCAGGGATGCGATCCTCGGTTCCGCTGCCCGCCGCCGGGTGGACGCGAAAAAGCGACTCGGAATATTGATCGCCGTCTTTGCCGTTATCTATGGCGTCGTTGCAGCACGGCTTGTCCAATACGGCCTTGCCGAACCCATCGCGACCGCATGGATCAATACCGGCGCTACAGCAGTCGCCTCCCGTCCCGATATCCTCGACCGCAACGGCACGCTGCTCGCGACCGATCTCAACATGGTGTCGCTTTATGCGGATCCGCGCCGGGTCGTGGACGCGGATGAGGTTGTCGAGAAGCTCGCAACCGTCATCCCCAATCTCGACTGGCGCGAGACGCACCGCAGATTGCGCTCGGACACCGGCTTTCAATGGCTGCGGCGCCAGCTGACGCCGCGCCAGCAGGCCGATATTCTCAACCTCGGCATCCCCGGCATCGGTTTCCGGCCGGAGAAACGGCGCTTTTATCCGGGTGGCCCCGCAGCCTCGCATATCATCGGCCACGTCAATGTCGACAATCAGGGCCTTGCGGGGATGGAACGTTATCTCGACCAGCAGGGACTGGCCGACTTGCGCGCGACCGGCCTTGCCAGCGGTGCACCGCTGGAGCCGGTGAGGTTGTCGATCGATCTGCGGGTGCAGAACATCGTGCGTGAGGTCGTGCTCAAGGCGAAAACCGCCTATCAGGCGGAGGCTGCCGGTTCAGTGATACTGGATGTGGAGACGGGCGAGGTGCTGGCCATGGCATCGGTGCCGGATTACGACCCGAACGAGCCTTCCCGCACCCTTGCCGATGGCAGCATCGACAGGGAGTATGAAAAGGGCTGGTTCAACCGCATGAGCAATGCGACCTTCGAGATGGGATCCACCTTCAAGAGCTTCACACTTGCAATGGGACTGGATGCAGGTGCCATAACGCTCAACTCGGTGGTTGACGCGTCGCGGCCCATCCGCATGGGTGGCTTCACCATCAAGGATTTCAAGGGTCGGAACCGCCCGCTGTCGATCCCGGAAGTGTTTCAATATTCATCGAATATCGGCACGGCGGCTGTTGCCGACAAGGTCGGGGTCGAAGGCCACCAGCAGTTCCTGACGAAACTGGGACTTCTTTCCAGAATGGATACGGAAATGCCTGGCGTTGCCACGCCAACCCAGCCGAGAACATGGAAGAAGATCAATTCCGTCACTATTTCCTTCGGTCATGGCGTTGCCACTACGCCTTTGCAGACGGCGGTGGCAGCAGCTGCGCTCATCAATGGCGGCAGCCTTATTTCGCCGACCTTCCTGCCGCGTTCCCGAGAGGATGCGGCAGTGCTTTCCCGCACCGTCATCAACGGAAAGACGAGCGCCGATATGCGTTACCTTTTCAACTGGAACGGCATCAAAGGGTCGGGCAGGGGTGCGCAGGTGGAAGGATTTCACGTTGGCGGCAAGACCGGAACCGCCGACAAGGTCATCAATGGCCGTTATGCCAAGGATATCAATTTCAACGCCTTCGTTGCCGGTTTTCCGATGCACAAGCCGAAATATGTCGTGCTGACGATGATCGACGCCCCCAGGACCGGCGTGAACGGAGGACGCACGGCTGCCTCGACGGCCGCACCCATGACCCGTGAAATCATCACCCAGACGGCTGGACTTCTCGGCGTCAAGCCGCGCTTCGGTTATGACGCGACACCGCAATTGCTGGTCGATTATTGAAGACCCGCATTCCCGTTACAGATACGGGAATGTGGAGAGCTGGCATGACGCGGAAGGTTATCGCTTCAGCCGCATCAGGCTAGATGCGGTATAGATCGCCAGCGCCACCCAGATCATTGCAAAGGCCGCCATCCGCACCATGTCGAACGGTTCCTTGAAGATGAAGATGGCGATGAGGAAGATCATCGTCGGAGCGATATATTGCATGATACCGATAGTCGACAGCCGCAGAAGCTTTGCACCATTGCCGTAAAGAATAAGCGGAACGGCGGTGACGATGCCGCTGGCCGCAAGCAGCCAGGTGTCGGTCGCATTGCCGGCCATGAAATGCGCCTGTCCGCTAATGGCAAGCCAGGCCAGCACCAGCACGGCCGGAACGGAAAGAAGCATGACTTCAAGCAGGAAGCCCTGTGTGGCGCCGATTGGCAGCGTCTTGCGGAAGAAGGCGTAAAAACCCCAGGACACGGTGAGCGCAATGGAAACCCATGGCAGGCTGCCCGCATGCCAGGTGAGGATCGCAACGGCCAGCCCCACGAGGCCGATGGCGGCGATCTGCGCCGGATAAAGCTTTTCCTTGAGCAGTACCGCGCCGAGGAAGATGCTGAACAGCGGATTGATAAAATAGCCGAGCGCGGCATCGAGTGCGCGGCCCGCGCCGATCGCCCAGATATAGATGCCCCAGTTGATGCTGATGAGCGCGGCCGTGAGGCTTGCCATGGCGAGCATTTTAGGGGTTTTCAGCGCAGTGCGGATTTCCGCCGTGCGACCGAGAGCGATGAGGACGGCGGCGCCGATCGGCACTGACCAGATGACGCGGTGCACGATGACCTCTATCGGCGAAATATGCGCAACCGCCTTCATGTAGATGGGAAGGAATCCCCACAGCAGATATGCGGAGAGCGCGAAAGCAAAACCGCGTGCGCTATCGCCGCCCTCTTGGGCCGGAAGCGTTTTATCGAGTGCCATGGGAGTACCGCCAATTATTAGGGATTGCCCTTCATAACGGATCGGCGTAGCGCGGGCCAATTCATTTCCGTGAAGCGTTCATGAGAAAAACTGCATGAATAAAAGGCGATTTGCTCTTGAAACAGGCGACTTTGCGACCGAACGGATGATCCACTCACAAAAATCTGCGTGAATCGTTATCTCATCAGGCCGCTTCAAGCATCTGAAAGGCCTGCCTATTTCCCCCCGAAACGATCGGTTGCGCGGATCAGCTGGTCAAGAATACCGGGTTCGCTCAGCGCATGCCCGGCTGCCTCGACAATATGGAAATCCGCCTTCGGCCAGGCCTTGGCAAGCCGCCAGGCATATTTCAGCGGGCAGGGCATATCGTAACGCCCGTGCACGATGACGCCCGGAATATCGCGAAGCTTGCCGGCATCGCGCAGCAATTGCCCTTCCTCCAGCCAGCCGCCATTGACGAAGAAGTGGTTCTCGATGCGTGCGAAGGCGATGGCGTATTTATCCTCGCCGAAATCCTCGACGCGCGCCGGATCGGTAACAAGGGCGATGGTTGCGCCTTCCCACTGGCTCCATGCTCGCGCGCATTCGAGTTTCTTGGCTTCGTCCGTACCGGTGAGATAGCGATTATAGGCCTGCATCATCTCGCCGCGCTCGGCTTCAGGAATTGGCGCTATGAAGTTTTCCCAGCGATCGGGATACATTTCAGAAACGCCGAACTGGTAATACCAGTCCAGTTCCGGCCTGGTGACCGTGTAGATGCCGCGCAGCACCAGTTCGCTCACGCGTTCGGGATGAGTCTCGGCATAGGCGAGTGCCAGCGTCGAGCCCCAGGAGCCGCCGAAAACCAGCCATTTTTCAAAGCCGCACAGCGCGCGGAGCCTCTCAATGTCGGCAACCAGATGCCAGGTGGTGTTGGCTTCCAGTTCCGCATGCGGCGTGGAGCGACCGCAGCCGCGCTGATCGAACAGGATGACGTCGTAAAGTGCCGGGTCGAAAACGCGGCGATGCGTGGGATTTACCCCGCCGCCCGGACCGCCATGCAGGAAAACCGCCGGTTTCGCACCGCGTGTACCAACCCGCTCCCAATAGATCGTGTGCCCATCGCCGACATCGAGCATGCCGCTCTCGAAGGGTTCGATCTCGGGGTAAAAGCTGCGCAATTCTTCGGTCATGTCTTACTTTCATTCGGGTGGCCATTCGGCCGTGTCACGATCCGGGTGTTGCCGGTTGTTGACCGGTAGCCGGTTTTCATCCGGCGCAGCTTCCGGCTCGACCGGCAAGCCGTCAAGGTCACCGAACCAATGCATTTTGCTGTCGAGATTTGATTGCGCCTCGGGCTTTATCAGCTCCGGCTCGTCCAGCGAACCAAGCGTGATGTTGATGAAATCGGCGTCCGGCATGACATAGAAAAGCGGCGTGCCGCACCGTCCGCAAAAACCGCGCCGCACGTGATCGGACGACTGGAACCACGAAGCCTCGCCACGGGTCATTTCAAACTTCGCGCGGGTACTTGCTGCAAGCGGCATGAAATAGTTGCCCGATGCCTTCTGGCACATGCGGCAATGACACAGATGCGGATAGCGCAACCCGCCATCGATCCGGTAACGCACGGCGCCACACTGGCATCCGCCGCTGAAGATTTCTGAACCGTTCATGCGCGGTCGTCTTCCGGCGGCCAGACCTTGGTGTCGTGGTCCGGGTGTTGGAAGGAGGTGATATCAGCCTCATCGACGCTCTGCTCGATTGCAGGTTTTGAAAACAGCTGCTCGATCCAGGGCATGCGCTTGTGGATATTGACCTGCACCTGCGGTTCGATCCGCTCCGGATGATCGAAAGCACCGATCGCGATCTCTACGCCGCCAGGATAATGATAGGTCAGCGGCGTGCCGCATTTGTTGCAGAAGCCCCGATGGATTTTCGCAGATGAACGGAAGAGGGAAGGCTGGCCGCGCGTCCATGTCAGATGCGCCTGATCGGCGGTGACGAGTGCACCGAAGAAATTGCCGAAATGCTTCTGGCACATGCGGCAATGGCAAATGGAGGGGCGACCGATCTTGCCCGCATGAAACCGCACGGCGCCGCACTGGCAGCCGCCGGAAAAGCCTGTTTCGCTCATCGTTTGTTCTCCGGGGGCCAGCTCTCGGTGTCATGGTCGGGGTGCTGGTAGGAAACGAGATGGGTCAGATAGTCGACCGAGGTCAGATCGTCTTCCGTTGGGACGGCGGGTAGCGTGTGGATGCTGTCGACGAAATCGATTTTGCGTTCCACGCCCCACTGAATGGTGGGCGGCAAGGCGGCGGGATCGTCGAAAGCACCGGCCGCAACCGCCATGCCATCCGGCGCCTCATAGGTCAGCGGCGTGCCGCATTCGGGGCAGAAGCCGCGCTTGACGACGCTGGATGACTGGAAGCGCTTGGGTTCGCCACGTGTCCATTCGAATTCGACCTCACGCACCGAAACCAGCGGCGCATAATAGGCCCCAAAAGCCTTCTGGCACATGCGGCAATGACAGATGGAACTGTCCTTGAGATCGCCGGTCGCGCGGAACCGGATCGCGCCGCACTGGCATCCGCCGGTGTAGGTGGTCATGGTTGGCTCTCCTTCACCGTTCGGATAATGTGGAGACAGACATTGTCGATGTCTTTCACAACATCTTCGTTCCAGAAACGCAGAACCCGCCAGCCACACTGCTCCAGCGTCTCCGTTCGTTGCCGATCATAGTCTGCCGCAGCATCTTCCGCATGCTGAAACCTGTCTAACTCGACAATGATCTTATGCGACGGGAAGGTGAAATCAACGATGTATCCTGCGACAGGCAGCTGGCGTCTGAAAGACAGACCTGCAAGACGATGGGCACGGACGGCGTTCCAGAACTTGAGTTCGGCGCCTGTCATGACCTTGCGCATCTGCCGAGCATGTTTCCGATGTCGGGGGCTGACCTTGGCATGGGGCATTGGGATGCTCGCGACTTGAACTGTTGCCGCGAGATTGTAGCATGGTGTGGACGAAATCAAGGGCCTGTCGTGGGGCATCACCCCCCTCTGCCCTGCCGGGCATCTCCCCCTCAAGGGGGGAGATCGACAAGCGGCTAGCACCCTGCCTATGGAATGCGCGGGGCCTTATCGCACTAGCGCGCGGCATCTGATCTCCCCCCTTGAGGGGGAGATGCCCGGCAGGGCAGAGGGGGGGTAAGTCCCAAGCCGCAGCAGCAAATTACCGCTTCAACTCCCAGGTCGTCGTCCGTTCCCCGGTTTCCTTATCCTTGCCATCCTTCAACTGAATGCCCTTCTCGGAAAGCTCGTCGCGCAAACGATCCGCCTCTGCAAAGTTCTTCACCTTCAGCATTTCCAGACGTAGTTGCACCAGAGCATCGACGGCTGAAACGATGGCCTCGTCCACTTCCGCTTTCTTCGGCAAAACGCCGAGCAGGGCGGCGCTGGCCGCAAAGGCGGGCAGGCGGGCAGGATCGGTGTTGGCGGCATGTGCCAGCGCGTGAAGCGCCTGCACGGCGGCAACCGTGTTCAGGTCGTCGGCAAGCGCATCAAGCACGGTTTCATCCGGTGCCGCGTCGGAGGCTTCGGCCGCCGGCCACTTGGCGAGAAGACGTTCGGCCTCTTCGAGACGCTTTACCGAAAAATCGATTGGCTCGCGGTAATGCGTCATCAGCATGGCAAGGCGAAGAACCTCGCCCGGCCATTGGCGGCCGCCGAATTTTTCGGTGTGCAGCAATTCATAGATGGTCACGAAGTTGCCCTCGGACTTCGACATCTTGCGGCCTTCCACCTGCACGAAGCCATTATGCATCCAAACATTGGCCATCACCTGCGTGCCGTGGGCGCAGCGGGATTGCGCGATTTCGTTCTCGTGATGCGGGAAGATGAGATCGAGCCCGCCGCCGTGAATGTCGAACACTTCGCCGAGGTAGCGACCGGCCATGGCCGAGCATTCGATGTGCCAGCCCGGACGGCCGCGGCCCCAGGGGCTTTCCCAGCCGGGCTCATTATCAGAGGAAAGTTTCCACAGCACGAAATCGCCGGGGGTCTTCTTGTGTGCTTCCACCGCCACGCGCGCGCCGGCCTGCTGTTCGTCCAGCGGGCGTTTGGACAACTGGCCGTAATCGGCCATCGAGCGGGTGTCGAACAGCACTTCGCCGCCCGCCGCATAGGCATGGCCGCGCGCGATCAGCTTCTCGATGATGTCGATCATCTCGGCGATGTAGTCGGTGGCGCGCGGTTCAACGGTCGGCTGTAGGCAGCCGAGTGCTGCCACATCCTCATGGAACTGGTCGGCGGTCTTTTTCGTCACCGCGTGGATGGCGTCATTCAGCGGCAGATGCGGATAGTCGCGCAACGCCCTTGCGTTGATCTTGTCGTCGAGATCGGTGATGTTGCGGGCGTAGGTCACATGGCTTTCGCCATAGACGTGGCGCAGCAGCCGGTAAAGAACATCGAAAACGATGACCGGGCGCGCATTGCCGATATGGGCGAAATCGTAAACCGTTGGTCCGCAGACATACATGCGCACATTGTCGGCGTCGATCGGCGCAAATTCCGTCTTTTCGCGTGTCAGGGTGTTGTGGAGTTTCAGGCGCAAGGACATGCGGGCGTTCCCTAAAGGCAGTCAATTGTCCTGGCCGGACCGTTTGTCTGTTGGACCTTGCGGGGAGACGAAAACGATCTGGCCGGTGGTGAACCAGCAAAAATTATTCAGCAGCAGGTGCAGATCGTTGTTTTCATGCCTTGCCTTATGGCGTGCCGGTGTTTCGCGGTCAAGCGTTTCTCGCAGGCGCCAGAAGCACCTTAAGAGACCGCCTTGACCAAAAGCCTATTCCGGCTGGCGGTAATCCAGGAATTTGCCTTCACGCGCCACGAAGAGCTTGCCGGTTTCGGTAAGCTCAGGCGAGGCGAGTTGAACAATGGCGGCGGCAACTTCAGAAGGGTGTGGCACGTCTGCGGGGTCTTCACCGGGCATGGCCTGGGCGCGCATGGCGGTGCGTGTCGCGCCGGGATTGATGCTGTTGATGCGCAGCGCGGTTTTATCGGTTTCCGCAGCCCAGGTCCGGGCAAGTGCCTCAACGGCGGCCTTGGAGGTGGAATAGACGCCCCAGAAGGGACGACAGCTATGGGCAGCACCCGAAGACAGGATCAACGCGCGCCCGGCATCCGATCGCAGGAGCAACGGTTCGACAGAGCGGATCAGCCGCCATGTAGCGGTGACATTGATGGTCATGACCCTTTCGAAGACTTTCGCTTCGATATGGCCGACCGGCGAGATGACGCCGAGAACACCGGCATTCGCGACCAGAATATCGAGCTTGCCCCAGCGCTCGAAGATATTGGCGCCCAGCGCATCGATGGCGTTCATGTCGGCGAGATCGAAGGGAACCAGCGTCGCGGTGCCGCCGACGGCCTTGATGGCGTCGTCCAGATCCTCGAGGCCGCCGACCGTGCGGGCGCAGGCAATGACGTGCGCACCGGCCTTGGCAAGCTCCAGCGCCGTGAAATAGCCGATACCGCGCGACGCGCCGGTGACGAGCGCGATCCTGCCCCTGAGATTGATGGTCATTTTGCCCCCTCCGAAATTCATTCCGCTTGTTTTATGAAGCCCCTGACGCCAACCGCAAGCGATCAAAACGCCGCAGCGGGTACTGTTTTAATCGCCCGCCACAAAAAAGCGGCCACCGGAAGCCGGTGGCCGCTTGTTATTTCGAGATTATCAGCCGTTGCTGGCCAGCACGGAAATCTTGCTGCCCATCGCCTCGCCGTTCTGGTCGAGAAGGCGCGTAGGGTAGTCGCCGGTAAAATAATGGTCCGTGAATTGCGGACGCGCATTGTTGCGGTTCTCGCCACCGACGGCGCGGTAAAGACCGTCGATCGACAGGAAGGCAAGCGAATCGGCGCCAATGAATTTCGCCATGGCGTCCACATCGGCATACTGGTTGGCGAGCAGCTTGTCGGCATCAGGCGTGTCTATGCCGTAGAAATCCGGATGGAAGATCATCGGGCTGGCAACGCGGATATGCACTTCTTTCGCGCCCGCTTCGCGGATCATCTGCACGATCTTCAATGAAGTCGTGCCGCGCACGATCGAATCATCCACCAGCACCACGCGCTTGCCTTCAATCATCGCCCGGTTGGCGGAATGCTTGAGCTTGACGCCAAAAGCGCGGATCTGCTGCGTCGGCTCGATGAAGGTACGGCCGACATAGTGGTTGCGGATGATTCCGTATTCGAACGGAATACCGCTTTCCTGCGCAAAACCGAGCGCTGCCGGCGTGCCGCCATCGGGAACCGGAACGACAACGTCAGCTTCCAGCGGCGCTTCCTTGGCAAGGTTCATGCCCATGTTCTTACGCGTCGTATAGACGTTGCGGCCGCCGACGACGGAATCGGGGCGAGCGAAATAAACATATTCGAACAGGCAGAGACGCTCCGGCTGCGGCTTCGAAGGCTTGCGCGCATCGATGGTGATCGAACCATCCGGCTGAATTTCGCAGATGATGACTTCGCCGTTTTCGACGTCACGCACGAATTTCGCGCCGATGATATCGAGAGCGCAGGTCTCCGAGCAGAAGATCGGCTTGCCGTCCAGCTCACCCATGACGAGCGGGCGGATGCCGATCGGGTCGCGGGCTGCGATCAGCTTGGTGCGGGTCATCGCCAGCATCGAATAGCCGCCTTCCATCTGGCGGATGGCGTCGATGAAACGGTCGGCAGTGGAGCTGTGACGCGAACGGGCGATGAGGTGCAGCACGACTTCGGTATCCGATGTCGACTGACAGATGGCGCCGGTGGCGATGATCTGTCGGCGAAGCGTCAGGCCATTGGTGAAATTGCCGTTATGGGCAATCGAAATGCCGCCTTCTTCCAGCTCGGCAAACAGTGGCTGCACGTTGCGCATCGCCACTTCGCCTGTTGTGGAGTAGCGGGTATGGCCAATAGCGATGGAGCCGGGCAGGCGGGCAAGGGTTGCCGGATCGGTATAATGATCGCCGACGAGGCCCATATGGCGTTCCTGATGGAAGCGCTTGCCATCGAAGGAGACGATGCCTGCTGCCTCCTGGCCGCGATGCTGAAGCGCATGCAGGCCGAGTGCAGTCAGGGCGGAGGCATCGGCGTGGCCGAGAATGCCGAACACGCCGCACTCTTCGTGCAGCGTGTCGCCGTCGATCTCTTCATTGAAAGTGGAATGCGAAAGCGGCTCAATCATCCGGCTTGCCCTTGCTCTCTACCGAGAAAAACGAAAGACCTCTCCGGTGAGCTTGTCTCCCGGTCGGCCAGTCTGTGTCGTGCTTGATATTTAGCACAAATAGCGCGCCTTGCATGCATTGCAAGGCGCGACACTGTGTCAATTATTCGTTGCCGGCGGATTTGTCGCCGGTACATCTTCCGCAGGCGTCTGCGCGGCTGCCGGTTCCTGCGGTTTTCCGAGGATACGGGCGCGGATCTGCGGCTCGATATCGTCAGGCAGAACCGCTTCCAGCTTGCCCACCAGCCCGTCGAGGAAAGGCTTGGACTTGGCCTGGGTTACCCATTGCGGCTGCGTCTTCACATCCACCAGCCAGTTCCAGAAGGCAACCGCGACGACCAGCAAGAGAATGCCGCGCGCTGCGCCGAACAGGAAACCCAGCGTGCGATCCAGCGCACCAATGCGGCTGTCGATGATGAAATCGGCAATGCGCGAGGTGATGAAGGAAATGACGACAAGGGAGATGAGGAAGACGACGCCTGCCGAACCGGCGATGGCGATCTTATCGTCATCGGTATAGTTGCGTGCATAGGGCAGCAGGATCGGGAAAAGATAATAGGCGGCGGCGACCGAACCGGCCCAGCTCGCGATGGACAGAATCTCGCGGGAAAAACCGCGCACCATCGCGAGAATGGCGGAGAAAAGAACAACGGCGATGACGATGCCGTCGAAAATTGTAATGGGCATATACCAACTCCGGAGGTGCGACGCCCTGTCAGGCGCTGCCTTGCCAATTGTGCGATCCTCTTACACCACTGTTTCCCTTGGCGAAAGGATCAATCTTAGTCGTCCTCAACCTGTTTGAACCGGTTGCCGGAACCGGCGATGCGCGCCACGAGGTCCGGCAGGCTTTCTATTTCCGTCCAGCGCCCCTTGCCCGCTTTCGGCAATTCAGCCGAAGCAGACGGCAGAAGTGCGGCGGAGAAACCGAGTTTTTCAGCTTCTTTCAAACGCTGGCCCGTATGCGAGACTGGCCGTACCGCGCCCGACAGGCTGATCTCGCCGAAATAGACGCAATCGGCGGGCAGGGCAAGACCGGCAAGCGAGGAAACCAGCGCAGAAGCTATCGCCATATCCGCAGCCGGTTCGGAAATGCGGTATCCGCCGGCGACGTTCAGATAAACGTCGTGCTGACCGAGCTTCACGCCGCAATGGGCTTCAAGCACGGCAAGGATCATGGCGAGCCGCGAACTGTCCCAGCCGACCACGGCGCGGCGCGGCGTGCCGAGCGAGGTGGCCGCGACCAGCGCCTGCACCTCGACCAGAATGGGACGGGTGCCCTCCATGCCGGCAAAGACTGCGGCACCGGGAGATTTCTCGTTGCGCTCGCCAAGGAACAGTTCGGACGGGTTTGAGACCTCGCGCAATCCGCGATCGGACATTTCAAACACGCCGATCTCGTCCGTCGGCCCGAAGCGGTTCTTGACGGTGCGCAGAATGCGGTAATGGTGGCCGCGGTCGCCTTCGAAATAAAGCACGGCGTCGACCATGTGCTCCACCACGCGGGGACCGGCGATCTGGCCTTCCTTGGTCACATGGCCCACCAGCACCATGGTCGCGCCCGTCTGCTTGGCGTAACGGATCATTGCCTGCACGCCGGTGCGCACCTGCGTTACCGTGCCGGGAGCGGAATCGGCCGTGTCGCTCCATAGCGTCTGGATGGAATCGATGATGACGAGATCGGGGCGCTTGCCCTCGGAAATCGTCGCCAGAATATCCTCGACATTGGTTTCTGCCGCCAGCAGCACGTCGGTTTCCGCCGCACCCAGCCGCTGGGCGCGCAGACGCACCTGCGCTACCGCTTCTTCGCCAGAAACATAGATGACGCGATGTCCGCGCCGTGAAAGGGCAGCTGCCGCCTGCATCAGCAGGGTCGATTTGCCGATGCCGGGATCGCCGCCGATCAACACCGCCGAACCGCGCACGAAACCGCCACCGGTTGCCCGGTCCAGTTCGCTGATGCCGGTCGGAATGCGCGGCGCCTCCTCGATCTCGCCCGAAAGCGCCGTAAGCGCGACCGCCCGGCCTTTTTTCGGCGTCTTGCCGGGGCCGGAACCGATGCCGCCCATCGGGTCTTCTTCGACGATGGTATTCCATTCGCCGCAGCCTTCGCATTTTCCCGCCCAGCGGGTATGAACCGTGCCGCAGTTCTGGCACACGAATTGGGTCTTGGCTTTGGCCATCTATGTCAGTTTTCTTCTTGTTTGAAATCTTTGGCGGAATTGTCCTGGTGGCGGTGCAGCAAGCGCAGAACGGTTAGATCGGCCTCGTCAACACGAAAGAAGATGACGCGCCCACGATAGGCAATACTGCGAAGCCCGGCCCATGGTCTTCGGCAAGATCGCGCCTTGCCCGCGTGGTCCAGATTGGGGTCCGGATTTTAATGACCGGTCCCCGTTTTTTGCTGCACGGAAACGCGTTTGATATCGCTCAGGAAGACGTCTTGTGAGGCATAGCGGTGAACCCGGCCTGCTTCAGCGTCGTCAATGCCCTGTATCAGCAATTTAAGCGCGACTCTTTTTCTTTCATCGCTGCTCAGTAATTGCAGGCTCGCATGAATAACGGCGTCCGCATCGCTATAGACACCCGCAGCCACCTGCTCTTCGATGAACTTTTCGTCCTGTTCGCTCAAATGGATTTCGGGCATTTCGATCTCCTTTTGTTCTCTTTTAGCACAGGTCGCTTCCGCTTTCCAAGAGCTAAAGACGTGGTTCAGTCGTCAGCCATCAGATATTGCCGCTCGTAGCGCAAACCAAGCCCCGTCAGCATTTCGTAACCGATGGTGCCGGCGGCGCGCGCCACCTCATCGAGCGGCACTTTCGGGCCGAAAAGCTCGATATAATCGCCGGTGCGGACAGCGTTTGCCGGTATGTCCGTGATATCGAAAATAGTGAGATCCATGGTTACACGACCGGCGACCGGCGCCTTGTGGCCGTTGACTACGCCGTAAGCACCGCCATGGCCCATTTCGCGCAATGGAATGCCGGAACCGGAAAGCGACCGCTGGTATCCGTCCGCGTAACCAACGGAAGCGATGGCAAGGCGGCTCGCCCGTTTCAGCAAATAGGTGCCGCCATAGCTGACTGTCTGGCCTTCGCCGGCCTCGCGAATCTGGATGATCCGCGCTTCGGCCCTTGCGACGGGCCGCATCGGGTTTGCCACATCGTTGATTGCCTCGCCGCCGTAAAGGGCAATGCCGGGGCGGGTGAGATCGAAATGATAATCCGGTCCCAGAAAGATCCCGGCAGAGGCGGAAAGGCTTGATTCGATTCCTTCGAAAGCGGCGCTAACCTTGCGGAATGATTCGAGCTGGACCTTATTCATGGGCGAAGACGGCGTGTCGGCGCAGGCGAGGTGGGAGAGCACCAGAACCGGATCGAAACTCGCAGGCCGGGTCACGTCGTCTGCCAGAAACAGCGCGTCGTCCAGCGGCAGGCCAAGCCGGTTGAAGCCGGTATCCACATGCAGCGCGCAGGGGTGTTCGCCGCGTTCGGCAACTGTCGCCATCCAGAAGGAAAGCTGTTCCTCCGAGGCCAGAACCGGCACGAGATCATTGTCGAAGACCTGACGCTCCTGGCCCTGCCAGATGCCTGACAGCACGAAGATGCGCGCTTCCGGTGCATAGGATCGCAAGGTCGCACCTTCGGACACCGTTGCCACGAAGAAGTCGCGTGCGCCGGCATGGTAGAGCGTCGCGCCGCAATCCTCGATACCGAGCCCGTAGGCATCTGCTTTCACGACAGCCGCCGTCCGCGCCTTGCCGGACCGCTTTTTCATGTCGCGCCAATTGTCGGCAAGCGCGCCGAGATCGACGGTCAGCCTCAGCGGCGCATGTTCGAAAGCGTCGGTTTCGTGTTCGGGAAATGTGTCTTCGAAGTCGTCTGTCATGCCATGCGTCCGGTTGATTTGGAACCGGTTCGGACCCTAGCACTTTTGTTCAAGACGGTAATGACCGATTGGTTTAAAGTCGTTCTATGCACAATGTTTCGCAGGAACAGGCCATAGACGTCATGCCGGTTGCAGCGACGGAAACGACGCGTTTCTGGCGCGACCCACGTTTTAGCGGCATGGAATGTCTGAGCGCGACGTTCCTGACACATGAATATTCGCCGCACGCGCATGATACCTTCTCGATCGGCGCGATCGAAAGCGGCTCGCAGATTTCCACCATTCAGGGCACCAGGGAACAGACCGGGCCGGGGCATCTCTATCTCATCAATCCGGACGAGATTCACGATGGTGCGCCGGGTGGCGGCGGTTATCGTTATCGGATGATCTATCCCGACGCATCGCTGCTGCGTGATATTATCGAGGATGTGACGGGCAGGGCTTTCCACGGAATGCCGTCCTTTCCAAGGTTTCTCCCGCGTGATCCGCAGATGGCCGCCGCTTTTCAGATGGCGCATCGCAGGCTGGAGGCCAAGTCCGGCGCTCTTGAGGCAGACGAGGGCATGTTCTCGGTTCTGGCGGCACTGTTCGGCAGGCATGGCAGCGCCATTATCCTGGCCGTTGAAACCCGCGAGAAGACGGCGGTCCATACCGCCCGCGACTATCTCTCCGATAATTACGAGACCGATATCGGCCTTGAGGAATTGGCGTCCATCGCTGGTCTCAGCCGCGCGCATCTCATCCGGGCCTTCCGCAAGGAGTTCCACATCACCCCGCATGCCTATCTGACGGATGTGCGCATAAGGCGGGCGCGCCGTCTTCTGCGTTCCGGCGAAATGCCGGCCGAGGTGGCTGCGCTGTGCGGTTTTGCCGATCAGGCGCATTTTACGCGGCATTTCAAGACGCGCACCGGCGTCACGCCGGGACAATTCCGGACGGCGTGATTTTGGTGGCCATTCCGAAGCGCAACGTCACTTTCATTCAAGACTGGAAAAACTTGCAGGCGTAATCGCATGTCTCTGAAAAGGAGAATGCAATGTCCGTACTGGAAAAACGTGCAGAGCTTGGCGCAGGCCTGAGAGCTGCGGCACCACTGTTGGTCGCCATGGTGCCGATCGGCGCCGTGTTCGGTGCAGTCGCGGTCGGCAAGGGATTGTCGACGCTGGAAGCCTCGCTGATGTCGATTCTCGTCTTTGCAGGTGGCTCGCAATTCGTCGCCCTGGATCTGTGGACGCATCCGGCAAGCTGGAGCGCGCTCGGTTTTGCCGCGCTGCTGGTCAATCTTCGCCATGTGCTGATGAGCGCTTCCATCGCTGGCAAGCTCGATGATTTTACCGGCTGGCGAAAATATGCGGCCATGCTGGTGCTGACGGACGAATCCTGGGCGCTATCGGAATTCAGGGCAGTTGCCGGCAGGCTGACGGCCGCATTTTTCACCGGCGCTGCGCTGTCAATCTACCTCGTCTGGAACATCGCCACGCTCACGGGCGCGCTTTTAGGCTCGGTGATGGGGGACATGACGGTTATCGGTCTGGACTTCGCTTTTCCGGCCGTGTTCATCGTGCTGCTGATGGGGTTCTGGAAGGGCAGGGAAACCGGCCTGGTGCTGCTGGCAAGCGCTGCCGCTGCCTTTGTCACGCACGCGCTGGTCCCAGGCGCCTGGTACATAGCCGCCGGTGCGCTTGCGGGGCTTTCCGTCGCAGCCTTCGGCCGCGAGGACAAGGTGGAGCAGCCGGCATGACGCTTGATACGAACACCCTGCTGGCGATTCTCGCCATGATGGCGGCCACCGTCGCTACGCGTCTTGGGGGTCTGCTGCTGGTCAACCATTTCACCCTGACGCCGCGTCTGAAAAAAGCGCTCGGCGTGGTTCCGCCTGCGGTCTTGATGGCTGTGGTGACGCCAACGGCATTCTCAAGCGGAATGGCGGAAACAATCGCCTGCGCGGTGACGGCAGTCGCGGCGCTCCGCCTCAGCCTGCTGCCAGCCGCAACGCTCGGCGTCGTCACCGTGGCGCTTTTGCGCGGAATCGGATTGTGAGGCAATCCCGCCAAAGTTCTGAAGAGATTCCCCAGTTTCGATTTAGAGCAGGCAGGGCGAAACGCTGACCTGTTTCCGCCCTCGGTTCAGATCAATGCTCTTCGTACTGGCTGAAGCTCGGGTCGGCCAGATCCGCGAAGCGGGTGAATTCGGACTGGAACGCGAGTTTCACTGTGCCGGTGGGTCCGTGACGCTGCTTGGCGATGATGACGTCCGCGGTGCCTTTCACCTTGTCGAACAGGGCCTCCCACTCGGCATATTTCGGATCGGAAATATCGCGCGGCTCCATGTTCTTGACGTAATACTCCTCACGGAACACGAACAGCACCACGTCGGCGTCCTGCTCGATCGAGCCCGATTCACGCAGGTCGGAAAGCTGCGGGCGCTTGTCTTCACGGCTTTCCACCGCACGGGAGAGCTGTGAAAGCGCGATGATGGGAACATTGAGTTCCTTGCCGAGCGCCTTAAGGCCCGTGGTGATCTGGGTGATTTCCTGCACGCGGTTCTCACCGCTTTTGCCGGCGCCGGTCATCAGCTGAATATAGTCGACCACCAGGACGTCAAGACCACGCTGGCGCTTCAGTCGACGTGCACGGGCGGAAAGCTGGGCGATGGAGATACCACCGGTCTGGTCGATGTAAAGCGGCACCTTCTGCATCATCTGGGAGCAGGCGACGAGCTTCTCGAAATCGGCCTCGGTAATGTCACCGCGGCGGATTTTCGAGGAAGACACTTCCGTCTGCTCTGAAATGATACGGGTTGCCAGCTGTTCGGACGACATTTCGAGCGAGTAGAAGCCGACGACGCCGCCGTTTTTCGCCTTGAACGAACCATCAGGCTGTACTTCCTGATCGTAGGTCGCCGCGATGTTATAGGCGATGTTGGTGGCAAGCGAGGTCTTGCCCATACCCGGACGACCGGCAAGTACGATAAGGTCGGAACGCTGCAGGCCGCCCATGCGGGCGTCGAGCGAGTGGATGCCGGTGGAAATGCCGGAAAGATTGCCGTCACGCTCGAAGGCGGCGCCCGCCATGTCGATCGCCAGCGCCACCGCATCGTTGAACGACTGGAAGCCGCCATCGTAGCGACCGGTTTCCGCCAGTTCGAACAGGCGGCGCTCGGTGTCTTCGATCTGCGCCTGCGGCGGCATGTCCAGCGGCGCATCATAGGCGATGTTGACGACATCCTCGCCGATCTGGATCAGCGCGCGGCGCAGCGCCAGATCATAGATCGCCCGACCGTAATCTTCCGCATTGATGATCGAAACGGCTTCTGCCGCCAGACGCGCCAGATATTGCGCCACCGTCAGGTCGCCGACCTTGTCGTCTGCGGGCAGGAAGGTCTTGATGGTCACCGGATTGGCGGTCTTGCCCATGCGGATGATGTCGCCCGCCACTTCGAAAATCTTGCGGTGCAGCGGTTCGTAAAGATGCACGGGCTTCAAGAAGTCCGACACGCGGTAATAGGCGTCGTTGTTAACGAGGATGGCGCCCAGCAGCGCCTGTTCGGCCTCGATATTGTTCGGCGCCTCGCGGTAATGCGGTTCCGCCGGTTGCGCGGGGGTGATCTTTCTCACAGCGTCGTTCATGGTTTGCACGATCTCCCTTTGCCTTGCCACTACACTTCGGGTTTGGCTTCCTTGGCCATGGCAGTCAATGATATTGTTGCAACACTCTATGGCAGCCTGACGTCCTGTCTGCGAAGCTGGATCACATCTTCAGTTGTCCCCAGCAATCCACAGGCGGGTGGGGACAAGGTGCGGGAAATTCCCGGCAACGTGATTCGCTGCCATGAGTTTATCGCATGGCAGACCCGACGTGAAAGAAACTTGAAAATCGGCAGGCTTCCAAATAAATAGGCAGAAAATAAGTAGTGTGCTAATTATAAGGCTTGCTGACATGTCCCGCGAAACCGACAAGGAACAGCTTCTGGACGAGGTGTCCGCCTTCACCCGCAAGCTGCGCGCATTTTTTGACGCGCGGGTAGGGGAAAGCGGCCTGACTTTGGCGCGTGCGCGTGCGCTTTTCGCGCTGTCGCGACGTGGGCCGCTGACCCAGACGGAGCTTGCCGAGGAAATGGAAATCGAAACGCCGACGCTGGTGCGCGTGCTTGACGGCATGGAGAAACAGAACCTCATCGAGCGACGCTCCGACGAAACCGACCGCCGTGCCAAACGCATCCACATGACGGAGGAGGGCGAGAAAACCTCCGAAACGGTGCAGGCGGTGGCAAAATCGCTCCGTTCTGAAATCGCCGCCGATGTTTCCTCGCAGGATCTGGCGATGGCGCTGGATGTCATGCGCAGGCTTTCGGCTAATCTGCAAAATCTGGCAAGCGGGAGGGCGCAATCGTGAGTACCGTGGTGCCGCAAACGGCAGACGAGAACGCCTCTGAAAATGTCGACGTTACGGTAAAGCCGGCGAACGTGCCGGAATCTGCTGCTGCGGCCGCCGCGCCGCAACCGGTGGAGCGGCCAGTGTGGCTGCGGCTGTGTTTCATCTTCGCGGGCCTGGCGTTCTTCATCACGCAAGGGTTGGGCATGAACCTCGTCATGGCCAATCTATACCAGTTGCAGGGCGAATTTTCCGCCACGGTGGCTGAGGTCGCCTGGCTCTCCGCCGCCTATATGGCCCCCTATGCCACGTTTTCCATCGCGCTGTTCAAGGTGCGAACGCAATATGGCCTGCGTCCCTTTGCCGAACTTTCGATCATCGTCTTCGTGGTTGCCTCCTGCCTCAACCTGTTCGTGACAGATTTGCATTCGGCGATCGTCATCCGCTTCCTCAGCGGCATGGCGGCGGCACCTCTTTCTTCGCTCGGCTTTCTCTACATTCTGGAGGCCTTTCCGCCGGCGCGGAAATTCTCGCTGGGCTTCAGCATCGCGCTCACCGGAACCTTGCTGTCTGCACCGCTCGCGCGCATCGTCTCGCCTTCCTTGCTGCAAATAGGCGGCTGGAATGCCCTTTACACGATGGAAATGGGCTTCGCGCTGATCTCGCTCGCCTTGATCTACCTGTTGAAAGTCACGCCGCCGCCGCGGGCGAAAGTCATCGAGCGCACGGATATTCTGAGCTACCTTCTGTTCGCGGGTGGCCTTGGCTGTCTCGCGGTCATGCTCACGCTTGGCCGGTTTTACTGGTGGTTCGAAACATGGTGGCTGGGCGTGCTCCTGGCCACGTCGATCACGCTTCTCACGCTGATGGTCGTCATCGAGTTGCCGCGCAAGAACCCGCTGCTTGACCTGCGCTGGATTTTTTCGAAAACCAACCTGCATGTCATAGCGGTCCTTCTCATCTACCGTGCAGTTTCCTCCGAGCAATCCTCGACGGCGGTGAGTTTCTACCAGCAGCTTGGCCTTTTGAACGACCAGACGATCACGCTTTATGCTCTGGTGCTTTTGGCGACGGTTCTCGGCGGTGCGGCCTGTGCCTGGCTGATGCTGACGAAATATGTCGATACCGCTCATGTGATTGCGCTTACCCTGATTGCGGCCGGCGCTTTTCTGGACAGCCAGTCCAACAACCTGACGCGGCCAGCGCAGATGTATCTGAGCCAGATGATGATCGCCTTCGGTGCGGCCATGTTCCTGCCGCCCGTTATGGCAAAGGGGTTCGCTGCCGCACTTGCGCGCGGAGCGCCCTATCTGGTGAATTTCATCACCATCTTCCTGTTCACCCAGATCACCGGATCGATGTTGATGACCGGGCTGCTCGGCAGTTTCGTGACGCTGCGCGAAAAATTCCATTCCAATATTCTGGTGGAAAATATCCTGCTCACCAACCCATTGGTCGCCCAGCGCGTGTCGCAACTTTCCGGCGCCTACAGCCACGTCATCACCGATCCGGCGCTGCTGAAGGCCGAGGGGCTTTCCCTCCTTGGCCAGCAGGTTACCAAGGAAGCCTATGTGCTCGCCTATAACGATACGTTCCTGTTGATTTCCACCGTTGCGGCGCTGGCGCTCATGGCGCTTTTGCTCCACCTTGCATGGCTGCGCATCCGTCCCCGCTTTTTCCGGGACAATGTCGATGCCGCGCCGGCGCCACAGTCTTGAACCTCCAAGAGTGATAATATGCTGAAGAAGATTTTTACCCCCGTTTCCATTCTCGTTCTGCTCGGTGGCCTCGCCGGCGTCGCGCTGGTGCTCTATGCATGGCGCCTGCCGCCATTCCTTTCCACCGTCGAAATGACCGACAACGCCTTCGTGCGTGGTTACGTGACGACGATGAGCCCGCAGGTGAGCGGTTATGTCGTGGATGTGCCGGTGAAGGACTATCAGGAGGTCAAACAGGGCACATTGCTGGCGAAGATCGACGACCGCATCTACCGCCAGAAGCAGGCGCAGGCGGGAGCCGCGCTGGATACGCAAAAAGCGGCACTGGACAATTCCCGCCAGCAGGAAAACGCCGCCAACGCCAATATCCGTTCCAGCGAGGCGGCGGTCGATAGCGCGCAGGCATCTCTGAAACAGGCGCAACTGGCATCAGACCGTCAGGACAACCTCATCAAAAGCGGTGCCGGCACCTCCAGCCTGCAGGAGGAGGCGCATGCCGCGCTTGAAAAGGCGAGGGCATCGCTCTCGCAGGCGAAAGCGGCACTTGAGGTCTCGCGGCAGGATTTGCAGACGATCATCGTTAACCGCAGTTCCCTGCAGGCCGCTGTCGCCAATGCTGAGGCTGCGGTCGAACTCGCCAGGATCGATCTCGACAATACCGAAATTCACGCGCCGGTGGACGGCAGGCTCGGCGAAATCGGCGTGCGCACCGGTCAGTATGTGACGGCCGGAACGCAGTTGATGGCGGTTGTGCCGCACGATGTCTGGGTCATCGCCAATTTCAAGGAAACCCAGCTCGCGGGCATGCAGGTCGGCCAGCCGGTGACGATCTCGGTGGATGCCCTGCATCGCCGCAAGCTCAACGGCCGCGTCGAGCGGTTCTCGCCCGCCACGGGATCGGAATTCGCTGTCATCAAGCCCGACAATGCCACCGGCAATTTCGTGAAGATCGCCCAGCGTCTCGGCGTGCGTATCGCAATCGACGCCGATCAGCCGCTGGCAGCGGATCTGTCGCCGGGCATGTCGGTGGTCGTGCATGTGGACAAGAGCGTGGCGCCTGAGGGGGCGGAGACGGCGGCGAGGTAGTCTGGCTATTGGAGTATGCCGAGAGGCGCCCCCTCTGTCCTCCCGGACATCTCCCCCACAAGGGTGGAGATCGAATTGTGGCTTGCGCTCGACAACCTCAACGTTGCGGCTATTAGCGATGTGGGATCGCCCTGCTGATCTCCCTCCTTGTGGGGGAGATGCCCGGCAGGGCAGAGGGGGGGTAACCTCTCCGCACACTCCAGTCACAAAACCAAAAAAACCCCGGATGTCGCCATCCGGGGTTTTCCTTATGACCACAAGGCCAAATCTTATTCGTCGTCGTCGTTGCCGTCAGCTTCCGGATCGAAGAAGTCTTCCGGACGCAGGGCGTCTTCGTCAACGCCGTAGATGGCGTCGGCGGAGGTGAGGCTTTCGCCCTTGGACTGACGCTCGGCTTCTTCGGCAGAACGGGCAACGTTCAGCTCGACCTGAAGCTCGACTTCGGCGTGCAGGTGCAGGGTAACGTTGTGCAGGCCGATGGTCTTGATCGGCGTGTTCAGTTCAACCTGGTTGCGGCCGATGTTGAAGCCTTCGGCGCCGAGGATTTCAACGACGTCGCGAGCAGCAACAGAACCGTAAAGCTGACCGGTTTCGCCAGCCGAGCGAACGACGATGAAGGACTTGCCTTCGAGTGCTTCGGCAACCTTCTGGGCTTCCGACTTGCGCTCCAGGTTACGGGCTTCAAGCGTTGCGCGCTCGGTTTCGAAACGGGTCTTGTTGGCGGCGTTGGCGCGCAGCGCCTTGCCCTGCGGCAGCAGGAAGTTACGTGCGTAACCGTCGCGAACCTTTACGGTTTCGCCCATCTGGCCGAGCTTGTTGATGCGTTCGAGAAGAATAACGTCCATCTTCTTGATCCTTTCTATGTGTTGGTTTCGTTCGTATTGTCAGTTTTCCGCGTTGGGGTGAGGGAGATCGTGCTGCGCACGTCGCTCAATCCCAAAACGAGAATGATAAGCAGCGGGAAGACAAAGACCGCCGAGAGATAGGCGAGGATGAGAACCGGCAGACGCCAGTCCTTTCCACGCGCGCGTTTGTGCAGCGAGGCGTAACCTGCCATCAGGAAGCCCGCGCCGAAGGTGCCGCAGACGACTGCGCCGACCATCGCGGCGACGCCACCGAAGAACATGGCGACGATGCCGCAGAGAAAAACGAAGATGGCGTTGCGGTGCATGCGCAGCGCGGAAGGAATGTCCTCGCGTGGGCGAAGACCCTTGCCGAAGGAACCGACCAGCCGGGCCGCGAAATAATAGGCAGCAAACAAAAGGATGACCCACAGGCCGCCCTGAACGATCGGCAGCATCAGAACCAGCAGCGACTTCGTCTGCGCCAGTGCCTCGACATTGGGTTCGAACAGCGGTTCGCGGCTCTGCACGGAGGTCATCATCAGATCGACCATGCGCGCGACGAGATCGGGACCGTAACCGATCATCCAGCCGAGAATGACGACGGCAACCGAAACCAGAAGGCAGAGATGCAGGACAATGCCGGACAGCGGATACCAGGCAAGCAGGTCATCCGGGCCGCCGAGTTCCGAGGCCGGGCGCGCCAGATTGGCAAGATGCGAAAGCCAGCCCGCCGGGATCAGCGTGAAGATCGCAATGGTCAGCGAGAAAAGCGGCGATATGACGAGCGCGCCGATGATAGCCGTGGTGATGATCGCAACGACGGCTGCGCGATTGCCCCAGCCCATGCCGGCGATGAAGATGGGCATGGCGGAACCGGCGTAAAGCAGGAAGGAAAAGGACGACTGTGCCGTTGCGCCAAGCGTTAGAAACGCCGCGCATATGCCGGCGAGAACGCCGGTGATCAGCACTGTCTGGTTCAACTTTTGCACTTCGCTGTCCTGCTGGAAACTTGAGCAGTTAGAGGACCGGTCCAATCAGGATCGTCGTCCCCAACATGGGTTTTATGGTATCGATCCGCGCCCAACGCGGAAGGATTTGAACTCGCAACCTACTAATTAAAAGTCAGTTGCATCGTGGAAGACGAGGCCGCGCCAAAGCGCGGCCTCGCTTCAAATCATTACGCTACGACGTAAGGCAGCAGGCCGAGGAAACGGGCGCGCTTGATCGCCTGGGCGAGTTCGCGCTGCTTCTTCTGGGAAACGGCCGTGATGCGGGAAGGAACGATCTTGCCGCGCTCGGAAATGTAGCGCTGCAGGAGACGAACGTCCTTGTAGTCGATCTTCGGAGCGTTTGCGCCGGAGAAGGGGCACGTCTTGCGACGACGGTGGAACGGGCGGCGTGCCTGGGAAGAGGATGTATCAGCCATTGGTCAATTCTCCTTATGCACGGTCTTCGCGCGGACGGCGCGGACGGTCTTCGCGGTCGCCGAAGCCACCTTCGCGCGGTGCGCGGGGACCACGATCTTCACGCGGGCCACGATCCGGACGGTCGCCATCGCGGCGCGGACGGTCGTCACGGTCGCGCTTCTGCATCATCGCGGACGGGCCTTCTTCGTGGGCTTCGACGGCGATGGTCATGTAGCGAAGAACGTCTTCGTTGATGCGCATCTGGCGCTCGATTTCGTGGATCGCAGGCGCCGGAGCGTCGATGTCCATAAGAGCGTAGTGAGCCTTGCGGTTCTTCTTGATGCGGTAGGTGAGGGACTTCAGACCCCAGTTCTCGACGCGTCCGACTTTACCGCCGAACGATTCGATAACGCCCTTGTACTGCTCGACAAGTGCGTCGACCTGCTGGGCAGAAATATCCTGCCGGGCAAGGAAGATGTGTTCGTAAAGAGCCATTTAGCTTTGCCTTTCTTGCGTTTCGTCCTTCACCCGGCAACGGCGCTAAGCCTCAACGACTGCTCCTGGTTAGGCTGCGAAGCCTTAAAGCAAGAAAAGCGTTGTTCGAGACGGTCGAGAGCGGAGACACGGGAGGCCGGAAAAACCTTATGGTTCCTGCTGTTTCGTTACCGAAACCAGCCCTCCGTTCAGCCACCAGCCAATTGGACCGGATGTTGTGAACAGCGCGCTTATATCCATTTTTGCCCGGAATGCAAGGACCGGAGGCGAAAAAGCGCGCTGCGCTGTCGTCAGATCGGCATCGGATATTGCCGATGGATCGCCGCAATACCCTTCAGGACCTCTTCCGATAGCGCCACATCGGCTGCTGCGATATCCACCTTCAGCTGCTCCATGGTCGTTGCGCCGATGATGGCGGAGGCCATGAAGGGGCGTGTCAGGCAGAAGGCGATGGCGAGCTGTGCCGGATCGAGGCCGTGTTGTGCGGCTAGCTCCAGATAGGCCTTGACCGGCGCTTCCTGATGCGGCTGCAGGCGACCGCCGAGGTCCTTGTTGATGGTGCCGCGCGAGCCCGCAGGGCGTGCGCCGTTCTGATACTTGCCGGTGAGCAGCCCCGCCGCCAGCGGCGAGTAGGCCAGCAGGCCGACATCTTCGTGATGCGCGACTTCCGCCATGTCGAGATCGAAGCTGCGATAGAGCAGGTTATATTCGTTCTGGATGGTTGCGACGCGCGGCAGGCCACGGGCCTCGGCAATATCGATATATTTCTGTGTACCCCATGCGCTTTCGTTGGAAAGGCCGATAGCGCGGATCTTGCCGGCCTTTACCAGCTCGCCGAGCGTGTCGAGCTTTTCGGTTATCTCGGCAAGCGTGCGCTCCTTTTCCTGACCGGAAGCATCAAAGCTCCAGGCGCCGCGGAAGTGATAGGTGCCGCGGTTCGGCCAGTGGATCTGATAGAGGTCGATGTAATCCGTCTTCAGGCGCGTGAGGCTGGTATCTACTGCCTCGCGGATGGCGCTCGCATCAATATCGCGCCCGCCGCGAATATAGTCACGCCCGGAACCGGCGACCTTGGTGGCGAGCACGACCTGGTCGCGCTTGCCGGTCTTTTCGAACCATGTGCCGATATAGTCTTCCGTCCGTCCCTGCGTTTCGGCGGAAACGGGGGTGGTGGGGTAAAGCTCGGCCGTATCGAAGAAATTGACGCCGTTCTCCAGCGCGTAATCCATCTGCGCATGCGCTTCGGCTTCAGTGTTCTGCGTGCCCCACGTCATTGTGCCAAGGCAAATTTCGGACACGGAAATGCCCGTGCGGCCCAATAGTCTCTGTTTCATGGAAATGTCCCGGTGCTTGGCCAGATATTTGAAAGGTGGCATGAAAGTAATGGGGAATTGCCGCAGTGCAAGAAAAAATATGATGAAAAGAAAGGGGAAAATAGATCGGCAAAACCGCGTCGATGGGGTGCCGAAGGGCTTCAAGCCTTGACTCCGCAGGCCGGAATGTGAATGGAAGTCGAAAAGAATAAAGGCAAGGCCAGACAAGAAGGACCACATCCCATGGGTATTGCATTCACATTTCCCGGTCAGGGAAGCCAAGCCATCGGCATGGGCAAGGAACTCGCCGATACCTATCCGGAAGCACGGGCTGTGTTCCAGGAGGTCGATGACGCGCTCGGCCAGAAGCTTTCCGACATCATGTGGAATGGCCCGGAAGAAACGCTGACGCTGACGGCCAACGCCCAGCCGGCGCTCATGGCGGTGTCCATGGCGGTCATGCGGGTTCTGGAAGCGCGGGGTCTGAAGCTCTCCGACGCCGTCTCTTATGTCGCTGGCCATTCGCTCGGTGAATATTCCGCGCTCTGTGCTGCCGGCACCTTCTCGGTTGCCGATACCGCACGGCTTCTCCGCATCCGCGGCAATGCCATGCAGGCTGCCGTGCCGGTGGGCGAGGGCGCGATGGCAGCGATCATCGGGCTGGAGCACGATGCTGTTTCGGCAATTTGTGAAGAGGCTGCCATTCTCGGCGTCTGCCAGATCGCCAACGACAATGGCGGCGGCCAGCTGGTCATTTCCGGCGGCAAGGCGGCTGTCGAGAAGGCGGCTGCGATCGCTTCCGAAAAGGGCGCCAAGCGCGCCATCATGCTGCCGGTTTCCGCGCCCTTCCACTCCGCGCTGATGGCGCCGGCGGCGGAAGCCATGCGCGAGGCACTGGCGGCTGTCGAAAAGAATAACCCGGTTGTGCCTGTTATAGCCAATGTGCGTGCCGCCCCCGTTTCCGACGCCAATGAGATCGCCGCTTTGCTGGTCGAGCAGGTGACGGGCCAGGTGCGCTGGCGCGAGACGGTGGAATGGTTCGCCGCCAACAATGTGACGCAGCTTTACGAGATCGGCTCGGGCAAGGTGCTGACGGGTCTTGCCCGTCGCATCGACAAGACGGTGAACGGCGTTGCCGTCAACGGCGCTGCCGATATCGACCAGCTTCTCGCCACTCTTATCGGCTGAGACGGGCTTCGCCCCGCATCGGCTTTTTGTTTTACGGTAATTCCCGATGCAATTCCGCTAAAAGGCTTTTTGCGGAATTGCTCTAAAGAAGGAACGGAACATGTTTGATCTGACAGGCCGCAAGGCTCTCGTAACCGGCGCGACCGGCGGCATTGGCGAGGAAATCGCCCGCCTTCTGCACAGCCAGGGCGCAACCGTCGGCCTGCACGGCACGCGCGTTGAAAAGCTCGAAGCCCTGGCGGCGGAACTTGGCGACCGCGTCAAGATTTTCCCGGCCAACCTTGCCGATCGTGCCGAGGTCAAGGCGCTGGGCGAAAAGGCCGAGGCCGAGCTGGAAGGCGTGGACATTCTCGTCAACAATGCCGGGATTACCAAGGACGGCCTGTTCGTGCGCATGAGCGACGAGGACTGGGACAACGTCATCGAGGTGAACCTGACCGCGATGTTCCGTCTGACGCGTGAACTGACGCATCCGATGATGCGCCGCCGTTTCGGCCGCATTATCAACATCACCTCCATCGTCGGCGTCACCGGCAATCCCGGCCAGGCGAACTATTGCGCCTCCAAGGCCGGCATGATCGGTTTTTCGAAGTCGCTGGCACAGGAAATCGCCACCCGCAACGTCACCGTCAACTGCGTGGCGCCCGGCTTCATCGAAAGCGCGATGACCGGCAAGCTGAACGACAAGCAGAAAGACGCCATCATGGGTGCCATTCCCATGAAGCGCATGGGAACGGGCGCCGAAGTCGCTTCGGCCGTACTTTATCTTGCTTCCAATGAAGCTGCCTACATGACCGGCCAGACCTTGCACGTCAATGGCGGCATGGCGATGATCTGACGCCACCTGAAAGGCGTCTTGAAACGATTGCGGCGCTGTTTCTGCACCTTGTTTGGTGTCGGGCGCCGCAAGACCCTCCATGCCGGTTTCCGGCGAAATTGCCTGTCATACGTTGTGCTTAGCGCGTTTTCAGGCTTTTCGACCGGTTGAAACCGTGTTAATCGGGCCAAGACTGTGAACAGTCGTCCCGGAGAGACAGGAAGCCGTTGCGATTTTGCGCGACGATGTCTAGCTTGGACCGGGTTGAACGGGTTTGCCAGCAGTGCCGGATTTGAACGGCGCATGAGGGCTTCTAACAGGGCAGGGTGCCGTAAGGCATTCCCTTCAAAATAAAGGTCGAGGAAACCGACATGAGCGATATCGCAGAACGCGTAAAGAAAATTGTAATTGATCATCTGGGCGTCGACGCCGACAAAGTTGTTGAAGGCGCAAGCTTCATTGACGATCTGGGCGCTGATTCGCTCGATACCGTTGAACTGGTCATGGCTTTCGAAGAAGAATTCGGCGTCGAGATCCCAGACGACGCAGCTGACTCGATCCTGACTGTTGGCGACGCTGTCAAGTTCATCGAGAAGGCCCAGGCCTGATCGACCTGTATTGGGGAGGAGTAACAACCTCCCGTCTTGGCCCGGCTTGTCCGGGCCAATATTTTATCGTGAAACAGAACGCGCCCGAAAGACGTGCGTCCTGACGAATGCATAAGTTTCCGAACCGGCTCCGGCCTGCGGAAGATTATGCGGACATTCAAAATGGTGCAGCGCCTGTTCCCGCCATTCCATGGTGTGTGGCGTTGCAAAAAGACCGATGATTTGGATAAGGGCGGAGCGTTGGCGATGAGGCGTGTCGTTATCACCGGTACCGGCATGGTATCTCCTCTTGGATGCGGAACGGAAATCACCTGGGAACGGCTGCTTGCCGGCCAGAACGGTGCCCGTCTCGTGACTGAGTTCGAAGTCGAAGACTTGCCCGCAAAGATTGCCTGTCGCATTCCCGTCGGCGATGGCTCTAACGGCACGTTCAATGCCGACGACTGGATGGAACTCAAAGAGCAGCGCAAGATCGATCCGTTCATCCTTTACGGTGTGGCCGCCGCCGACATGGCGCTTGCGGACGCCGGCTGGCATCCCGAAACGGACGAGGACCAGATCGCCACGGGCGTTCTGATCGGTTCCGGCATCGGCGGTCTGGAAGGTATTGTCGAGGCGGGTTATACGCTGCGCGACAAGGGCCCCCGCCGCATTTCTCCATTTTTCATTCCCGGCCGTCTGATCAACCTGGTTTCCGGCCACGTCTCAATCCGTCACAAGCTGCGCGGTCCGAACCACGCCGTAGTGACGGCTTGCTCGACCGGTGCGCATGCCATCGGCGATGCTGCCCGGATGATTGCGTTCGGCGATGCTGAGGTCATGGTCGCAGGTGGTGCCGAATCGCCGGTCTGCCGCATCGCGCTTGCCGGCTTTGCCGCCTGCAAGGCGCTTTCCACCCAGCATAACGACGATCCGCAGAAGGCATCGCGTCCCTATGACCGCGACCGTGACGGTTTCGTCATGGGCGAAGGTGCCGGCATCGTCGTTCTGGAAGAGCTGGAACATGCCAAGGCGCGCGGCGCAAAGATTTATGCCGAAGTCGTCGGTTACGGCCTTTCCGGTGATGCCTATCACATCACCGCACCGTCGGAAGATGGCGATGGCGCGTACCGCTGCATGGCGATGGCGCTGAAGCGCGCCGGCCTCACGCCTGACGATATCGACTACATCAACGCCCACGGCACCTCCACCATGGCCGATACGATCGAGCTTGGCGCGGTCGAGCGGCTGGTTGGTGACGCGGCGTCGAAGATTTCCATGTCTTCCACAAAGTCGGCCACCGGCCATCTTCTCGGAGCAGCTGGCGCTATCGAGGCGATTTTCGCCACGCTTGCGATCCGCGACAACATCGTTCCGCCGACGCTGAACCTCGACAATCCCGACGTGGAGACGAAGATCGATCTGGTGCCGCACAAGGCGCGCAAGAGGCAGGTCAACGTCGCCTTGTCGAACTCCTTCGGGTTTGGCGGCACCAACGCCTCCCTCGTACTGCGTCGCTACGAAGCATAAATCACGACGAAAACCCGGCGCCGCAAACCGCCTAAAGCGGTGCGGCTCCCTCCCGCCGGGTGCCTGAGAGCGCTCTTCTTTGAAGAACGCATTGCGGCTCGCGAAAGCCATTTCGATTTTCGCGCCGATATTGTAGTCGTTTACGGAAGACGGTTTGCCGGTTTCGGAATGATTTCCTGCTGCGGGTGAATTTCCCGCCGCAGATGGCTTTCCTTGACCGGCTTTGCCGGAAACGACGATTCGTGAAGGAGGACAATGAGGTCTTCACGATGTCTCTATGTGGTGCAGGAAGGCATTCCGAACCTGTTTTTGCCGCATTACCTGCGCAAAAAGCGCTGACAACGCCGAACTGAAAAGGACCGACGGTGAGCGACACGAACCAGAACAGCCAGGGACCATACGGACGAGACGGCGCGGGTGAGGGCAATCGCGGCCCGATCATCCCGAAATCCCCGACCGAAGCGCTTCGGCCGGAAAAAGTGCCGGCTCCACCGAAGCGCTCCCGCAAGGCCCATGGCCAGCTGGTGATCTTCCTGAATTTTCTGATGACGCTTGCGGTTGCCGTCTGTGTGCTTGCTGTCGCAGCCTTCTATTACATGATCAATGCGTTCCAGGAGCCCGGTCCGCTTCAGACGAACACACATTTCACGGTGCGCAACGGCGCAGGCCTCATCGAGATCGCCAATAATCTCGAGCGCAATGACGTCGTATCCAATGCCCGTGTCTTCCGCCTGATGACGGGCAGCTACCTGCAGAAGGACCAGACGCTGAAGGCGGGCGAATACGAAATCAAGGCCGGCGCATCGATGAAGGATATCATGATGCTCTTGGAGTCGGGCAAATCGATCCTTTATTCCGTATCGTTGCCGGAAGGTCTGACCGTCAAGCAGATGTTCGCGCGGCTTGCCGCCGACGAGGTGCTGGATGGCGAATTGCCCGCCACCCTGCCGCCGGAAGGCAGCCTTCGCCCCGATACCTATCGCTTTACCCGTGGTACGAAGCGTGAGGAAATCATCAACCAGATGAGTGCGGCGCAGGAGAAGCTGATCGACATGATCTGGGAACGTCGTGACCCCGACCTGCCGATCAAGACGGTCGAGGAATTCGTGACGCTCGCCTCGATCGTGGAGAAGGAAACCGGCAAGGACGACGAGCGCGCCCATGTCGCTTCGGTGTTCTACAACCGGCTGAAGAAGGGCATGCGCCTGCAATCCGACCCGACGATCATCTACGGTCTCTTCGGCGGCGACGGCAAACCGTCCGACCGTCCGATCTACCAGTCGGACCTGCAAAAGCAGACGCCGTTTAACACCTATGTCATCAAAGGCCTGCCACCGTCTCCCATCGCCAATCCGGGCCGGGCCGCACTCGAGGCGGTTGCCAACCCGTGGCGCACCGATGACATCTACTTTGTTGCCGATGGCACCGGCGGCCATGTGTTTGCAAAGACGCTGGACGAACATAACGCCAATGTGCGCCGCTGGCGCAAGATCGAGGCCGAAAAAGCGGCTTCCGGCGCCAATCCCGATGTTGTCGTGGATGGTCAGCCCGGCGGCACCGAGGCGGAAAAACCGGCCAATAACTGATAGTTCTGACCGGGCCTTGTCATCACAAGGCCCGGTTTTTTGCACGGCATGATGGGGGCTTTCTGAATATGACATTGCAATCGATGACCGGGTTCGCGCGCAGCGAAGGAACCTCCGGCCGTTACCGCTGGGCGTGGGAATTGCGCTCGGTGAACGGCAAGGGGCTTGATGTGCGCCTGCGCCTGCCAAACGGTCTGGAAGCGCTGGAAACGGGCCTGCGGGAAATCGCGGCACAGCATCTTTCCCGCGGCAATATTCAGGCGGGATTGACGCTGGCGATTGCGGAAAACCGGCTGGAGGCGGTGATCAACCGCGATGCTCTTGCCGCAGTTCTCGCTCTCAAGAAAGAACTGGGCGACGTCGTCGACGACAAGCCGCTGAGCTTCGATACGCTACTGTCGCTGCGCGGGCTCGTCGATTTTCGCGAGGCGGAAGATGATGCCGAGGCGCAGGCCGCGCGCAACGCCGACGTGCTTGCGGGCTTTGCCGCCGCCGTCGAGAAGCTGAAGGACATGCGCGAGCGGGAAGGGGCGTCCCTGTTTGCCATCCTGTCCGGGCAGATCGACAGGATCGAGCAACTCGTGAACCTCATCGAAAACGATCCTTCCCGCCAGCCGGAACAGATCGCTGCAAGGCTTGCCCAGCAGATTGCCCTTATTGGCGATGGCATGCACGGGCTCGATCGCGACCGTCTGCACGCCGAGGCCGCATTGATCGCTACCAAGGCGGATCTGCGCGAAGAGGTCGACCGGCTACACGCACATGTCCAGGCATCGCGCGAACTTTTGGCTCATGGCGGGCCAGTTGGCCGCAAGCTCGATTTTCTTGCACAGGAATTTAACCGCGAGTCGAATACAATCTGTTCCAAATCGAACGCCAGTGCGGTAACCGCAGCAGGCATAGAGCTGAAAGTGGTTATCGACCAGTTCCGCGAGCAGGTCCAAAATCTGGAGTAGACCCATGGTTCCGGTGAACAATTCCCCTGTTACGATTGCCCGCAGAGGGCTGATGCTGGTGATTTCATCGCCATCGGGCGCTGGTAAATCCACGATAGCGCGCAACCTGCTCGACAAGGACAAGAACATCAGCCTGTCCGTCAGCGTGACGACGCGCCCGCGCCGCCAGAGCGAGATTGAAGGCATCCACTACCACTTCATCTCCAAGCGCGACTTCGAGCGCCTGCGTGACAGCGATGAGCTTCTGGAATGGGCCGAGGTTCACGGCAATTTTTACGGCACGCCGCGCGAGCCGGTGGAAGTGGCGATGGCGGCCGGACGCGACATGCTGTTCGACATCGACTGGCAGGGCGCCGAACAGCTTCAGGACAAGATGAAGGCCGACGTCGTGTCGATCTTCATCCTGCCGCCAACCATGACCGAGCTGCAATCGCGCCTGCACCGCCGCGCCGAGGACACCGAAGCGGTGATCCAGACCCGGCTTCTCAATTCCCGCGCCGAGATCGAGCACTGGCGCGATTACGACTACGTCATCCTCAACGACGACCTGCAGGCGGCCTTCGAGGCCGTAGAAGCGATAGTCAAGGCCGAACGTGTGCGCCGCGACCGCCGCCACGGCATGTTCGATTTCGTGCGCGGACTGCTTGCGGAAGAACCGCAGCTCTGATTTGGCAGTTAAAGCGGCGTGTTATCTCTAATGCTGACGTAGCCATTGCCGGGACACGCGCTCGTCTGCCGCGTCTGTTGCCCAGCCGTGGCCTGTGTCGAGTGTCTCCAGTACCACATCCGCGCCCGCAATCGAAAATTGATCGGCCAAATGGGGCGCATCATCGCGATGCCGCCGCTCATCATGTGCACCTGCAAGCAGGAGCGCAGGATATCCGGTGAGCTTCGGAAAATGCTCGTTATTGCGTGGGGATAGTGGCCGAAGCAGAATGGCACCCCTCGACAGATGACGATTCTGGCAGATTGTTTCAGCCGCGATGATCGCACCGTTTGAATATCCCGCGAGAAAGGGTCTTTGCCCCGTCTGCTGAAATACGAATTCGATAAACCGGCAAAGTCCGGCGGCTTGATGTTTCAGGTCGTCGATATCGAGTTGTCTGTCGGGCTTTCTGCGAAAAAACGCAAAGCCATTTTCCCATCGCACAATGCCTCTCGGAGCATACAGAATGCCGTTGGGAAAAACGGTACGGCCAAACGAAGCGAGATCTTCCTCCGTTCTTCCCGAACCGTGTAGCAACACGACCGCGCAATCAGGCGATCCGACGGGCATGTGGAGCTTGTAGTGAAAACCGGCACTCTCCACGCGCTTGTCCCCTAATTCCGTCGCCCGCGTTAGAAGTGCCGAAACGTCGCCTTCAATTAGAGGCAGTTCGCCAGCGTCACAAATTCCCCGACCGACAGCGTCTCAGCCCGTCGTGTCGCGTCAATGCCTGCCTTTTCCAGCAGAACTTCACCGCCAATGCTTTTCACGCTCTGGCGCAGCATCTTGCGGCGTTGGCCGAAGGCGGCTTCCGTTACCTTTTCGAGCTTCGCGACATCGCAGGGCAGCGGCTTTTCCTTTGGCAGCAGATGCACGACCGTCGAGGTAACCTTAGGCGGTGGGCTGAAGGCCTGCGGCGGGACGTCGAAGGCCATTTCCGAAACCGTGCGCCAGCCGGCGAGAACGCCAAGGCGGCCGTAATGGTTGTCGCCTTCTTCTGCCACGATGCGCTGGCCGACTTCCTTCTGGAACATCAGCGTCATGGAGAGCCAGAAAGGCGGCCATTCTCTCGGCAGCAGCCAGTTGACCAACAATTGCGTGCCGACATTGTAAGGCAGGTTGGCAATGATCCGCACCGGTTCGCCAGCGGGAACCAAAGCCTCGAAATCGGTCTTCAGCGCATCACCCTCGATGACCTCAAGACGTCCGGGATAATGCGCTTCGATCTCCGCAAGTGCCGGCAGGCAGCGGCTGTCCCGCTCAATGGCGATAACCTTTTTGGCACCGAGCGATAGAATGGCGCGGGTGAGGCCGCCAGGCCCGGGGCCAACCTCGATGACCGTCACGCCGTCAAGCGGCCCAGCGGTTCGGGCGATCTTCTGGGTGAGGTTGAGATCGAACAGGAAGTTCTGCCCGAGCGACTTCTTAGCGTCTAGCCCATGGCGCTGAATGACATCGCGTAGCGGCGGCAATCCGTCAATGGCGGCCATTATGCGCCGACCCGGCTGCGAAGAGAAATCTCCGCCGCCATCTTCAGCGCTGCGACAAGGCTCGTTTCGCTGGCAATGCCCTGGCCGGCGATGCCGAAGGCGGTGCCGTGGTCGGGCGAGGTCCGGATGAAGGGCAGGCCGAGCGTGACATTGACGGAATCGTCAAAGCCAAGCGCCTTGGCCGGGATAAGGGCCTGATCGTGATACATGCAGACGGCGACATCATAGCGCCTGCGGGCAGCATCGTGGAACATCGTATCGGCGGGCAGGGGGCCGAAAGCGTCGATCCCGTCTTTCCGCAACCGTATGGTCGCAGGGTGAACCACATCGCGGTCCTCTGTGCCCAATGCCCCATCTTCACCCGCGTGTGGATTGAGACCGGCGACCGCCAGTCGTGGTGCCTCGATGCCGAATTTCTGCCGCAGATCAGCATCGATAATGCGGCAGGTCGTAACGATCAGCTCTTCCGTCAGTGCCGAAGGCACGTCTTTTACTGGGATATGGATCGTTACTGGCACGACGCGGACCTTGGGTCCGGCAATCATCATCACCGGCATCACCTGTTTGCCGGTCAGGCGCAAAGCCAGATCGGCGAGAAATTCCGTGTGACCGGGAAAACCGAAGCCTGCTTCGTAAAGCACGGATTTCGCAATCGGATTGGTGACGACGGCGGAAGCCTTGCCCTCGACCGTCAAGGCAACGGCAAGCTCGATCGCCTTGATCGTCGCATGAGCGGCTCCGACATGCGGCTGGCCGGCCTGAACCTCGAAACCGACGGGAAGAGGAAGAACGGGAAAAGCACGGTCAAACACGCCGACGGCATCCGCCGCTTCGCAGTTCTCGATATTGACCGGTATGCCAAGCAGCGCCGCACGGCTCGCCACCACATCGGGATCGCCGATGAAGATGAAGGGCGCCACGCCGTTCTCCCGGCGCTTGGCCCAGGCGGCAATGGCGATATCAGGGCCGATACCGGCTGGATCTCCCTGTGTCAGGGCAAGCGGCAGGGATGCATGTGTCACGGAAAGGCCGGCTCTCGTATCAGGTGTTGACGATCTGCGCCTTCTTGCGCAGCTCATCCATATATTTCTTCTCGTTCGGGTTTTCGCCACCCTTGGCCTTCATCAGGTCTTCGGACTTGAACACCATTTCCGCTGCGTAATCGTCGGAAACCTGACGCTGCTTGCAGATTGCCAGATATTCGACGCCCTTTTCGGTCACGCGTGTTCCTGTGGTGCCGCCTTCCTTGGTCTTTTCCACGAGAGGCTTCCACTCTTCCGGCAGTTCGGGCGCCAGAATCCGTCCAAGATCCTTGATCGCCACGTCCCGCATGGTGGCCGCGAAAGTCATGGCCTGGTCGCAGCCCGGATAACGCTTGCGCGAGGCTTCAGCCTCGGCCTTACGCTTGCCAGTGATGGCATTGCGCTTCGATTCCGGAATGACGAAAATCACCTGTTGCAGGAAATATTCCGTCGTTACCGGCTTGTCGCCGCGTTCCCTCAGGCGGGTGACGAGGTCCTGGTTAGACATCTTGCCACGCGCACCATAACGGGCGTTAACAAGGCGCGGCCAGCTCATCTGCACGGCGATGAAGGCTTTGAAGTGGTCGGCGCCGACACCGGCCTTGGAGAGGACCTGAGACAGCTGCTCCGGTTTCATTTTGTTGTTGCCGGCAAAGCGCGCAAAAGCCGCATCGACCTCTTGGGTGCTGACGGACATTTTCACGCGACCGATTTCTTCGCGTTTCAGCGCCTCATCAACCAGCTGCTCGCGGGCTTTTTCGTTGAGATTGCCAGATTGGCGCTGCAGCTTCAGGAAGGCGACGCGCTTGGCAATATCATCATTGGTAATGGGGGTCTTGTTGACGACGATTTTGACCGTGCTGTCGGCGAAGGCCTGGCTGGCAAAGGGCGCAACGGCCATGGGAACGGCGAATATCGCAAAGGCGAAAGCAGCGCCACGCAAAGCCGTCTTTCCGAAATTCATCATATCCTTCTCCCTTTCGTCGGGCGGGGGTCTGTTTCCCCGTCCCGCCAATCTGTTCTGTCTGCCAATGGGGAATATTCCTTACCCTAGCTTTTCAGATCTGCACCTGTGCATCCGCACCGCGAATTTGCCACGTATATATCATCGCGATCTGCAAGACGGCAATGTGTCGGTTTGTTGAAAGAAACCCGATGGTCCTATACCGGACGGACCCTGGCGCGTTGTTGCGGCAAAACCGTGACTTTTACTGGCTGGATGGCAAAAAGGCAGGCCACGATCCTGTCTGGCCTGCCTTTAAACTCAGTAATTGTTCGGTTTCCAGCCGATATCCATATCGGCCCAGTCCTCGTTTGCGGAGCCGATGCTGACATCGCCGAGCGTGCGGAATGCCAGACGGGCATTGATCGACCAGTCATTGGCGGCCTGCCGGCTGGAATTGATATTGCCCTCGTCGGAGTAGCTGACCGTCAAGATCGTGCATTCATCCTGATAGGCGATGCCAATACGGCGCTCGGCGGCAAATTTTCCGTTCAGATCGTAGTTGATCGAGCCGAACAGCGACCAGTTGTCGTCCATGCGCAGCGTACCGGACGCCTGAACGATATCGCGGTCTTCATTGTAGCCGTACTGCGGCTGCGCCTTGACCTGCGTATAGCTGAGCTTGCCGGTGAGGCGGCGGTCCGAATAGCTGACGCCTGTCTCGGAACGGTTGATTTCGAGATTGTCCTTGTCGAAGCGCAGGCTCGATGACAGCGATAGGCCGATTGGCGCATCGAAGGCTGCCATGGCGACGTAGTCCGAGCGGTCGGATTCGAGACCGGAATTCGCGCCGACATTGACGAGATCGTAGGAGGCGAAAGAATTGTCGCCCGCCAGGTGGAAAGACTGACCGGCAATGGCGCGAATGCCGTAGCCATTGTCGAATGTGCCGTTGTAGCGCAGACCGATGTTTGCGCGCGTGCCGCCTTCGATCCGGTCGAAACCGGAGAACTTATCACGTTCGAACAGGTTGGTCGCGTCGAACACGAAAGCCTGCGAATCTTCGTTGGGGAAGCGGCCGGCATATTGTTCGTTCGGACGCACGAAAATCTGCGCAATCGGCTCGATCACGTGGTTGCTGTTAAGCGCCGTGAACAGCCAGGGGTAACGCACTTCCAGACCGCCGGTTACCATGCCTCGCAACGCCGCATCGTCCTGCATCATGCCCTGATAGGCATAGGACGTGCCACCCGATGTAAAGCTTGCCGCCGACATATCCGTCCACAGCGCATCACCACGGGCGGCAAGGATCGGCGTGATCTGCAGGCCGCTATCCATCGTGAAGGTGCGCTTCCATTCGGCTTCGGTGGAAAGGCGCGTATAGTTTCCTTCAAGCCCGTTGAACCGCGAATAGCCTCCAAGCGCGTAGGCATCCTGTTTCTGGCGGGTGATGCTGGTCAGGTTGGTGGTCAGCGAAAGTTCGCCGCCATAGATCGGATCCGGTACGAAATAACGGTAGTCGACAACCGGATGAACGATGGCCTGCTTGCGTTCGTTGGATTCGTTGTTGTCCGTATCCTGAACGTTGAAATAATAGCCGCGGGCATCGAAGCTGTTCCGCTCGCCTGCGCCAGCCAAATAGATCTGATTGGTCTGGACGTCGTTCTTGTAACCCTTCAGCCCATAGGTACGCGAAAAGTTGTTGTCGGTCTGCACCATGGCATCCCAACCGAACGCCCAGCGCGGATTGATGGAGAAGTTACCCTTGCTGGCAATCATGCCGCGATTGTCGTTGAGGGCGTCACTGGTTCCGGCAGTAAATGTATCGGACTTCAGCTGGCTGATGCCGGCGACGGTCACGGTGTGCATGCCGGTTTCGAAACGCTGGCGCAGTTCCGCCTGCAGAAGCAGACCCTGCGTCGTGTAATAGGTCGGGGTAACGGTCACATCCGAGGTGTCGGACAGAACCTGGAAATAGGGCACGCCGATGCCGAAACCGAGGTTGTCGGTAATGCTCATCTGCGGAAACAGGAATCCGGACTTCCGCTTCACCGTATTGTCCGGAACCGTCAGGAACGGGACGTATGCGATCGAATGGCCGAAAAGCTGCAAGCGGGCTTTTTCCAGCCGGATCGTATGGGTCTTGCCGTCCTGAATGACACGTTCAGCCTTGACCTGCCACAACGGCGCCTTTTCGGGCCGTTCGGCGCAGGGCAAACAGGCGGTATAGACGCCGTTATTGAGGACCATGCGGTCGCCTTCGAGCCGTTCGGCGCTTTCACCCGCGATGCGGGTATTGTCCGGGGTCTCGACGCGCAGCGCATTGACAAAGCCCTGACCGAAATCGTCAGTGACATCCATCTCGTCGGCATAGATCTTGTTGCCGCCGGGCTCGATCAGCTCGATGTTGCCGTGCGCAATCACGCGGCCCGTCTGCTGATTATATTCCACTTGCTGGGCCACCATACGGTAGCCCGAATAATGCATGCGAACCACACCCTTCGCGATGACCCGCTGGGAATCGCGATTATAGGTCAGTTCATTTGCCGTAAGCAGGAGTTTCGAATCGTCTTGGCTTCCGGGCGCAAGCAAACCACCCTGGCCGAAAGCGACCGGGCTGGATGCCAAATATGCGCACACAGCGGCACCTGTCAGAAGGGCCGTCCAAAGCCGCCTGATATTCCCGCGGTCATATACCGCCACTAGCCGTCCTCCTGATGAAGCAGAATGGTTGCCCCCAAAGCCAACGCCACGATGACTGGAACCCAGACCGCGACGGTGGGAGGGACAACGCCACCACTCCCGAATGCCCTTACGAGCACGGTTACTACATAAAGCACGAAGCCGGAAACGATTCCACCCAGAATCACGGAGCGCGACTGGGCGAAGCGGCTGAACTTTAATGAAACTGTCGCGGCGATCAAGGTCATCGCAACCAGAAGCAGGGGCGTCGATAGCAGGAAATGATACTGCGTCTCAAGCGCTTTCGAAGACAGTCCAAAAGACTTTGCAACTTCGATCTTGTGAGAAAGATCAAAGAAAGCAACGGTTTCCGTCTGCGTCATACGTTCCTGAACGAATTCTCGTCTCAGATTGGTACTGATCCGCGTGCTCTCTTGCCGAACTGGCACATGTCCCGCACGGGTTTCCGCGACGCCGTTAAGAAGCCAGTAACCATCTTCCAACTTTGCCGACTTCGCGTCCTGCCGGGAGACGATGTTGCCGGCCTTGTCGAGGTGTATCAGAACCACGTCGAGAAGCATGGTCCCGTTGTCTTCGAAGCTCTTAGCGCCGATGATCGTATCCTGGCCGCCGCTCGACTGGCGCATCCAGGGAATGATGTCCTGCTGGCGTCCGCCGCTGCCTTCGTTGCGCCAGCCCGCCTCCATCGACAGCGACTGGTTTTGCCCCCAGGCGGCGATAGGGTTGAGGACGAGGACGGACAGGATTCCAAGAAAGACCGCACCAAGGACAAAAGGAAGGATGAATTGCCAGGCGGAGACGCCTGCCGCACGCGTGACGACGAGCTCGTAACGCCGGTTGAGCGAGATCAGCGTCGTCATGCCGACGAAGAGTGCAATGAAGGGAATAGTCTGCTGCAGGATCAGCGGCAGGCGAAGCGCGGTGAGGCCAAGTGCGCCTGGAACAGAATAGCCTGGCACGCTGGACATGCGCCGCGCCGTTTCGCTGAAATCGGCAAGATAGATAATTGCCGATACGCCGAGCAGGAACCAGATGGCCGTGATCAGATACCGTTTGAGGAAATACCGGGCGAGGGTGCTGAAAATCATGCGTTACCGCTCCCCGAGCTTCGCGCCAGCCGGCTGGAGAAAAGACGGCGCAGACGGCTGGCCGTATCCGCGATGATCTTCGGCATTCTCGGCTTGCGACCCGTGATGAGAATAAAGGCGGCGGCGGCACCGCTGAGGCCCGGCACGGCATAGACCAGCGGAATGAAGGCCGCGCTCTGCTTGACCTGGTTGGTGACGTAAAAACCGAGCCAGCGCAGCATGAAGGCCGTCACCAGCGCAGCGACCATCGGATGCATCCGCGCTTCACGATGCGAGCGCGCATCAGCGGCTATGACCAGCGATATCAGTGCGAAGGCGAAGGCGAACATCCAGTCCGACAGGCGCTTGTGCAACTCACTGCGGAAGCTTTCGGGAGACCGCTTGTAACTCGCGTTGTTCTCGTCTGGCGAGAGAAGGAAACCGAGGCTCGCATCGCCCGGAGAAAGCGACGGTTCGGAAGTCTGCTTTTCCGACATGGTCGAAAGGTCGAAGGCATAGGACAGGAACTTGACGATGGAGACCTTGCCATCAGGTGTTTTCTGCTGGACTTCGCCGTCGCGCATCGTCAGCGACGTGCCGCTTTCATCGATCATGCCTTCCTTGGCGTAATAGATAAGATCGAAATTCGGATCGCGGCGATCGGCGACGAACAGGCCCTTGAGGATACGGCCCTGACGTTGGGCGATCTGCACATAGAGGCCGTCCTGAACAGCGCGGAAGGTCTTTTCCTCGATCACCGACGAGAGGAGGTCGGCATAGGCAGCCGCCACCATCTGCCTGGCCGAATTTCGGGCAGGCGGCTCGATGAAGTTGGTGATGGTGAAGGAAAGCGCACTTAGAACGGCAGCCAGAATGATAACCGGGCGAAACATCACAGAGCGCGACGATCCGGCCGCATCGATGATGGCAAGCTCGGAATCGTTGTTCATCGCCGTGAATGTCTGGGTGATGCCAATGACGAGGGCGAAAGGCAACACGACGGGAATCAGCGTCGGCAGGATCATCGTCGCCAGCGCCATGAAGGAGCCCATCGACTGGCCGGTATCGGTGACGAGGTTGATTCTCTGGAGAACCTGGATGGTCCAGATGATGGCCAGCACCGGCAGCAGCGCGACCAGAAACATCTGCGTTGTCCGTCGCAGGATATAGTTCTCGAGAAGCTTCATACTGCCCTTGTCGACATTGTTTTTCTGCGCGATCGCTCGCCGGATTTCCGCCTATCTAATCGCATCGTTTGCAATTGGCTATTCCGGCACGCTCACAAAAATGTTTTGCACGATGATTTTTCCACCGCCTGTGTCTTTTTGTGGAACAAGCTGTCGGTTTCATGACGCGATCGGCCATTCCACAAAAATGCCTTTCCTTTAGCGAATGTCGGCCTTTAAAGAATGTGAGCCTTTAAAAATGCAGGGTTGCGCCGGGGGCCGAAAAGGCCATGATCGGGCGCACACGCAAGTTATCCACGAAGAGCAGGAAAACATGTCCGCCAAATTCGATATTTCTTTCGCCAATTCCGCCTCGCTTGAAAATACCCTTGCCGTTGTGCTGCAAGCCTCGGGTGAGGCGCAGGCAGCTGCCGGCGCATCGGAAGCCGATCCGGGTGGCGTGCTTGAACGGGCGGCAAAGATTTCGGGCTTTTCCGCAAAGTCCATGACCACACTCGACGTGATTGCGCCGCAGGGTTCGGGCGCCGACCGGCTTCTCGTCATTGGCCTCGGCAAGCCGGCGAAACTTGTCGCCCATGATTGGTTGCGTGCCGGCGGCACCGCTGCCGCCAATTTCAGGAAGGCGGACAAGGTTGCCGTCTATCTAGATGCCCCGGGCGTCGATGTCGGTGCGCAGGCGGCTGCGGATTTTGCGCTTGGCCTGCTGCTGCGTGCCTATAGCTTCGATGCCTATAAGACCAAGAAGAAATCCGATGATGAGAAGTCGCCGAAGAAAGTAGAAATCGTCATCGTGACGGCAGTCCATCAGGAGGCGGAAAAGGCCTTTGCCGTGTCGGAGGCCGTCGCGGGCGGCGTTGTCCTGGCGCGTGATCTCGTCAACCTGCCGCCGAATGTTCTCGGTCCTGTCGAGTTCGCTGAAAAGGCGGAAGAGTTAAAGAAGCTCGGTGTCGAGGTCGAAATTCTCGGCGAGAAGGAGCTGAAGAAGCTTGGCATGAACGCGCTTCTCGGTGTGGCGCAGGGTTCGGCGCGTCCGCCCCGGCTTGCGGTCATGCAGTGGAACGGCGGCTCCAAGAAGGACGAGCCTATCGCCTTCGTCGGCAAGGGCGTTGTGTTCGATACCGGCGGTATCTCGCTGAAGCCCGGCCTTAACATGGAAGACATGAAGGGCGACATGGGTGGCGCTGCCGCCGTGACCGGCCTCATGCACACGCTCGCGGCCCGCAAGGCGAAAGCCAATGTGATCGGCGTCATCGGTCTGGTGGAGAACATGCCTGATGGTAACGCCCAGCGTCCCGGCGATATCGTCACCTCCATGTCCGGCCAGACCATTGAGATCATAAACACCGACGCCGAAGGCCGGCTGGTTCTCGCCGATGCGCTCTGGTACGCCAAGGAGCGTTTCAACCCGAAATTCATGATCAACCTCGCCACCTTGACGGGAGCGATCACGGTTGCACTCGGCAATCTTCAGGCTGGCCTTTTCTCGAATGATGACGAGTTGGCTGCACGTCTTTCGCAGGCAGGCGATGTTACGGCGGAAAAGCTGTGGCGCATGCCGCTGGGCAAGGATTACGACAAGATTATTGATTCCAAATTCGCCGACATGAAGAACAGCTCTGGCCGTCTGGCGGGCTCTGTCACCGCCGCTCAGTTCCTCAAGCGTTTCGTGGGCGAAACACCCTGGGCGCATCTCGATATCGCCGGCACCGCCATGGGTTCGCCGTTGACCGAGATCAACCAGTCCTGGGGATCCGGCTACGGTGTGCGGTTGCTGAACGAACTCGTTCGCGCCCACTACGAAGATTGATGCGACCGGAGCTGCAAGTCCGCAGATGACTGAAATCCTGTTCTACCATCTGACGGAATCGAAGCTGGAGGATGCATTGCCGCCCTTGCTCGAAAAATCGCTGGAACGCGGCTGGAAGGTCGCGATCCAGACGGTGGACGAGGAGCGCCGCGATTTCCTCGACACGCATCTGTGGACCTTTCGTGACGACAGTTTTCTGCCGCACGCAACGGATAGCTCTGCCGCGCCGCAAAACCAGCCGATTCTTTTGACGGCGTCGAATGCGAACGGTAACGAGGCGAGTGTGCGGTTTCTCGTCGACGGTGCCGAACCGCCGGCGGTGGAGGGCTATGAGCGGATAGTGTTCATGTTCGACGGATATGATGCCTACCAGCTGGAAATGGCGCGGAACCACTGGAAAAGGCTGAAGACCGAAGGTCATGCGCTGACCTATTGGCAGCAATCGCCGGAAGGCCGCTGGCAGAAGAAAGCCTGATCACAGTTTCCCACACAAAAAGACTGGCAAAAATTCGCATGTGGCGCAGCCTGCCGGTTTTCGCATTATGAGCCGAATCAGACATAGCTGTCTGATCCGGCCGACAGGTGACGGACGGTGGCGGCTGCCACAGACCAAACAGCAGAAGGACATCATCATGGGACAGGCGATTTCACGGCCCGACGGGGAAATAGAGCGTCTGGTCGCGGTGCGGTCAATCATGTCCGTCAAGAATGCCGAGATGCCGGAACTGGAAGTGCTGTCTCGATTGGGGCAGGGCGTCTTTGACGTCCCGCGTGCGGCCGTCCATATCGTCGATGAGGACTGGCTCCATATTGCCGAACAGGCGGGAATGCAACTTTCGGAATGCCCGCGCGATCTGTCGATATGCAACCGAGTAATTGCCAGGCAGGATGTCGTGGTCATTTCCGATCTGACCCAGCATCCGGATTTCCGCTTCATGTCCTATGTGAAGGGCGGTCCCGGATTGCGTTCCTATGCTGGCGCGCCGATCGAGCTGGAACCGGGTCTTGTGGTCGGCGCCTTTTGCCTTGTCGATACGGTGCCGAGAAAATTCTCTCAAAGCGAAATTGACAATCTGAAGCACTTTGCGCTGCTGGCGGCCGCACTCCTGCGTTTACAGAAGGCCAATTTCACAATGAGTCTGGCGGAGCGTGAATTGCGGGATGCGGTGATGACTGATCCGTTGACCGGCTTTTACAATCGCAAGGCGCTGGAGGCGATTGTCGATGGCCAGCTTGGCGCGGCTCTGCGTGAGAACGAGGCCTTCGGCGTGCTCTATCTCGATCTGGACGGTTTCAAGGCGATCAATGACACGTTCGGCCACCCGGCGGGTGACAGGGTGCTGACCGCTGCCGCCGACCGCATTCGCAATTCGATCCGCAGCGAAGATACGGTGGTGCGCATGGGAGGCGACGAATTCGCCATTTTCATACCCCGTCCCAGCAGGTCTGAGGTGATGAACGGACTGGCAGACAGGCTTCTGGCAGCCTTCCGTGAACCCTTTGATGTTGACGGGCAGGCGGTCGGTGCGCGTCTCAGCATTGGCGGCGCCATCGCCCCTCAGGCCGGTGCTGACCGCGCCACGCTTTTGCGCAGCGTTGACGAGGCACTGTATCAGGCAAAAAAGTCAGGGCGCGACCGTTTCGTCAGCCGCGCCCTTTGATGCACCTGTCTTACGGAAGGCTTCCAAAAGCCTTTCGGCTCCTCAGTCGTAGAAGGAATCCACGAATTTGTGGCGGCCGAGCAGGAAGGCATCGGCCACATGAGTCAATGGCGCAAGATCGACATCAGAGCGTCCGGCCTTGATGATTTCCGCAAAACGCTCGTAGAGCGCCGGATATTCCCGCTCGGGTTCCGACACTGCCTGCTCGCCATTGATGGAGAGCTTCGCGCCGCCTTCCGAAAGCACCATCTGCCCGGCCGCCGTTTCGGCAACGATATCCCAGCTCTGCTTGCCGGTCTGGCGCCAGTCGAACTCGGCGCGCACGGGCATTTTCGTAACGTCGGAAAAATGCAGCTCGGCAGCGATGGGCGCGTCGCGGTTTTCCGGGAACTCAAGCGTTGCCTTGGTCAGGAACAGCGCGCGGGGCAGGATGTGGGTGATGATCGACAGCGCATTGATGCCGGGATCGAACACACCGAGACCGCCCGCCTGCCAGATCCATGCCTGGTTGGGGTGCCAGTGGCGCACATCCTCTTTCCAGATGACATGCACGCTGTCGATTTTTGTCGAGGCGAGAAACGCCTTTGCAGCTTCAACGCCCGGCGCATAACGCGAGTGCCAGCTTGCAAATAGCGAAAGACCCTTCGAATCCGCAAGACGAACGAGATCCTGAACTTCCGAAAGCGTTGCGCCCGGCGGCTTTTCGAGGAAAACGTGCTTGCCGGCATTCAGCGCCGCATATGCAGCCTCGTAACGGTACTGCGGCGGCATGCAGAGCGATACGGCCTCGATATCCTCGACGGCCTCCAGCATGGTCTCGATGGTGCCGTAAGAAGCGACGCCATCCACGGTACCGTGGCGGCTGGCCGTGCAGATCAATTCAAAATCCGGATTGCCTGCGATGGCGGGAAGGTGCTGGTCGCGAACGATTTTGCCGACGCCGACGATGGCAAGCTTGGTGGCTGACATGAAGTGGGACCCATTTGTATGATGCGTGGGATAAAGTGTGACTTTACGAGTTTTTTAACAGAAACGATCAAAGGAGCAAGGCGATCGTCCTTACAGGTCTCGTCTTTTTTCCGTGCGTAACGGCATGGCAAAAATCGGTATGCATATTTTATGT
>NZ_WJOK01000017.1 GCF_009649785.1 Agrobacterium tumefaciens | reverse complement strand
AAATAAACCATTGTTTTTATTGATTTATTTTTACAGTCAGCAAAATCCGTCATATTGACGCTTCATCCAGCACACCGTATAAGCGCGCCAGATCGGATTCCAAAGGGAATATGGTCATTTGCGGTCGCCTTCGGGTGACCAAACCAAGCAACAAGAAACGCCCGTATGCTCTTACTTTAAAAGAGGATGACGGGTCCACGTTAGAAAGTGAAATCCATGTCTACTTTCGTTCAGAAGCCTGCTGAGGTGGAGAAGAAGTGGGTCATCATCGACGCCGAAGGCCTCGTTGTTGGTCGCCTCGCCACCATCATTGCAACCCGCCTGCGCGGCAAGCACAAGGCCACCTACACCCCCCACGTCGATGATGGCGACAACGTCATCGTCATCAACGCGGAAAAGATTGCCTTCACCGGCAACAAGTACTCCGACAAGAAGTACTACTGGCACACCGGTCACCCGGGTGGCATCAAGGAGCGTACGGCTCGCCAGATCATCGAAGGTCGCTTCCCGGAGCGCGTCGTTGAAAAGGCCGTCGAGCGCATGATCCCGCGCGGCCCGCTCGGCCGTCGTCAGATGAAGAACCTGCGCGTTTACGCCGGCTCGAACCACCCGCACGAAGCACAGCAGCCCGTCGTTCTCGACGTAGCCGTGCTCAACAAGAAGAACGTAAGGAGCGCCTGATAATGGCCGATCTTTCCTCTCTGAAAGACCTCGCCCCTGCATCGGAAGCTTCTGCTCCCGTGCACGTCCGCAAGGTTGACACTCTCGGCCGCTCCTACGCGACCGGCAAGCGCAAGAACGCCGTTGCCCGCGTATGGGTAAAGCCGGGTTCTGGCAAGATCATCATCAACGGCCGCGATTTCACCACGTATTTCGCACGTCCGGTTCTGCAGATGATCCTTCAGCAGCCGATCGTTGCCGTTGCACGCACGGGCCAGTTCGACATCATCGCTACCGTTGCCGGTGGTGGTCTGTCCGGTCAGGCCGGTGCCGTTCGTCACGGTCTGTCCAAGGCCCTCACCTACTTCGAACCGGGCCTGCGCGCCGTTCTGAAGAAGGGTGGCTTCCTGACCCGCGACAGCCGCGTTGTCGAACGTAAGAAGTACGGTAAGGCCAAGGCCCGCCGTTCGTTCCAGTTCTCCAAGCGCTAATCGCTTCTCGGAACCGTTCGTTCAAAACTTCGAAAAGGCGGGGCTTCGGCTCCGCCTTTTTTCATTGCCATCCTCCTTGTTTTTTCGGCGAGAAGACAGCACCCTCAGCGCAAACCGCAATGGGGTGATCAATGCCATCAAAAACCATCGACCATGCCTTCACCGCAGCAACGCTGACATCGGCTGCGACCGACCCGACCCATGCGGGCGTCCTCTCCTTCATGCGGCGCAAATATACCAAGATCCTCAAGGGCGTATCGACGGCCGTCTGGGGTGTCCCCTTTGATGCAGCGACATCCAACAGGCCGGGTGCACGCTTCGGGCCGCAGGCGATCCGCCGCGCCTCCGCGATTTTCGACAACGACCCGCAATATCCCTTTGCCCGCGATCTTTTCGCCCATATGCCGACCATCGATTATGGCGACTGCCTGCTCGACTACGGCAATCACTGGAAAACGCCTGATACGATCGAAAAGGAAGCGCGCAAGATCATCTCCAAGACGGATTATCTGCTGACGCTTGGCGGCGACCATTTCATCACCTGGCCGCTGCTGAAGGCGCATGTGGCAAAGCACGGCCCGCTGGCGCTGGTGCATTTCGATGCGCATCAGGATACCTGGTTCGACGACGGCAAACGCATTGACCATGGTTCCTTCGTGGCCCGCGCCGTGCGCGATGGTCTGATCGATGCCGATCGTTCCATCCAGATCGGCATTCGCACCCATGCGCCTGAGGATTTCGGCATCCGCATTCTCCACGGTTACGAGGTGGAGGAGATGCGGGCGAGCGACATCGCCTCGCTGATCATCAAGCACACGGCAGGCATGCCCACCTATCTGACCTTCGATATCGATTGCCTCGATCCAGCCTTCGCGCCCGGAACCGGTACGCCTGTGGCCGGTGGGCCGACAAGCGCCAAGATATTGTCCGTCCTTCGCGGACTCGGGCAGCTCGATATTCGCGGCTCCGATGTGGTGGAGGTCGCGCCCGCTTACGACCATGCTGATATCACTGCCATTGCCGGAGCGACCGTTGCAATGTATATGCTTGGCCTGCGCGCCGAACGGCTGGCGAAGGCCGGCTGAACCGACGCCCGGGCGCTTAGCAAACTGAATCCGATTACACTCGCAACCCTCTGAAAAGTCAGGACAAGGACATGACAGCGAAGATCTTCATCGATGGCGAACACGGCACAACGGGTCTGCAGATCCGCACGCGCCTTGCTGGTCGCCGCGATATCGAGTTGCTGTCCATTCCCGAAGCCGAGCGCCGCAACGCCGCTATCCGCGAGGACATGCTCAACAACGCCGACATTTCGATTCTCTGCCTGCCGGATGATGCTTCCAGAGAAGCTGTCACCATGGTGGCGGGCAACAACAATGTCCGCATCATCGACACCTCGACCGCCTATCGTATCCATAAGGACTGGGCTTACGGCTTTGCCGAAATGGACAAGGAACAGGGCGAAAAGGTTCGTTCCGCCCGCTTCGTCGCCAATCCGGGCTGCTACCCGACCGGCGCGATCGGCCTTCTTCGTCCGCTGCGCGCCGCCGGCATTCTGCCCGATGGTTATCCCGTCAGCGTCAACGCCGTGTCCGGATATACCGGCGGCGGCAAGCAGATGATCGCGCAGATGGAAGATCAGAGCAGGGAAGATGCGATCAGTGCCAACAACTTCCTCTATGGCCTGACGCTTGCACACAAGCACGTGCCGGAAATGACCATTCACGGCCAGCTGGACCGCGCGCCGCTGTTTGCACCCTCCGTCGGGCGCTTCCCGCAGGGCATGATCGTGCAGGTTCCGCTGTTTGCCGCCGACCTCAAGGACGGCGCGACCATCGAGACCGTGCATGCCGCGCTCACCGCCCATTATGCCGGACAGGACATCGTCAGCGTCGTTCCACTTGCCGAAAGCATGGGGCTGTCCCGCATCGATGCCGAGGAACTGGCGGGCAAGGACACGATGAAGCTGTTCGTCTTCGGCACGCCGGGCGGCGAACACATCAATCTCGTCGCGCTGCTCGACAATCTCGGCAAGGGCGCATCGGGTGCGGCTGTCCAGAACATGGAGCTGATGCTCTCGGCATGAGGCTTTTTGCGTGAGCCGAGCTATCCCCTTTTTTCCGGCCTCGTGGAATATCGAGGCCGCAAAACAGATTGCCGATACGCCGGCCGGGGTGGTTTACGAAGTCAGACTTGGCAATGGTTCCCTTGCCATCGCCAAGGTACTTAAACACAAGGTTCTGAAAGACAGCCTTCGCGGGGCGGATTTCATCGAATGGCGGGCAGGTGTCGGCTGCGTGAAGCTGCTCGATCGCTCCGACGACATATTGCTCATGGAACATGCCGGCAATGAGACATTGCGCGACGTGCTTTTCCGCGACGGCGACGATGATGCCACGACCGCAATCGCCGCTGACGTTCTCCTTCACTATCACCAGCCTTCAACGCAGACGCCACCAGCAAGCCTGCTGACGCTGCCGCAATATTTCGAAAGTCTGTTCCGTAAAGCCGAGCACGATCGCAGCGAAGGCACGAACAGCCCCTATATCGAAGCCGCTTCGCTTGCCGAGGAGCTTATCGGGCACCAAAGCAATATTCGACCGCTGCACGGCGATCTGCATCACGAAAACATCATGCGCAGTGCGCGTGGCTGGATCATCATCGACCCGGCAGGCCTGATCGGCGATGAAGCACTCGACGTCGCCAACATGTTCTCCAATCCGCTCGACCGCTTCGATCTGACACGCAGCGAGGCACGCATCGCCTCCATGGCGTCGATTTTTGCGAAAGCGCTCAAACGGGACGAACGGGTGCTTCTACAATATGCCTTCGCCTACGGCTGCCTTTCGGCAGCATGGCACGAGGAAGATGGCAACACGCGCGAACGCGACGACGAACTGGCCGTCGCGACAACCATCAAGTCTGTCCTGAAGCAATTTTAAGGGTTTTCAGTCCCTGATCTCAACCGCGACAGGTGCCGGGTATTCGCCGAGGAAGCCTCGCCAATGGGCGACTGCAAAACCAAGTACCAGCAGCGCCATGCCCTGATGGGCGAGCGCCACATGAATGTCCACATGCATCAGAAGCGTGGTGATGCCGAGCGCCGCCTGAATGGAGATCAACACGAAGAACAGCACGGCGCGGCGGGCATGCGGCGTGCCGGGCAAGGCGCGAGCCAAGGACACCATATGCCACAGCGTGGCGGCAAACAGCGTATAAGCGCCGAGGCGGTGGACGAACTGCACCGTCTTCGGGTTTTCGAACAAGTTGATCCACCAGGGCTGTTGCAGGAAAAGATCGCCGGGCACCAGGGAGCCGTCCATCAGCGGCCACGTGTTGTAGGACAGGCCGGCATTCAACCCCGCCACCAGCGCGCCGAGATAAATCTGGAACAGACAGAGGAAGGTCAGCAGCGCGGCAAAACGGCGGCCGGTCGTTTCATTGGCAGCATCGGGCGAATGGTGCGACAGGCCGCGCAATATCCACATGCAGCCCGCAAAGATGAGGCACGCGATCGTCAGATGCGTTGCCAGGCGATATTGCGAGACATCTGTACGGTTGACGAGGCCGGAAGACACCATCCACCAGCCGACGAAGCCCTGAAAGCCGCCAAGTCCCAGAAGGCCGATGAGCGGCAGGCGCAAGCGCTTTTCGATGCGGCCGGTCAGCCAGAAGAAGGCGAGTGGCAGGGCGAAGATGAGACCGATGGCGCGGGCAAGCAGTCGATGCGCCCACTCCCACCAGAAGATCGTCTTGAACTCATCGAGCGACATGCCCCGGTTGATTTCCTGATATTGGGGAATACGCTTGTAGAGCTGGAATTCCTCTTCCCATTCGGCAACTGAAAGCGGCGGAATGGCGCCGTGGATGGGCTTCCATTCGGTAATTGACAGGCCAGACTCGGTCAGCCGCGTGGCGCCGCCGACAAGCACGAGACAGAACAGCGTGAAGAGAACGACGCGCAGCCAGATGCGCAGCAGGCGGCGATCCTTCTCCTGCTTCTGCAGGGCAGCCTCCACCACCATTTCCGCAGAACCATTTGCCATCGTCATGCCGCTCGAATGCATCTTTGAGGTCTCCATCATACAGTCATGTTGATTAGCCCCAACCGGCACCACAAAACAAGGCCTCAGGGTTTGCGGCATCCGGTCGCGGCGGTATAGTTGCGCCAGACACTAGATCGTCCTGTCTCTGCTTCGAATCACCACGACGATCTAGATTTTTTGTTTTACGCATGTCTTTTCCCCAAAACCGATGACACTTTTGGGATACATGCTCGGTTACGGAAGATTTCATGCACCCTCGCCTCAGATCGCTCATCGGCACCATCGTCATCATCTGCCTCGTCGTCATCTACGCCGTAGCGGCGACGGCCATCGCGTCGGCGACGCTGGCGCAATCTCCATGGTGGGTGCATCTTGCCTACTTCGTGCTGAGTGGGCTTTTGTGGATACTGCCCGCCATGCTGGTCATCAAATGGATGGCCGGCTCCAAAAAACAGGAATAGGCACCTGCCTTCTACGGGACATCCAGAGGTCGCAATTTTATAAACCTCTTGTTTGCCGCTCAACGATATAGTCTCACCGAAACAACCGGAGAGCGTGGATGGCGGCTGAAGCGCCGGTCATAGTCAGCGAGGGTGAAGGACCAGCCGCCGTGCAAAACGAGCGGCGGGGCGCCGATCGCCTGGCTATCGATCTCGTCGACGATGCCTCCACTATCCGCGCCGACTGGGAACAGCTGGAGAGCGACCCGCTCAATTCGCTGCATCAGGGTTATGGCTGGTGCTCCATCTGGGCGCAAACGCAGGACAGACCCCTCCTCATCATTCGCGGCAGGCAAAGCGGAAAGACCGTGTTCCTGCTGCCGCTCGAAATCGTTCTGGAAGGCGGCATCCGCAAGGCACGTTTTCCCGGCGGCCGTTTCAACAATATCAATACCGGGCTTTTCGACCGGTCCTTCGCCGAAGCAGCCAGCCACAAAACGGCAGCAGCCATTGCCCGCGAAGCGCGAAAGCTGCTGCGTGGCCAGGCGGATATTCTTGCCTTGCAGAACATACCGCTGATCTGGCGCGGCAGGACCAACCCGCTCTCGCATCTGGCATCAGTCGAAAACCAGAACCCGGCCTTCCAGATTCCCTTACTGGCAAATTTTGAGAGCACGCTTCGGCAGATCAACGCCAAGAGGCGCCGGAAGAAATTCCGCATCCAGAGCCGGAGAGCCGAGGAAATGGGTGGTTACAGCCATGTGATCGCCCGTTCGCCACAGGAAAAGTGCGAATTATTGCAGACGTTTTTCCGGCAGAAGGCAGCCCGGTTCGCATCGCAGGGCATTCCGGATGTTTTTCGCGATCAATCGGTAAAAGACTTTTTCTATGACCTCGCAAATTTTCCGGAGATCGGCACAGACAGTCTTCTGGAAATACACGCCATTCGTCTGCATGGTCAAAATGAAGGTTTCATCGCTGCCATATCCGGACTTTCGCGCAAGCAGGATCACATCATCTGCCAGTTCGGTTCTATCGATGAGACCTTCGCGGAAATCAGCCCCGGTGAGCTGCTGTTCTGGCTGATGATCGAACGGGCTTGCAGTGAAAATGCGGCGATCTTCGATTTCGGCGTCGGTGACCAGCCCTACAAGCGCAGCTGGTGTCCGCTTTTCACCGTGCAGCATGATATTTTCCTGCCGGTGACGTTGAAGGGCCGCGCGGCAGCCTCTGCCTACGTTGCCATTGCCCGGACAAAGAGCCTGATCAAATCCAATCCGGCACTCTATGCGTTCATTCAGCGTTTCCGCGCCGGTCGGCCGAGCATGGACGCAACGCCCGCTGCCGACTGACCGGTTATCGGCCACAGCATCTCAGGCGGCGCTCAGACGGTCCGGTTTGCGCATGCCGGTCATCGGCAATGCCTGCTCGTAGCCGTGGGCAACCAGTTCTCCGAGGGTCTTTTCCAGCAATTCGCTATCATTACCGGGAACGGACACGACGATTTCCGCCGGCAGATTGCGCAGCATTTTCTCAAGGCTCGATATCTGCACCGCGCCGCATTCCACGAGAACCGTGTCATAGGCGTCGGAAAGCGCGCTGAGGATCATGGTCAACCGGTCGATCGCGCGCATGGCCTCACGCGGCTGCGCATTGCCGCGCGGCACGATATGGGCATCGGAAAGCCGGTCGCCGTGAATGGTTTCGCCAAAGGCGGCGGCACCCGCCAAAAGGTCCATGACGCCCGGCAGTCCGGTCTCAGGCGCCATCAGGCGCGTCGGACAGGCCGATGCCGTCATATCGACGAGAACGACCGAACGGCCCATTTCGGACAGGGCGCGCGCCAGCATGACGGTGGTGGTCGAACCACTATCACCAGCTGGAGACACGACCGCTGCGACGGATTTGGCAAGACGGGTGGCGAGGAAAGACGCGACGGCGTCGATCGAGAAATTGTCGGCGTTGTCGATCTCTTCTTCCGCAGCGTCCACTTTCGCAGCCGCAGCGTCTGCAACCGGCAGGGCCGATTTGGCAGCAACGGCTGCGACCGGTATCTGCGCTTCCTGTTCGACAATGGACTGGCGGGCAGCGGCAGGCATGGAACGAACCGCAGGCGGCGCATCCTCTTCACGTGCGGGAAGCGGTTGCTCCGGCGTATCCGGTGTCTCATCCGTGTCAGCACGCGCTCTCGCGGGCGGTGGTGGATCGGACAGCGGCGGGACATGGGTCTTGCCAACCGGCTTCAACGCCCGCCCGGTGAACAGTTCCACGAGCATGACGACGATGCAGGAGAGAAGGAAGGCCGCCAGCGTGACGACAATGGTGATGGCGCCGGTCTTCGGGAAGTAGGGTTCGCGCGGCTCCACTGCCGTTGAAATCACGCGGGCATCGGCGGGCGTGGATTCGGCTGAACCGGCGCGCGACGTCGCCTCGCGGTAACGGGCGAGATAGGTTTCAAGAAGCTGGCGCTGGGCCGAAGCCTCGCGCTCCAGGTCGTTTAGGCCAACCTGCTGCTCACCGGCGCGTACGCTTTCCGTTTTCAGCACATTCAATTGCTGAACCAGTTGCCGCTCCCGCAGGCGGGACACATTGGCCTCGTTTTCGAGACTTGCGAGCACCTTGCGGGTCTCTTCCTGAATCTGCCGTTGTATGCCGTCAATTTGGCTGCGCAGCGCCTTGATACGCGGATGGCCTTCCAGCAGCGAGGAAGACAGATCGGAAATCTGGCTGCGCATGGCAGCCTCGCTTTCCTTCAGTCTCTGGATCATCGGCGAGGCGACGACGTCGGGGAAAGTATCCAGCGGGCGGCCGCTCGAAAGCGCGTTGCGCACGCCTTCTGCCCGCGCCTCCGCATTCGCCCGCTCGCCGCGGATACGGCCAAGTTCGGTCGAGATATCGCTGAGTTGCCGGGTGGCGAGCGTTTCGCCCTGCCCTGCCGACAGAATATCGGACGAGGCGCGGTAGTCCGCGACCTTCCTGTCCGCATCGCGAACCTTCTCACGCAGACTGGCGATTTCCGGCTCCAGCCAGCGTGCCGCCTCCGTGCTTGTGTCCAGTTTCGCGCCGCTCTGCAGCGCGATATAGGCCTTCATCATCGCGTTGGGGACTGCTGCCGCAAGCATGGGGTCCTCGGACGAGAACTCGACCGTGATGACGCGCGAGCTTTCTACCTGGTAGACCTGCAACCTCTCCTGGAACGCCTTCAGTATCCGTTCCTCTGGCGGCACCTGCTGCGGATCTTTCTTGACGCCGACAGCAACCAGCAGCTTCGAGACGAGAGAAGGACGCGCGGCCGGGTCAAGCTCCTGCCGCTCATAAAGCTTCATATCTTTCGCGACCTGCTTGATGAGGTCAACAGATTGCAGGATCTGCACCTGGCTGGAGATGGTCAATTCATCGAGCACGGGTTCGGCGGGCGCATTCGACTGCTGCGACGCACCGAAGGAGGCCGCGCGCGATTCGATGAGGACGCGCGCCTCGCCCTTGTAAGCGGGCGACATCATGCTTGCGACAACGAAGGCGGCGCCCCCGGCAAGCAGCGTGATCGCCGCTATCCTGCCCTTGCGCTGCCATATGGCAGCGACGAGCCGCGCGAGATCGATATCCACATCCCTGTCATCAATGCGATCGCCGTTCATACGGGCTCCGTAACCGAGATACACCTCGGGCGCTCAAATATAGAGGCCAATTTTCGCGAAGTTTAAGTCTTTCCGGTAACACAACAGTTAATTGTGACGAAGCCGATGAAATAAAGCCGATATTACCATCCTTGCGACTGGCTGTTTACCGCCCATTAACCCTAACAGAACGATAAGAATGCTCATAGTTCGACTCGGAGCCAGATGAGATGCCGCTCGCCGGATCACGACATGTCACCGCACTGACGCTTGCCGTTCTAACGGCCCTTTCCGGTTGCGCGGCATATCAACCTGCGCCCAAGGCGTTTCACGAGGGCGCCCTGCAGCCCTATCATGTCGATAGCGGTGACAGGCTGCGCATCAACGTGTTCGAACAGACCGGGCTGACAAATACCTATACTGTCGATCAGGCCGGTTATGTCGCCTTCCCGCTTGTCGGTCAGGTTCCCGCCCGAGGCAAGACGCTGCCGCAGCTCGAAGCCGCCATTGCCGCCAAGTTGCGTCAGGGTTATCTGCGCGATCCCGATGTGACGATCGAGATCGATCGTTATCGCCCCGTCTTCATCATGGGCGAAGTCGGCCGTCCCGGCCAATATTCCTACGTGCCGGGCATGACGGCGCAGAACGCCATCGCCATCGCCGGCGGCTTCACGCCACGCGCCAATCAGGCCGATGTCGATATCACCCGCAAGATCAATACCGAGGTGATGACCGGCAGGATCGGGATCACCGCACCAATTCTTGCGGGCGATACGGTCTATGTGCGTGAACGCTTCTTCTGAAAAACGGAGCGGCTGACATGGCGGATGACGGTCCTCCCCTGCGCATCATTCACTGTTTCCGCTCTCCCGTCGGTGGCGTGTTCCGCCATGTCCGCGACCTGATCGAAGAACACGTCAAGCAGGGCCACAAGGTCGGCATCGTCTGTGACAGCTCGACCGGCGGCGCGCATGAGGAACGGCTTTTCGCGCAGATCGCCCCGATGCTGGAGCTAGGGTTGACCCGCCTGCCGATCAAGCGCTCGATCAGCCCCGGTGACCTGTGGGCGCTCGTTAAGTCCTACAACCATATCAAAAGTTTGCGGCCGGATATTTTGCATGGGCACAGCGCCAAGGGTGGCGCTCTGGCCCGGCTGATCGGCTCACTGTTGCGGGTGAACAAGTATCGCGTAGCCCGCCTCTATTCGCCGCACGGCGGCAGCCTGCATTACGATCGCAAAAGCCTTAAAGGGCAGCTGTTCCTGCGTATCGAGCGGTTTCAGGAGCATTTCACGGACGCCCTGTGTTTCGTTTGCAATTTCGAACAGGAAACCTACGAAAACAAGGTCGGCAAACCACGCACCCGCACGGCGATGATCTATAACGGCGTGCAGGAAAGCGAGTTTGAAACCGTGCCCGCCCGCGAAGGGGCAGCGCGCTTTCTCTATATCGGCATGCTGCGTGACCTGAAGGGCCCCGACATCTTCATCAAGGCATTCGCCAAGATGGAACGCAGCATCGGCCAGCCCATGTCCGGCGTCATTGTGGGCGATGGGCCGGACAGGGACAAATATGCTGATATGATCGTCAAGGCCGGACTTTCGCAGCGCATTTCCATGCACGCCGCCATGCCAGCGAGACAGGCGTTCGCGCTAGCGACGACTGTTGTCGTCCCCTCACGCGCCGAGGCGATGCCTTACATCGTGCTGGAAGCGCTTGCTGCGGGCAAAACCGTCATCGCCTCGCATGTTGGAGGCATAGCTGAGGTTCTGGGAGAAGACAGCGAGGCGCTCGTTCCGGCTGGAGACGCTGATGCGCTGGCAAAGATAATGGTCAAGGATGCAGAGAGCCCGGACTGGGGAAAACGGGTGATGCCCCGCCCCGACAGCTTCAAGGCGAAATTTTCAACGCCTGTCATGGCCGACGACATGATGAAGCTCTATCGTCACCTGCTTTCGCTGTAGAAACATTTCAAAAACACGATTTTTAATTGTATATTCCGCCGTCCTGTAGAAACTCATCATAAACGTTTCTTAGCATGTTTCGGCTAGTTTCCTGCTCGTAGAGCGCACGTATCCGCACGGATGCGAAAACTGTGCTCTACCACTTTGAAGTTGCGCATCGTTCCCTTCGAAAATCGATTCCGATTTTCGGGCCGATGGGCTGGAGGGTGCGGACCAAAGCAATGACCAAGGCTGACAAGGGAAGACTTGAATTCGATCTGGCGACGTTGCGCCAGCAAATCTCCGGGCGGGATGCGGGTGAGCCTTCCGCATCGGAAAGCGTTGTTCTCAATCCACTTGCACGGCAGATCGCCAACCAGCTTCGCGCCGGCAACCATTCGCCAAACATGGTCATCGGCCAATTGCGTCTTCTCGAATTTTCGATGCTTGCGATCATCGCGGCCATCGTCAACGGCATCGCTGCGCGGCAGGGGCTTGAAACCTTTCTTGCGGTTTTCGGCATTGGGGTGCTGGGCGCGGCGGTTTGCGTGTTTCTTTTGCAGGCCGGCGACTGTTACCAGTTGCCGACGCTGCGCGCGCCGCTGAAAATGTTTGCCCGCATTCAGGGCGCCGTCTGCCTGTCCTTCGTCACCGTCGCCGGCATCCTTCTCCTGTTTTTGCCGGAAGCGCTGCATTCCTGGCAGACTTTTGCCATCTGGTACGCCACCGGCGCAATCGCCATTTTCACCGGACGGCTGATCCTCGGCTTCGCCATTCGCCACTGGGGCCGCAACGGCGTGATGGAGCGTCGCGCCGTGATCGTCGGTGGCGGCGATGCCGCCAAGGACCTCATCCGCTCGCTCGAACAGCAAACGGACAATGATATCCGCATCTGCGGCATTTTCGACGACCGGAAAAGCGAGCGTTCGCCCGATGTGGTTGCCGGCTACCCCAAGCTCGGCACCTTCGCGGAACTGGTGGAATTCGCCCGCCTGACGAAGCTCGACATGCTGATCATCGCCCTGCCGCTCAGTGCCGAGGCGCGTATCCTCCAGCTCCTGCGCAAGCTGTGGGTGCTACCCGTCGATATCCGTATCGCGGCGCATGCCAACAAATTGCGTTTCCGCCCCCGCGCCTATTCCCATGTCGGCGCAGTGCCGATGCTCGACGTGTTCGACAAGCCGATACGCGACTGGGATTCGGTGGGGAAAAGGGTGTTCGACATCGTCTTCAGCATTATCGGCATCGTTCTGTTGTGGCCGGTGATGCTTGGCGCGGCGATTGCCGTCAAGACGACATCCAAAGGCCCGGTGTTCTTCAAGCAGAAGCGTCATGGCTTCAACAATGAAACGATCAATGTCTGGAAGTTCCGTTCCATGTATACGGAACTCAGCGATCCCACGGCAAAAAAGGCCGTCACGAAAAACGATCCGCGTGTCACGCCGGTCGGGCGGTTCCTGCGAAAATCCTCGATGGACGAGCTGCCACAGCTTTTCAACGTTCTTTACGGCGATCTTTCACTGGTCGGGCCGCGTCCGCACGCCGTGCACGCCCAGACGGGCGACCTGAAATATACCGAGGTGGTGGAGCATTATTTTGCCCGGCACAAGGTCAAGCCCGGTGTTACCGGCTGGGCGCAGATCAATGGCTGGCGTGGTGAGATTGACCACGGCGACAAGATCAAGTTCCGCACCGAATACGATCTCTATTATATCGAGAACTGGTCGCTGCTTCTCGATCTCAAGATCCTGTTCCTGACGCCGATCCGGCTGCTCAAATCGGAAAATGCCTATTGACCCACACCGGTTACCAGCACGCACCGGATTTTGACGCACCGCTTGCTGCCATGCGGCTGGTCGGCGCGTTCTTCATTGCCTTCGGCGTCTTTCTTTCCGGCTTCGTGATTTCCGAACCGGCGCCCTATGAGCTGATGATGGTGGGGCAAGTAGCCATCTGGTTCCTGCTGGGATTGCGCCTTTCGCGCACCGTCGTCCTGCTTTTGTGCCTGCTGCTTGCCTTCAATGTCGGCGGTTATCTTTCGCTGACCACCATGGCCAATCTCGACGAGGGGCCGCTTTATCTCGCCGTGTCGACCTTTCTGGCGCTGACCTCGGTTTTTTATGCTGCGATCATCGAGGACAAGCACCAGCGGCTGCTGCTGATTTTCCGGGCCTGGCTCGCCGCAGCGTTGATTACCTCCCTGCTCGGCATCATCGGATATTTTCACGCCATTCCCGGTTTCGAGGTCTTTACCCTTTACGATCGCGCCAAGGGCGCCTTTCAGGACCCGAACGTCTTCGGTCCCTTCCTGGTGACGCCGTCGCTGTACCTGATTTACGGCCTGCTCTCCGGCAAGGCGATGCATGCGCCATGGCGGATCCTTGGCCTGCTCATTCTGTCTCTTGCCGTGTTCCTGTCGTTTTCACGCGCCGCATGGGGCCTTTTCCTGTTTTCGGCAGTGCTTCTGGTTTTCGTCATGCTGCTGAAAGAGCGTACGGCGGCATTCCGGCTGAAAATCCTCGTTCTGTTTCTCGTCGCCGTGGCATTGATGGTGGCAGCCGTCATCATCGCCCTGCAATTCAAGCAGGTAGCAGACCTGTTCTCCAGCCGCGCCTCGGCGGTGCAATCCTATGATGGCGGCCATCTCGGACGTTTTGCCCGCCACTATCTCGGTTTCCTGATGGCGATGGAACATCCGCTCGGCATCGGCCCCATGGTGTTCGACGACATCTTTCCCGCCGCGGAACATAATATCTGGCTGAAGAGCCTGACCACGCATGGCTGGTTCGGCTTCGTCATCTATCTCACGCTGATCTGCTGGACCATTGCCGCCTGCTTCAAACTGCTGCTGCGCCAGCGGCCCTGGCAGCCGTTTCTCATCATTTCCTGGGTAACCTTTGTCGGGCATGTGATGATCGGCAACGTCATTGACACCGACCACTGGCGGCATTTCTTCCTGCTGCTCGGCATATTGTGGGGATGCATGGCTCTGGAAAAGCGCGAAAGCCTGCGCCAAAGCAGAAGTGCCACCTAAAGTCCTTCCCCTTACGGAACCTTACATTATTTCATGCGTTTAGCCCGCGATCATGATTGTCAAACGGGGAGACATCCTATGACGCAGACGAATAATCTCTATTTTATCATTGGCGCACTTCTGGTGGTTCTTGTCGGGCTTGGAGCCTATGTCTGGCACGAAGAAAGCAAACCGAAGGGGATCGAGATGAATATCGGCCCGAACGGTGTTTCCGTGCAGGAAAACTGAGCACTTCCAGTAAAAAATGCGTAGCGGTTTCATGACTGAAACCAAGGCATTGAGTGCGTCCAACGCTTCCGTTCATTAGAGACGCACTATATGTCCGCAAGCGTCGCGCAAAGTTCGGCTATTAGACCGGGTGCATCCCAAGCTTGAGACGGCTGGGGATACACCCGGTCTTCTTATGAGAGGAGACGAAAGGCGGGATCGAGGATCTTCGCCGAGCCGGTTCGGTATGCATGACGTGTATCGGCCTGATCATGGAAACAGTGAGCGCAATGGTCTCCTCCGTCGACCTGTCCACACGCATCAACTCCACCAAACTCGCACTCAAGGCCATCAAGGAGCAGGAGGACAATTCCGCTTCGACCTCCTCGCCACGAACTGCGATCCTCGACTCCTACGGGATCGACACCTCGCCCTCCTCCACCAATACGCGGCTGACACAGCTTCTGGCGCAATATGCGCAAGTCTCCGGCCCTGACGCGGAGACCGACGACACCAGCACACAGGCGCCATCCGGCGACATTACACAGGCCAGTTTCATGACAAGCCTGAAGGCGACGCTGGAAGAACTCTCCAAGGACCCAAGCAAGGCTACGCAAGCCAAGGCAATGCTGGAAGCGCTGGCCGCTGGAACGCTGACAGTCTCCGATCCGACCGAAGGCGCAAAGATAAAAGCCTGGGACGTGGAGGCCGACAAGACAACCACCTCAAAACCGGCAACCGAGATCACCACGACCGGCTGGAGCGATTTTCTGAAGGACCACCTCAAGCGCGACGGTTCCGCTTATGCCAAGACCACCGGTGGCGCCTATGTCGACAGTATTTCCGGCGACAATGCATTTTTTGGCAATGTCGGTAGTCGGTATTATTATCTGACCTGGCCGCAGCCTAAAACCGGAACGCTGACGGTTTAAGCCAACGTTTCCGGCGAGGGTCGCAAAGAGCGCCACCGCACTTTTATAGATCTGCTGCGACATAAAACATGCCGCAGCATCTTCTCCTTGCCTCGTTCAGACGGCAGGCGCTGCGGCTTGTTCCGTTCCGCCGGAAAGCGCCTTTTGCAGTTGCGCTTCCTGCTCTGGCGAAAGCGAGGTTTTGATGACCCGCCCACGAAGACCCTCCAGTTCCGCCATCACCTTTTCCGGCTGCACCTTGCGGATCAGCACGAACAACGCCGAAGAGCCATTCGGGATGGTTTCACCCAGAGATTTGATGAAATCGTCGTCGATGCCGTAATCCGTCAGCGACCCCGCAAGCGCACCCGTTCCCGCACCGATCGCGCCGCCAATCGCAAATCCCGCGAGCGGATTGAGGAACAGCAGGCCAACGAGGCCGCCCCAGAGACCACCGGAGAGAAAACCGGAGCTTGCACCGATCGCCGTCAGATTGACGCTCTGCTTCAGGTGCACCTTGCCGTTTTCATCGCGAACGACGACGACGGCATCTTCCAGATCGACCAGATATTCTTTTTTCATTCCAGCAAGTTTCAGAAGGACCCGGTCGGCCTCTTCCGTTCCGTCAAAACCGACAACGACGAGTTCGGACATGTTTCATCTCCCTGAATTTCAGTTTCGCTTAGATTGGAACGCCAAAGAACACGGCAGGTTCCCGCCATGATGGAAGGATGATGTGTCACGCGTTTGACGGGCAACATCTTCGGGAAGAAAGTCCCCTGCTCACCGTCCACAGCCTTTATTCCTTTTTTCAAGAAAAGGCTATTTTCCGCTTGCGCCCTAACAGGCTTATATATAAACGGCTTTCAGGTTCGGAGCGTAGCGCAGCCCGGTAGCGCACTTGACTGGGGGTCAAGGGGTCGTGGGTTCGAATCCCGCCGCTCCGACCATTAAAAACAGATAGATAGCCAGTTCCCCCAGAGCTGGCTATAATTTTTTCAGCCACATTCTCGCCGGCGCCATGCGCGAATTGACAAGATGCGGTCTGGGTGTGCGTTTATCCAAGCCTGAGAACGAGGTGTGCTGTGATGGTCAAAAAAACAAAAATTGAACACTCGGAATTCTCAGGCGAATTTGAAGACGACGGTATCACGGTTCTGGTTGATATCTACCGGCCGGCCGGCACCCAGCAGGATTGGACGCTCGAGGTTATCAGCGAGCATGATGATGTCACCACCTGGGAAGAACCTTTCACGACAGACAAGGACGCCTGGGAAGAATTCCTGGCCACCTGTGAGAAAGATGGAATTCGCAGCTTCCTGGACGGCGAAGATCCATCCGTTCATTGACGCTTGACACTGCGGTGCGAGGCCGTGGCAGGCGCGAGTGCATTCAACGATAATTCCAGAAATATACTCTTATTGCAAAGCCTGTGACCGTCCAGAGACGGCACGCATTTGCCTTGTTGACTCTCTGCTAAAATTAGAACATTTAGTGAACAAACGAGAGGTCAACCGATATGCCCGATGCGGAAAAAATCACCCCTGTACGGCCTGACGACATAGCTGGATATGTCATCCAGTGTCATGATGGCGATGCGAAGGCGGCTGTTGAAACGCTGCTGGGCGAAATCGAACATTTGCAGGAACAGCTTTCCCTTGCGGTTGCCATCATGGGAAAAGGCTATACGCGTGGATGGACGCCGGATTTGGGAAGTGACTGAACCAGCCACAAGCTGCGTTTGATGCAGCTTGTGGAATATCAGTGAATGCTGCGCAGCCTTCAGGCCTTTTCAGCCAGTTCGCCGATTTCGCGGTCAATCAGATAAAGCGCATTGGGACCGTCACCGATCAGCTCGATCTTGCCCATTATCGTGCGGCACAGGCTGTCCTCCTCATGCTGTTCGTTCACGAACCATTGCAGGAAGGATGTGGTCGCATGGTCTTTTTCAGACCGCGCGAGATCAACCGCCGCGTTGATGGCGGCGGTGACACGCGATTCGTGTTGCGCGACAATTGCAAACAACCCCTTGATATCGTTTGCGGTAACCTGTGGGGCAGGTAGCTCGGTGAAAATAACTGGAGCTCCGAGATCGTTCAGAAAGCTGAAGATACGGTGCATATGCTCCAGCTCTTCGGCAGCATGGCCAAGCAGAAACTTGTAGCAACCATCGAGATTGCGCTCAGCCGCCCAGGCGGCCGCCTGAAGATAGGCGTGGTGGGCGCGCAATTCGCCGTTGAGCAGGTCGTTCAATGTCGTTTCGACTAGTTTATTTGCCATTGGTTTATCCTTGTTATGGTGATTGCAGCCAATTTTTTCGTGTGGGCTGCTTCACACACCCGGCGAGCGAGATAAGAGGGATCGAGCGTCCCATCCGGTCGAGCACGGAGATGGCGTCATTGCGCCGGCGTTACCTGTGCCAGAGCCGCGTCCAGCCTTTCGCCCTTCATGACCAGTTTGGGGCGCAGCTTCTCCGCCTTTTGCCTGACCGCTTCCAGATTGACGGGCTTGCCGACCTGGATCACACCGATCATCGCCATCATCAGATGCGGTGGGCAATAATAGAGATAGACGCCTTCCTTCTCGACGGTAACGGTGAAGGCCTCATCGAGCTTGCCTTTCCACGGCGTTACGCCTTCCGGAACGGCATAGGACTGCACGTAATGGCTGGAATTTTGCGGCACGAAGGTGATGGTGTCGCCGGGCTCTGCCTTTACATAGGAAGGCTCAAACACCATGCTGCCGTCCGTGCCGTAATTGAGCATCAGCACCTTGTGTTCGGCAGCAAAGGACGGCGCGACAGAAAAGGTTACGGCCAAAGCCGCGGCAAACGTCATCAAAAATCGTTTCATGCAATTATTCCTTCAAGGGTTTTCAAATGTTCGGGCAGCGGGTCGCCAGCCGGCTGAATGACGGGATTGCCGCGCCTGTCCCGCAAAACTTCCACCGCCACCCCGTAGGTCTCGGAAATGAGCTTCGGCGTGACGATATCTCCCGGCGCGCCGGTCGCCTTCAATGCGCCATCGGAAATCACCAGCAGGTTGTCGGCATATTGGCAGGCGAGGTTGAGATCATGCAGCACGACCAGCGTTACCCAGCCATTGGCGCGGGTTTCCTGCCGCACCAGATCGAGAAGCGCCACCTGATGCTTGAGGTCCAGCGCGCTGACCGGCTCGTCCAGCAGCATCGCCTGCGGCTCGCGCATCAGAACCTGCGCGAAAAGCGCCATCTGCCGCTGCCCGCCGCTGAGGGAGGCGATCTCCCTGCCCGCCAGATGCGCTATTCCCGCCTGATGCAGGCGTGTCATGGCCAGGTCGAGCGTCTCGTCGTCAATATGCAACGACAGACGCCCGAACCGGCCGAGTGCCACCACCTCCAGCACGCTGAGCGCAATATCGGCCGTGGTGTCCTGCGGCATGTAGGCAAAGCCATCGCGCCACTGCCTTATATACCGCCCCGCCCGCTCCCCGGCCCGAAGACGGCGGTCGCCGAGGCTGATCGAACCGGCAGCAAGTGGCAGATCGCCGAAGATCGCTCTCAGAAGGGTCGTCTTGCCCGTTCCGTTTGGGCCGATGACGGCATGAATATGCCCCGCCTCCAGACGCGCCGACAGCCCTTTCACAACAGTCTGTCCGCCGCGCTCGGCGGAAATCGAATCGAGAACCATCATCGGCCGCGCCTCTTCGGAGCGAAAATCAGCCACATCAGAAACGGCACGCCGACAATGGCCGTGACGATGCCAACCGGGAACAGCGCACCGGGAACGATCGATTTGGAGAGGATCGAGGCAGCCGACAGCATCAGCGCGCCGCTCAGCACCGACATGGGCAGGAAGAAGCGCTGATCCTCGCCCACGGTCATGCGGGCGATATGCGGCGCGACCAGCCCGATAAAACCGATGACGCCGACGAAGCTGGTGGCCGTCGCGGTCATGATGGCGACGATGACGAGAACCTTCATGCGCAGCCAGCGGACATTGATGCCGAGGCTTGCCGCCCGCATCTCCCCCATTCTGAGCGCGGTCAGCTTCCAGCAATCCGCCATCAGCAGGGCGCAGCAGAGGGCGGTCACGGCAGCGGTCAGGCCAAGCGTCGGCCAGGTCGCCTTGGTCAGGCTGCCGAACAGCCAGAAAAGGATCTGCTGGGACAGCTCCGGTGAGGACAGGAACTGGATGAGCGACAGCAGCGACTGAAACAGGAAAAGAAGCGCGATGCCGCCGAGAATGATGGTTTCGGTCGTCATCTGCCGCATGGAGGCCAGCGTGAAGAGAAAAAGTGCTGCGAGCATGGAAAAGACGAACGCGCCCAGCGGAACGGCAATCATGGCATCCAGCCCAAGACCGCCAAGCGCCAGTACCAGCGCCGCACCGAAACCGGCCGCTGCGGCCATACCGAGCGTATAGGGGCTCGCCATGGGATTATTGAGCAGGGTCTGCATTTGCGCGCCGCCTGCCCCGAGTGCCGCACCGACGGCAAGCGCCATCAACGCCATGGGCAGGCGAAGGCCGCGCACGATGGAATCGGTCATGGCGGCCCGTTCGCCAAGGCCGGTCAGCGACTTCACCACTTCGGCGGGCGACAGCAGCGAAGGACCAGTGGCGATATCGAGAACGAGGCTCACCGCCATCAACACGAAGAAGATAGAGACGACACGCCAGCGACGGCGCTCGCGCAGCCGGTGCGCACCGATGGCCTCGGCGTTGCGGGCAGCAATTGTCATGAAAACCTGCCTGAAAGGACTGTCTGGAAAAGCGGACGCCGCAACGGCGGCGTTCGCGAGATTTCGCCACTGTGGCGGCGAAGAAAGCACGTTTCCGTGCCGCCACAGGCAAGCGCGATATCAATCCTTGACGGCGATGGCGAAAGTGCCTTGAGGCGTTACCGGAAGGTACTTCTTGTAATAGCCGAGATAGTTGGCGATCGGATCGACATCCTTGAACTGCTCGGGATATAGCTGCTTTGCGATGTACTGAACCATGGCGAAATCGGAGAGCGTGCGCGACGCACCCTGGTAGACACCGAACAGCTGGCCGTTCTTGATGGCGGGCAATTCGCTCCAGCCCTGGCGGGCCTCAAATGCCTTGAGTTTCTCGCCTGCGTCTGCCGCCTTCACCGCCTGTCCCATGGGCAGCGCTGCCGGGTTCTTGTTGTTTTCGCGACCGGAAATGAAGATGGCGTCAGGCTTGGACGCCAGAACCTGTTCTGGATTGATCGGTCCCCACCATTCGACGAAGGGAGCGGCAATGTTGTCGCCGCCAGCCGCCGTGGACATGGCGCCCCACATGTTCTTGCCGTAGGTGAAAGAATATTCGGCCGGGCCCTTGTTGCCGAACTCGACGTAGACCTTCGGTTTCGGCTTTCCGGACTTGGCGACCCGGTCAGCGACCTCTTTCAGCGAACCGGCATAGAAGTCGGCAATTTCCTTGCCACGCTTCTCCTGGCCGGTCAGGTCGCCAAAAAGCCGGGTCGAGGCGACGTGCCGCTCGACCGTCTGGGCGTTGTAGTCGACGACGACGACGGGAATGCCTTCTTCTTCCAGACGATCGGCATCGAGACCAAGCGCTTTGTATTGCCAGTCCGCCAGAATCACCAGATCGGGATTGAGGCTCAACACTTTTTCGACCGAGAAAGTCTGCGCTTCCACTTCACCGACATCGGCAATGTCGGCAAGCGAGGCGCGATGCGCGAGGTGCATCTTCCAGTTGGCGGGTACCCAGCCTTCCCAGGCTTCGCGAGAAATGCCGACGACGGAATCATAGGCTTTCTCGCCGCCGACCGCCATGTAGTCCTCGAAGTAGAAACCGAGAACAACGCGCTTTGCTGGAAGGTCAACCTTCACTTCGCGTCCGATGACATCTGTGATGGTCTTTTGTTCAGCCATTACATACGGGGCAGTAAAGAGAATAGACAAGAGCGATGCGGCAAGGCCGCTCATAAATGATTTTGGTGTCATGATGCGATCCAGAAGTTGAAACAACGTCGCTCTATAAAAGATGATTAAAGGAGTCAACTTAATTGTTGGATCGCATAAGTTACTAATATATAGACAGAAAATGTGATTTCCGACGAACCTTGAGAGGGAGAAATCGGGTCGCCTGATGAAAGACAGGCTGCGTCGTTGAGAACTCAACAGTTAAGAAACCAAGCGTTTGGGTCCCGTCCCGACCGTTGCGCGATCAGAACAGAACGCAAAATCCCGCTTCAGGAGATCGATCAGCAATTTTGCGGATGTTATGCCCGACCGTTTTCAAAACTCGTTTGAAGCAATTGTGAAGTCGTCGGCGATCGACATGTGTTCGACATTTTCCCAGGTCTGGTCCATGGCATAGGTCTCAGACAGATAGGGGATGCCGATATGGCCGTAGCGGACGGAAAGCTGACTCTCAGCCGCCTTTTCACCGAGATACGCGACGCGGCCGAGATAAAGCGCGGTCGCAAGGCCTGTCCTGTCCGCACCGGACTTGCAATGGATGAGGATGGGTTTCGGCGCATCACGCATGATCGCGACCAACTGGTTCACCTTGGTCATGTCGAGTTCGTGGCGGGCTGACATGCCAAAATCGATATGGGTCAACCCAAGCTCGCGCGAGGTTTTGATCTCATCCTTGTACCAGTCCTCGGATTCATTCTCTCCGCGCAGATTGATGACCGTCTTGATGCCATTGTCCCTGGTATAGCGGACCAGCTGCTCACTGCTTGGCTGGTTGGAGCGGTAAAGCTGCCCTGCCACCACCTCGTGAAAGTTGCCGAGAAGCTGGATGGCCAGGAGATAACCGCCTGCGGCAAGCACAGCAATACCCATGCCCCCCAAGGAGCACTTCCATAATCTTCGCATAATAAATCGGTTCTCTCATTGGACGAGACAACCGATACAGCTGGATTCTGACAGTAGGCTGAAAGTTATGCGACAGTATTGTAAGAGTAGAAAAACTGCGTTTCGTCAGCGCACGAAAACGTAGACCGCATAGATGGCGATGAGCGCTGCGGCCACAGCGGCGGCAATAACACCAAGGCGTTTTTCGATGAAGTGGCGCACCGGTTCACCGTATCTTTGCAGCAACCCGGCGAGGATGAAAAAGCGCGCGCCGCGCGTGACGACAGCCGAGAGAATGAAAAGGCCTAGGCTGATATTGGCCGCACCGGAGAGGATGGTGACAACCTTGATCGGCGGCAGATGCGCAAAGCCAGATGTCACCAGCAGGAGAATGATGGTCTCGTAATTTACCGAATTCTTGAGCTGCTCGAAGCTGTCCAGCTTGCCATAAAATTCCAGAATTGGCCGCGCGATACTCTCGAAAGCATAGTGGCCGAGAAACCAGCCGGCAATGCCACCGAGAACGGAAGCGACCGTTGCGACGAGCGCATAAAACATCGCCTTTTTTGGCTTTGCCAGCACCATGGGCAGGAAAAGCACATCCGCCGGCACAACGAAGACGGAGCTTTCGACGAAGGCCACGATCGCCAGCCACCACACGGCGCTTTTGCGCGCGGCAAGCGCCATCGTCCAGGCATAGATGTTTTTCAGCATTTAATGTCCTCGGGAAGATCGTTTTAGACCGAAGGCAAGGCGGGAGCCTAGACATCTCAGTGGCGGTTTGTCAGCGGCGGACGTTCTGACTATCGACCGCCGCCAAATCAGGATTAGAGACAACGCAAGAGAATGGCAAATGTTGGAAGATTTATTTTTTGCGTTGCGGCAAATGAGAAAAACAAACAATTCCAGACCGCAGCGGCGAATGGTTGCTGCGATGCGAAATTTCATCCTCAGGTAGATAAACCGGCCTTTTTGCGGTAGAATAAGGTGTGGCGGAAAGAGGAGGAAGTTATCATGGACTATGTAAGCTTCATTACGTCGATCAATCCGGTCATACTGGTCATCCTGCTGATTGTTCTTCTCGCAGGCGCCTACAGCAGCTGGGTTTCCCACTGACAAAGGCGGGCGGCAGCACCGGTCCGAAAAGACGCTGATTTTCCATCGGCGGTAGGCATTCGGCCGGATGAATGTTATCAAACCCGGAGTTAAAGCAACTTCCGGGAAGCCTGATGTCGAACGAATTCGCATTCACTGATACGTCTGAAAAGCTCAGCACCACGCTCGAAAAGCTGATTGGGAAACTGCAAGGTCAGACGATCACATTGCGCGAGCTGATGGAGGCAATCGGCGAACAGGGCCTGCTGCTCATCTGTGCCATAGCTTCCCTGCCCTTCCTCATTCCGGTCTCCATTCCAGGCGTCAGCACCGTGTTTGGCGCAGCGATCATTCTCGTCAGTCTGGCCATCACCCTCAACCGTCTGCCATGGCTGCCGGCCAGGATTCTCGACCGGCAGATGGAAACGGCAAAGCTGGTGCCGGCACTGCAGAAAGGCGTCGCCATCGTCTCCAGGCTCGATCGCTTCATCCGCCCGCGCCTTCCGGCGCTGACGGCGGGCATCGTCGCCAATAGAGTGAACGGACTTGCGCTGATGACCGCTGGCGTGTTGCTGATGATGCCGCTCGGCTTCATTCCCTTCTCCAACACCCTGCCGGGCGTCGCCATCCTGCTTTTTTCGGCGGGTATGATCCAGAGGGACGGCGTGACCGTTCTCGGCGGGTATCTGTTTCTCATCCTGACGGCGATTTATTTTGCAGCACTCGCCTATGCCGCCTTCTGGGCCGGACAGGGCCTCAGCAGCTCGATGGGCGGCTGAGCCTTATTGTCCACCTCTATTGCGGGTGTTGCGACCATTGCGTCGCGATGCCCACCACACTGCCAGCCGCCGCCGCCTGCGGCGAACCGCCGGCAAATCGTGGGAAAGCACGATAAGACCAAGCGGGACCATCCAGAAACCGAGGATGGGCAAAAACCCGAGCGTTCCGCCCACCACCAGCGCCGAGCCGGTGGCGATCCTGCCGACGCGCGAACGCGGCATGGCAACGCTCCATTTTCCGAGATTGAGACGACCCGTTCTGTGGTCCATTCCAAATTTCATTCCATACTGCCCTTTAACATCTGGCCTGTGGATAATTTTTTCACCGTCGATAAGCCCGGAAAATCGGGACTCCGGCGAGATAAAACAAGATGAATGCGTTTTTTTTGAAAAAAGCGCTTGGCAAATCGGAAAAGCATTTGTATTACCCCGCTCACACCGCGCCAAGCAGCGCACGTTCCCTGGTAGCTCAGCGGTAGAGCATTCGACTGTTAATCGACAGGTCGCCGGTTCGAATCCGGCCCGGGGAGCCATTTTTCCAAAATATGGCATGATGAGCGAGATGCCGCAGCATTCGCTCTATATCGATCTTGGCATAGGCGCGTAGCTGGGCGCCATTGACCTCAGGTCTTCTTCGCCACACGCTTCGTCGAAGTAGACGCGTTGGTGAGTGCCGGCGGATCGCTTGCCGGGAAACTTTCCTCTAGGCTTTCGGTCAGGTCGTCGTCTTTTCGGCTGGTCTCCGCTTTTTGCTCTTTCTGAAGAGATTTTACCGCTGGGGATTTGGCATTTTTTGCCGACGCCTTATCCGCAGTCACCTTCTTCTGGACCAAGGACTTGGCGGCAGCGGGTTTCTTCGCGCCATTTTTGCCATTGGTCTTTCCGGTTTCCGTGCTTGCCGAGACCTCCCGTTCCGCCTCCATCCAGTGGCGTTCGTGATGTCCCTCCGGCCTGCCTTCCCTCTCCCATATTGCGCGGGCTTTTTCGCGGATTGCTGCTTCGCGATCATGGTTCATAACGTCCTCCTCTTTGCGTCGCATCGGCTTTGACTGTGCCAATTGAAAAACAGAAATGGCCGGAAATTGTTCCGCGTCCGGAGATTGCGCATGCGCATTTCCCTGAAAAAAGGGAACCCTACTCACTGCAGGATCGTTTGTCCGGCAGGAACCCGCAGGAGGACCATCCATGAGCGATTCGAAACAGAAGAAAAACGAACCTCTCGATATCAAAGACGAAGATTTGCCGCGTTTTGAAACCGACAGCGAACTCAAATCGAAAGAAAGTGAGATTTACCCCGATGAATCCATAAGCCTGCGCGCACGCCGGCAGGCAGCGCGGCAACACGAGGATGCCTTCATCGTCGCCACAGACCTTGAGGACGATGACCAGCGCGATGCGGCACCCGGCACAAGGGAACAGCCATAGGGGCCTTAAAACGCATAAGGCGGGCCACAGCCCGCCTTTATAAGGATCGTCGTAAAGTTGGTCCGGTCTTCAGCGACGCACGGAAACGATGGCCTTGCGGTTGAAGTTCGACACCTGCACCCGGCCGGACTGATTGCCGCCGAGAATTTGCGCTGTCTTGCCGCTCATGCTCTTCAATATTCCGGCGTGATAACCGCGGCCGTTGCGAATGACGACAACATCGCCCGGTTTGGCGGCGGCGACGGGAACGGCATAACCGAATGACGTCCAGGATTTTGCAAATCCGTAGGATTTGGGCGATGCGCGTCCGGCCTTGCTGGCAACGGCATGCAGGAACAGGCCACACCACGGTGTGCTGCGGGGATTTGCCCCAAGAATATTCTTCAGGCTCTTGTTGTTTTTGGATTCATGCAGTCCGGTGTATTTTTCAGCCTGGTTCAGCATGCCAGCCGACGCGGGTGCCACGACTGTAAAAGCCAAGGCAGCGGATAGAATTAACGCGGATACTCTCAAACGTCTCGCCCTTATGTTAGAGGGCGTCCGTGTATTGTGACAATTTAGCGACAATTTGACGAGAAAAGGGCAGAAATCAGACGGCTATTCATGTGGACTGATCTGTCATTGCTTTAAAACAGGCTGCCCTGTGCATCGTCAGCACGGCTGCGGCCGGCATTTTCGAGATCCAGCATACGTAATTTGGTGTTCGTTCCGCCCGGCGCGGAAAAGCCACCCAGCCGGCCGCCAGCCGCCAGAACACGGTGGCAGGGAATGATCAGCGGCACGGGATTTTTTGCCATGGCCTGCCCGACGTCGCGGGCCTTTTCCATGGAGAGGCCCAGCGTTTTTACGATACCGCCATAGGTCGTCGTGCGGCCCCAGCCGATATGCCGTGCCACCTCATAGACATCTAGAAAGAACCGCTCCTGCCCGGCAAGATCGAGTTCCACGGGCGTAAAATCAATCTCTTCACCATCGAAATAGCGGGTAACCATCGCAATCGCCTCACGGGCGCGTGTGTCGGGTACAGCAATGGAAGATGACGGCAGGCGTTTCTGGATAAGTTTCTCGGTTTCACCGGCATCTGTGCTGGGCAATTGCAGACGGGCGATACCGCGCTCTGCCCATGCGAGGCCGCAATGGCCGAGAGCTGTCGGGAAAACAATATAGCCGTAGTGGTTGGTCATTGCCGTATTCATCCGCTTTGCACGCGCACGATGCCATATCCTACGTTCGACACAACCCGTTTCTGCCGGCGGATAAAACAAGGCCACCCGGCTTTACGGGTGGCCTTTCACATCTCAATCCGGCAACGCTGTCAGGATGCAAGTTTACCCTGATCTTCCACCTTGTTTCCGGCCTCCAGGAGGCATTGCGCCTGCCGGCTTGCGGTAACGAAGGCGGCGCGCGCAATCTCTCCAGCCACGTCCCCCATCAGCGAGGCGCGGCACAGACGCAGGGCCTGCTCATGCGCCTTGTCACCGCGTTGTGGCCATTCGTGCTGGAGAAAATCGAAGGCCTCGTAAACGCCGTTGAAAATCCGGGGAGCACCGTTTTCCAAGGATATGGTAACAGGCTTTTCCCACTTAACGTCTTTCAGCAACATTGATTGTACTTCCATGCTCTATTAACCAGCGAAAAACGCCGGCTCCTCCAGTTGGTTCCCTTCACTTTCGGTTTCAAGGTCGAAAAAATAGCCCTCGAAAAACCATGTGCCTCCAGCTTTCCATTCTACGCGATTTGAGGAACAAAGCGTTTCAACACTCGTTCAAGCGGAAGTGAACCGGATCCCTTCATGCCAACAAAATCCTCTCCTGTTATCGTCTGGTTCCGCAAGGACTTGCGTCTTGCGGACAATCTCGCCCTTCTCGCAGCGGTGGAGCATGGCGGCCCCGTCATACCGCTCTATATCCGTGAGACATCCAGCGGCCCGCTGGGCGGCGCGCAGGAATGGTGGCTTCACCATTCGCTTGCCTCTCTTTCCGCGGCGCTGGAGAAATGCGGCAGCCGTCTACTGCTCAGAAGCGGCAACGCAGAGGAGACGCTGCGCCGGCTGATAACCGAAACCGGCGCGGATGCAGTCCTCTCGAACCGTCGCTATGAGCCGACCGGCATGGCAACGGACAAGGCACTAAAAGAGGCGCTTGGGGACGACGGCCTGACAGTTCGCAGCTTTGCCGGACACCTGCTGCATGAACCATCCCGGGTGCAGACCAAATCCGGCGGTCCCTACCGGGTCTACACGCCCTTCTGGCGGGCTCTGGAGGGCGGCGAGGAGCCACATACGCCGGCGGATGCACCGCAGAGCCTGAAGGCACCTGAGACATGGCCAAAATCGGAGAAACTCGATGACTGGAAGCTTCTGCCGGTCAAACCGAACTGGGCCAGGGGTTTCAGCGAGATATGGACACCCGGTGAAAATGCCGCGCGGGAAAAACTCGATGATTTCATCGATGGTGCCTTGAAGGGTTATGAGGAAGGCCGCGATTTTCCGGCGAAGGACGCCACGTCGCTTCTTGCGCCGCATCTGGCGCTCGGCGAAATATCGCCCGCCGCCGTGTGGCATGCGACGAAGGGGCTATCACGCCATATCGCGTCCAACGATATCAGCCGTTTCCGCAAGGAACTCGTCTGGCGGGAATTCTGCTACCATCTGCTGTTCCACTTTCCCGAGCTGGACGAGAAAAACTGGAACGACAGTTTCGACGCCTTCGGCTGGCGGGACGATGACACATCCTTCAACGCCTGGACGCGTGGCATGACGGGTTATCCGATCGTGGATGCCGGCATGCGGCAATTGTGGAAACATGGCACCATGCACAACCGGGTGCGCATGATAGTGGCATCCTTCCTCATCAAACATCTACTTATCGACTGGCGCAAAGGCGAGAAGTGGTTTCGCGATACGCTTGTTGATGCCGATCCGGCCTCCAACGCTGCCAACTGGCAGTGGGTGGCGGGTTCGGGCGCGGACGCCTCGCCGTTCTTCCGCATTTTCAACCCCATATTGCAGGGGGAGAAATTCGATGCCGAGGGAGACTACGTGCGCCGCTTCGTGCCGGAGCTTGAAAAGCTTGAGCGAAAATACATCCACAAGCCGTTTGAAGCACCGAAAGAGGTGCTTAAAAAGGCGGGTATCGAGCTGGGCAAGACCTATCCCCTGCCGATCGTTGACCATGGGAAGGCACGGGAAAGAGCAATTGCAGCCTATGCCGCAGTGAAGAACAACGCATAAAATTGGGTATCGGCAAAATTTTGCGTGGCGAAGCCTAAGGCGGGAAGATAATTTCTTGCCTTGAGGCGGTTGTAACGGGACATAACGGCACCTAATTTCCGCTCAGACAAGAAGGCTCAATCATGACCATTCATCCCTCTGCGCTCAGTGCTATCGGCAACACGCCGCTTATCCGTCTGAAAGCTGCCTCTGAAGCGACGGGGTGTGAAATCCTCGGCAAGGCGGAGTTTCTCAATCCCGGCCAATCGGTGAAAGATCGCGCCGCGCTTTACATCATCCGCGATGCGGAACGGCGCGGACAGCTGCGGCCGGGCGGCACCATCGTGGAAGGCACGGCAGGCAATACCGGCATCGGCCTGTCGCTGGTGGCCAATGCGCTCGGCTACAAGACTGTCATTGTCATTCCCGAGACGCAAAGCCAGGAAAAGAAGGATGCGCTGAAGCTTCTCGGCGCAAAGCTGGTCGAGGTTCCGGCAGCACCCTATTCCAACCCGAACAATTATGTGAAGGTTTCCGGCCGCCTGGCAAAACAGCTGGCCGCGACGGATGAAAACGGCGCGATCTGGGCCAACCAGTTCGACAACATCGCCAACCGTCAGGCCCATATTGAGACAACGGCACCGGAAATATGGGACCAGACGGACGGCAAGGTCGATGGTTTCATTTGCTCCGTCGGTTCCGGCGGAACGCTTGCGGGCGTCGCTGACGGCCTGCGCGATTTCAATCCCGACATCAAGATCGGCCTTGCCGACCCTGAGGGCGCCGCCCTCTACGAATTTTACAAGCATGGCGTCCTGAAGTCGGAAGGCTCCTCTATCACCGAGGGCATCGGACAGGGGCGCATCACCGCCAATCTGGAAGGCTTCGCGCCGGATTTCTCCTATCGTATTTCGGATGCGGAAGCCCTGCCGGTGCTGTTCGATCTGGTCACGAAAGAGGGTCTTTGCCTCGGTGGCTCCTCCGGCATCAACATTGCCGGCGCAATCCGCCTTGCCCGCGAGCTTGGTCCGGGGCATACAATCGTGACGATACTTTGCGACTACGGTAATCGTTATCAGTCGAAGCTGTTCAATCCGGATTTCCTGCGCTCTAAGGGGCTTCCGGTTCCCCAGTGGCTGGCAACGAAAAGCGAGATTGCGGTTCCGTACGAAACCGTTTGAGGACATGCCGAAATGCCTGTGAATGCCCTGTTCCGTGACGATTTTTATCTTTCCACCGCAGAAGCGATCGTCACGGCGGTGCATGAGGATGGCGGCATCGAGCTCGACCAGACCTGCTTTTACGCCACGTCCGGCGGCCAGCCGGGCGACAGCGGCTTTCTCGAGCGGGCCGATGGTTCGCGCATCGAACTCGGCATTACCAAAAATGGCGCCGACAAGAGCGTTATCATCCATGTGCCGCTGGAAGGTCAGCCCTCCCCCGAGGTCGGTGAAAAACTGACCCTGCACGTAGACTGGCCGCGCCGTTACAAGCTGATGCGCATGCACACGGCCTGCCATCTGCTATCCGTCGTCTGCCAGTGGCCGATCACCGGTGCTGCCGTCGGCGAAGACGAATCGCGCGTCGATTTCGACATGTCGGAAACCATCGACAAGGATGAAGTGACGGCAAAGCTGATGGAACTGGTGAAAGCCAACCATCCCGTTTTCCTGCAATGGATTACCGACGAAGAACTTCAGGCCAATCCGGGCATCGTCAAATCCAAGAATGTGCGCCCGCCAATCGGCCTTGGCCGGGTCAGCCTTGTCTGCATCGGCGAAAACTCTACCATCGACAGCCAGCCCTGCGGCGGCACCCATGTTTCCGAAACGCAGGAAGTGGGCGATATTCACATTGCCAAGATAGAAAAGAAGGGCAAGGAGAACAGGCGGTTCCGCATTCGTTTCGGCACGCCTGAAGCTGCTGCCTGAAATCAGGAGAGACATCGTGAGCACGGATAAGAGCCGTTTCGTCGTTTCGGCGGACTGGGTAGAAAAGCAGCTCGGCACGGCCGGGTTTCGTCTCGTTGATGCCTCGTGGTATCTGCCGGCGCATAAACGCAACGGTGCGGAAGAATTTGCGGCGGGTCACCTGCCCGGTGCCGTGTTCTTCGATCAGGACAAGATCGCCGATCATGCAACCGGATTGCCGCATTCCCTGCCCTCGCCGGAGTTCTTTGCGGAACAGGCGGGAGAGCTTGGCCTCAGCGACACCGATACCATCGTGGTCTATGACGGCCCCGGTTTCTTTTCCGCACCGCGCGTGTGGTGGATGCTGCGGGTGATGGGTGTGCGCAAGGCCTACGTGCTGGATGGCGGTCTTGACGGCTGGAAGCGCGAAGGCCGGCCGCTAGAAACCGGCACGCCGGAAATCGAGCCTGCCACCTTCACACCCGATTTCAACGAAAAGCGCGTGACCTCGCTATCGACCATGCGCGGCATCGTTGACAGTGGCGAAAAGCAGATTGCCGATGCCCGCGGCGCGGGACGTTTCACCGGCGACGAGGCCGAGCCGCGTGCCGGCATGCGTTCGGGCCATATGCCTGGTGCTCGCAGCCTGCCCGCCACCGCATTTTCCGAGAACGGCCACTTCAAGGACCTCACCGCCATCCGCAAGATGGTGGCGGATGCCGGTATCGATCTTGGCAAGCCGGTGGTGACGAGCTGCGGCTCGGGCGTTACCGCCGCCGTCATTACGCTGGCGCTGGAATCGCTCGGCCACCAAGATAATTCGCTCTATGACGGTTCGTGGTCGGAATGGGGTGGACTGGAAGACACGCCTGTTGTCACCGGCCCTGCCGAACCTCTTCCCGTGGTGTCACATGGGCCGTTGAAGGCGCATGTCACGCAGCTTGAAATGACGGCGCCGCCGAAGGTCAGCCTTGCTATCCCCGTCAACATCCAGACGGCACTGATGCGGGTCACCGATATTCCCTTGCACTTCTACCGCTACATGTACTGGCGGGTGGGAAAACGTTGGCACTGGCAGAAACGCATGCGCATGAGCGATGCGGAACTGTCCGCCGTCCTCAAGGACCCGAAGAACAGCGTTACCGTCCTTTATATGAACGGTGCACCCGCCGGTTTCTTCGAGCTGAACAAGGCAAGCGACGAGGTAACCGAGCTTTCCTATTTCGGGCTTCTCGAAGAGGCGATCGGTGCTGGCGTCGGCAAGTGGTTCCTGTTGCAGGCGCTCTACGCCGCCTGGCAGGACAATCCGAAGCGCGTGACGGTGACCACCAACACGCTTGACCATCCCCGCGCGCTGCAACTCTACCAGATGATGGGATTTTCGCCTGTTGGTACCTATGAGGCCTGGGTAGAGCCGCTGTCCGATACGGAGCTTCTGGAAATCTCGCTGCGCAACTGAGTTCGTCACGTCGGGGATGGCCCGCGCTATTCCCCGACTATAGAGCAGATCCGACTACTCCTCCCTCATTCCTGTGCTTGTCACAGGAATGAGGGAGTGGGAGGCCACCGCACATGAAACCATTGTGTAGTTTGCGACTCAGGCTTTATCGATAATCAAATGGGTCGCGCCCTCACCCGCCGAGGTCCCGGTGCAGCGATAACCAAGCGCACGCAAATCCAGCCCCTCGAAGAGGTTTTCGCCCTTGCCGAGAAAGACCGGGGCCAGCGCCAGATGCAGTTCGTCGATCCTGCTTCCGGCCATATATTGCCGAATGGTCGAAACGCCGCCGCCGATCCGGACGTCCCTGCCATTTGCCGCCTCCAACGCCATGTCGAGGGCGGCCTTGATGCCCGTGTTGACGAAATGAAACACGGTGCCGCCCTTCATCGCAAAGGAGGCGCGCGCATGGTGCGTCAGCACGAAAACCGGCACGTGATAAGGCGGCTCTTCCCCCCACCAGCCCTTCCAGTGTTCATCCGGCCAGGCACCGCGGATAGGGCCGAACATGTTGCGGCCCAAGATCCAGGCGCCGATATTTTCGAAACTCTTCTCGGAAAACTGCTCGTCCGTGCCGGTCGAGCCGCCTTGCTTGCCGAACATGCGGTGAAAGGTACGAGTCTTGAACGCCCATTGATGCAGCGTTTCGCCATTCACACCCAGCGGGTTCTGAAGACTTTGATCCGGCCCGGCACCGTATCCGTCAATCGAAATGGCGAAATTTCGAACGACAACCTTCGGCATGGCAATATCCTCCCGTTTCAAGAGGACAGGTTGCCGTGCATCCGGTAACTGGCCTCAGATTTCTCTTTCCAGAGTAACGGCCGTCGGGGTATGCCCGCCGGCGGAACCTTTGTCTTCGGTAACGCTGTTGAGGAGATGATCGGCAATCAGCTCCGCCTGGAATTTACCCAGCTCGTAGCAATAGGTGATCTCACGTTTTTCGGCCGACCAGTAGACATCGGGACGCCCGCAGGACTTCGCCGTCAACTTGACCTCGCCTTTCAAGCCGTAAACGCCGAAACTGCGGCTGATAAGATCGAGAACCTTCGATTCCTTGACCATGATGGCGTAAGGTTCCAGCTCAGGATCGCGCGGCGGCACGTAGCTAACGGTAAATCTGGATGGTGTCTGCGCGCGGTGGGGCGTCAGAAAATCTTCCCACGCCGATGCGATACGCGGATAGGCGGCGCCACATTTGGCAAATTCGTCATTGGCGAGCCCCATCATGGTGGCAAGATCACCATAGCCGTCTTTGTCGCGGCCGACCATCAGGCAGGCCATGTTGCGATCGCGGCTCCTGTCGGGAACAAGTGCCGAAAACACCGGTGCTTCGTGCTGGGGCAAAGCCTCCGTCTCGCGCGCCAGATACCAGCTGTCGGTAGCGTTGACGAGTGCGGTATCAAGCCATTCCTCGTTGGCCTGAAGGATGAGCGTGCCCGCCAGCTGATCGGCAGGTGCTTGCGCGCTGCCGGTCTCCGGCGCGCCGAAATCCGAGATCAGCATGCGTGCACCTTCGTGATAAAGCGAGAAGATCGCATTGCCGATGACGAAATTGACCGCTTGCTGGAGCTGATCGTCGGACAGGCCATCGAGACCGGAGGCGACCTGCGCCTGCGTGTCGATCGGAACCGTCAAAGAAACGAAAGCCAGCGGAACGGCGGCCAGAAAACGACGGAACATAAAATCAGACCTTCCGGGATCGAGGAGCGCCACTGATTCCCGATGCTAACGAGTCACGCAATGGGCTGGTTGCATCACCCGTCAAGAATCGGGTGGATAGAGGTCTGTTTCGGGATCATAGCTGCAAAGAAGCAACGCCGATCCCAACAGAAGGACCTCGCCATGACCGATCTCGTCTTTACAGCAATGCCGGCTAAGGAAGCTGAAGCTTTCCGGGCGGGAGCCGCCGACGCCTATGGCAACCCGCCGGAAAAGGCCGTTTCTCCAGGCGGCATGCCGTGCCGCCATTGCCTTTCCCAGATTAATGAAGGCGAAGGAATGCTGATCCTCGCCTACCGGCCCTTCCCTTCGCTCCAGCCCTATGCGGAAACGGGGCCAGTCTTTCTTCACGCTGAGGCCTGTGAGCACTATCCGCAGACGGATGCCCTTCCCCCGATGCTTAACAGCCCCGATTATATCGTTCGCGGCTATGGCACTGACGACCGCATCGTCTACGGCACCGGAGCGGTGACGGCGACGGACGAAATCCTTTCACGCGCAGCGCATCTTCTGGAGCGGGCAGACGTCGCTTATGTGCATGTGCGCTCCGCCCGCAACAATTGCTATCAGTGCCGTATCGACAAAGCATAATCGCGCGATTACTTGCAATTTTAAGCAAACGGCTAAACGGCTCTCAAACTTTCTACGTCATGATGAAAGCATCGGAAACAATTGATTTGAGTAGCGAAATGACAAACAACCTCAATATGGCGACCCGCACTGCGACCCGTAGCAAGACCCGGATCTACGCGACCGTGCACTATTTCAGCCAGTCGACCCGAGGCCGCGTGGTGGACCTGTCCGCCACCGGCATGGCGCTCGAACTGGACGGACCTTTCGCTGCCGCCAAGGGAAGCCGAGTGAAGGTGCAGAGTGAAGATCTGGGTTTCATCGAGGGTGTCGTGCAATGGCAGCACATGAACCGGCTCGGCCTGCAACTCAAACTTTCCACCAACACGCTGGCACAGCTGTCGTCTTATTTCCGCTTCTTCCACGAAGAAGTAAAACCGACTCTCGCCCGCTAAGCAGACGTTTCCGACAAGGGGAATGCGCAGGCCGGACAAAGCGCATTCCCGAAGCGCACCATGCGCGCGCGGCCACCTTGTGACAAAAAATTTATCAAACGGTTGAAAACTGGCCCGTCCGTCACGGGCTTGTCATTTTGATGATGGACTCCTCGGGGATTGCTTCTACCTTGTCGTTTTCCTGACAGAGCAAGCTTCATACGAAGGAGTTCCCATGTCGTCGCTTCTCGCTCTCCACCCCATCACTCGCCGTTCGCTTCTGGGTGGCATCGCCGCCTCTTCGGCTCTGGTGCTGTTGCATCCCTTCGCCGCGCGCGCCGCAGCCAACCAGGCGCATCTGCGCATCATGGAAACGACTGACATCCACGTTCACGTCTTTCCCTATGATTATTACGCCGACAAACCGAACGACACGATGGGTCTGGCGCGCACCGCTTCGATCATCGGCGCCATCCGTGCCGAGGCCGGAAACTCGATGCTGGTGGACAATGGCGACTTCCTGCAGGGCAATCCGCTCGGCGACTACATAGCCTATGAGCGCGGCATGAAGGCCGGCGACAAACATCCCGTCATCAACGCCATGAATGTCCTTGGCTATGATTGCGGCACGCTTGGCAACCACGAATTCAATTACGGCCTCGACTATATGTCCAATACGCTGGCGGGCGCCGGTTTCCCTTATGTCTGCGCCAACCTCACCAAGGGTCAGCTGGCTTCCGATCCCAAGCAGGATGAGCTGTTCTTCAAGCCTTACGTCATCCTCGAGAAACAGATCCGCGATGGTGCAGGCGTAACCAGCCCGGTCAAGGTCGGTATCATCGGTTTCGTGCCGCCGCAGATCATGATGTGGGATTCCAAGAATCTGGAGGGCAAGGCCCAGACGCGCGATATCGTCGAGGCGGCTAAAGCCTGGGTTCCGGTCATGAAGGAAGAAGGTGCCGATATCGTCATCGCCCTTTCCCATTCCGGCATCGATGGCAAGGGCCAGACCGATCGCATGGAAAACGCCTCGCTTTATCTGGCGGGCGTGGAAGGTATTGACGCCATCTTCACTGGTCACCAGCATCTGGTCTTCCCCGGTCCAAAGACATGGGACGGCATCGAGGGTGCGGATGCGGTCAAGGGTACGCTGATGGGCAAGCCGGCCGTGATGGCCGGTTTCTGGGGCTCGCATATGGGCCTCATTGACCTTCTGCTCGAAAAGGACGGCAAAAGCTGGAAGATCGTCGATTTCACCTCGGAGGCCCGGCCGATCTACCACCGCGACGACAATCGCAAGGTCGTTGCAGATGTCACGGACAAACCGGAGGTCATAGCCGCCGCCAAGGCAGATCACGAAGCGGCGCTCGCCTATGTGCGTCGTCCGGTCGGCAAGACGTCGGCGCCACTCTATTCCTACTTCGCGCTGGTGGCCGACGACCCGTCCGTGCAGATCGTCTCCAATGCCCAGACGTGGTACATCAAGGACATGCTGAAGGAAGGGCAATATAAGGATCTGCCCGTGCTTTCGGCAGCAGCGCCCTTCAAGTCTGGCGGTCGCGGTGGTGCGGATTATTACACCGATGTCCCTGCCGGTGACATCGCCATCAAGAACGTCGCCGATCTCTACCTCTACCCCAACACGGTGCAGGCGGTGCTGATCAACGGTGCGCAGGTGAAGAACTGGCTGGAAATGTCCGCCGGCATGTTCAACACGGTCGAGGCCGGCGCAAAGGATGCGCCGCTCCTAAACGCGGATTTTCCGTCCTATAATTTCGACGTCATCGACGGTGTCACCTACCAGATCGACATTTCCAAACCGGCAAAGTTCGACAAGGACGGCAAGGCCGTCAATCCCGACAGCAACCGCATCGTCAACCTGCAATTCGACGGCAAGCCGATCGACCCCGAGCAGAAATTCGTGGTGGCGACCAACAATTACCGTGCAAGCGGCGGCGGAAAATTCCCCGATATCGCCGCCGACAAGGTGATCTTCGTGGCGCCCGACACCAACCGCGACGTGATCGTGCGCTATATCATCGATCAGGGCACCATTAACCCGTCGGCGGATGCCAACTGGTCCTTCGCCCCAGTTGCCAATACGACCGCCATCTTCGAGACTGGCCCGAAGGGTCGCAATTACGCGGCTGACATCAAGGGCGCAAAAATCGAGGATGCCGGCGACGGCGCCGAAGGTTTCGCAAAGTTCCGCCTCGTTCTCTAGAGCTTGCAGCCCTCCCGGCGTTTCATCGGCCGGGAGGGCATTTACTCAATTGCGGTCACTGACGATACGCAACAACAGTGGCAGTTCCGGCGGTGGCTTCTGCTCGATGCGTTGATAGTCGCTGCCATCGCGATTACGGCGAATGAGCCGGAGACCCGCCATGTCACGCCGCAGCATCGCGGCATCTCCAAACAGGTGCAGACCATCGAGAAAGCTGCTGAATTCGCGCTCTGAGAAACTGCGACCGGCTGGTATTCTTGCCCACAGATACCAGAGGCACAGTTCCTGCTGGGAGCGGCGGGCCGGCCACTGCACCAATCTACCGGCAGCGTCGAAAGTCCGCGCGGTCTTCAGCACCCTGCCCTCATTGGCAGGCATTGTCTCCGGTCGTGTCTGCGGTAGCGGCAAGCCACTTGTTACGGGTGGCGTGCGCGCGGCGCGCAGATGCTGAAAGTTGCGAAACCCGGCAGCCCGGCTCAGGAGATTGAGCATCTCCACATGGCTTGGCTGGCGGTCCAGCCTGCCGATTTGTTCGCGTAGCGATTTGGCAAATGTGGAGAGGTCGGCGATATCAATGGAAAAGATCGAACGTGGCATGACTTACCCTCGAGTGCCATTCCGAAGAGGTGTCGCTGATCGCCGGCTTCCGACTAGGCACGGGATAAGTGCTGTCAATCTTTCAAAATGCAGGTTTAGCTTCCCTTGCGGGACGGCGATGCCTCGGTGAACTGCTGACCGTGTTTCCTGTATAAGGCAGGCCATTCACCTTCGTCAATTGGTCACTCAGTCAACCCATGTCACTCGGCGGCGACAGAAATAGTCCGCTGTTTGCCTCCGGCAATTATCCTGTTGAAATCCTTCTGGTTCGGGCATGCCGACAGACGCTGCTGAAAGGCCGTGGCAAGCCACTGGCCAGCGGGACCGGCGGGTGAATCCACCCGGCGCAGCGCAAAGATTGGATATTCGCCCTGCTCATAAGCTTCGAGATCAAGTGCCTTCAGGCTGCCATTGGTCAGGTCGTTGCGCACGATCGATGCGGGCAGACCGCCCCAGCCGAGACCGCCTTTGATGAGCTGGTATTTCGTGGCAATGTCGCTGACCCGCCATGTCTTGTAAGACAGCACGTTGAAATCACGCCCCTTGGTCAGCCCCGACGCATCGGTGACGACGAGCTGGACCTCCTCGCGGACATCGCCCAGAACCAGCGGCCTCTCGATCTGTGCCAGTGGATGATCAGCGGCGACGACCGGCAGCATGAAGGAATGGCCGACCTTTTCGACGACGAGTTCGTCATCCTGGCGCAACAGCGCCCCGCCGATGCCAATCCCAGCCTTGCGGGAGAGCACCATATCCATAACCATGCCCAACTCACCCACATTAAGACTGAGGGTAACGGTGGGGAATTCCTTTCGAAAATCGCGAAGCACCGCAACGACGGCTTCCGCCGGCACCATGGTGCTGATGGCGACAGAAAGCTCGGCCTCCAGCCCCTGCTTCAAACCCTTGGCGCGCGCACGCATTTCCTGCAGACCGGCCACGATGCGCCTTGCATCTTCCAGCATGGCGCGACCCTCGTCCGTCAATCGAGGCTGGCGTACGCCATTGCGCTCGAACAGGCTGACTTCAAGCTGCGCCTCGAGATTGGCGATGGTGTAGCTGACAACAGACTGGGCGCGATTGAGCGCCCGTGACGCGGCAGAGAAACTTCCGGTTTCGGCAACCGTCAAAAACACCTGCAATTGGTCGAGCGTCGGGTTCGCGTCCATGTTCCATCCATTTCATCGATAGGTCGCTTCCACATTATCACAGTTTTCTTGATGGCATCAATTGGTCATATAGGGGGCAAAGGAAGGGCATCGTGCTCTCCCGCCCTCCCAAGGCGCCCGTCAATTCATCGCTTATGCAAGGAAAGACCATGTCCAACATTCTGCTCATCACCTCCAGCCCGCGTGGCGACGAGTCGGTTTCCAACAAGTTTTCCGGCGAACTCGCAAACAAGCTGAAGGCCAAGTCGGCTTCCAATACCCTTGTCCACCGCGATCTTGCTGCCGACCCCATTCCGCATCTCGACACCGTCAAGACCGCTGCGATCCGCAAGGCTCCAGACCAGCGCACGGCTGAAGAAGCGGTTGCAGCCGATTATTCCGACAAGCTGGTTGCAGAGCTTATGGCCGCCGACACTGTCGTCATCGGCACCGGCCTCATCAACTTCAATATCTATTCCGGCCTGAAGTCGTGGATCGACAACGTCGCCCGCGCTGGCCAGACCTTCAAGTACACCGAAACCGGCCCGGTTGGTCTTGCCACCGGCAAGAAGGTCTACATCGTGCTGGCCGCCGCCGGCGTTTATTCCGAAGGCCCGGCTGTGTCGATGAACCACGCCGTTCCCTACCTCAAGACCGTTCTTGGCTTCATGGGCATGACGGATGTGGAAGTGATCTATGTCGAAGGTCTGGCATTCGGACCGGAAGCCGTTGAGAAGGCCGTTGCGGCAGCCGAAGCAAAGGTTGCCGAACTGGCGCAGGCCGCCTGAGGCGCCATTTGACACATGGTGATGCCGGCTCGATTGCCGGTATCAGCCGACCCACATTCCGTAACGGCCGTGCACCTGATCGCGGCCGTTATTTTTTGCCGCATAGAGCCGCGCATCGGCTTCCGATAGCAGCGCGCGGAAAAGCTGCCCGTCCTCGAAAGCCGTGGCGACGCCGATGCTGACAGTCAGCGGCGAACCGTCTGGCCGTTGCAGATCCTTCAATATCGCCGTCCGCAGACCTGCTGAAAAGGCAAGTGCCCCGTCATGGGTCATCGTCGGCAACAGGGCCACGAACTCCTCGCCGCCGAACCGGTAGAGATGGCCGTGCGGTTGCACGATGCGTTTCAGAACGGCGGCGAATTCCCGCAACATCTCATCGCCCTGCAAATGCCCAAAGGTATCGTTGACGGTCTTGAAGTGATCGATATCGACGATCAGCACGCTGACGGGACGTTTCTTTTCCAGACATTCCACGACGACGGACGGCGCATCGAGTTCCATGCGGGCGCGGTCAGACACACCGGTCAGCATGTCGCGGCCGGAACGGGACAAAAGCTCCTCGTAGCGTTCCCTGAAGGTGAGGTCGTTGAAGACATCGGCAACGCTGCGGCGCGTCAGGAAGCGGCCTTTCGCCGCCGTCAGCTTCAGATAAATGGCAAAGAGCAGAGCATAGATGGCAACGGCCACCATCTTCGCTTTCCAGCCATCGTAAAAGACATCGACAGGCGCGTTCAGCATATATCGCAACGCCGCGTAAAAGCCTGCCTGATCCAGGCTCAAAATCACCACGCCACAGATTGCGAAGCGCAGGACAATATGGCGCTGCAAATAGCGTCCCAGCTTTTCGTAAAACAGGATGATGGCGATGGCGTCGATATAAAGCAGGCTGGTTCCCCAGACCATCAGCACGCCCATCTCATCCAGAAATCCGGTATCTACCGACTGTCCGGGGACAATTGCCAACGTCGGATGGAAGCGGATGATCTGCACCATGATGATGGTGAGTATATTGCCGAGAAACAGGCCGTAGATCGGCTGGCGGACGACTGCCGCATCCTCGCGCATATAGAGCATGAGGATCATCATCAGTTTGCCGGCAAAAAGGATCGAGGAGCCGGGTGATACCACGCCAAAGGGCAGCTCGACGTAAAAGACCGCCGCCAGGTAGGTTTCCAGGAAATGCATGACGCCAAGCGCGGTGAGAAAAACACCGATGCCGAGAATATGCCGGTAATGAAGGAATGCCGTCATTACCGAAAAATAGACTATGGCTTCCGCCACGAAGAGGGCCAGATTTGCCCATTGCATCGGCATACGCCCTATCGATCCACATCGCGCCGGTTCATCGGCGCGACTTCATGCCCTCTGAAGACGATAGGCCGAAGCAACCAACGGAATCTTAATGTCCAGCAGAAGAAACCGCCGTCATTTTCCTGGGAAGAGCGATGCACCGTTCTGGTCGATGATCAGCTTTGCCTTACGGATGGTGAACTCAACCGCATCGTCCATGCTGGTGAAGACATCGGCGCGCACGAATTCATGCACGAGCGTTTCCTCGCCGTCCTTTTTCTCGATGCGGCCCGCCAAACGGAACTGGCCGCCTTCCTTCAGCGGCGTCGCATAGATCAGATAGTCTCCATGCACATGCGGTTCCGACTGCGCTGCCTTCTGCGGCGCATCCGCGGACTGGCCGGAGCCGAAGGCCGAAAGGATTTTGGAAAAAAACGATGCCATGGCTTTCACTCCCTTAATCTGTCTCGCATTTCGAAGGGCGGATATGCTCCGCCCTTCCCCGTCGCTCTTATCCCGATCAGATGATCAGGTTCGACAGGATCTCGTTTTCGGTAATATCCTCATAGCCGAGGCCCGCAGCCTCGAAACGTTCAAGAAGCCCTGCGAAGTTTTCCTGCGCGTTGGTTTCGATGCCGATCAGGATCGAACCGAAATTGCGGGCCGATTTCTTCAGATACTCGAAACGGGCGATATCGTCGTCCGGGCCAAGCAGATTGAGGAAATCGCGTAGCGCGCCGGGGCGCTGCGGCAGGCGCAGAATGAAGTATTTCTTCACGCCGGTGTAACGCATGGCGCGTTCCTTGACGTCAGGCAGGCGCTCGAAATCGAAATTGCCGCCGGAGACGACGACGATAACCGTCTTGCCTTCCAGTTTCTCGCGGCCGAGCTTCTCCAGCGCGGCAATGGACAGCGCACCCGCTGGCTCCAGCACCACGCCTTCGAGGTTCAGCATCTCGATGATGGTCACGCAGATGGCGTTTTCGGGGATGAGCAAAACCTGCTCGGCCGGAAAATCCTTCAGCGCCTGGAAGTTGAGATCGCCGATGCGGGCAACGGCGGCGCCGTCGACGAAATTGTCGACCTTGGGGAGCGTTACCGCTTCGCCGCGCTCGAGGCTCCTTTTCAGGCTCGGCGCGCCTTCCGGCTCGCAGAACACGAAGTTGCCCTTTTCAACGGTGCCCGCCAGAAAGCCGGTAAGGCCTGCCGAAAGCCCGCCGCCGCCAACCGGCATGACAACCATATCCGGTTTGGTGCCTTCGGGAAGCTGGTCCATGATTTCGGCAGCAACCGTCGCCTGGCCTTCGATGATATCCTGATGGTCGAAGGGCGGCACCATGTAGGCGTCATTGTCTTCGACGTATTTGCGCGCGGCGGCGTAACATTGGTCGAAAATATCGCCCACCAGACGGATGCTGATGAATTCGCCACCGAAGATACGGGTCTTGTCGATCTTCTGCTGCGGCGTGGTCACCGGCATGAAAACAACACCGTGAACGCCGAAATGGCGGCAGGCGAAAGCAAAGCCCTGCGCATGGTTGCCGGCCGAAGCACAGACGAAAACCTTGTCCTTGCCAGCCTTCGCGACAGCCTTGCGGAGAAAGTTGAATGCGCCTCTAATCTTGTAGGAACGAACCGGAGACAGATCCTCACGCTTCAGCCAAATCGACGCGCCATACCGACGGCTGAGATGTTCATTCAACTGCAACGGCGTTTCCGGGAATATCTCCCGCACTTCCCGCCGCGCTGCCTCCACAAGCTGCTTGTCCACGATTGTCAATCCATTGAAATTCATAATGGCACCCGCTATGCCATAGGAAGGCGTCAGAGACAAAGACTCATTTCACGCTGCCACGAACCCTGGGTTTCATTTCTTGAACAGCAATCTTCTGCGCTCGGTCATATATGTGGCGTCCATCTTCGGGCTCTATCTCGCGACGGCCATGTTCCTGCCCGCGCTGACGGACCTTTATTACGGCAATGACGACTGGACGGTGTTTGCGCTTTCAGGCTTCATGTGCGGCGGCTTTGCACTTGCCTGTGCGCTGGCCACGCGCGCACCGATCGCGTCCTTCAATAAACGTTTCGGCTTCCTGCTCGTCAACGTGCTCTGGCTTGTATTTTCCATTGTCGGAGCGGTTCCGCTCTATCTGTCCGAGCTTGACCTGACGCCCGGTCAGGCCCTTTTCGAATCGGTCTCGGCCATCACAACGACGGGATCGACCGCCATATCCGGCCTCGATAATGCGCCGCAGGGCATACTTCTGTGGCGGTCGTTGCTCTGTTGGCTCGGCGGCATCGGTATTGTCGCGCTTGGCCTCTTCATCCTGCCGCTTTTGCGCGTTGGCGGCATGACCTTCTTCCGCATGGAATCATCCGACACCGGCAATGACCGGCCCTTCGCGCGGCTGGCAAGCTTCACCCGCGCTTTCGTGGCGATCTACATCATCATGACCATCGCCTGCACGGTGGCTTTCGATTTTGCTGGCATGTCGCATTTCGATGCCCTCAACCATGCCATGTCGACGGTTGCGACCGGCGGTTTTTCCACCCACGACGCCTCGTTTGCCTATTTCAACAACACGGCGCTGCTTTGGATTGCCACCATCTTCCTGATCTTCGGCAGCCTGCCCTTCTCGGTGATGATCCTGCTTGCGGTGCGCCGCAGGTTGGAGACGCTGCGCGACCCGCAGATAGCGGTCTTCCTTGGCTATCTCTGCGCGATTTCCATCGCAGTCGGCGTTTATCACCACCTTAGAAACGGCGTACCGCTGGATACTGCGCTCAGCCACTCCTTCTTCAACATGACATCAATCCTCTCGACCGGTGGCTTTGCGAGCGACGACTACACGCTGTGGGGTCCGTTCGTTGTCGTCGTTGCATTTTTCGCAACCTTCATGGGCGGCTGCTCCGGCTCGACGGCGGGTGGTATCAAGGCCTATCGTTTTCTGATCATGTTCAATGTCGTTCGGGCGGGCCTCAAAAAGCTGATCTATCCGAACGCCGTTTATTCGGTCCGTTACGGGCAGCAGGTGGTCGATCCCGACACGATCCGGACGATCTTCCTTTTCGTCAGCTGTTTCATCGCGCTCTGGATCGCCGGCAGCCTTGCCATGAGCCTGATGGGTTACGATTTCCTGACTGCGACCTCGGGCGTTGCGACCGCACTTGCCAATGTCGGCCCTGGCATCGGCCCGATCATCGGGCCTGTCGGCAATTTCTCCACGATCAGTGATCCGGCGCTCTATCTCCTGTCTGTCCTGATGCTGCTTGGACGTCTTGAAATCCTCACCGTTCTCGTGCTGCTGATGCCGATTTTCTGGCGCAACTAAAATGCCGGTGCGCTTATTTTGGCTGCCTTAATAAAGCGCTTGACCTTCCCACGTTGGAATAGTCCAGGCTCCTGCTGTTACGAGTTCCAACCCAAGGAGAACCGCCTATGTGCACCGCCCACCAGCATCACCCCGAAACCGCTGCCGCACCTGTTGATGCCGACCTTTCTTTCCACGTTGAAGACATGACCTGCGGTCACTGCGCCGGTGTGATCAAGGGCGCAATCGAAAAGACCGTCCCCGGCGCCGCCGTTCATGCTGATCCGGCAAGCCGCACGGTTGTGGTTGGCGGCGTCTCCGACGCGGCACGTATTGCTGAAATCATCACCGCTGCAGGCTATACGCCAGAGGCGCGCGCCTGATTTGACGAGATGCCGGCGGCGGCCTTCATCCCTGCCGCCGGATCGACCTGCCTGCCCCCGCTTCACGCCGAGCTTGCGTGACAGCCGCTGGACGATACCAACGTTCGTCCTTCTCCATACCTCCCGCGGCAAGTGCCTCTCCCTTTCGACCGGGGATGACAGTGGAGGTTTTCCCGGTTCCTGAAATTCATATTTTCAACGGCTGACAAGGTCTGAAAACCTGTCCTTCATCATGCTTGGGCCTGTCCGGGCATCTGATACCTATTGATCTTACGATAGGTGGAAAGATCCTTAGGACGAGGATGACGTTGAGTGTGGGCGATGGCCTGTCAACAGGCAAAACCCGGCTCTTTCGAGCCGGGCCATATCTCGTCAGCAATGTCACATTGGCCTATTTCACTGCCAGATCCTTGGTCATGATAAAGTAGTTGATCGGATGCGGCTTGAAGTTTTCGACCTTGTCCGAATAGGCATCGAAAGCGGTCTCATGGACGAGGTAGACGGTGACGGCTTCGTCGTAAATCCGCTTCGCCGCCTCGGCATAGATGGCGTAACGTTTGGCCGGCTCAGCCGCCATATAGGCCGATTTGATCAGCTTGTCCGTCTCCTCACTGCAATAATGGGAGATGTTGTAGCCGCCTCCGCAGGTATAGTCGGCGTTGAGGAACCCGACCGGTTCTGCAACATCGGTGGCATAACCGCGTGACAGAAGGACCATGTCGAAATTGCCGGACAGGAGATCGGGCTCGATCGCAGTGTAATCAGCAACGCGAACATCGACCTTGATGCCGATTTCCTGCAATTGGGCCTGAATAACGGCGGCAACATCCTTGAGTTCGGTTCTTTCAGTATAGGCCAGAAGTGTCAGCTTCAGGCTGCCGGGGGCAATGCCCGCCTCTTTCAGCAGAGCCTTTGCCTTCTCTATGTCATAAGCGGGCGTGACGTTTTGCGGCGCCCACGGCTCTCCCGGTGCGAAGGGCATCGTTGCGGGCTTTACCATGCCTTCATAGATGCTGTCGGCAATACCGGCGGTGTCGATGGCGGCCCGGATCGCCTGCCGAACCTTGATGTCCTTGAACGGCGGCTTCGAATTATTGAGCAGCATTTCCGTAATCCGGGGCACGGTAATTGGCGCAACCTTGACACCCTTCGTGGCTACAATGGTCTTTACCGCCCAAGGTGGAATCACGCGCGAAATCTGCACTTCACCGCTTCTTATCTGGGTGGCGCGGGTATCGGCATCCGGAATAAAGTTCACACGGCCGCCCGAGAGCTTCGGCATACCGTTCCAATAGTCATGGTTCGCCGTCAGTTCCATATATTGGCTGGCATCGAGCTTGGTGATCTTGAACGGTCCGGTGCAGGTTCCGATCGGATCGACCTTGCCGTCCTTATAGGCGGATGGCGCGAGGATCGAAGTCGCCGGGCTTGCCATTTGCGCCGGCAGCAGCACCGATGGCTCGATGGTCGTGATCTTCACGATATCGTCGCCACCAACCTCGACGGCAGCGACCAGCTTAGGCGAAAAGGCCCGGGCCGGAACGGGCGCTTTCAGAAGATTGGTGAGCGCATTGACCGCGGCTTTTGCATTAAGCGGCTCGCCGTTCTGGAACTTCACGCCCTTGCGTAACTTGAACTCCCAAACCTTCGGTGAGGTTTGTGTCCAGGATTCGGCCAAGCCCGGCTCCAGTGCGGTGTCATAGCCGACGCGGACCATGCTTTCGAAACACCCTGCGCGCGAACCGAGATAGGCATCGTCGGAAGCCATCTGCCAGCCGGTCTTGACGCCGGTATAATCGTCATAGGTGATCGTTCCGGCCGTCGCCGCTTGCGTTCCAAAAGAGACCACAATGGCGCTTGTCGCCAAAAGTACGTGCTTTATCATTGAATATTCCCCTTTTATTTTTGATGACAACGCTCAAAAGTCAGTCGTCTTACGAGATTTAAGATCTTCGTAAAAATAGATCTCGAAAGACACAAGAATATCCTTCGGACGCTCCACGAACATCCGCTTGAATATCATTCATTTTATGTTTTTATACTCGGAATTTAATTCCGATATTAATTCATAAACGCACGATTCATCTGTTTTTACAGAACCAGAAGAATGTAACCGCGCTGCTTCTCAACCCCATTCGCGCCAGTGATGGCAACGAGCGAAATGCTCCCCGGCGACGTCTTCCAGAACCGGTTCCTGTTCGCTGCAAATCTGCGTCGCATATTTGCAGCGGGTGTGAAACTTGCAGCCACTTGGAGGATTGAGCGGGCTTGGCAAATCACCATCCAGAAGCATTTCCGGTGCATATAGTCCGGTTTCATCAAGCATCGACGAGGCAATAAGAGCCTTCGTATAGGGATGCTTAGGCGCCCGGAAAAGCTCATCCCGGTCGGCGATTTCAACGATCCGCCCGAGATACATCACCGCGATACGGTCGCAGAGATAACGCACTACGCGCAGGTCATGGGAAATCATCAGCACCGTCAAACCATGACGACGCTTCATGTCCATCAGCAGGTTCAGGATCTGCGTACGCATGGAGGCGTCGAGCGCCGATGTCGGTTCGTCGCACACAAGGAAGCTTGGATTGAGAAGAAGCGCGCGTCCTATGACCACGCGTTGCAACTGCCCGCCGGAGCACTGGCTCGGATAACGGTCATAATAGGAGGCATCGAGGCCGACCTCCTCCAGCATCTTGAACACGCGCGCGATGCGTTCTTCGCGCGTGCCGATGCCGTGCTGGGCAAGCGGCGCTTCCATGCTTTGCCCTATGCGCATGCGCGGGTCGAGCGCGGAATAAGGATCCTGGAACACCAGTTGCACGACACGGCGCATGCGCCGCAGCGTCTCGCCCTGCATGTGCAGAATATCGTGGTCTCCGATGCTGACCTCGCCTTTCGTCGCGTTGGTCAACCGCGTTATCAGCCCGGCGACAGTGCTTTTGCCGCAGCCGGATTCGCCAACGAGACCAAGAACCTCGCCCTCGCCGATCGTGAGGGAAACATCGTCCACGGATTTGACCACGCGATTGCCGAAACCCGATATCGGATAATATTTGCACAGGTTGTTTGCGACCACATAGGGCTTGATCTTGCCATCCGCCTGAGGCTGGTTCGGTGTTTTCACTGTCGATAGCATCGCAACCCTCCTTCAGCAGACTGTGTGACTGGCATGGCTGCCGGCATGGTCGTCGTCGACCGCCCAGCACCGCGCCTTGCGGCCTTCCGGCAAGGCATTCAGATCCGGCTCCGTTGCCATGCAACGGCCGCCCATGCCGGCCGACTGTGCAAGCGCGCAGCGGGGATGGAAACGGCAACCGCAGGACATGTCATGGGCCTGCGAGCTGGAGCCGGGGATCGTCAGCAGCTGCCCCTCGCTGTCGGTCGTCAGAAGCGAGCAGCTGATGAGCGCCTTGGTATAGGGATGTTGCGGCGCCTTGAGGATTGCCTGCGTCGGCCCCTCCTCGACAATGCGCCCAGCATACATCACCGCAATCCGGTCCGCGAAAGCGGCAACGACCGAGAGGTCATGGGTGATGAGCAGCGTGGCAAGCCGCCGCTTCCGACGCTCATCGTCGAGCAGGCGCAATATTTGTGCCTGGACGGTGACATCGAGTGCCGTCGTCGGTTCATCGGCGATCAGCAGTTGCGGATTGCCGGAGAGTGCCGCAGCAATCATGACGCGCTGCGCCATGCCGCCGGAGAGTTCATGTGCGAAGCATTGCGCCCGCGCCGACGGATCGGGAATTCCGACATCCGACAGCATGCCGACAACCCGGCCCAGTGCCGCATGCCGGCTCATCTTGCGGTGGACCCACAGTGGCTCGGCGACCTGCGTCCTGACCCGGCTGGTCGGATCGAGCATGGCCTGCGGTTGCTGAAAAAGCATTCCGATATCGGCGCCGCGCAACGCATCAAGCTCGGAGGGCGAGAGAGCAAGAATGTCGCGCCCGGCAAAGGAAATGCGGCCGGAGTTGATTTCCGCGCCGTGCGGCAACAGCCGCATCAGCGACAGAGCCGTCATGCTCTTGCCGGATCCGGATTCGCCGACCAGTGCAACGACCTCTCCGGCATCGACGGAGAGCGTCAGACCGGAGATAACAAACTTGCGGCCATTTGCAGACGGCACCGAAACGTGCAGATCCTCGATTTCCAGAAGCGGTGTCCGCTCCGGGGCGATGGCCGTATTGGCATGCGTGTGTCCTTCGATATTCATAAGAGTTCCCCTTATTATTATTGCATCGGAGGCATGGGCGTATTTTCAAGCGGCTTCAGACGATAATACTCTCCTTGGGGCTATCGTGCCCTGTGTATGTTTGATCGGCGCGGGTGCCGGTCATTGCTCTAACCGCAGGCGTCAATGGCCGTTCGGTTTCCTGGTATCCATGTTCAGGCCGTGGCCGATCCATGTCACGCTCAACGCCGACAGGAAAATCGCCAGACCCGGTGCGATCACGAGAATGGGCATACGTTCCGCATAGGCCTGCGCATCGGCCAGCATCAGCGCCCAGTCTGCGGCAGGCGGCTGCACGCCGAGGCCGAGAAACGACAGTCCGCCCACCGTGATCAGCTTGTGGCCGAAGCGCAGGAAGGCAACTGCTGCGATGGGCCAGATCGTGTTGGGAATGACATGCCGGAAAATAATGAAGCGGCGTGTGCATCCAAGCACCTCGGCGGCGCGCATATATTCTCGGGAATTGATCGAAAGCGTCAGTCCGCGTGCCAGTCGCGCAAAAGGTGTCCAGCCGACGATCGTCAGCGACGCGATCAACGTTCCATATCCCGGGCCGAAGATGGCGACGAGGAAAATGGCGATCACCACGTCAGGGATGGCGATGAGCAGATCCACCACCCGCATCAGGACTTCATCGACAACGCCGCGGCTGCGACCGCTGATGATGCCGATAAATGTTCCGATGGCGACCGACAGGATGACGGTGATGGCGGCAATCGTGACCGTGAAGCGTCCGCCGATAAGCAACCGGCTCAAAACATCACGCCCAAGATGGTCAGTGCCCAGCCAGTAGGCGGCGCTTGGCGCATTCAATCGCAGGCGAAGGCTTTGCTGCGCGGGATTATAGGGCGAAATCCACGGCGCGATGACGAGCAGCACGATGATGACGAGAAAAATCGCCGAACCCGCGTAGAACGTCCAGTGCCGCCGGCGGATGAAATCCGTGAACCGGAAAAGTGTCGACGGGCGCTTGGGCAAGGTCATTGGCATGGCGGCTACCGGCGCGCTCGGGAAGTGACTAATGGTCATGTTGACCTCGCATTGCTGGATTGATCAGGACATAGAGGCCATCGGCCAGGGTATTGATCAGGATGGAAAGGGCGACGATGCAGATGAAACCGCCCTGCAGCATGGGGATGTCCCGATTGACCACGGCGTCGTAAAGAAGCCGGCCCATTCCGGGGATGGCGAATATCACCTCCACGACCACCGATCCGCCAAGCAGGCCCGCAAGCCACAGGGCAAAGAAGGTGACGATCGGAAGCGAACCGTTGCGAATGCCGTGGCGCATGACCGTGCCATGCATGCCGAGACCGCGGCTGCGGGCCGCCGTGATGTAAGGCGCGCGCAGAACCTCAGCCATGGCGGCGCGCGTCACCTGCGTGAAATAGGCCAGTGGGCGCAGCGTCAATGTCAAAGCGGGAAGCACCAGCGAGCGCCAGCTATCCCAGCCCGCGGACGGCAACCAGCCGAGATAAAGCGCAAAGACGAGCGCCGACATCGGCGCAAACCAGTATTCCGGCGTGGCAACGAAGGTCTGGATCATCAGCGTTGCGAAATTGTCCAGCCGGCCACCCGGACGCATCGCCGCCAACGTGCCGAGCGGCAGGGCGACGGCGACCGCAATCGCCAGCGCCGTCAGTGCTAATGTCACGGACACGCCGAGAGAGCGCAAAAGCTCACCCGCCACCGGCTGGCTGCTGGTGAAGGAAAAGCCCAGATCACCGCGCAGCGCGCCCGACAGCCATGCGAAATATTGGACGTAAAGCGGCCGGTCGAGCCCGAGGCTTAACCGAAGGGCCTCGACTGCATGCGGATCGAGCGCCGTATCGCGCATGCGCGAAAACAGAATGGTGCGGGCAGGATCGCCACCGGCCATGTAGGGCAAAAGAAACGCGATGACGGAGACGATCATCAGCATAAGGCACAGAATAAGGAAGCGTTGTATTATCTGTATCCACATTGCCTGTTCTCCTTCGCCGAAAATGGCCATTGCACTGCAATTGATGATCGGTCCCCGCCGGGGAAATGCGGTTTATTTCATGAGGCGCGGCAAATCCGTCACCACACCGGACGTGCCCTTCAGCATGCCGGAACGCTTGGGCAGGATCGCCACCGGCGTAAAATCGGGGTCTTCAGATTGGGCAAGATCCTGAATGATCGGGCAATCCGGTTCACCATTGTCAGGGCAATAGGTCGCGATATTTCGCAGCGTGTCGGCCATCTCCCGAAGAGCATGCATCTTGGCCTCGAGATCTACGACATGTTCCATGACGATGCGCTTGACGTCGCAGGATGCACCGCCGGGATCGCGCCACAGGGTCATGAGCTGCCTGATCTTTTCGATCGAGAAACCGAGGTCGCGGCCGCGGCGGATGAAACGCAGCGTCTCCAGATCGTTGGTCGTGTAGACCCGATAACCGGATTCCGTGCGGTTTGCGGATTTGATCAGCCCGATCGTCTCGTAGTGGCGGATCATCTTTGCGGAAACACCGGATGCGGTGGCGGCTGTACCAATGTTCATCGATCCTGCTCCTATCTTTCCGGGGTGAAAAACACGTCTGCATGAATGTCGGCGGTGCGGATGCCCCTTGCCAGGAGCTGCGGCACCGTTGCCTCGATCATCGCCGGCGGTCCGGCCAGATAGGCTTTCCAGCCATCGAGATCGTCGAAGTCGTCTGCCACGGCGGAACCGACATAACCGCGCCGTATCTGCGCATGGTCTTCATTCGAGAGAACCGGAACGAAGCTCAGATTGCCGTGGCTTACGGCAAGTTCTTCGAAACGGTCGACCATATAGAGGTCACGCTCGGCGCGGGCGCCGAAATAGACATGGATCGGGCGTTCCCGGCCCGTGGTGCGATCAGTGGCAAGCGCTGCCTCTACCACCGCCTTCACCGGCGCCAGCCCCGAACCGCCGGCAATGCCGAGGATCGGTCCGCAATGCTTTTCCCGCAAATACGAAGCCCCGAAGGGACCGACCAGCACGACAGGGTCACCCGCCTTGGCGTTCGCGAAAATATGGCCACTCGTGACGCCGCCGGGGACATGCCGGATATGGAATTCGATCAGGTCCTCATCGATGCGGCTGGCAATGGAATAGTCACGCGGCGAACAGTCCGGATAAAGCAGGCGCACATATTGGCCGGCCTTGAAGGTAAACAGTTCGCGATCGTCGAGCCTGATGCGGATGAGCTTGATATCATGCGTCGCATCCACCGCTTCCGCGATGACGCCATCAAAGCGGCCGGCCGGAATATCGGCAAACTCATCCTCACCGTCGAGCCAGCCGATCGTCACGTCGCTCAACGGCACGGCGCGGCACGCGAGTGTCAGTCCTTCCGCCTTTTCCTCTTCTGTCAACGAAAAGGGCGTATGCTTGAGAAGGTCGATCTCGCCTGAGACGAGGTGCGATTTGCACGCCCCGCACCGGCCCATGCGACAGCCGTGCGGATAGGAAATTCTGGCGGCAAGGGCGGCCTGAAGGACGGTCTCGCCCTGCGCTGCCACAATGCTGCGTCCGATACGTGGCAAATAGACTGTGTTTCCAGGCGTCATCACATCCGCCCCCTATTCTGCCGCTGCGAGTTGCATGCCGGACGATCTGTCAAGCAGCGGCGGGCGGAAGCTTTTGAGACGCAGCGCGTTGGTCAAGACAAACACGCTGGAAAGCGCCATGGCTCCGGCTGCAAGGACAGGCGACAGCAGAACACCGTTGGCAGGATACAATATTCCGGCCGCCACGGGAACGAGTGCGGCATTATAGGCAAAGGCCCAGAACAGGTTCTGGCGGATGTTGCGGATCGTCGCCTTGGACAACGCAATGGCATTCGCGACACCGCGCAAATCGCCAGACATCAATACCACATCGGCGCTTTCTATGGCGACATCCGTACCCGTGCCGATTGCCAGACCGACATCGGCCGCCGCAAGGGCCGGCGCATCGTTGATGCCATCACCGACGAAGGCCACCCGCCGGCCATCGGCCGCAAGTCTTTTAACGGCCTCGACCTTGCCGTCAGGCAGCACTTCCGCCACCACTTCGTCGATACCAAGACGGCGGGCAATGGCTTCGGCCGTGCGGCGGTTATCGCCTGTTATCATCGTGACCTTGAGACCAAGCGCATGCAGCGCTGCTATCGCCTCCGGGGTCGTCGGCTTGATCGGATCGGCAACAGCGATGATGGCGGCCAGCCGGCCATCGACAGCGGCATAAAGCGGCGACTGCCCTTCCCTGCCCAGCCGGTCGGCATCGTCGGCGAACTTCGCAATATCGTAACCGAGCTTCACCATGAAGCGGTCGGCGCCCGCCTCGACCTTGCGGCCGTCAACCGTTGCCGCAACGCCGAAACCGGGGGTCGCCTCAAAGCCGGCCGCGTCGGCAAGCGTCAGGCCACCATGTTTCGCCGCCTCGACGATCGCTTCGGCTATGGGATGCTCGGAACGGCTCTCAAGCGAGGCGACAAGGCGCAACACCTCATCCTGATCGAAGCCTTCTGTCGTGGTGAAATGCACCAGTGTCGGCTTGCCGAGCGTCAGCGTGCCGGTCTTGTCGACGGCGATGACATCGGCGTCACGCAAAGTCTGGAGAGCATCGCCGCGCCGGAACAGCACGCCCATTTCGGCTGCACGGCCGGTTCCGACCATGATCGAGGTCGGGGTGGCAAGGCCCATGGCGCAGGGGCAAGCGATGATGAGGACAGCGACGGCGTTAACCAGCGCAAAGGTCAAGGCCGGGTCCGGTCCGAGAATGAACCAGACGATGAAGGTGACGAGTGCAGCGAGCATGACTGCAGGCACGAACCAGTTGGTCACCTTGTCCACCAGCGCCTGTATCGGCAGTTTGTCGGCCTGCGCTTCCTCGACCATGCGGATGATCTGCGCGATCAGCGTGTCGGCGCCGACCTTCGTGGCGCGGAACGTGAAGGAGCCGTTTCTGTTGACCGTACCGCCCACGACTTCGGACCCAGCCGTCTTGGTCACCGGCACTGGTTCGCCTGTAATCATCGATTCGTCGACATAGGAAGAACCATCAAGCACCAGACCATCGACTGGCACTTTCTCGCCGGGACGGACGACGATGACATCGCCGGTCGCAACATCCTGCAGCGGCACATCGATGATTTCACCATTGCGCATCACGCGGGCGGACTTGGCCTGCAGGCCGACGAGCCGCTTTATCGCCTCGCTGGTGCGGCCCTTGGCGCGCGCCTCGAGGAAACGGCCGAGCAGGATAAGCGTGACGATCACCGCTGCGGCCTCATAATAGACATTGGCCGTGCCTCTCGGCAGGATTTCGGGCACGAAGGTGGCGACGACCGAGAACCCCCAGGCGGCGGCAGTGCCCAGCACCACCAGCGAATTCATATCTGGCGCCAGCCGCAGAAGTGCGGGGATGCCTTTTTTGAAGAACCGCAGGCCCGGCCCGAAGAGGACAAGCGTGGTCAGCGCGAATTGCAGATACCAGCTTTCCCGCATGCCGACGGTTTCCATCACGAAATCATGGATGGCGGGCACAAGATGCGAGCCCATCTCCAGAATGAAGACCGGCAGCGTCAGGGCAACAGCGGTGGCCAGGCTGATTTTCAAACCGCGCAATTCGGCTTCGCGCCGGTCCGGCTCGTCACCCTTGGCCTTGTCGGCGACGATCTCGTTTGCCTTGTAACCGGCTTGGCTGATTGCTTCGGCCAGCCTGGCGGCAGAGACGGCATTGCCGGCGACGCGGACGGTGGCGCGCTCCGTTGCGAGATTGACACTCGCGTCGGAGACACCGGAAACGGCCTTCAGCGCCTTTTCGACACGGCCGACACAGGACGCGCAAGTCATGCCCTCGATATCGAGTTCGATGGTTTTCTCGTCGACGCTATAGCCTGCATTTCGCACGGCATCGACAACGGCCGAAACGTTGGGCGCTCCTGAAAAAGCAATATCGGCGCGCTCCGTCGCAAGATTGACCGAAGCCTTGACGACCCCCGGCACCTTGGCAATAGCCTTCTCGACACGACCGACGCAGGAGGCACATGTCATTCCCTCGATGGCTATCGAATGGTTCGCCTGTATCTGGATTTGTGACATGCGCATGACCTCTTTTTCTCTTTACAAAAAAAAGATAGGGCTTCCCATCGTGGCAAGGTCAATAGGCTCTTTTGGATGATTTTCACGGAGAAATGCCGCGAGCGTGAACAAGCCCATTTTTTAGGCTGACTCATCCGTCATGATGCAATCGATTGCCCGGATATCGACTATCCTGGCGCAGAATCCATCCCGAATGCCCGCATGTCGCAGGAAAACGGCAGAGAAATCTTTTAATTGGAGATGGAAATGGTGCGGACGGCGGGACTTGAACCCGCAAGACCAATGGTCGGCAGATTTTAAGTCTGCTGCGTCTACCGATTTCGCCACGTCCGCATTGTCGCGCCGCGTGCCAACAGGCCCCGGCGCTACAAAATTGCCTTGTCATTCCTCAGGCGCAGGATCGAACGAAACCCTGACCCCAAGCACCGACAGCGCCACATCTACACAGGCCGCACCGTTTCGGTCAACCGCGCCTTAGCCACACCAGGACTGATTTTTTGCCGAGACCGGATGAGCCAGGCCTTCCCGCACGAGTTGATCGGCAAAGGATACGCCCGAACGTGAAATCCGTTTGCGTTCCATGGCTTGCCCGCCGGCTGTTGCCGACGACGCCACATCGAATGCGCCGGCATTCAACATATCCCGCAACCGCACCTTGGCAATGAAACCGCGCTGACGCTCTTCCATGCATCGCGCCCGGTCGATCTGCGGGACCTCAATGCCGGCGAGCTGCATTTTCACGCCCTTCATCCAGAAGGTATTGCCATCGGCCACGCAATTTGTGAGACCTGAGCGACCACAAAAGGCAAAGGCGCCGCTTTTTTCTCCCAGCGAGACTTTTTCGACCGAAGGGCGTGTTTCCGGCAGGATAGCGGCAACCTGGCTCTGCTGTGCCGCAGGCGGCATGGCAATCGAGCGTGGCGGCACCGGACCATTGATCGGTGAAACCGGCGATGCGGGGCGGATGGCCGCCACCTTCTCCGGTGCGGCCGTCTCGCGTTTGGCGGCTACGGCGATCTTGGGGGAATTTGTCGTCGTGGATGTTGCCTTCGCGACATGCCGCTGCGGCATAAGACTGTCGCGATGTTCGTAAGCCTGAATGCCGCCGGCCACGACGCCCAGCATTAGCACCCAGGGCCAAACGCTGCCACCGGCCGATTTCTTCGCCGTACGGCGTCGCGTTGTCGGTTTTCGATTGCTCACGATCAGACTCCTTTTTACGGAGCCGCATTATCGGTCAAGAGAGTTTCTGAAAGGTTGGCATTCCAGAGCGCCTTCGCTTTTCCTGAAAATGCTCGAACAGAGTTGTGGAAAAACGATCAGCGAACCTGATCAAGCAGCCGCTTGCATTCGAGAAGATCGAACAGCGCCTCCTGCAACAGCGCTTGGTCATCCTTGCCGATGCCAGATTTGCCGACCGATATCTCGGTATCGCTGTTACCGCCGCCGAAGCCGAAAAATCGGCCGCTCGGCTTGGCTTTCGGGCGGCCGACGACCTCGTCTCCGTCCGGATCCAGCACGCGCGGTTCGGCAACTTCCTTTTCGCCGCTCGCTGCCATGATGGCTTCCATGGTAGCAAGATCGCCCGACGCGATTGCCGCCACGAAACGGTTTCCGTTGGTTTTCAGAAGTTTCTGCACACCTTTGATGGTGTAGCCGTGGTCATAAAGAAGATGACGAATGCCCTTGAGGAGATCGATATCATCAGGGCGGTAATAACGGCGGCCCCCGCCCCGTTTCATCGGCTTGATCTGCGGAAAGCGCGTTTCCCAGAAACGCAGCACGTGCTGCGGCAGGTTCAGCTCATCCGCCACTTCACTGATCGTCCGAAACGCGTCGGGGCTTTTGTCCAAACTTCCACTCCCATCCGGACCTTGAGCGCCATGCACCCAGCCGGACACTGAACAAGAACGCTTTTCACCAGCCGATACCGTGCATCATGTCTTGCGAAAAATCGAACCCGATCCTCGCACCGATGCCCGTGGCGGCAAGATACCATTTATCTAAAATTGATTATGATGTGAGTCGACCAGATTTCAACGGCTTGCACGTCGAAATTCAAGCATGTTCACAAGAAGAATGGGGATAAAGGCTTGCCATGCGGCAAAAAACCCGTGTTACAGCCGGCTTACGCCCCGGCTTTCTGACCCTTTTGCTTGGTCTTGCGAGCCGTATGCGCCTTCAGGATTCGCTGTTTCAGCACGTTTGACGCCTTGAAGGTCATGACGCGGCGTGGCGAAATCGGAACTTCCTCACCCGTTTTCGGGTTGCGGCCGATACGCTCGTTCTTTTCCCTGATCTGAAATGTCGCGAAGGACGAGAGCTTGACGACCTCGCCGCGCGTGATCGCATTACAAATCTCGTCGATGATCGTTTCGACCAGTTCGGCGGATTCGGTGCGGGACAGCCCGACTTTACGAAACACAGATTCTGCAAGATCTGCGCGTGTCACTGTCTTCCCGGCCATTTTTCCCCACAAACCGTGTCTGAATTTTTCTCTAGGAGCCGCCGAGATTATTTCCCTTGTGGCGACCGGTCAAGGGATTGTTCCAGATTCATTTGAGGCTTTCGGCAATCAGTGCAATGGCTTAGAGCGACTGACGCGGTTTTGCCGCACGCGGGGGTCGCTTCAGCGCGTTTGAACGGGGTACTGCCGCAAAAATCACAACCGATTTTGTGCCAACGCCCCGGTAAACGCTAAAATTTGCCGTTACCAGCGCAGCAGCACTGCGCCCCAGGTGAAACCGCCGCCCATCGCCTCCAGCATGACCAGATCGCCTTTCTTGATGCGTCCGTCACTGGCCGCAACGGCAAGCGCCAGCGGAATGGATGCGGCCGACGTATTGCCATGCTTATCGACGGTGATGACGACTTTTTCCGGATCGATATTGAGCTTTTTTGCCGATCCGTCGATGATGCGCTTGTTGGCCTGATGCGGGACGAGCCAGTCGAGATCATCAGCCGTCGTGCCTGTCGCCTCGAAAGCCTGTTCGATGACGTCGGTGATCATGCCGACAGCGTGCTTGAACACTTCCCGGCCTTCCATGCGCAGATGGCCGACCGTGCCGGTCGTGGAAGGTCCACCATCGACGTAAAGCTTGTCCTTGTGCGAACCGTCGGAGCGCAGCTGCGAGGTGAGGATGCCACGATCGCTGGAAGTACCTTCGCCTTCGCCTGCCTCGATTACGAGTGCGCCTGCACCATCACCGAACAGAACGCAGGTGGTGCGGTCCTTCCAGTCGAGAATGCGCGAGAATGTTTCGGCGCCGATCACCAGCACGCGCTTGGCCATGCCGCCGCGAATGTAAAGATCGGCGGTGGCCACGGCATAGACGAAGCCGGAGCAGACGGCCTGCATGTCGAAGGCGAAACCGTGGGTCATGCCGAGACGGTTCTGGATGTTTACCGCCGTTGCCGGAAATGTATTGTCCGGTGTCGAAGTTGCCAGAATGATGAGGTCGATATCATCGGGCGTCAGGCCGGCATTGTCGAGCGCCGCACGCGCCGCAGCCTCGCCGAGCGAAGCGGTGGTCTCACCTTCTCCCGCTATGTAGCGCTGACGAATGCCCGTGCGCTGCACGATCCATTCATCGGAAGTCTCTACGACCCCTTCGATTTCACTATTGGTCATGACACGCTTCGGAAGCGCTGCCCCGAAACCACGTACGATAGAGCGGATCATTCCCTTATTCCTCGTCAGCCACGAGAGCTTCGGGCGCCGGGGGCGGAAGCCGTCTTGCGTGGTAAATCTTCAGATCGTTTTCAATTTTTGCTGTAAGACCGTTATGGACCATGTCGTAGCCGACATCGACCGCGGAGGCAAAACCGATGGCATCCGTGCCGCCATGGCTTTTGATGACAATGCCGTTCAGGCCGAGAAACACGCCGCCATTGACCTTGCGCGGGTCCATTTTTTCTCGCAGCACATCGAAAGCGCTTTTCGCGAGAATATAACCGATCTTGGCAAAGAAGCTGCGGGAGATCGCCTCACGCAGAAGCGTGGTGATCTGGCGCGCCGTGCCTTCGGCGGCTTTGAGCGCAATGTTGCCGGTGAAACCTTCGGTCACCACCACATCCACCGTGCCCTTGCCAATGTCGTCACCCTCGACGAAACCGCGGTAATCGATGGTGCCTAGATCGGCCTCGCGGATCAGCCGTCCGGCTTCACGGACCTCTTCCTGACCCTTCACCTCCTCGACGCCGACATTCAGCAAACCGACGGTCGGACGGTCGATATCGAAAAGCGCACGCGCCATGGCGCCGCCCATCAGGGCAAAATCGAGCAATTGCTGGGAATCGGCGCCAATCGTGGCACCAACATCGAGCACGATGCTTTCGCCTTTCAGCGTCGGCCATATGCCGGCGATGGCCGGGCGTTCCACCCGCGCCATGGTGCGCAAACAGAATTTGGCCATGGCCATCAGCGCGCCGGTATTGCCGGCGGATACGACGACGTCCGCTTCACCGAGCTTCACGGCCTCGATGGCGCGCCACATGCTGGAGACATAGCGGCCACGACGAAGCGCCTGACTTGGCTTTTCGTCCATGGCGACCGAGATTTCACAATCGTGAAAGACCGATTTTTCCCGAAGTGCGGGATATTGTGCCAGAATGGGGTCGCACTTGCTTTTCTGCCCGTAGAGCAGAAAAGTCACATCGTTGTGCCGTTCAAGCGCCTTGGCGGCACCGGGTATGGCAACATCAGGGCCGAAATCGCCACCCATGACGTCAATCGCTATTCTGATCACTCGTCCCTTATCCTTTTTGCCGCCACTCAAGCGGATTTTGCGCGAAAATACCTGTTCCGGCCTGTGTTACAATAAAATTATTTCAGCCCGGCGGCGCATTCAGTCTTTTTTCCAGTCTTTCAACACGGCGAAAGGCGACGGACGCTTTTCTTCTTCAGGCTCATTTTCGGTCGTATCGGTAAATTCGATATCCGATTTGCGCGGATAGGGATCGATCGCAAGGGCTGCGAATTCCGCAACAGTCGCGCCAACATCAATGCTGTCGCCGGTGAACTGGTCGGGAATGTCAGGGCCATTGGGATCGAGTACGATCTCCCCTTCCTCATTGGTGACCATCCTCGCCAGCTTCGATCCTTCCGGAACGAAAATATGCTCGACGCTCTCGTCGATCTTGCTGGAAACCGGCTCCAGCGTCACGACGCAGGACTGGGTCACGGCCGCATGCACCTCGCCCTTGATCTTCACGCCATCCCTCTTCCAGCGGGTAACCTGCAGTTCCGCCTTCAGATATTCGACGGAAACCACATCCCAGAATTTCGCCAGCGCCTTCAGTTCCTCGGCATTGGCTTCAAGACCAATCCTCACCGGATTGGCGGAAATATGGCCTACCTTTACGGGGTAGGAAAAAGGCAGATCGTCATTTGCGGCGTGTCGCGCGTTCATCGTAAACCTCATAGTCCAGGCAAAGGCAGCTTCAGGCTTCCGGTTGCTATCGTTTCTTCGGAGCCTGCGGAAAGGGTGGAAGACGCCTCCATCATCCAGTCCGCAAGCCCGTCCAGTTCCGGTGCCTTCTCATCTGTCTGGGGGTATATATTGCGCCGGAGCGCTGCGGCAAGGGCAACGGGGTCGGATGCATCCAGCGCCGCCGCATAGGATTCGAGCCGCCCGTAGAACATACCGGCAAATTTCTTCATGCGCTTCGGCACGCCCTGGTCGCCAATGCCGAGCTCACGGATGGAATGGTCGATATCCTGAAAAAAGGCGTCGACGATCTCCTGGGCGATTTCCTGCCCGCTCACACCGGAGGATTTGGTGCGGCGGAAATAGAGAATCATGATGATCGACAGCATCTCGAAGCGGCCCATCACCGTGTCCGGAACGCCGAGATCAAGATAAAAAGCGGGCGTGCGGGCCGCAGCCGTCAGGATCGCATATTGCCGGTCTACTATGGCGCGGTTGTTGTTTTTCTGTCTGAACAGCCCGAATATCATCGTTTTTTTCCGAACGGGGCTGGTGAATTCGCTCACCCGCCTATCGCACTTGTTGCATGATCGCCAAAGCTGGTTTACCGAAGCATCCACGAATTGCAATGCTGTCGCGGTCACGTTCGTCTTTCGGCTGAAACAGTCTAAGAGACCGGAAGAGTTTCCAAAGGCCGTGAAAGCGTTGAATTTGGGGGGTGATCGGGATTTTCCGTCCCCGGATTGACACAATCATGTGCACAGACACTGTGCACCACGCAATGCCGGAAGGTGCCATTCATGATCGCAGTCGGGGAAAAGCAGTTGAGCAAGCAGAAATCCGCAAGTCACGGTAAAATTCTGGGCAAGACCGCCATCGCAATCGTCGTCGCGTCCACCCTGCTTTCCGCCTGCACCAGCACCACCGATGTGTTCCACAACGGCTACGTCATGGACGAGCAGTCGCTTCAGCTGATCCCGGAAGGTTCCAGCCGCGAGCAGGTTCTGCTGACCATGGGCACGCCCTCCACCACGGCGACGTTCGGCAACGAGGTTTTCTATTACATCTCGCAGAAGCGTGTGCGCCGCGCCGCTTTCATGAAGCCGACGTTGGTCGAACAGAACATTCTCGCGATCTATTTCAACAAGGACGGCGTAATCGAGCGTAAGGCCAATTACGCGCTGCAGGACGGCAAGGTCTTCGACACGATTTCGCGTACCACCCCGACAGGCGGCAAGGATCTCACCTTCCTGCAGCAGCTGCTGTCCGGCGGCACCTCGGGCGCCAACATCGCCAAGAGCATTCTTGGCCAGAGCGGCAACACCCCCTGATCGGAAGACGGAACGAAAATTCAAAGGCCCGGAGATCGCTCCCCGGGCCTTTTTCTTTGTCGATGCTGCAACTCCTTAGTGGGCGAGAACCGCCAATAGCAGTAGCGCCACGATATTGGTGATCTTGATAGCCGGGTTGACCGCCGGACCGGCGGTATCCTTGTAGGGATCGCCCACCGTATCGCCCGTAACCGACGCCTTGTGGGCGTCCGAACCCTTGACGTGGCGCACGCCGTCCTTGTCGATGAAGCCATCCTCGAAGCTTTTCTTGGCGTTATCCCACGCACCACCACCGGAGGTCATGGAAATCGCCACGAACAGGCCGTTGATGATGACGCCAAGCAACGATGCACCGAGTGCGGCAAAGGCAGAGGCCTTGGAACCTGAGATAAGCAGCACGCCGAAATAAACGACGAGCGGCGCCAGAACCGGCAACAGCGACGGAATGATCATCTCCTTGATCGCCGCCTTGGTCAAAAGATCGACCGCCCTGCCGTAGTCCGGTTTTTCCGTTCCTGCCATGATGCCAGGCTTTTCGCGGAACTGGCGGCGAACTTCCTCGACGATCGAGCTTGCCGCCTTGCCCACCGCCGTCATGGCGATACCGCCAAAGAGATACGGAATGAGGCCGCCGAACAGCAGACCGGCAACGACGTAAGGATTGGCAAGGCTGAAGGATATTTCGCCGATATCCTTGAAGTAAGGATAGGTATCGCCATTGGCAGCGAAATAGGACAGGTCGTTGGAATAGGCGGCAAACAGCACCAGCGCGCCGAGACCGGCAGAGCCGATGGCGTAACCCTTGGTCACCGCCTTGGTGGTGTTGCCGACGGCATCCAGCGCGTCGGTCGCCTTACGCACATCCGGGTCGAGACCGGCCATTTCGGCAATGCCGCCGGCATTGTCAGTCACCGGACCGAAGGCGTCGAGCGCCACGATCATGCCCGCCAGACCAAGCATGGCGGTGACCGCGATGCCCGTGCCGAACAGGCCACCGAGCTGGTAGGTGCCGATGATGCCGCCAACGATGACAAGCGCCGGCAGCGCCGTCGATTCCAGCGAGACTGCAAGACCCTGGATGACGTTGGTGCCGTGGCCCGTGACCGAAGCCTGCGCGATGGAATTGACCGGGCGTTTGTTGGTGCCGGTATAATATTCGGTGATGACGACGATCAGCGCTGTTACCACAAGGCCGACCAGCCCGCACAGGAAGAGGTTTGTGCCGGTAATCTCCATTCCGGCAACCGTGCCGATGGTACCCCAGCCCACGGTCGCGTAAGTTGCCACGGCAAGCCCCGCAATCGAGAAGACACCGGTGGCAATCAGCCCTTTATAGAGAGCGCCCATGATGGAGTTGTTGGTGCCCAGCTTGACGAAGAAGGTGCCGGCAATCGAGGTCAGGATGCAGGCGCCGCAAATGGCCAGCGGGTAGACCATCGCGCTTTCCAGTATCGGCGTTCCGGCAAAGAAGATCGCCGCAAGCACCATGGTTGCGACCACCGAGACGGCATAGGTCTCGAAAAGGTCGGCCGCCATTCCGGCGCAATCGCCGACGTTGTCGCCGACATTGTCGGCGATGGTTGCCGGGTTGCGGGGGTCGTCCTCGGGAATGCCTGCTTCGACCTTGCCGACGAGATCGCCGCCGACATCTGCACCCTTGGTGAAGATGCCACCGCCGAGACGGGCGAAGATGGAGATAAGCGAAGCGCCGAAACCGAGCGACACCAGCGCGTCAATCACCTCACGCGATCCGGGCGCATGGCCGAGCACCGAGGTGAGGATGAAATAATAGATGGATACGCCAAGCAGCGCGAGGCCAGCCACCAGCATGCCCGTGATGGCGCCTGATTTGAACGCGATGTCGAGACCGGCGGCAAGGCTGTGGGATGCGGCTTGTGCGGTGCGCAGATTGGCACGGACGGAGACATGCATGCCGATGAAACCGGCAGCACCCGAAAGCACGGCGCCGATGATAAACCCGATGGCCGCGAGAGCCGACAGCAGATACCAGGCGAGAACGGCGACAATCAATCCGACGATGGCGATGGTGAGATATTGACGGGTGAGATAAGCCTGCGCACCTTCACGGATAAAACCTGCTATTTCACGCATACGCTCGTTGCCCTGATCGGCAGCGAGAACGCTCCTGGTCGTCCATGCCGCGTAAACCACGGACAGGACCCCACATAAAATCACTATGGGTATTACGGTCATGCGCACTTACCTCCCAAAAGGCCGGGTCTCACTCCCTCCCCGGCGTGGCGAACCATGTGCAAGGACAGGAGCGATCAAATGCGCGGCCTGTCCTGTCGTGGCCATTCTTCCCCTCCCAAGGAAAAATGACCTGCGCGGCAAGATTGCGTTGGCGAAAGGCGTGGCGTCAAGCCCACAAATTTGCCTGAAACATGAAAGGGGTAGAGATCGAAGGCGATCTTACGCGGCGTTTCTGCGCGGGGTCAGCAACAGCGACGCCACCAGCACGAGGCATAGCCCCGCAACCGGCCAGATAACGAGGTTCATGACCGACCAGCCCCAGGCTGTAAACACCTTGCCGGAAGAGAAGGACGACAGCGCTACCGTGCCGAACAGCACGATATCGTGAAAGCCCTGTACCTTGTCTGCCTCATGCGGGCGGTAGCTGGAGGTGATGATGGCGGTAGCGCCGATGAAGCCGAAGTTCCAGCCGAGACCGAGGAGAATGAGCGCCGCCCAGAAGTTCCACAATTCGATGCCCATATGGGCGACGACGGCGCAGGCCATCAGCACGACGAGACCGGCTGCAACGATTTTTTCCGCGCCGAATCGCGCAATCAACATACCGGTGAAGAAACTTGGGCCGAACATGGCGAGAACGTGCCACTGGATGCCGAGCGTCGCAAGTTCGGTGGGAAACCCGCAGCCGACCACCATGGCGAGCGGCGCGCCGGTCATCATGAAGGTCATCAACGCATAGGAACCGATGCCGCAGACCATGCCGGTGACAAACCGGTGCGTGCGCACGATTTCCGACAAAGGCCGTGCCGCCTGCGCGTGGATAGAGGCGGCCTTCGGGTCCGGCAATTTCAGGAATGCCAGAATGGCAATCGCGATGATGCCGAGCGGCACCAGCGCGATGAAAGCACCGGCGAAGGTGACCGGTGCGAAGACATCCTTGCCGAAAATGGCAAGCTGCGGCCCGATGATCGCCGAGACGATGCCACCCGCCAATATCCAGGAAATGGCTTTCGGCTTGTAGAAAGAGGGGGATGCGTCGGCAGCAGCGAAGCGGATTTTCTGCGTGAAGCCGCCGGAAATGCCGATCAGCAGCAGGCCGATCGCAAATAGCCAGAAGTCGGAGCGGAAGAGTGCCACGGCAGCAATGCCGCCGCCGATGGAGCACATCAGCGCGCCGACCATGAAGCCCGCCTTGCGGCCGAGAAAACGCGATGCTGCGGCAACGCAGATGGCGCCCAGCGCCACGCCGATGTTGAAACCGGTAAGCGGCGCCGTTGCCAGCGACTTGTCAGCCCCGAGCAACTGGTAACCGGCAAGCGCGCCAACCGAGAAGCTCATAGGTGCTGCCGAGCCCATGATCGCCTGTGCGGCGGTCAGGAGGAAGACGTTGCGCTTCGCCTCGTCCAGTTGAACTTCAAGTCCGGGGACGGAAACGGCGCTCATATCTTCCTCACCTAACGTATTTTAGCGTTTTGCCTCGCCGCGTACCTGCTTGGCAATGCGGTCCAGAACCGCGTTCACCAGCTTCGGCTCGTCATGCTCGAAGAAAGCACGGGCGATTTCGACATATTCCGTAACGATGACGGCGACCGGAACGTCCTTGCGCTCCAGAATCTCGAAAGCGCCGGCACGCAAGATAGCGCGAACGGTGGCATCAAGACGCGACAGCGGCCAGTCTTCCAGAAGTGCGGAGCGCACCAGTGGGTCGATCTTCGTCTGATCGCGGACGACGCCGGACACGATGGAACGGAACCAGGAAGGATCGGCCTTCAGATAGGTATCGCCATCGACTTCCTGACCGAGACGATGTGCCTCGTATTCCGCCACGACTTCCATCACGCCGGTGCCGCCGACATCCATCTGATAAAGTGCCTGCACGGCCGCGAGGCGCGCAGCGCCACGCTGGTTGGCGGGCTTTACCGAAGGCTGGCGCGGTTCGCCGCCATTTTCAACATCCGACATGCGTTCAGCCACCCAGTTTTTTCTTGAGCTCGATCATCGTCAGCGCGGCGCGGGCCGCAAAACCGCCCTTATCCTTGTCAGAACGGCGAACACGTGCCCATGCCTGATCGTCGTTTTCGACGGTGAGGATGCCGTTGCCGATGGCCAGCGATTCGCTGACGGCGAGATCCATCAGGGCGCGGGAGGATTCGTTGGAAACGATGTCGAAGTGGTAGGTCTCGCCACGAATGACCATGCCGAGCGCTACGAAACCATCATATTCCGTGCCTTCGTTGTCGCCGCCATCCAGCGCCATGGCAATGGCAGCGGGGATTTCGAGCGCGCCGGGAACGGTGATGACGTCATAGGTTGCGCCAGCCTCATCCAGCGCGAACTTCGCGCCTTCGAGAAGAGCGTCTGCCATATCGTCGTAAAAGCGTGCTTCCACGATAAGAAGATGGGGTTTGGACATGGGATTTTCCTGAAAAGGTTCGGGCCGGATCATACCGGCTTTTGCGGCGGTCAAACCACGGCTGGCCGTTTTTGGCAAGTAATTTCATGTGTCACCCGCGCAAGAGGCCCCGTTTGCAAGACAATTGCGCAGGTTTTCGCCGTATCAGGCGCGGCTTACGAAAATCAGGTTTTCTGGAAAGCCAGATGTACGCCAAGCCCCATCAGCAACGTTCCCGCAGTGCGACGGGCAAGCACCTGCACCCTGCTGGAGCGCTTGAGCCGCCCGACCATCGCGCCCGCCAGAAGCACGCCAACGAGATCGGCGGAGGAAAAAATGAAATTGACAGCGATACCGAGGATCAGCAATTGCAGCCAGATCGGAAAGGCCGCCGCCGGATCAACGAATTGCGGCAGAAACGCCAGAAAGAACAGCGCCGTCTTCGGATTGAGCACGTCGACGATGATGCTGTCGATGAAGGCGCGCCTTGCCGATTTCGGTTCGATGGTCAGATTGACGGTCTCACCTTCAAGCTTGCTGCGCAGCATCGAGAAGCCGAGCCAGATGAGATAAAGCGCGCCACACAGCTTCACGGCCAGATAAAGCCACGGCACCGCCTGGAACAGCACCGAAAGCCCCGCCGCAGAGGCGACGATATGGAAATAGCAGCCGACATGGATGCCAAGCACCGCCATCAGCCCGGCAAACCGGCCGCGCGCCATGGTCTGCGCCGCCGCATAAAGCATGGCCGGGCCGGGAATATAGGCAAACAGGGCGGTGGTGATGAAAAAGGCTGTCAGCAGTTCGAAAGACGGCATGTCGTAATCCCCCTACCCCGTTTGGGCCTAAAGACGTCTTTATAGTGTTTGCGCGTCAATCGAAAGCGGAGTGCGGGACAACAACTGATCTGTCGCGATGGCGGAGGACGGTAAAGTCTATCCGGCATTCTGGCCTTGAGAGGTAATTCAGTCAACGCGCGTCTGCGCGGCGGCAAGAGTCTTTTCAGCCCAAGGATTTGGGCTGGCTGGATACCGGCTCAAGGCCGGGAGTGTATTTCAGCACAATAGATGCCGAACGTTGTTACGCCGAGGGGAACTCCGCAAGCCTTGCGGCATATCGCGCCATGGTGTCGACTTCGAAATTGACGAAATCACCCGGTTGGCGCTCACCCCATGTGGTGACTGTGAGCGTATGGCGGATCAGGAGCACGTCGAAATCCGTTCCGTCGACCGCATTGACGGTCAGAGAAGTGCCATCGAGTGCAATGGAACCCTTGGGCGCCACGAATTTCGCCAGATGGTCGGGCGCGCGCAGGCGGATACGGACCGCCTCACCTTCCGGCTCGACAGACAGAATCTCCGCCTTGCCGTCGACATGGCCGGAAACGATGTGACCGCCAAGCTCGTCGCCAATCTTCAGGGCGCGCTCCAGATTGACGTGCGTGCCCTTCTGCCAGCCCGCAATCGTCGTCAGGCGCAATGCCTCTTCCCAGGCTTCGACCTCGTACCAGCGCTCGTTGCTGCCGTCTTCGGGCAGTTTGGTCACCGTCAGGCAGACGCCGCCATGGGAGATCGATGCGCCCATATCGATGGTCTTGGGATCGTAATTGGTCGCCACCCGCAGACGAATGCCTTCCGCCAGAGCTTCCAACTCGGACACGGTTCCAACATCGGTGACAATTCCGGTAAACATCAAAGCGGCCTTTCATAATCGAAGCAGCGATCCGGCCCGTAGGCGGTTTCGCTGACCAAAACATAATCGCCCGGAATATCGGCACGGCTGAGCGGCGTTTCAATCCCGCCTTCACCAACCACGACCGGGCTTTCAAACAGCATGATACGGTCCACGAGATCGGCTTCAAGGAACGATTTTGCGGCAAAAGCGCCGCCTTCGACCAGAAGTTCCGACATGCCGCGTTCAGCGAGAATGTGAAGGAGGTTCTCGAGGGTTGGTGCTTCAAGGATTTCGACGCCCGCGTCGGTCAGTTGTTGGCGTCGGCGGTCGGGGCTACCCCCCTCTGCCCTGCCGGGCACCTCCCCCCTTGAGGGCAAGATACCCGGCAGGTCAGAGGGGGATAACGCCGCGACGATTACCGGCACCTCGCGTGCACTTCCCGCCAGCTTAGACGTCGACGGTAGTTCAAACTTGCGATCAAGCACGATTCGGACCGGAGAACGATCTTCGAGACCTGCAATTCGAACGGTCAGTTCCGGATCGTCCGCTATCGCGGTACGGATGCCCACGAGGATGCAATCGCAGCGCGCTCTCAGTTCATGCACGGCGTGCCTGGCCTGCGGACCGGTGATCGCTACCTGCCCCTCCCCTTGTCTGCCGATCATGCCATCGGAAGAAATGGCAAGTTTCAGAATCACATGCGGGCGTTTTTTAACCTGGCGTGTGAGGTAACCCGCAAGCGCTCTCTTGCCTTGTTCGCGCAGCAGGCCGGTTTCCACGACAATGCCCGCCTCCCGCAGGATGGAGTAACCGCGACCGGAAACACGCTCGTCCGGGTCGTCTACCGCCACAACGACACGGGCCACGCCGTATTCGACCAGCGCGTTGGCGCAGGGCGGCGTCTTGCCCCAGTGCGAGCAGGGTTCAAGGGTGACATAGGCTGTTGCGCCGCGCGCCGCTTCGCCGGCGATTTCCAGCGCCTGGCGTTCGGCATGGGGGCGGCCGCCAATTGCGGTCACCGCTTCGGCGATGATTTTTCCGTCCTTTACGAGAACGCAACCGACGGAGGGATTGGTCTCGGTTTGACCCTGATGACGCAGGGAAACCTCGATTGCCCGGGCCATGAATTTTTCGTCATCGGCGCGGCTCGTCACGTCTATGCTCCGGCGTCTGTATCTCGGGCGATCTTGGCGTTGATTTCGGCAATCACGTTCTCGAAGTCCTCGGCATGACTGAAATCGCGATAGACCGAGGCGTAGCGTACGAAGGCCACGTCATCGAGGCTCTTCAGCGCTTCAAGCACCTGGAGGCCGATTTCTTCCGAGGGGATTTCCGTCTCACCGGAACTTTCCAGACGGCGAGCGATGCCCGAGACGGCCCGCTCGATCCGGTCCCGGTCAACCGGGCGTTTGCGTAGCGCGATCTCAAAGGATCGCACCAGCTTTTCCCGGTCGAAGGGCAGCTTGCGGCCGCTTTTCTTGATGACCATCAGCTCGCGCAGTTGCACGCGCTCATAGGTTGTGAAGCGGCCGCCGCAATCGGGGCAGATGCGCCGCCGGCGGATGGAGGTGTTATCCTCCGCCGGACGCGAGTCCTTGACCTGTGTGTCTTCGGAACCGCAGAATGGGCAGCGCATCTCTTTACGTCCTTACATGTACGGATACATCGGGAAACGGTCAGTCAGGCCGACGACCTTTTCGCGCACCGCAGCTTCAACAGCAGCGTTGCCCTCATCCGAATTGGCGACCTTCAGACCATCGAGAACCTCGACGATCAGCTTGCCGATTTCGCGGAATTCCGCTTCCTTGAAACCGCGCGTCGTGCCGGCCGGCGTGCCGAGACGCACACCCGAGGTGACGAAGGGCTTTTCCGGATCGAAAGGAATGCCGTTCTTGTTGCAGGTGACGTAGGCGCGACCGAGAGCTGCTTCAGCACGCTTGCCGGTGGCGTTCTTCTTGCGAAGGTCAACCAGCATCAGGTGGTTGTCGGTGCCGCCGGAGACGACATCAAGACCACCTTCGATCAGCGTTTCGGCAAGCGCCTTGGCGTTCTTGACGACCTGTGCGGCGTAATCCTTGAATTCCGGCTGCAAAGCTTCACCGAAGGCAACTGCCTTTGCGGCGATGACGTGCATCAGCGGACCGCCCTGCAGGCCGGGGAAAACGGCGGAGTTGAACTTCTTGGCCAGATCCTCGTCATTGGTGAGGATCATGCCGCCACGCGGGCCGCGCAACGACTTGTGCGTCGTCGTGGTGGCAACGTGGCAATGCGGGAACGGCGACGGATGCTGGCCACCGGCAACGAGACCAGCGATGTGGGCCATATCGACCATCAGATAGGCGCCGACTTCATCGGCGATCTCGCGGAAGCGCTTCCAGTCCCAGATACGGGAATAGGCGGTGCCGCCGGCAAGGATAAGCTTCGGCCGGGTTTCCTTGGCCTTGCGCTCCACCTCGTCCATGTCGAGCAGGTTGTCACCTTCGCGCACGCCGTAAGACACGACGTTGAACCACTTGCCGGACATGTTGACCGGCGAACCGTGCGTCAGATGGCCTCCGGAGTTCAGGTCGAGACCCATGAAGGTGTCGCCCGGCTGGAGCAGCGCGAGGAACACGGCCTGGTTCATCTGCGAACCGGAATTTGGCTGGACGTTGGCGAAGTTGACGCCGAACAGCTTCTTGGCGCGCTCGATGGCAAGCTCTTCAGCAATGTCTACGAACTGGCAGCCGCCGTAATAACGCTTGCCCGGATAACCTTCGGCATATTTGTTGGTCATGATCGAACCCTGCGCTTCAAGCACAGCGCGGGAAACGATGTTTTCCGAGGCGATCAGTTCGATCTCGTGGCGCTGGCGACCCAGTTCCTTCTCGATCGCGCCGAAAATATCCGGATCGACTTCGGCAAGCGGACGGGAGAAGAAAGCATCTGTGTTCGACATGGTGAAGGCTCCTGAAACAGTAATGCGATGGCGTCTTAGCGCCCTGCCCGAACAAGAGCAATACGGGCAGCGAGATTTGCCCGTCAAACTGCGACGTTGCGACAAAAAACGGCAGCTGTTTTTTCAAAACCAGCAGCGAAAATGAAAAAAGCCGCACCCGACGGGGTGCGGCCTTTCACTTAAATATAAAAACCTGATGGCAGCGCCGGATCAGTTGCGCGGCAACAGGTCGTCGTCGACAGGTCCAGCCGGCTGTTCGATGCCGGTGGTGGTGTTGAGCGCCAGTTCGGCGTTGCCGTCCTTTTCATAGATGTCGTCGCGGAACTGTACCACGCCGTCCTTCGCCGACCATGCGGTGATATAGACGAAATAGACAGGCACTTCCTGCGCCAGCTTGATCGGTGTGTTGACGCGGGTGGCGATGACGCGTTCCATTTCCTGACGCGACCAGCCGGGCGTGTCGCGCAGCAGCCAGCTTGTGAGGTCTCGCACGTTCTGTACGCGCACGCAGCCGGACGATTCGAACCGCATCAGCTTGTTGAACAGACCCTGCTGCGGCGTGTCGTGCATATATTCGTTGTTCGGATTGTGGAAGTTGATCTTCGTCGAGGACATGGCGTTGATCTTGCCGGGGTCCTGGCGGAACATCAGGTTCGGTGCCTTTGGCGCAAACCAGTCGACCGCCGTCGGCGAAACTTCCTGTCCCTTGCCGTCGATGAGGCGGATGTTGTTCCGCTCCAGATAGGTCGGGTCCTTCTGCATCAGCGGCACGATGTCCTTTTCGACGATCGAGCGCGGCGCTGTCCAGTAAGGGTTGAGGATGACTTCGTAAATCTTGGAATTGATGACGTGCGTCGGGCGGCTGGCGCGACCGACGACGGCGGTGTTGCGCAGGACGACGCGCTCATTCTCAACCGCCTCGATGGCAGCGGCCGGAATGTTCACCATCAGGTGACGCTGGCCGAGATCGCCGGACATGGACTGGATGCGCACGAGGTTGGTCTGCAACTGTGCCAGACGGATCTGGGCCGAAACATTGAGCGCCTTGGTCGTATATTCGCCGCTGACACCATCGGCGGGAAGGCCGTGGCGGGCCTGGAAGCGCTTCAACGCACCATCGACGTAAGAATCGAAGGCGCTGGAAATGCCAGCTTCGCGCGGCAGGTCGCCGGAGACCATCAGTCGCTGGCGAAGCGCCTGAACGGAGGGATCAGAAACGCCGATCTGGAGACGCTGCTGGGTGACAGGTACGTCCGGCCAGCCACCATTCTGCACGATCTGCTGATATTGCATGATCGCCTGCTGCATGTAGACAGGCGCTTCACGTCCGAGAACCGGGTTGTTAGAAACGACGCCAACGGCGGAACGCGACGAATTCGCGTCGAACTGGTCATCCCAGTTGCCGCGGCGCGACGAGCCCATGAGATCGTTGAGCGCATTCTGCGCCAGGGCCGGCGCGGCAAGCGCGGCAACACCAACGGAAACAGCCGAGCGCAGAAGCGCACGGCGCGATACGGATTCGGAAACGAATTTTTTTGTCATTCTACCTACCAGCCACTCTCTTCGGCATTCTCAACAATGCCTAAATCAATATGATTAACAAACACGTACAACGTGTCTGCCGGCCGGTAATGCTCAATACCCATGGTCTGGGCGCTATTGTCTGGCAGAACAGTCGGGACTTGCCACGACAGCAGGAGAAACCGCCGGCTCCTTCACCTTTGCGGGTCCCATATCAATATGGCCGATTCGTGTCACGGGGCCGTTCTCACGAAGCTGTGTTCACCTGAAAATAAGAGGGGATACGGCATAGGGGCTTGGCCCGACATGCAAGAAAAGGCACCAAAGCGATGCCTAAACATCCAATCTGCATCGGGTGCCCGCCTTGTTAGCGCCCTGAGGTGTTTAGTCACACATCGGACACTCTCAATGGTTTTACCAACTTATTGAGAGAATTCGCAGGCTGTGGCGTGCATTTCTGTGATGTTGCATCAGATATGGCGCATCAAAAATAGAAGCCCTTAAAAGCCATAATCATCTTGTGAATTACTACAAAACGAAGCTATCCGCAGCTCGGCACAGCGCTATATTATAGAGTAATTTGCCGGAGCTACCATGTTTAAAAAGAAAACCGTTTTTATTGTCGGCGCGGGCGCTAGTAAGGAAGTTGGCCTCCCAATCGGTGACGAGCTGAAGCTCAAAATTGGTGTGAAACTCGACATCCGCTTCGACAATGGTTACGATCTTTCGGCGGGTGATCCAAAGATCGTCGAAGCTGTCCGTCATATTTTACACGAAAAACAAGAGCGCGATATTAATCCGCACTGCCACGCAGGACGCATCATCGCTTCAGCGATGCATCAAGCGCTATCTATCGACAATTTTCTACACACCCATTCCGATAATGAATTGATTGTTCAAATGGGAAAGCTCGGTATCGCCGCCACTATCATGGAAGCGGAGTCGAGCAGTAAAATATCTGGCGATCAGCGCCGTTATGGACAGATTAATTTCGCATCTCACCCCGACATCTGGCATAATACGTTCTGTAAAATGTTATGTGAAGGCGTTCAGACTCGTGATCTCGAAAAGCTTTTCGACAACGTCAGTTTTATCACATTTAATTATGACCGGTGTATTGAACACTACGTTTCGCAATGGGTGAGCAATTATATGCAAATCCCCCTGCCCGATGCGCAAGAGCTAACCGGAAAACTCACGGTTATCCACCCATATGGTCAAGTTGGACGTCTGCCTTGGCAACGTAATGGCCTGACGTCTGTACCGTATGGGTCTTCTGTGGAGGGACAAACGCTCCCCAAAATTGCAAGCCACATCCGGACGTTCACTGAGCAAGTGGAGGATGAGACTGTTCCAGAAAAAATGCGTGAGCTGATTGAGGAAGCACAGCAAGTGGTTTATCTTGGCTTCTCGTATGGCTCCATGAACATGGACTTAATGCGGCTCAGGCGACGATGCTCAATGAAGACCGTGCGTGGCACCGCACTTGGAATCGCCGCTCCGAACATGTCCGCGATCACCGACTTAATAAACTCGACCATGTACGTAATGGGCGAACACTTTATGGGTACGCGATCTTTTGACGCCGTCACATGCAACCAACTTCTGAATGACTACTTCAGAACCTTGGCATGATTTGATGGAAGCTAAAATTTTGTTGAGCATCGCTGCATCTTGAAGTGGCGCTATCATGCGCCACAGCCCACATTCTCATTTCCTACTTTTGCTTCTACGTAACATTGAAAGCTTATAAATCCGCAACGCTATCAATGTTCTGTCGAATTAAAGGCGATAAGCGATAGAGTCGTTCCAGAAGCGATCGAGGCGCTGCAGCAGCTTGTTCATTTCGGAGAACTCGCCGGTGCCGATGCCGCCGACCTTTTCGATCGAGCCGACGTGGCGCTCGTAGAGGTGAGCAACCGTTTCTGCGATTTCCTGGCCTTTTTCAGTCAGGCTGATGCGGACCGAGCGGCGGTCGACACGCGAACGCTGGTGGTTGATGAGACCGAGGTCTACGAGCTTCTTGACGTTGTAGGAGACGTTCGATCCGAGGTAATAACCACGCGAACGAAGCTCGCCGGCCGTCAGTTCGGAATTGCCGATGTTGAACAGCAGGAGCGCCTGAACGGCGTTGACATCATCGCGACCCTGACGATCGAACTCGTCCTTGATCACATCGAGGAGGCGGCGGTGGAGACGTTCCACCAGGTGCAGCGACTCCATGTAGAGCGAACGGATGGTATCTTCATGTGCGTCGGCAACAACGGCCTGCGGCTTTGCTTTGCTATTGATCATGACTGCCTCACTGTTTTGTTTGGCGGTGTGTTTGTTTGTCTCCCGCCTTGAGTGAGAACCTAATCAATGCGCATAAAATTCTACTTAAAAGCTACGATTAACAAATGCTTACCTGCATTTTCCCAAGTGGGTCAAACTTGTGGCGAAGCGGGACTGGCTTATCACCATGCATTACAAATCAAAGACTTAGCAATAAAATTCGACCGAAAACCAGGCTGAATTGCTTTATTCTTATGGTAAATCAATTCTTGCGCGCTCTTCATTCTGGCGCTGATCGAGCCAAAAAGCGACCAGGAATAGTATATAAATGGTTGCCACGAGACCGTGCATGACGGGTACAAGCGTGTTGGCGCCGAAGATATATGGCCACACCTTATACATGGCGATCTGGGTGCCGGCACCCAAGACCCACATGACTGCCCCCCAGGAGGCGCCGAGCCAGAGACCGAGCGCTGCGACGGGGAAAATCACCGCAAGCGCACTACCCGCCACTCGCCATGGCAGGTTAAGCATATCGAACCGCCCATGCCCGCCGAGAGAATATCCCGTCAGCATCGCCCAATATTGCAGGCCGAACCAGAAACAGGAAACCGCGACCAGCCTCATGAAGACCAGAAAGAGGATTTCCGTCAGCGGACGTTTCGGCAGAGGTTGAGAATCAGGTTCCATGGCCGGAAGATACGGTTTCCACGGGCGGGCGACCAGCCCATATTGAATTCGGCGGCTTGCCTTGTCAAAGCACCCTCGTCCACCGGGGAAGTCCAGGGGGAAACATTGTCGCATTCGCACGGCGCTTGCTTCGTGTTATGCAGCTTTCCTGACTTAGGTGGGATACGAAGGACATTCTTACATGCAGGACAAAACGCATCTGGTCGACGCGATCACCGGCCATCGCCGCATGCGCCGCAATCGCAAGGCCGACTGGACTCGCCGTCTGGTTCAGGAAAGCCGCCTGACCGTCGATGATCTCATCTGGCCGGTCTTCATCGTACCGGGCAGCAATATCCTCGATCCCATACCGGCGATGCCCGGCGTAAACCGCATGAGCGTCGACAAGCTGGTCGAAGCGGCGAAGGAAGCCGCCGATCTCGGCATTCCGGCGATTGCGACCTTCCCGAATATCGAGATGGACTTGCGCGACGAGACCGGCTCGAATGCGCTCGAGGCCAACAACCTCATCAATCAGGCGACCATCGCGGTCAAAAAAGCGGTTCCGAATATCGGCATGATCACCGATGTTGCGCTCGATCCCTTCACCAGCCATGGGCATGACGGCATTCTGCGCGGCGACGAAATCGTCAATGACGAGACCGTGGACCAGGTCGTTCGTGCTGCAATCCTTCAGGCCGATGCCGGTTCGGACATTATTTCTCCGTCCGAGATGATGGATGGCCGCATCGGCGCCATCCGCCGCGGCCTGGATGCGGCCGGGCACCAGAACGTCGGCATCATGGCCTATGCCACAAAATTCTCCTCCGGCTATTACGGTCCGTATCGCGAGGCCATTTCGACGGCCGGACTGCTGAAGGGGGACAAGAACAGCTATTACATCAGCCCCGCCAACGGCATGGAGGCAATCCGCGACGCAGCGCTCGACGTGGAAGAAGGTGCTGACATGCTGATGGTCAAACCGGGCTTGCCCTATCTCGACATCTGTTGGCGGCTGAAAGAGAATTTCGGGCTGCCCACATTCGCCTATCAGGTGTCCGGTGAATATACCCAGATCAAGGCAGCGGCCATGCATGGCTGGATCGACGGCGAGCGCGTGATGATGGAAACGCTTCTCTGTTTCAAGCGTGCAGGCTGTGATGGCATTCTGAGCTATTTCGCAGTGGAAGCCGCGCGCAAACTCGCGAAGGGCTGACAGCCGACGCTTATTGTATTCGGTCGTTTTCTTCCCATATTGTTTGCTGACACGGAATGCTGCCTGACGAAAAGCGCGTTTCGAGCTGTCATGTCTTCTCAGGAGAAAACGACCGATGAACCTCGACCAGAACCCTACCTATGTCGCACCGGACGACTGGCGCGCCTATAGCGGCGTCCTGAGCCGACGCATCTTCGCTTTCCTGATCGATTACGCGATCGTTCTCCTGCTGTGCATTCCGGCGGCCGTGATCGTCTTCTTTCTCGGCGTGATTACGCTGGGTCTCGGCTTCTTCCTCTATCCGGCCCTGTTCGTCATCGTCGCGGTACTTTATTTCGGCGTAACGCTCAGCGGCCCGTCGCAGGCCTCACCTGGCATGCGGGCGATGGGCATCGCGATGGCGCGCATGGACGGACGGCGAATCGATTTCCTTCTGGCCACCGTGCACATTGCGCTTTTCTGGATCATCAACTCGGTTTTGACGCCGCTTATCCTGCTTGCAGGCCTTTTTACGGAGCGCTCTCGCCTCGTTCACGACTTCCTGCTCGGCACCGTCATGGTCAGAACCTACTGATATAAGGGAAAGCCACGAAAACGTGGCTTGCATATCAGGCAAATAGCGCATGGTGCAGTTGACGTTTTCCGTCATTTTGCCATTCTGTGCCATTATGCATGTCGCTTGAAGCGTCGCCGCACCCCGTGAAATCGCGGCGCGCTTTCACAACAGACGCAGGAGGCGATCACGGTTCGATGAACACGCAGGCGACGCCCTCTCCCCAATTCTATCTTACGGCACCGGCCACCTGCCCCTACTTGCCGAACCAGATGGAGCGGAAGGTTTTCACGCATCTGGTCGGCCCGCGTGCGTCGGAAATGAACGACCTTCTGACCCAGGGCGGCTTCAGGCGTTCACAGAACATCGCCTATCGCCCGGCGTGCGAAACCTGTCGAGCTTGCGTTTCCGTGCGCATCCTTGCCGAACAGTTCCAGCCGACGAAATCGATGCGGCGCGTTCTCTCCATCAACAAGGATGTCGTCGCCACCGTTCATGCCGCTGAGCCATCCACCGAACAGTTCTCACTGTTTCGCCGCTATCTCGACCATCGGCACCAGTCAGGCGGCATGTCCGACATGTCGGCGCTCGACTATGCGATCATGATCGAAGACACGCACGTCAACACCCGCATCATCGAATACCGTGTGCGAGAGCCCGGCTCCGGCATCGATTCCAGCAAACGAGGTGAACTTCTCGCCGTAGCGCTGAGCGATGTGATGAGCGACGGGCTGTCGATGGTCTATTCCTTCTTCAACCCCGATCTAGAAAAGCGCTCGCTCGGCACTTTCATGATCATGGATCACATCACCCGCACACGCGCGCTCGGCCTGCCGCACGTCTATCTCGGCTACTGGGTCGATGGTTCTGAAAAGATGGGCTACAAGACGCGCTACCACCCGCAGGAGCATCTGACACCGCGTGGGTGGGAGGTTTATTTGCCTGCGGTAGAGACAGCCGAATAGATCCAGTCCAACACCGGCATTGTCTCACCGTGACGACCATGTTATAACTTGGTTATAACAGGAGTTGGCGTCATGAACATCACAATCCGGAAAATCGGTAATTCCGAAGGCATTATCATCCCAAAAGAAGTCCTGGATCGCATGGGTCTCAAGACGGGTGATACCCTTGAACTAAGGGAAGTCTCCGGGAACATCGAACTCGTCCCTGAACAAGCGGATTTGAGCGAGCAGCTTGAAGCTGCCCGGCGCGGCATGAAGAAATACCATGTGGCGCTGAGAGAACTCGCAAAATGAAAAAAATTAAGTGGCTGTCCCGAACTTCCATTGAAATAATACATCGGGAACAACTTGTTGAACATGGTGGCCTGCAAGGTCTAAAAGACGAGAACGCACTTGAGGCAGCTTTGGCACGCCCCCTTCACAAAGCCGCCTACGGTGAGGAAGACGCTCTAAGGCTTGCATCCGCCTATCTTTACGGGATAGCCCGCAACCACCCATTTTCAGATGGAAACAAACGAACCGCGTTTCTAGCGGCCTACACCTTCTTGTTCATCAACGGCCATGAAATCCACGCCGAGCAAGCTGATGTCATCGCTTTTGTTCTCGACGTCGCTGCCGGCAACATTGATGAGGACGGCGTTTATCTTTTTCTACGCGACCACGTCGTCCCACTCGATTAAACGGAAGCGCCGCACGTCTTTCGATATGCGGCGCTTCTTCTGTTTATATCGAGAGAGGACGGATTTACCCGCCAAATTTCCCGCTACGCGGAAAGCCCTTCGGTACGGTGCGGCCAACGGTGGCGCGGTCTGCCAGCCATTCGCGCAATTCCTCACCGACCTTGGTGAAGAGGCGCCCGGCCGTGTCGGACCAGCTCAAGCCGTCTGCGAGCGCGAAACATTTCACATCAACCACGCCGCCGTCCTTGTAGCGTTGCAGGCGCACGCCCTTGCCGCGTGACATTTCCGGCACCTGCGACAGCGGGAAGGCCAGAAGCTTGCGGTTTTCGCCAACGACGGCGACATGGTCGCCAGTAACAGGTACGGCGAGCTTGGCTTCGTCAGGCATGGCGACATTCATGATCTGCTTGCCCTTGCGGGTATTTGCGACCATTTCGCTTTCGGCCACGATGAAGCCGTTGCCGCCAGTCGAGACGAGCAGAAGCTTGCGCGACGGATCGTGAACGAAGGCCGTCAGGATGTCCTGATCGTTCTCCATATCGACCATGATGCGGATCGGCTCGCCATGGCCGCGACCGCCCGGCAGCTTGTCTGCGCCGAGCGTGTAGGCCTTGCCGCCGGTGGTCAACAGCAGCAACTTGTCGGTCGTCTGCGCCGGGAAGGCGAGCTTCGGGCCATCGCCCTCCTTGAAGGTGAGAGCCGACGTATCGGACATATGCCCCTTCAGCGCCCTGATCCACCCCTTCTGCGAGATGACGATGGTGACCGGTTCCTTTTCGATCATCGCCTGCTGGATGGCCTCGATGTCGGCATCCGGCGCATCCGCAAACTGCGTGCGGCGACGGCCGATCTCGGTTGCCTTGGCATATTTCTTTTTGACCTCGCCGATTTCCCAGGCGACGGTCTGCCATTGCTTTTCATCGGAGGCGAGCAGACCCTCGATTTCAGCCTTCTCGCTGCTGAGTTCGTCGAACTCCTTGCGGATTTCGAATTCCTCAAGCTTGCGCAGATTGCGCAGACGCATGTTGAGGATGGCTTCGGCCTGATTATCGGTGAGCGACCACTTGGCCATCATCACCTGTTTCGGCTCGTCCTCCTCGCGGATAATACGGATCACCTCATCGAGATTGAGATAGGCGACCAGCAGGCCGCCCAGAATCTCGAGCCTGCGATCGATGGCCGCGAGACGATGGCGGGAACGGCGGACCAGCACGTCCTTGCGGTGTGCCAGCCATTCGCTCAGCACCTCGTTCAGCGCCATGACCTTCGGCACCCTGCCAAGCGACAGTACGTTCATGTTGAGCGGCAGGCGGCTTTCAAGGTCGGACAGACGGAACAGCGATTCCATCAGCAGCGTCGCGTCGACAGTGCGGTTTTTCGGAACCAGCACGATACGCACGTCTTCGGCCGATTCGTCGCGGACATCCTCAAGCAGCGGCAGTTTGCGGGCAAGCAGCAGCTCGGCGATCTTTTCGATCAGCCGCGATTTCTGCACCTGGAACGGGATTTCGGTGATGACTATCTGATAGCCGCCACGTCCGAGGTCTTCCGTTTCCCATTTGGCGCGCACGCGGAAACCACCGCGCCCGGTCTTATAGGCTTCGAGAATATTCTCGCGGCTTTCGATGATCACGCCGCCGGTCGGCAGGTCGGGGCCGGGAATGAATTCCACCAGCTTTTCAACCGTCGCATCCGGATGCTTGATGAGATGCAGAGCTGCGTCGCACAGTTCATGGGCGTTGTGCGGCGGGATGGACGTCGCCATGCCGACGGCGATGCCGGAGGCACCGTTGGCAAGCAGATTGGGGAACGCGCCCGGCAGGACGACCGGCTCCTCGTCTTCCTCATTATAGGTAGCGCGGAAGTCAACCGCGTCCTCGCCGATGCCTTCGAGCAGCAGCGCTGCCACATCGGTCATGCGTGCTTCGGTATAACGATAGGCGGCGGCGCCGTCGCCATCGATATTGCCGAAATTGCCCTGCCCGTCCACGATCGGATAACGCTGCGAGAAATCCTGCGCGAGACGGACCAGCGCATCGTAGACCGACTGGTCGCCATGCGGATGGAACTTACCGATAACGTCACCGACGATACGGGCGCATTTCTTGAAAGCCGAGTTGGGGCGGATGCCCATTTCGCTCATGGCGTGGATGATGCGGCGGTGAACCGGCTTCAGTCCATCGCGTACATCCGGCAGCGCACGATGCATGATCGTGGACAAGGCGTAAGCGAGGTAGCGCTCTTCAAGCGCCGCCTTCAAATCGACCGGATGAATGTTATCGTCTCCGCCTGACGGAGGTACAAGATTTTTTCCCATGGTGCTTGACTAGCCGAAATGCCGATTCCCGGCAAGGAATTCGGGGGTCTCGGCTGTGGACGAAACGACGCCTTTTGTGAGGATTTTTATTAACTGCGTTGCGAATGCCGCAATGCCGCCGTCATACGAATCGATCTAAATCCTGTAGACCTTTGAATAATCGCGAATATAAATGTCACCATTCACATTTAGAACACGGTGCACATCCGCACATTGAGGGAAGAAACACTATGAGACTGAAATCCACCCGGCAGATTCTTTTCGCAAGTGCCGCGCTTCTCGCGCTTTCCGCACCGGCATTCGCACTGGATGGCAACGACGTTCTGAAAAAGATCAATGCCGCCTACGCCGCGCAGGGCGGTGAAATTGCCGCCGGATCCGTCGCCGTCAACGGCGACACGGTGACGCTGAACGGCGTGACCTTCAATGCGGCTGCCGATCCGGCCAAAAAAATTCCGGTCGGCAACGTCACCCTTGAAGGCGTCGAGGAAAACAACGGCGGCTACAAGATCAAGAACGCGCGCTTCGACAATGTCGATTACAAGCAGGAAAACGTGGAGATCAAGGCTAACGACATCTACATGTCAGGTCTCACCATCCCTGCCGATGCGACGACGGGCACGATTGACGCGCTGATGTTCTACGACGAGGCGCATAGCGGTCCGATTTCCGTCTCCATCGACGGCAAGCAGGCTTTCTCGCTCGAGGAAAGCAGCGCAACGATGTCTGTCAGCGACGACAAGGCCTCGATCGGCTTCGATCTCGACGCATCCGGCTTCAAAGCCGATCTCAGTGAAGTCAACGATCCGGCCACGAAGGACGCAATTGAAAAGCTCAATCTGCAGGCCCTTTCCGGCAACATGACCATGAGCGGAAGCTGGGAAGTTGCCTCCGGCACCGTAGACGTCGAGGAATATGCCATCGACCTCGACAAGGTCGGCCGTCTCAACATGTCGTTCGGTTTCTCCGGTTACACACTCGCCTTCATCAAATCGATGCAGGAGACGGTGAAGGCGCAGGCTGCAAATCCGAACAAGGAACAGGCGGAACAGGCAGCGGGCCTTGCCATGCTCGGCCTGATGCAGCAGCTTTCCTTCGTTAATGCCGAAATCAGCTTCGAAGATGCCAGCATCACCAAGCGCGCCATCGACTACGCTGCAAGCCAGCAGGGTATGACCAGCGATCAGCTTTCCCAGACCATCAAGGGCATGGCGCCCATCATGATGGCTTCGCTCAACGTTCCGGAATTGCAGAACATGGTGTCGGCTGCGATCAACGCCTATATCGACAATCCGAAGAGCTTCTCCATCTCGGCCGAACCGGAAAAGCCGGTTCCCTTCCCGATGATCATGGGCGCCGCAATGGGCGCGCCGAACACCCTGCCGACAATGCTCGGCGTCACGGTGACGGCAAACGAATAGCACAACAAAAAGCCCCGGTTACGCCGGGGCTTTTTACTTCTGGTCAGTGGAGTGGGGCTGTCGCTCCATCCTGCTTGTCGTGCAGGGCGAAACGGTCGATCATATGGGCGCTCGCTTCGTTGACGCCGATCACCTCGACCGTCTTGCCGGTCTTGCGGAATTTCAGCACGACCTTGTCCAGCGCACCGACAGCCGAAATGTCCCACAGATGCGCCTGTGTGACGTCGATGGTGACCGTTTCCACGTCTTCGGCAAAATCGAAGGCGGCAATGAAGCTTTCCGTCGAGGCGAAGAAAATCTGCCCATCGACGCGGTAGATGCGGTGCCGACCATCCGCGACAAGCTCTGGACGAACGTGGAAGAGTTTTGAAACCTTCCCCGCGAAAAACACGCCTGAGAGAAGCACGCCTGCGAGCACGCCTTTTGCGAGATCATGGGTCGCCAGCACGGTCCCGACCGTTACCAGCATGACGATGCTGGAAGACGGTGGATTGCGGCTGAGATCGAGAATCGAACGCCACGAGAAGGTGCCGATCGAAACCATGATCATGACAGCCACAAGAGCGGCCATTGGAATGATGCGGACAAGATCATCCAACACCAGAATGAGGAACAGCAGGAAGGCGCCCGCCACAAAGGTGGAGAGCCTGCCCCTGCCGCCGGATCTGACGTTGATGACCGACTGGCCGATCATGGCGCAGCCGCCCATCCCGCCGATCAGCGCGGAGGCGATGTTGCCTGTCCCCTGCCCGATGCATTCCCGGCTCTTGTTGCTGCCGGTATCTGTCATGTCGTCAACGATCTGTGCCGTCAGCAGGGATTCCAGGAGACCGACGGCAGCCAGCGCTGCGGAATACGGAAAGATGATCTGCAGCGTTTCGAAAGTCAGCGGCACCTGTGGCAGGGCGAAGACCGGCAGCGTCGAGGGCAGCTCGCCGAGATTGCCGACGGTGCGGATATCCATGCCGAAAAACACCGCCACGCAGGTCAAAACGACGATGGCGACCAGCGGCGACGGGATGATTTTCGTGACCAGCGGGAAGAGATAGATGATCGCAAGACCAGCCGCGATCATGACGTAGGTTGCGACAGGCACGCCTATCAACTCGGGCAATTGCGCCATGAAGATCAGGATCGCCAGCGCATTGACGAAGCCGGTCATGACCGAGCGCGAGACGAAGCGCATCACCCGCCCGAGCCTTGCAAAGCCCGCAGCGATCTGCAGCACACCCATGAGGATGGTCGCCGCAAAGAGATATTGCAGGCCGTGTTCCTTCACCAGCGTCACCATCAGGACGGCTGTGGCGGCGGTTGCCGCGGAAATCATGCCCGGACGGCCACCGGTGAAGGCGCAGACGCAGGCAATGGCGAAAGAAGCGAACAACCCCACCTTCGGATCGACGCCGGCGATGACGGAAAAGCCGATTGCTTCGGGAATGAGCGCGAGTGCGACGACGATGCCGGAAAGCACATCGCCGCGAATATTGGAAAACCACTCACGTCTGTAAGTCTGAAATCTGTTCATTTGATTTTTTCGCAAAGTATGACGCACCGGCCGGAAACGTGTCCGGTAGATTGAAAAAGAATGTCGGTGCTTTGCGTTGTCTGGCGGATCGGCGGCCAGAAGAGCCACCCGGAATTTCACCGGGTCCGTGGTGAATGCTCCACCTATAGACGGCAAAAAAGCGGGCAGCAAGTTGTCTGCCCGCCTTTCGATGCTGGCGATGCGCCTTACGAGGCTTCGCTGCGACCAATATTGGTGTTGTGCTGGGTTGGGCCGGTTCCCGACCAGTCGACCCTGCGGGTTGCGAACATGGTGGCAGCAATGGCGATGAAAGATATCAACGCGCCGGCCAGCAGCGCATATTCATCCTCATTCAGAACCAGATACATGACCCCATAAGCCACCGCCAGAACCGTGAACAGGGCTACCCCGTTCTTGCGGCTACGGGTTGCGCTTCCGAGATAGGAAGAGATCAGGAGCGCGGTCAGAAGCGACGCCGCAGCGTAGGCGATGGTGAAGCCCGTATGTTCCGCAAGTGCGAGCAGCAGCACGTAGAAAACGATCAGCGCCAGCCCCGTCAGCACGTACTGGATCCAGTGCACGCTGCTGCCGCCCCTCAGTTCGACGATGAAGACGGCCAGGAACACCAGAGAGATGAAGCCTATCGAATATTTGAGTGTCCGGGCGATGATCTGGTAGAATTTCACGGGCTCGACGAGGTTGATCCTCATCAGGCTGTCGGTCAGCGGCAGGCGCGAACTCTCGACCACGCGGTCTATGCCCCTTGCGAGATAGGGGATTGTCCAGTTGGCCGTGAAATCCGAGGCTGTGACGGTCTTTTCCTCCGGCAGGAACAGGCCTTCAAAGCCGGGATGCGGCCAGTTGGCCTTGGCCGCCAAACTGGTGGTCTGGCCGGCGGGCGCGACGGCAAAGCTGCCGGAACCATTCAGGGAGAAGGCTATATCGAAATCGAAGCCTTTCTCGACAAGGCCTCTTTCGATCGATCTGTGCACGCCGGCATCGGACCTGATGGACATGTCCTGCGCGCCCGTGCGGGGCGCTATGACAGAGATATCACGCATGCCGGGATCGAACGGCAATACGGAACCGCCATCGATCCTGACACCGGCGCTCGAGCGAATGCCGGTCATATCCTGTATGCTGAGAACGAGAATGGCGCTGTCGAGGCGGGGCGTGCCGGAGAAGCGGGCGAGATCCTGAAGGATGCCGGCACCGAACCGGCCTTTGAGGACAAGGTCGCCATTATAGACCGGCAGGCTGTAGATCGACAGCCGCTTCTCCTCGGTCTTCAGATCGGCCGTGACATCAAGCGTTTCCGGGATGACCAGCGCCCATTCGGTCGTGCGATCGACGATGCTCTGGCCGTTCACCTCGCGGCGTCTTTCCACGTCGAAAGGCACGGCGAGATAAGGGCCGTTCACCACCTGATCGCCACCCCAGCCGCTGGCGATACGGCCCGAAACATCCTCGGCCCGCGAGGCGCGCTCTTCCGTCAGCGCCCAGACGAGAAGCAGCGGTACGAGCAGAACCATCGATATGAAACCGATCATCAGAAACTTGGCGCCCGGTGAGCGCAGGCTGACGCCGAAGCCGTTGCGAGGCGGGGCTGGCGGCATCTGCCCACCGGCCGGGGCGAGGTCTTTTTCCGATACATGTGCCATTCTGAAATCCTTATAAATATGATCGCGCCGCAACCCCAAGCGAAGTTCGGCCGGCGCTGTCCCAAGTTTAAAATCCCCGATAGTCTTTGCGTCCCCAAAATGAGCGCAAAACTATACTGGGATCGGATTCCGGCTGATTACGTTCGGAATTCCGTTAAACTCGCGGTAAAATTGTGACTTTCCCACGTTCGTTGCAGAAACAGAAAGGGCCGGCGTCGCCGCCAGTCCTTTTGTTCAAAACCCGTGGCGGTTGAGATCAGTCCTTCTTGGACGGAACCACGCGCAGCGCCAGCTCGCGAAGCTGGGTCGGCGTTGCCGGGGACGGCGCGTTCATCAGCAGGTCCTGCGCCTGCTGGTTCATCGGGAACAGCGTGATTTCGCGCAGGTTCTTCGCACCAACCAGAAGCATGACCACGCGGTCGATACCGAAGGCGCAACCGCCATGCGGAGGCGCACCGTACTGGAAGGCGCGGTAGAGACCGCCGAAGCGCTCTTCCACGTCGCTCTGCGACAGGCCGACCTTTTCAAAAGCCTTGACCATCAGCTCGGGCGACTGGTTACGGATAGAGCCGGAGGCGATTTCGAAGCCGTTGCAGACCGCGTCATACTGGAAAGCCTTGATGGAGAGCGGATCCTGCCCTTCCAGCGCTTCCATGCCACCCTGCGGCATGGAGAATGGGTTGTGGGCGAAATCGATCTTCTTTTCTTCGTCGTTGTATTCGAAGAAGGGGAAATCGACGATCCAGCACATTTCGAAACGGTCGCGGTCAATCAGGTTCAGCTCGTCGGCGGCACGGGTGCGCGCCTCGCCGGCAAACTTGTAGAACTTGGCGGGATCGCCCGCGACGAAGAAGCAGGCGTCGCCCGCCTCAAGGCCGAGCTGCTGGCGCAGCGCCTCGGTGCGTTCCTCGCCGATGTTCTTGGCAAGCGGACCGGAGCCGGCAACCTTGCCTTCTTCTTCCTTCCAGAAGATGTAGCCGAGGCCCGGCTGGCCCTGGCTCTGCGCCCAGGCGTTCATGCGATCGCAGAATGCACGCGAACCACCGGTCTTGGCCGGGATAGCCCAGACCTGCACCTTGGGGTTGGAGGCGATCATGTTGGCGAAAACCTTGAAGCCCGAGCCATCGAAATGTTCGGTCACGGCTTCCATGACAATCGGGTTGCGCAGGTCCGGCTTGTCGGAGCCGTATTTACGGATCGATTCGTCATAGGGAATGCGCGGCCATTCTTTCGTCACCGGCTTGCCTTCGGCAAACTGTTCGAAAACGGCCGTCATCATCGGCTCCATCGTGGTCCAGACGTCTTCCTGGGTCACGAAGCTCATTTCGACGTCGAGCTGGTAGAATTCGCCCGGCAGACGGTCTGCACGCGGGTCTTCATCGCGGAAGCATGGAGCGATCTGGAAGTAGCGGTCGAAACCGGCCACCATCAGAAGCTGCTTGTACTGCTGCGGGGCCTGCGGCAGCGCGAAGAACTGGCCTTCGTGGATGCGCGAGGGAACGAGGAAGTCGCGCGCGCCTTCCGGCGAGGATGCGGTGAGGATCGGCGTCGTATATTCGGCAAAGCCCAGATCGCCCATACCCTTGCGCATGGAGGAGATGATCTGCGTGCGCTTGACGATGTTCTTGTGCAGGGTTTCGCGGCGCAGGTCGAGGAAGCGATACTTCAGGCGAACATCTTCGGGATATTCAGGCTCACCGAAGACGGGCAGCGGCAGTTCCTTAGCAACGCCCAGAACCTCGATCTCCTGCGCATAAAGCTCGATCTCGCCAGTGGCCATGCCCTTGTTGATGGTGTCCTCGGACCGCGCCTTGACGAGACCGTCAATGCGGATCACCCATTCACCGCGCACCGTCTCGGCAACCTTGAAGGCCGGGCTATCGGGGTCGGCCACGACCTGGGTAATGCCGTAGTGGTCGCGAAGGTCGATGAAGAGAACGCCGCCATGATCTCGCACGCGATGAACCCAACCGGAAAGGCGAACGGTTTCGCCGACGTCGGACTTGCGGAGAGCGGCACAGGTGTGGCTGCGGTAACGATGCATTTTAATATCCTGGAGCGTGTCGTGGGCCAGATGGGCGGCACTGTCGAAATTTGCCGGAAAAGCGCATGACCAGCCCGATTTGTCAAGGCAAAGCACAACAATGTCGCGTTCAGCCTGTCCTTTCGCGCACCTTCGCTTTAGATAGTGCTTATTCAGCCCGCCAAACCGAGTCGGCCCGCAATGAGCCAGATCAGACCTCTTATCCCGCTTCTCGTCACCGCCGGCATTCTGATTGGCGGCAACGGTCTGCAGGGAACCTATATCGCGCTGCGGGGCCTGTCCGAAGGGTTTTCGGCCAGCACCATCGGCCTCATCAGCGCCGCCTACAGTATCGGATTCGCGCTCGGCTGCATTTCGGTGACGCGCCTTCTGCGCAAGATTGGCCATATCCGCACCTTCGCCACCATGGCGGCGGTCGCATCGGCCGCCTCGATCGCCATGCCGCTTGTCCTTCATCCCTTGTTCTGGATGTTGATGCGCTTCGTCATCGGTATTGCTGTCGCCTGCCTTTTCGCCGCGATCGAAAGCTGGATCAATGCGCAGGTGACGAATTCCAACCGTGCGCGCACGCTGTCCATCTATCGTTTCGTCGATCTCGGTTCCGTAACGCTCGCCCAATATATCATTCCCGTCGCCGGCATTGACGGGCCCGTGGTGTTTTCGCTGATCGCCATGGCGCTCACGCTGTCGCTGGTGCCGATCTCGATTGCCGACAAATCCAACCCCGCGCCGCCGAAACAGATCCCGTTCAATCTTTTCGCGGTGTGGCGCATCTCACCGCTTGCCGTCGTCGGCTGCGTGGCTGTCGGCCTCAGCATGGCGGCTTTTCGCAACATCGGGCCAATCTATGCCGAACAGATCGGCCTTTCCGTCACCGCCATCGCCACCTTCATGAGTGCGGGCATCATCGGCGGCGTGGTCTTGCAATATCCGCTCGGCGTCTATTCCGACCGTTACGACCGCCGCATCATCATTCTCGCTACCACGGCCTGCTCCGTGATTGTCGGTCTGTTTCTCGCCCTGTTCGCCGGCTCGGACGAATGGAGCAACATCATCGGCGTCTTCGTTTTCGGCGCCTTTGCCCTGCCGCTCTATTCACTGAGTTCCGCCCATGGCAACGACCATGCCAAAGAGGGCGAACATGCGATGGTGTCTGCCGGGCTGCTGTTCTTCTGGTCGGTGGGTGCAACCGTCGGGCCGCTGCTCGCCTCCGTCCTGATCGACCAGTTCGGTCCCAAAGCGCTGTTCAGCTACACGGCCGCGATCCAGATCGTTTTCATCGCCTACACCATATACCGGCTACGGGTGCGCGAGGGAGTACCCGTCGAGGCGCGGAACTGGCGGTTCCGCCCGCTTTTGCGCACCTCGGCCTATTTTCAGAAGCTGGCCGCCCCTGCACCACCCAAAAACGACGGGCCGACGCCAAAACCACCTGAGAAAAACGATCCTTGAGCCTTCAAAAGCGGGCTTTGTATTGACATGCGCCCGGCAAAGGGAAAGTAAGACGGATAATTTTCACGAGTGGCCATTTGCAATGATTGAAACGACTGCCGCCCTCGCCGAAGCCTGCACGGAACTGGCGAAATCGGAATTCATTACCATCGACACCGAGTTTCTGCGTGAAACGACCTTCTGGCCCGAGCTTTGTCTCGTGCAGATGGCGAGCCCTACCCTTGAGGTACTGGTCGACCCGCTCGCCAAGGGCCTCGACCTTACGCCGCTGTTCGAACTCATGGCCAATCCCGATGTCGTGAAGGTTTTCCATGCGGCGCGTCAGGATATCGAAATCATCTATCATCTTGGCGGGCTTATTCCGCACCCGATCTTCGATACGCAGGTCGCGGCCATGGTGTGCGGTTTCGGCGATTCGATCTCTTACGACCAGCTTGTCCAAAGGATCAAGAATGTGCAGATCGACAAATCCTCACGCTTCACGGACTGGAGCCGCCGCCCGCTGACGGAAAAGCAGCTGGATTATGCGCTGGCCGACGTCACCCATCTGCGCGATGTCTATCTGGCGCTCAAGGCGCAGCTGGAGCGTGAAGGCCGCTCGCTTTGGCTGACCGAAGAGATGGACATTCTGGAATCGCGCGAAACCTATGACATGCATCCCGACGATGCCTGGCTGCGGTTGAAATCGCGCCTGCGCAAGCCGACGGAACTTGCCATCCTCAAATTTGTCGCCGCATGGCGTGAACGTGAGGCGCGGTCGCGCAACGTGCCGCGCTCACGCGTGCTGAAGGACGATGCGATCTTCGAAATCGCACAGCAGCAGCCGAAGGACACCGAGGCGCTGTCGCGGCTTCGCACCATCCCGAAGGGCTGGGAGCGCTCTTCCTCCGGCACGGCCATCATCGAGACCGTGAATGCGGCGCTGGCACTTCCGAAAGAGGAAATGCCGAAGGCGCCACGTCACAGCCACGCACCGGAAGGCTCCGGCGCTGCCGTGGAGCTGTTGAAAGTTCTCCTGAAGCTGACGGCAGACAAGCACGGCGTCGCAGCAAAGGTCATCGCCAACAGCGAAGATCTGGACAAGATCGCTTCCGAGGGCGAGGCTGCCACCGTGGCAGCGCTGACCGGCTGGCGGCGCGAACTGTTTGGCGATGTGGCGCTGAAGCTCATCAATGGCGAAGTGGCATTGCGTTTCGCCGGCAAGAAGGTCGAGGCGGTTGATGTGGCGGTGAGCGAGGCCTGATCGCCCGCGCCTCGCGCAGTTTTGCGCATTGTCCGGATGCAAAAGCGTCTCTGCTTTTACTGGACCTGCGCCAACCCAAATTTTGCCCGCATCGCGGTCCATCTCTTTGCAGATGGTCTCGCTTTGAGGGTATTTCCATGAAACCTGCCCGTGCTCTGCTGTTGGCCGCATCTATCGCGGCCGCAGGCATTTTCCCTACTCTTTCATCCACGTCAGCGCGCGCCGATGACGGCAAGGTCGATCTTCAGGGCGAATGGACGACCGATTGCCTTAAGATCGGCAAGAACGATCGTCACGGCATCGTCACTCGCATCACCATACGCGGTGGCCGCATGCATGCTGTCTCACAGATTTACGCCCGCAGCAGCTGCCAGCAGCCCACGGTGCAGGTGCGTTACGAAGGCACGCTGGATGGTGGCCTGAAGGACAACGACAGCATGCTCTTTGCCCATACCGTCACCTCAATCGCCATGACGCCCAACGACCCCGCGGTTGTCGAGCATTATAATGGTGACCCGAAGGGTATCGGCTGCGGGTTGACTGGCTGGAAAGAGAATATTCCCTTCGATGTCGATGGTCGGACCTGCGCGGCCATCACCTTTGCCAGCAAGGGAGAAACCCTGTTCGACCGGGCATGGATAGACGGCAACCGGCTGCGTTTTGCCGCCTTCCCAGTCACATGGTCGAACCGCTCGCCGGACGACCGTCCGCAATCCCCGCTTGAAACGGTCTATTACAGAACATCCTATTAAGTAGTAGAGCCGGGTTCACAGCCCTTTTGCGGCAACGGGGCAACAGCCTTTCCAATCCTTCATGTGACCTTACCGAATGGTCACTTTTTGCAGCGCATTTTCCACATTAATGTCGCATATGACTTGAACAGAAGCTTCGCCTGACGGGGGCACGACGCTTCCCTTCCCCGAGATCAAGAACCGACATGAGAAAATTGCTGCCCATTCTGGATTACGTGGTGCTCTTCGTTGCCGTGGCCGGCAGCGGGGTGGCCTACGCGTTTCTGGAATATGGCGGCGGCGCGCTCATTGGCGCCACCTATGCGCTGTTCGCCTGTGCGCCAATCCTCGCCTTCGAGCGTGGTTACGTGCTGCCCGGTCTGTCGCGGCAGGTTAGCGCATTGCCGACACCGGCCTATATTGCCGTCGGCCTCATCATCTACGCCGTCCTCGTCTTCTGTGGCTTCGGGCTTGGCGGTACCATTCTGTGGGTTAGCGGCATATTTCCCGGCACCTGGAAACGGGCGGTGCATGCCGAGGTGCAGACACTGATCTTCACCCTCATCGTCTGCGGCATCATCGTTTTCATCATGCGCGTGCGCGAACTGCTGGGCCGTGACATCTTCATCGATCTCATACTTGGGCGCTATCGCCGTCCAGTCAGCGAAGACCGCGTTTTCATCTTCATCGACCTCGTCGGCTCCACTTCGTTTGCCGAAACCCATGGCGACCTGAAGGCGCAGGAGTTTCTGGGCGAAATCTTCGCGAGCTACGCAGCCCCCGTCAGAAGACATGGCGGCGTCATTGACGACTACATCGGCGACGCGGCCATCATCACCTGGCCCTATCACATGGCGATAAGGCGGGCAGCCTGCGTGCGCTGTGTTTTCGATATCCAGGCGACCATCGAGGACAAGCGCGACATGTGGCTCGCCCGTTTCGGTGAAGTGCCGCGCCTTCGCTTTGCGATTCATGGCGGGCCGGTCATAACAGCCGAAATCGGCGTCGATCACCACAAGATCACCTATTTTGGCGACACGGTGAACACCACTTCGCGGCTCGAATCACTGAGCAAGATGCTCGGCCATCCCGTGCTGATTTCTGCCGATCTCGCCCATCAGCTGGTGCTACCCAAAGGTGTTCGCAGCGAATATCTCGGCGAACATGCTGTCAAGGGACGCGGGCAGACGCTCGGCGTGTGTACGCTCAGCCAATATCAGGCCCCAGCCGCCTGAAAAAACCCCTGAAAACAAACGGGTAGCTTCGTTTCCGAGGCCGCCCGTCATCAAAATTCATCAAAGCTTCAAACTGCAATCACCTGCCTGTCATGTGGCACCCCTATCGCCTCAGTCCTGTCTTCAACAGGCATTGAGGGGTCTCCACCATGAAGCATATTCTTTTCGCACCTTTCGCCGTTCTTGCGCTCGCAACCGCATCCCATGCAGAGCAGGAGTTTCCGGCAAAGCTGGTCTCGCACGCCATTCTGCCCGCCAACACCATCATCGCAGCACCTGCCGATGCGCCGGAATACCTCAAGACATCCGCCAAGTTCACGACGGCCGACCGCAAGCGCGCCGAGGGTCTCGGCACCGTGCCCGGCAAGGATGGCGTTCGCCCGACCGGCCTCTCCATGCCGTTCAACGGCCAGGCCATGCAGGGCTTTTCCGGCATCAAGGCCATGGCGGACGGCAGCTTCTGGAGCCTTTCCGACAATGGTTTCGGCTCGAAGCTCAACTCCAGCGATGCCATGCTGATGCTCCACCACATCAAATTCGACTGGGATGCCGGCAAGGTTAACGCGCTGGAGACGGTGTTCCTTTCCGACCCGGACAAGAAAGCTCCCTTCCCCATCGTCATGGAAGGTTCGACCAAACGTTACCTGACGGGCGCCGACTTCGACGTCGAATCCATTCAGCCCGTTGCCGACGGCTTCTGGGTGGGCGAAGAGTTCGGTCCCTACATCCTGAAATTCACCCGCGACGGCAAGCTGACCGACGTCATCGCCACCAAGGCCGGCGATATCGAGGTGAAGTCCCCGGATCATCCGACCCTGGCACTGCCCGGCAACCCCACGCAGAAAATGCCCGCTTTCAACCTGAAACGATCAGGTGGTTATGAAGGCATGGCGCTCTCCAAGGACGGCTCGAAGCTCTACGGCCTTCTCGAAGGCCCGCTCTACACCGCCGAAGGTCAGGTCGAAAAGACCGAAGACGGCTCAACCGCCCTTCGCATCATCGAGCTCGATACCGCCAAGAAGGAATGGACAGGCCGCACCTGGCTCTACCCACTGGCGCAAGGTGGCGAAGCCATCGGCGATTTCAACATGCTGGACGAGAGCACCGCGCTGGTCATCGAGCGTGACAATGGCGCCGGCACCGCCGACAAGGCCTGCGCCGACCCGAAGAAGCCGGACGTAAACTGCTTTGCCGTACCTTCCAAGGTCAAGCGCATCTACAAGATCGAATTCAACGACGCCAATGCCGGCAAGGCGGCGCGCAAGATCGGCTATATCGATCTGCTGAAGATCTCCGATCCTGATAACAGGAAGCATCAGGGCGGCGGCAACGGTTTCTACGACATGCCGTTCGTGACCATCGAGAATGTCGACCGTGTCGACGCCACCCATATCATCGTCGGCAACGACAACAACCTGCCCTTCTCGGCCGGCCGTGCGCTGGACAAGGCCGACGACAACGAGTTCGTCCTGCTGGAAGTCAAGGACCTTCTCGACGCGAAGTGAGGAAAGGAGTGCCGGAATACGTTCCGGCACCGTCAGCGCATCGGCGCAATCTCAACTGAACGGAGCGTTCCTGCGGCCTGCAAAAGGAAGCGCGGCGCTCCGTTACTGTACCGACCCAACCTGACCCGGAACCCGGTTCCGAAACAGGAAAGACCCGTCATGCAGGACAATGCCGAACGACTGTATTACGCCCTGAGGAAAAGCTGGTCGCTCGAAACCAGCAGCCTGTGGTCGAGAGAAAACCCAGCCAGGGGGCAAGGCGGCGTTACAGCTCTTGTGGTGCAGGATATTTTCGGTGGCGACCTCGCCAAAACCGTCGTTAGCGGCGCCGACCATTTCTACAATATCGTCAACGGCACCCGCTGGGATTTCACCTTCACCCAGTTCGATATTCCGGTCGGTTACGAGGACAGGCCCGCCACCCGCACGGAGGCGATGGCAAGGGCCACGCCCCTGCAATATGCCTATCTCAGCGCCTGTATCAGGAAGGCGCTGGGGCACGGTTGAATAATAACGGCTTGTAGCGAGGCGACCGGTTTGTCTCGGCGACAAACCGATTTCGGCCTGTCGTGTTTTTCGTTTGCGGTTTCAAATCCACAACTTCAGCTTCTCCTCTCAAAGCAGACACAATCCATGGCATAGTACCGCAGGTAAACGAGGTGTGCCGAGAGGAGAGTTGTGCGATGAGTGAGAGCTGCCCGGTCCTGACGCCCGCCGAACGGCAGGTTCAGGATATATTGCAACGGACAGAATCGGCGATGGTGTCCACTATTTTCGCAGCGCTTGAGCGTGCAAGCAAACAAGCTGCTGAAGAACTCCAGTCAATCGGGTCTGAAATACAGCCACCGCCTCATGACTATTTTGCCGCTGTCGCACACCAGCAGCTTTTCCTGCTGCTATGCGGAGCCGACCTGGAAACATTCGAGGGCGGAGATCCCGAAGTCGCGCGTCACATCATTCAGAATGCCCAAAACATATCCGATCATTACTGGAAGTAAAAAAGCTGCGACCGCGGATGGTTCCGGCGGCTGACGGCCCTGTGTGAAGCCAGATTTCGTTCCACGCAAAGCGCGTACACGATCTGCATTTCAAAAGGATATTTGGCCTAATCGGCTTGCCTTCGCAATTTCACGTCATATGCCCTTCATAGTCGCCGGTTACGCAGGCCGAAATCCGGAGACAGGCATGCACTCAACCGCACAACTCAATCGCCCCAAGCTCGCAGAGACAGTTATCCATTCGACGGCAAGCATAAGGGACTCGAACATAGGTAGCTGCTGCGAAATTTTGGCCGATACCTCTCTGCACAACGTCGAACTCGGGAATTACTCCTACCTCGGACCCCGTTGTATTGTCGGTGATGCGACAATCGGGAAATTCTGCGCTATTGCCGCGGACGTCAGGATTGGCGCACCGAACCATCCAATGGACCGACCGTCCATGCACCGTTTCAGCTACTGCCCGGAATATTACGCTACAGAGGCGGTGCGCGACGACGCTTTTTTCGATCGCCGCAAGGAGGATCGCGCCGTCATCGGTCACGATGTCTGGATCGGTCACGGGGTCATCGTGCTGCCGGGCGTGAAGGTTGGAGACGGCGCCGTGCTCGCAGCAGGCGCGGTCGTCACCAAGGACGTGCCGCCCTACACCATCGTCGGCGGTGTTCCCGCGAAGATCATTCGCGAGCGGTTTTCGCAAACCGTGGCGGGGAAGCTTGCCAAAATCGCCTGGTGGGACTGGCCCTTCGAAACGATCATGGCGCGGCTAGCCGACTTTCAATCAAGCGATATCGACGCCTTTTGTCAGCGCTGGTCATAGTATAGCTCCACAACTGTCTGCGGTGCCAAATGGCCGGCGTCTGCCCGTTACTCGAACACAAACGCCAACCGCTTGCCCGTCAGTTTCGCCAGTTGCTGCAGGCGTCCGTCCAGACGCTCGCCGGCAAAATCGCAATAGGCGTGTGGCACGACGAATTCCAGATCCAGATCCGGATTGGTGGATTTGCGGAATTTCAGGTGATCGACGACACCGGGCATGGAGGCTGAGAAGAGGTAAACGACGCGCAGCAGGCCGCCCAGCAACTTGCCGAGTTCCAGCAGGCGGTCACCCGCCATGGCGGCAAGCGGCTGTGTGGTACCGTTGTCGTTCAACCCTTCGAAGCGGTAATAATTGGCAAGTGCAATATAGGCGCGGCCCGGATGGGTGATCGCCACGAAGGAGGAGTGGGCGATGATGTTGAGCGCCTGGAGGCCGCGATAGTCCGGATGTGCACGCCAGCTGATATCTGCCAGAAGGCAGGCCGCCTGCCGGTAACGGCTTTCCTCTTCCGTCTCCTCGATGCCGAAGACCGGAAAGGTGCGGCCGCTCCAGTCGGCCAGTTCGCGCGCATGTTCGGGCGAACGGGCACGCAGAATGGCAAGCTCGTCGGCCGTGACCAGCAGCGGGTCGGTATCCCGCTCCGCTTCCGTCAGCAGCGAATAAAGATAACCTTCGCGCACGCCCTGCGCCGAGAAGGCGATCGTTGCCGGCTTCATCGCCTTTAGAACTTCACGCATAGCGATGGCGCCGAACGGCAGAAGCGAACGGCGGTTCTTGGAGACCGCCTGCCAGGCCGGGTCCTTGCTATCCCTGGAGACGATGACTTCTTCCAGAAAATTCAGCATTTCCGCCAGCGGCAATTCATATCCCTGCATCATGTGCAGCGGATAACCCGTGATCTCCATGTGCAGCTTTGCAATGTTTCGCCACGTGCCGCCCACGGCATAAAAGGTACGCCCCTCGCCGGCCGCCAGCAGCTTTGCGAAAGATTTGACGTGCTTGCGGGCAATTGTCGTCGCCTTCTCCAGCGAGCCATCCGATTGTTCCGACAACCGAAGGCCGCCGAGCGGCAGGGTGATGCCCTCGCCGCAGTTCTTGCCCTTGATGTCGATGAGTTCCAGCGAACCGCCGCCCAGGTCGCCTGCAATGCCATCCGGGTCGTGGAAACCGCTGATCACGCCATAGGCGGAATAAAGCGCTTCCTTTTCGCCGGACAGGACCTCGATCTCGCAACCAAGTATGGCTTCGGCTTCACGGATGAAATCCGGGCCGTTTTCCGCTTCACGCGCTGCCGCTGTCGCCAGTACGTAGAGTTGCTGCGCCTGCGCCTGTTCGGAAAGCGCATGGAAGCGACGCAGCGCCATCAAAGCCCGGCTAACGCCTTCCTCATGCATCCGGCCCGTGAGGGCCAGTCCCTTGCCGAGACCGCAAAGGACCTTTTCGTTGAACAGCACGGCGGGCGCGCGGGAAAGACCTTCATATACGACGAGACGAACGGAGTTCGAACCAATATCTATGACGGAAACGGGGGCAAGGCCGGTCAGCCGCCCCTGTGCTTCTGATCGAGTCATTCAGCCTGTTTCTTGCGGGAAGAAATCAACCCGGCAATCAATTTGGGCGCACTTGATTTCAGGGCTTCACCACGTCCGGAAAGGCTGGGATTGGTCATGAAATAGTGCTGCGCGTTGAACGGTTCTTCGCCTTTACGCACCTCGATGCGCCTCGACGTTCCGTCCGCAAGTATCTCGTAGCTCTGCTGGTTGTCAATGAGATTGCCCAGCATAATCTGTGAAAGAACCTGCTCGTGCACGGTGGGGTTGGTGAGCGGCACCAGCGTTTCAACGCGGCGATCAAGGTTGCGCGGCATCATGTCGGCTGAGCCGATATAGACCAGCGCCTTGTCGGACGGAAGGCCGAAACCATTGCCGAAGCAGAAGATTCGGCTGTGCTCGAGGAAGCGGCCGACAATCGACTTGACGCGGATATTGTCCGACAGACCCGCAACCTGTGGGCGCAGGCAGCAAATGCCGCGCACGACGAGATCGATCTCCACGCCAGCCGCGCTGGCGCGGTAAAGCGTATCGATAATCTCGGGATCGACCAGCGAGTTCATCTTCATCCAGATCGCCGCCGGCGCACCGCGCTTGGCGTGCTCGATCTCTTCGTTGATGTGCTTCACGATGCGCGCACGCAGCGTATAGGGCGAAATGGCGAGCTTCATGCCCTCTTCCGGTTCGCCGTAACCCGTGATGAAGTTGAAGATATTCGCCATGTCATGGGCGATCTTCGGGTTGCAGGTGAAGAAGGACAGGTCGGTATAGATCTTGGCCGTGATCGGGTGGTAGTTGCCGGTGCCGAGGTGGCAATAGGTTCTGAGCTTGCCGTCCTCGCGGCGCACCACCATCGACATCTTGGCATGCGTCTTGAGTTCGATGAAGCCGAACACCACCTGCACGCCGGCCCGCTCCAGATCGCGCGCCCAGCGGATGTTCGCCTCTTCGTCGAAACGCGCCTTCAATTCGACCAGCGCGGTCACGGATTTGCCGGCTTCCGCCGCGTCGATCAGCGCGCGAACGATCGGGCTGTCGTTGGAGGTGCGGTAAAGCGTCTGCTTGATGGCGAGCACTTCGGGGTCGCGCGCAGCCTGCAACAGGAACTGCACAACCACGTCGAAGCTTTCATAGGGGTGGTGAACCACCATGTCTTTTTCGCGGATGGCGGCAAGGCAATCGCCGGCATGTTCACGCACGCGCTCGGGGAAACGGGCGTTGTAAGGCTCGAACTTCAGATCGTCGCGCGGTGCGCGCACGATTTCCGAGATGGTGTTGAGGGCGAGCAAGCCGGGTAGAACGGCAACGCGATTATCAGGCACGCCAAGCTCGTGCACCACGAACTGGCGGAGCGACTGCGGCATTTCGCTGTCGGTCTCAATGCGGATAACCGAACCGCGGCGGCGGCGCTTCAGCGCGCTTTCGAAGAAGCGGACCAGATCTTCCGCCTCTTCCTCCACCTCGATATCGCTGTCACGGATGATGCGGAACGTGCCGAATCCCCGGACGGTATAGCCCGGATAAAGACGGTGAATGAACAGGCCGACCACATCTTCAAGCGTGATGTAGCGGATGGCGTTTTTCTCATCCGGCAAACGAACGAAGCGGTCGAGCGCCGTCGGGAGACGCAACAGCGCTGTCATCGGCTCGCGGCCGTTGACGCTGTCGAGCTGCAGGCCCATCGAGAAACCGAGGTTCGGAATGAAGGGGAACGGGTGCGCAGGGTCGATGGACAGCGGCGTCAGCACCGGGAAAATACGTTCCTCGAACTCGGTGCCCAGCCAGGTACGATCCGCTTCGGAAAGTGCGGCAGGCCGCACGATGAAGATTTCTTCCTTGGCGAGATATTGCTGCAGAACGGCAAGCGAAGCCTGCTGCTCCATCTGCAGGTTGTCGATTTCCTTCAGAATGTCTTCCAGCTGCTCGGCCGGTGTCTTGCCGTCAGGTGTCTTGACCGTAATCTTCTGGCGCACCTGGCCTTCGAGGCCGGCGACGCGGACCATGAAGAATTCATCGAGGTTGGCGGCGGAGATGGACAGGAAACGCAGCCGCTCCAACAGCGGATGATCCGTGTTCAGCGTTTCTTCCAGAACACGGCGATTGAACTGGAGCCAGGAGAATTCGCGGTTGATGAAGCGCGCGGGGCTGTCCCAGAGGTTCTCGCCCTCGGTCATCGGCTGAACCTTGTTGAAGTCGTCCTGCACAATAGCGTCCATGTCCTGTACCATCCCCTGACTTTCCGTCCCGTGATCCTGCTGCATCCCGCGATCGTCCCTCTTGCCCGTATAACAGTTTGACGACGGAACTGTGACAGTCAATCGACCTCCAGCCCGCTACCCCTTGTCCCTTCGCCCATCGCGTTGAGGACTTCCGCCGCCAAGGGACGGGTTATCCTTGTTCCACGCGAGAGCGCCAGCCTGTCGATACGGTCCACAATCGTCTGCGCCGTATCGAGTGAACGCTCCATTCTGTTGACGATGTAGCCTATGAGTTTGTCATCCATATAAAGCTGCCGGTCGGCGAAGAGTTTCACCAGAACCTGTGCCAGAAGACCCTCGTCGGGCTCGCCCGTCTCCACCACAGTCACGGCTTTCAGGCGTGAGCGCAGGTCCGGCAAGGTCACCGGCCATGCGGCCGGCCATTGCCGGCTGGTCATCAAAAGCGTGGTGCCGTGCTGGCGCACGCTGTTGATGACATGGAAAAGTTCGGTGTCGTCAAAACCGCGGCGATCGGCATCCTCAAACAGAACCGGTCCGGTTTCGGCAAGGCGCGCAGCGCCAACACCGGCTTGCGGGTGAATATCCTGCGCGCTGCTGATATTTTTCCAGATATTGGCGAGATGCGATTTTCCCGAACCCGGAGGCCCGGCCAGCACCACCACGGGCGAAGGCCAGTTCGGCCATTCATCCACAAGGCTGACGGCAGCCTTGAGCGAGTCGGACACGAGAAGATCGTCCCTTCCAGAAGCGGACTGGTGTGAGAATGCGAGCGGCAGCTGCTCGGCCTTCGACCGGGCGTTGTCGTTTTTGATTTGGTCAGTCATCGTTAGCCCTGAGAGTCAACCTTGCCGGAGGACGTTTCCTGTTCTTCCCAGGGAAGGTTGGCGGCGTGTCCATGGTAAAGATCGCTTTCAAGATATCGCGACAATGCAAAGCGGACAAGCACGCCAACGGCTGCCGCCGCCGGCACGGCGACCAGAAGGCCGACGAAACCGAAAAGCGCACCGAAGGCGAACAATGCGAACATCAGCCATACCGGATGCAGGCCGACGCTGCTGCCGACGAGCTTCGGCTGCAGGATGTTGCCTTCGATGAACTGGCCGGAAAAGAACACGGCAAGTGTCAGAAATACATAGATATAATCAGGCCAGAACTGCACGATGGCGACGCCGACGGCAAGGATGAGGCCGACCATCGAACCAATATAGGGAATGAAGCTGATAAGGCCGGAGAAAAGGCCGATCAGCAGGCCGAAATTCAGGCCCACCAACGACAGGCCGACAGCGTAATAAACACCAAGGATGAGGCAGAGCGACCCCTGCCCGCGCACGAAGCCGGCAATCGTCCTGTCCATGTCGCGGGCGATCTGGCGGACCGTATGCACGTAGTCGCGCGGTATCCAGCTATCGACCTTGTCGATCATCCGGTCCCAGTCGAGCAGCAGGTAGAAGGCGACGACGGGTGTGACGACCAGCAGCGACATGACATCGACCAGCGATTTACCGGAATTCCAGATCTGCGTCAGCAGGGTGCCGATGAAGCCCGCGCCTTCGGTCAGCAGCTTGGAAAAATTCTCCTTCACTGCATTGATCTGGTTGCTCACCCAGTCAGGCAGCAGATTGGCGTCCGCACCGGCGATCAACTGCTGCAGGGACGAGACATATTGCGGGATGCGCGTGATGAATTCGGATGCCTGGGCGGCAATCAGCGGAATGATGATGATGAGCGACAGCGCGAAAATCAGCACGAAGGAGACGAGGATAACGACGGTGGCCATCAACCGGCTCAGGCCTCGGCGCTCCAGCCAGTCGGCAACCGGATCGAGAAAATACGCAAGTGCCATGCCCGCCACGAAAGGCAGGAGGATGGAGCTGAAGACCATCAGGAAAAAGATAAAGACGGCAAGCACGCCTATCCAGAAAAAAACCTGCCGGCGCAGGCTCGTACCGCTCACATGGGGTTGCATCCGTTCATCCTCTTGTCGCCGTGCCGTCATTGCCCATGATGGAGATAGGATGCGCATATGCACATGGTCAAGGCCGGTGGCCCGGTAGCGATAGACACGGCAGTTACCAGGTCTGTGCAACAACGACGGGTTTTCAAGTCTGCGCTGCGCATATCGCCGTCGAGAGGCCCGAGGCACACAAAACGTCAAACCATCGCAAAGCCGTTAAAAACCGGAGCTTTTGCCACTCAAACCCTTGCATCAGGCCCCGTCCCGTGCGAATGGCGACGCCAAAGGAACCAGCGGAGACGAGAGCGATGAGCCAGTCGGGCAAGAACGGTCTTACCTATAGTGACGCAGGTGTGGATATCGACGCCGGCAACCTGATGGTCGAAAAGATCAAACCGGCGGTGCGCTCGACGCGGCGTCCCGGCGCGGATGGCGAAATCGGCGGCTTCGGCGGCCTGTTCGATCTGAAGGCCGCAGGCTTTAACGATCCGGTTCTGGTGGCCGCCAATGACGGCGTCGGCACCAAGTTGAAGATCGCCATCGACGCGAATTTCCATGACACCGTCGGCATCGATCTCGTTGCCATGTGCGTCAACGATCTCGTCGTGCAGGGCGCAGAACCGCTGTTCTTCCTCGACTATTTCGCGACCGGCAAGCTCGACCCGGATCAGGGCGCTGCCATCGTTTCCGGCATTGCTGCCGGCTGCCGCGAATCCGGCTGTGCGCTGATCGGTGGTGAAACCGCTGAAATGCCCGGTATGTATTCCGATGGCGACTACGATCTCGCGGGCTTTGCCGTAGGTGCTGCCGAACGTGGCCAGCTTCTGCCCGCCGGCGATATTTCCGAAGGCGACGTCATTCTTGGACTTTCGTCCTCCGGCGTTCATTCCAACGGTTTTTCGCTGGTGCGCAAGATCGTTTCGATCTCCGGTCTTGACTGGGACGCCCCGGCACCCTTCGCAGATGGCAAGAAGCTTGGCGAAGCGCTGCTGACGCCGACGCGCATCTATGTAAAGCCGCTTTTGAAGGCAATCCGCGAGACCGGCGCGCTGAAGGCGCTGGCGCATATTACCGGCGGCGGCTTCCCGGAAAATATTCCGCGCGTTCTGCCCAAGCATCTCGCCGCCGAGATCGATCTCGACGCGATCGAGGTTCCGGCTGTGTTCTCGTGGCTTGCAAAAACCGGTGGCGTTGAAGCCAAAGAAATGCTGCGCACGTTCAACTGTGGTGTCGGCATGATCGTGGTCGTTTCGGCTGAAAATGCCGCCAAGGTCACCGATGCTCTGACGGCGGAAGGCGAGACCGTGTTCCCGCTCGGCCGCATGGTCGCCCGCGAAGAGGGTGCGCACGGCACGATCTACAAGGGCGCCCTCAGCCTATGATGAGCGCCGCCTCTCGATCTGGCCGCGCACGTGTCGTCGTTTTCATTTCCGGCAGCGGCTCCAACATGGTGTCGCTTGCCAAGGCCTGTCAGGAGACGGATTTTCCGGCCGAGATCGCCTGTGTAATTTCAGACAAGGCGTCGGCAGGCGGGCTGGAAAAGGCACAGGCGTTCGGTATTCCCACGCTCGTTTTCGAGCGCAAGACCTATGCCAGCAAAGCCGAGCATGAGGGCGCCATTCTGGCCGCACTTGGCGAGATTGCGCCTGATATCATCTGTCTTGCCGGTTACATGCGGCTGATCTCCGGGGATTTCATCGCCCCCTATGAAGGCCGCATCATCAATATCCACCCTTCCCTGCTTCCGCTTTTCCCCGGCCTGCACACCCACCAGCGCGCCATCGACAGCGGCATGAAGATTTCCGGCTGCACCGTACATTTTGTAACCGAAGGCATGGACGAAGGCCCGACGATCGCGCAGGGCGCGGTGCCGGTTCTTTCCGACGACACGGCCGAGACGCTGGCGGCGCGGATACTCACTGTCGAGCATCAGCTCTATCCGCTGGCCCTCAAGCAGCTAGCAGAAGGCAAGGTGCGGATGGAAGGCGGCAAAACTGTCTCCAGCGGCGACGCAAGTAAATCCGAGTATCCCAGCCTGATTTCTGTTTACTGATAAATATTTCACTAAAGTACAAAGATACTTAAAGTGGTATTTCCTCTAAAATAAACCGAACGTTTACCATAATCACCTTTAATGCCCGCAACGGCCCCGCATTTTGGAGCCCTCCGGTCATTCAGGAGCGATTATGCTATTTTCGAGGTTTTCCCTGCCGCTTTCGGCCGTTTTACTGGTAGGTACGAGCCTGCCGCTCGCCGCCGAGCAAAGCGGCATCACCGCTTCGCTCGATGCCGGTGTTCTTAATCTCCGCGCGACGGAAACCGTTCATATCGGCGGCAGAAAGCTGAGCGAGCTCGAATGGGAAACGAAAAACGCCATGGCGCTGCGCGGCTCTCTCGGGCTTGAGCTTGCACCCGGCTGGCGTGTGAAGGCGGAAGGCCGCGTCGGCTTCGAAGGCGATGGCTACATGACCGATTACGATTGGATAGCGCCTTTTTCCAGGGACAGCTCTAAAAACAACTGGAGTCACCGCTCCCAACATGACGATACGCGGCTTGATCATTATTTTTCGGGAAGCTTCGAACTCAATCGCATGTTGCTGGACGATCCGCAGCAATATCTCAGTGCCGGTGTCGGCTTCCGTTACACGGATGTGCAATGGTCTGCCTATGGCGGCAAAGGCGTCTACAGCCTTTTCTCACCACGGGACCTGAGTGTAAGATTCAATGATGACGTCAAAGGCATCACCTACCGTCAGCAGATCCCGGTTTTCTACGGCAATCTGGCCGGCGGCCAGAGGTTCGGCAACTGGTCCCTGAATGCCGGCCTCGAAGGCGGCGCGATGGTCTATGGTAAGACAACCGACGACCATCATCTCCGCGACATGCGCTTCACCGATAAATTCGATGTTGCGGGCATGTTCGGGGTGAAGGCAGGTGTTGCCTATGACCTCACCGAAAATGCTTCGATCTATCTCGACGGCGCGTATGACTATACCAGCCTCGGGCGTGGAGACACCCACTATAGCGGTTCAGGAGCCGGAGGCCCGTCATCGGAAAAGAATGCCGGCGGCGGCAGCTTGCAGTCGATCTTCGTGGGGGCCGGCGTCAAGGGCCGGTTTTGATTTCGAAGGTAGTCTTCTGCCTCCCAAAAATAGCCGCGCCTTTGAAAAGGACGCGGCTTCAATTAATCATCTACGTGCCCACCCTCAGGCATTAAAACCAGTCCTGCTGCCAGACATAATCGCGATAAGCCCAGGGCGGCGAATTAACGAGAGCGGACTTGGGATAGATCTTCTGCAATTTGGCACCGAAGGTCGACACGCCGGGAACGAGGCCAACTTCCCACTGGAAATGCCACCATTCCGCACCGAGATAATCGCCACCCTTCTCGAAAGCCGCGCGTGCACGGACCAGCTTGAAGCCGTTTTCCGGACAGCACTCAGCGTGAAATTCTGTCCCGATTCAACATCGCCCACTGCAACAGAATAATCGTCTTGGAATCGGTGATTTCGCCGGACGCGATCATCGCGAAGGCTTCGTCGAGGCCGTAGGTCAGAACCTCCAGATCCTCGCCTTCGGTTTCCAGACCACCGCCGCTGCCAGCCTGCACGTCGAGATCGATGCGGGCGACGAAGAGGCTGACTTTTTCGGTGAGCGTTCCCGGGCTGGCATACATGTCGAACAGGTATTCGACCTTTTCCACCGCGTAGCCAGATTCTTCCATCGCCTCACGGCGAATGGCGTCGGCGGCGTTGTCGTCATCGAGGAGCCCCGCTGGCACTTCGATCATGAAGCTTGGATCGCCGTTCACGAAGACGGCAGGGCGGAACTGGCGCACCATCACCACGCTGTCGCGTTTGGCATCGTATAGAAGGATGGCGGCGGCGCTGCCATGGTCATGCACTTCCCGCACGATGCGCATCGTCCTGCCATCCGGCATGCGCTGGTCGAAAATGAGCTTCTGCATATGCACGAAGCCCTTCCACACCGTTTCCTTTTCCACCAGCCGGACCCTGCCGGAATCAGTGTCGGCCGGAGCGTTTTTCGCTTGCGTCTGTGTCACCGGATATTCCCTTGCCTGTCGCGGAAGTGTTCAGCTTGGCCCTGTTGCGGTGCAATATCAAGCCTTTCAGGCTTCCTCGTCGCGGTGGAGCCACACCTTATTGTCGTGGAAAGCCGCGCCGCCATAGGGGGCGACGGCATCGGCGCCCGTCAGAACATTGATACCCTCGCCGTCCAGATGCGCCTTGTTGGGCCACAACCCTTCGGCAACCAGAACGCCGGGCCTCGCACCCTCCACGATTTTCGCATGGAGGCGCACTTCGCCGCGGCCATTGCCGATACGCACGATGTCGCCATCGGCTATACCGTTGCGGGTGGCGTCCTCAAAACAGATCATCACTTCCGGACGGCCTTCCTTCTGCACGGAGGTTTTCGTTTCCGCGAAGGTGGAGTTGAGGAAGTTGCGCGCTGGCGATGTCGCCAGTCGGAAAGGATGCTCTCCGTCGGCGGTTTCGATGACATCTACCTGATCCGGGAATTTCGGAAATTGCGCAACCGGTCCCATCACGCCGATGTTTTTCGGCGGTTTGTTTGGAGACGGCCCTGTCGCCCATTCGGGGCTGAAACGGAATTTTCCGTCACCATAACCAAAGCCCTCGAGATAATGCGCCACCTCGAAAGAGGGCTGCGCATCGATCCATTTTTCTTCCGCCAACGTATCGAAATCGCCCCAGCCGCTGACTTTCAGCATATGATCGACATGGTCGCGGGCTGAAAGACCGAAGCCCGGCATATGGTCAATACCAAGACGTTTCGCCAGTTCTTCGATGACGAAGAGATTGGTGCGCACGGTTTCCGGCGGCTCCACCAGCTTGGGGCCAAGCAGAATGTGGTTCTGGCCACCGGCGCGGTAGATGTCGTCATGTTCAAGGAACATGGTGGCCGGCAGCACGATATCGGCCAACTCGGCCGTCTCCGTCATGAATTGCTCATGCACGGCAACAAAAAGATCGTCGCGCAGGAAACCCTGTTTCACCAGCCGCTGCTCGGGTGCGACATTGACGGGGTTGGTGTTCTGGATGAGCAGCGCCGTCACCGGGCCACCATGTCGCAGCGCTTCCGCATCCCCCGTCAGCACGCGGCCGATCTGCGACTGGTCGAGCTGGCGCACGTTGGGGTCGGCATAGGCTGTGCCCATCAGTTCCGCCTTGTTGAGCCGGAAGATATCGCCGTTATTGTGGAAGGCGCCGCCGCCTTCATATTGCCAGGAGCCAAGAACGGTGGCGATCGAAAGGGCGGCATGCATGGCGACCGCGCCGTTGCGCTGGCGGGCGAAACCATAACCGAGCCGGAAGAACGTCTTTTTCGTCGTGCCCACGAGCCTTGCGAAATCCTCGATTTCCTCCACGGAAAGACCGGTGATTTCGGACGCCCATTGCGGCGTCTTCGATTTCAGATGCTCTTCAAGTCCCGCCGGATCGTCAGCGAAGCGCGCCATGTAATCGCGGTCGGCATAACCATCGCGGAAGGCAATGTGCATGATGGCGCAGGCAAGCGCCGCATCGGTGCCGGGACGCAGGACGATGCGCATATCGGCCTGTTTCATGGTCGGATTGTCATAGATATCGACGACGACGATCTTCGCGCCACGTTCCTTGCGGGCTTTTACCGCATGGGTCATGACGTTGACCTGCGTGGCGACAGCATTCGTGCCCCAGATGACGACGACATCGGCCTTGCCGATTTCGCGCGGATCGGGCCCGCGCAGCGCGCCTGTACCCATCACGTAACCCGTCCAGGCCATGTTGGTGCAGATCGATCCGAAAAAGCCGGAATATTTCTTGGCGTGACGCAGGCGCTCGATGGAATCGCGCTGAACCTGTCCCATGGTTCCGGCATAGAAATAAGGCCAGATGGCTTCGGCGCCGTGCTTTGCCTCAGCTTTGACGAAGGCGTCGGCAACCTCGTCCAATGCCGCTTCCCAGGATATCTCCTGCCAGTCGCCGGCACCCTTCGCACCCTTGCGGCGCTTCGGGGTCAAAAGACGGCCGGGATGATAGATACGCTCGGAGTAACGCGCCACCTTGGCGCAGATGACGCCGGCAGTGTATGTATTGGCATTGGCGCCGCGAACGCGGCCGATGCGGCCATCGGCAGTGATGTCCACTTCCAGCGCGCAGGCGCTCGGACAGTCGTGCGGACAGACTGTGTGGCCGATGCGCATGGCACTTTCGGCTTTCGGGGTGGCGTTTTTAGCGGAAATCGGGGTCGCAAGGTTCATGTCTTTTCTATATTGCATCAGCGACGCGGCAAAAAGGCCGAAGTGACGTCCATCAAGAATATTCATCATCCCCATCGGGAAGCGAGACACATCCCATGAACTATCGCCACATCTACCACGCCGGCAATTTCGCGGATGTTCTCAAACACGCCGTTCTCGCCCGTCTCGTCCGTTACCTGCAGAACAAGGACAAGGCGTTTCGGGTGCTGGATACTCATGCCGGCATCGGCCTCTACGACCTGTCATCGGAAGAGGCGCAGAAGACAGGCGAGTGGCAGACCGGCATCGGCAAGCTGATGGACGCCGATCTGCCGGCCCCTGTCGCCGAATTGCTGGAACCCTATCTTTCCACCGTCAGGGAACTCAACCCCGAAGGCGGCATGCAGTTCTACCCCGGCTCGCCAAAGCTCGCGCGCATGCTGTTCCGCCCGCAGGACCGGCTTTCGGCCATGGAACTGCACCCGGACGACGCACGCGCGCTGGCGCGTCTGTTCGAGGGAGATTATCAAGTTCGGGTGACGGAGCTCGATGGCTGGCTGTCGCTTGGCGCGCATCTGCCGCCGAAGGAAAAACGCGGCCTCATCCTCGTCGATCCGCCTTTCGAGCTTGAAAATGAATATCAGCGGCTGGCGGATGGGTTGAACAAGGCATATCGGCGTTTCTCCACCGGCACCTATTGCCTGTGGTATCCGCTCAAAAAAGGCGCACCGATCAAGGATTTCCACGAGCGGCTGCAATCCTTCGATATTCCGAAGATGCTGTGCGCGGAACTTTCCGTGAAAAGCGACCGGCTGGAAGGCTTGAGCGGCTCAGGCCTCATCGTCGTCAACCCGCCCTACACGCTGAAGGATGAGCTGCACACGCTGCTGCCATTCCTGAAGACGGTGATGGCGCAGGACAGATACGCCTCGCACCGCGCCTTCTGGCTGCGCGGCGAGGAAAAGCCGGAAGAGGATTGAGAGCTTACCCTAACCCCTTCCGCGCCTGTGCAAGCTGCGATCGCTCAAAGAACAGGATCACGAACAGCGCCATGACGAACGGGATGATGAGGTAGAACAGCCGGAACACCAGCAGCGCCGCAATCACGTCAGCCGGGTTCATATCAGGCAGGCCGGTGACGAACACCAGCTCCAGCACGCCAAGCCCGCCCGGCGCGTGCGAGATGAGCGCCGCGGAAAAGGAAATCAGGAAAATCCCGAGAATGACCATGAAACCGGGATTTCCGGCTTCCGGCAGCGCGAAATAGATGATGCCTGCAGCTCCGATCAGTTCGATCGGACCGATGACCAGCTGTTGCGCCACCAGTTTCGGCACGGGATATGGCAGAAAAAACGAACCGATTTTCAGCGGCCGCAGCTTCAAAAGACTGCCGAGCACATAAAGTGCGACGATGGCGAGCAGCAGGACGCCGGTTGTCGTTGACGCTTCCACGGGCAGGATGCCGGTAAAGCGCTCGGTAATGTCCGGTTCATAGACCAGCACCAGTCCGATGAGCATGATCGTTCCGATGATGAAGGTGAAGGAACAAAGGCCGACGAGAATGCCGACTTCGGCAGCGCTCAACCCCTTGGAAGTATAGGCCCGGTATCGGACGACGGCACCGGAAAACACGGATGCCCCGACATTGTGGGAAAGCGCGTAGGTGGTGAAGGAGGTGAGCGTGATGAAGAACCAGTTTACCTTCCGGCCGAGATGCTGGAGAGCGATGCGGTCGTAACCGGCAAGGGCGGCATAGGCGACAAGCGTCGACAGGCCGGAGCACACCCAGTCCCGCGCGCGAATGGCCGTGAGGCTTTCCCATAGATCATCGAGTGAAAGACCGCGCAGCTCGTGATAGAGCAGCCAGGCCGAAAAACCGATCGTTGCCAGACCAATGACGGGCCAGATGTATTTCTTCAATGTCATGCGGTCATGCCCGCCTATTTCCCCCAGCTTCACCCCAACCCGATTTCCGCACTCCGCAGAAGATTCGTTCGACTCTATTCGTTATGCGGCGAAGCTTTCAACCTTTTTGCCCGTTTGCCTCGTTCACAAATTTATGTAAGACCGCTTTGTCGTCTGCGGGCGATACGAGGTCGTCCATTTTCCGGAGAACGTGCACGAAATGAAGCGTTATGCCGGTTTCATCGCCCTCGGTCTTCTGTCGCTTGCGGCCCTTTGGTTTTCGCGGGAAAATCCGGCCCCGACCGGTTCTGCAACCAACCGGCAGACCCAATCCCAAACGCAGCCCGCCGGCACTTCCAGGCCCGAAACATCCCAGCCGGAAATTGCCCGACGAGACACGGGCAAAAACCCTGTGCCCGCCGGAACAGGCTTCGATTTTTATGTGCTTTCGCTCTCCTGGTCGCCGGCGTTCTGCGCCAGCTCCGAAGGTTCCGGCAATCGCCAGCAATGCGGCAGCAACAGGCGGTACGGTTTCGTCGTGCACGGGCTCTGGCCGCAAAACGAAACCGGATACCCCGAATTCTGCACGAGCAGCGAGCCGGACCGTGTGCCCGACGCAATCGGCCGCACGATGTTCGACATCATGCCCTCCATGGGCTTGATCGGCCACCAGTGGCGCAAGCACGGCGCCTGCTCCGGCCTTTCGCAGAAAGATTATTTTTCGGCAACACGAACCGCCTTCGAGGCGGTCAAGCTGCCGGAGACGATTGCCTCGGGCGCTAAAGGCGCCTCTCTTTCCGCCGACGCCATCGAAACCGCCTTCACCGACGCCAACCCCGGCATGTCGAAACGCGGCGTCTCGATCAGCTGCGACGGAAAACGCCTTGAGGAAGTCCGTATCTGCCTCAACAAGGACATGACATTCCGCGATTGCCCTGAGCTTGACCGCAAGGGCTGCCGCGTCAGCGCTACCGAAATCGTCCCCATTCGCTAATACCCACACATCAACATATGTCAGGACCCGACTATGGAACTGCTTTATTCCGTCACTTCTCCCTACTCCGCCAAGGTGCGCATGGCCGCCCGCCATCTCGGCATCGACATTACCAACGTCGCCGTCGACACCAATGCCGAGCCCGCGACGCTGGTTGACAACAATCCGCTCGGCAAAATTCCGGTCCTGCTTCTAGACGATGGCGGCTCGGTCTATGACAGCGTCGCGATCATGCACTATCTAGACCGCCTTTCGGGCGGCAAGCTCTACCCGAAAAAGAACGGCAAGCGCACCGAAGCGGAAATTCTGGAAGCGCTCTGCGACGGCATCATGGATTGCCTGCTGGCCATCGTTTACGAGCGCCGTTCCCGCCCGGAGGACAGAGTTCACCAGCCATGGATCGACAAGCAGTGGAAAAAGGCGGTGAAGGGTCTGGATCATCTCAACGCCAACCTGCCGAAAACCGGTAAGAAGCTGCATGGCGGACATTTCGCCCTTGCGGCGTTGATCGGTTATCTCGATCTGCGTTTTGCAGGTGAATGGGCCGAAGGGCACGAGGCGCTGGCGCAATGGCCGGAAACATTCGGCAAGCGTTTCGAAGCCTATAAGGACATGAGGGCTGCCGCCTGACGCCAATGTGAGCGCCATGCCTGGCCTGATCGCCGGGCATGGATGCTGTAACTGATGGCAAAAACGAAAAAGCCGGGGCGTAAACCCCGGCTTTTCTTTACCGATCCTTGAAGGATCAGAACTTGACGCCGATACCGGCCTTGACGGAGTGGTCGTCGAAGCCGCGCGAGAACGCGCCGGAGTCCAGGCTGTAGTCCTTCTTCTGGTAGTCGCTGTAACGATATTCCAGACGGGCAGTGATGTTGTCCGTAACCATGGCTTCAACGCCGGCACCAACGGTGTAGCCGAGGGCGGTTGCGCTGTCCTTGGAGGTCGCGTCACGTACCTTGTTGTCGGAGGCTGCGAGACCAGCCGTACCGTACAGCAGGAACGGGTTCATGTCGTAACCGACGCGAGCACGCAGCGAGCCGTTGACGCCCTGCTTGCCTTCGACGGCGTTGCCACCAACCGTACCAGCGGAACCGCGCTCGCGGCCGAGGTTAACGTCTGCTTCGGCACCGTAAACGATCTGGCCGTTCTGCATGTTGTAACCGCCGTAGATGCCGCCGCCGGCGCCCTTGGCGTCACGGCCGTCGTTGCTGGAGCTGAAACGGCCCCAATCGTAGTTGGCGGTACCACCGAGGTAAGCGCCGGTCCAGTTCTTGACCGGAGCGGGCTGGTCGTAGGCTACCGGTGCCTGCGGCACGTCGTTTACGGCGTCAGCGGCGTGAGCAGCCGAGAAACCGGCGGCTGCAATGGTCGAAGCCATAATGGTTGCTACGAAAATACGCATGTTATTCTCCTTTCAGGACCGCGCCGTACTCAAAACATTGTTTTTAGACGCGGTAAATTCGTCGGGTTAATCGCCCCTCTGAAAATTGAATTTGATGGGAGAATGCGGAGATCAAAGAGCCAAAATGTGAATTGTTTGGGGCAGACACGTGACTAGAATTAGACGTTGCCTAATTGCCACAAGGGTTTTATTAACCCTACTGGAAACTTAATTTCCAATATATCGAATTTAAACTTAGTTATATTCAAATTAAATTTAAATTACATTACCAATAAAAATCCACACAATTCTTTTACGGCCCACGGACAGCTTGCGATTTGCGATTATATCCAGCAAATAGGGCGTGTATGAGCAAATGCAGGTCCGCTGTGAAAGAAAATATACCGAAGACAGTCTTGATAACGGGTGCCGCCCGGCGGCTCGGGCGGGCGATCGCCACGGATTTGGCCTCGCATGGCTTTGCGATTGCCGTCCACGCCAATGCCTCTATGGGGCAAGCCGAGGAATTCGCTAACGAAATAAGGCAAAAAGGCGGCAAGGCCGTTGCCGTTCAGGCGGATCTGACACAATCATCGCCAACAATGGCGCTTGTCGAACAGGCATCTTCGGCGCTCGGCCCGATAGGCGTCGTCGTCAACAATGCATCCATTTTTCTGGACGATTCGGCAGAAACGCCCGATCCGGCAATCTTCGACGCGCATTTTTCCGTGCATGTGCGGGCGCCTTCCCTCATCGCGGCCGCATTCGTTCAGCAATTGCCTCAGGATAAATCCGGACTGATCGTCAACATCATCGATCAGCGCGTACTTGCGCTAACGCCGCGTTTTTACTCCTATACGCTTTCGAAATCGGCCCTTTGGACAGCCACACGGACGATGGCGCAGAGTTTTGCGCCGCGGGTGCGCGTCAACGCCATCGGGCCGGGTCCCTCCTTCAAAAGCGAAAGACAGGCGCCGGAGGACTTTCAGGCGCAGATCGACGGCCTTATATTAAAGCGCGGTCCGGAACCCGACGAGTTCGGGCGGACGATTCGCTTTCTTTTTGATACGCCGTCGATCACCGGACAAATGATCGCGCTCGATGGCGGCCAGCATCTTGGCTGGGAAACCCCTGATGTGGCGGAGATACCTGAATGAACGGAAAGAAGCTGCCTGACGGCGGTATTCTCTTCGATGAAACCGATGACGAAGACGACGATGCAAACCTTGCCGCGACAGACGCGGCCGAGGCACCGCGCGACGTTGCCGGCATGGACTGGAATGCCGGCTGGAAAAACGAATCCGGCCTGAAGGGCATGGATCTGATCGGCGAATTCGTCAAACACCTGCCGAACTCGCCGGGTGTCTACCGCATGTTCAACGAGGCGAACGACGTTCTTTACGTCGGCAAGGCGCGCTCGCTGAAGAAGCGCGTCGGCAACTATGCCCAGGGTCGCGTGCATTCCAACCGCATTGCGCAGATGGTGCGGCTGACCGCCCATATGGAATTCGTCACCACCCGCACGGAAACCGAGGCGCTTCTACTGGAAGCTAACCTCATCAAACGCTTGCGGCCGCGCTTTAACGTGCTTTTGCGCGACGACAAGTCATTTCCGTATATCCTGATCACAGCCGACAATCGTGCACCGGCGATTTTCAAGCACCGGGGTGCGCGGGCGCGCAAGGGCGACTACTTCGGACCCTTCGCCTCTGCCGGAGCCGTTGGACGCACGATCAATTCACTGCAACGCGCGTTCTTGATCCGCACCTGCACCGACAGCGTTTTCGAAACCCGCACGCGTCCCTGTCTTCTTTACCAGATCAAACGCTGTTCCGGCCCCTGCACACATGAGGTGAGCGATGAGGGGTATGCGGAACTCGTCAAGGAAGCCAAGGATTTCCTGTCCGGCAAGAGCCAGAGCGTCAAGACCGCGATTGCCCGGCAGATGAACGAGGCGGCCGAGGATCTCGACTTCGAGCACGCCGCCGTCTATCGCGACCGGCTGGCGGCGCTCTCGCACGTCCAGAGCCATCAGGGCATCAATCCGGCCGGCATCGAGGAGGCGGATGTTTTCGCCATCCATCACGAGGGCGGCATATCCTGCATCCAGGTGTTCTTTTTCCGCACCGGCCAGAACTGGGGCAACCGCGCTTATTTCCCGAAGGCCGACCCGTCCCTGCCCGGCTCGGAAATCCTCAATGCGTTCCTGGCACAATTTTACGACGACAAACCGGTGCCGAAGCAGATCCTGCTTTCCGAAACCGTAGAGGAACAGGAATTGCTGGCCGCTGCTCTTGGCGAAAAAGCCGGACACAAGGTCACGATCAGCGTGCCGCAGCGCGGCGAGAAGAAGGACATCACCGACCATGTTCTTGCCAATGCCCGCGAGGCGCATGGCCGCAAGCTGGCGGAAACCTCGTCTCAGGCGCGGTTGTTGAAGGGGTTCGCGGAAACCTTCAACCTTCCTTACGTGCCGCGCCGGATCGAGATTTACGACAACTCGCACATCATGGGCACCAATGCCGTGGGCGGCATGGTGGTGGCGGGGCCGGAAGGCTTCGTGAAAAACCAGTATCGCAAGTTCAACATCAAATCGACTGACATCACTCCCGGTGACGACTTCGGCATGATGCGTGAGGTCATGACCCGCCGCTTCTCGCGCCTGTTGAAGGAAGAGGGCAAGCCCGACCGCGCGCAGACGCTGACGCCCACACCCGAGGAAGCCGCGGACATGCCCTTCCCCGCCTGGCCGGACGTTATCCTGATCGATGGTGGTCAGGGACAGATGACGGCGGTGCGTGCCATCCTCGATGAGCTCGACATTCGCGACAGCGTGATTGCCATCGGTGTCGCCAAGGGTGTGGACCGCGAGGCGGGCCGCGAGCGCTTCTTTGCGGATGGCCGCAGCGATTTTTCCCTGCCGCCGCGCGATCCCGTGCTTTACTTCATCCAGCGCATGCGCGACGAGGCCCACCGTTTTGCCATCGGCTCACACCGGGCGCGACGCAAGAAGGAAATGGTGCGCAATCCGCTGGATGAAATTTCGGGGATCGGCCCAGGACGCAAGCGCTCGCTGCTGCAGCATTTCGGTACGGCCAAGGCGGTTTCACGCGCAGGCCTCAACGATCTGATGAATGTCACCGGCATTTCAGAAGCCGTAGCGCGGCAAATCTACAATCACTTCCATGAGAGCAGTGGCGATTGAAGGCGCACTGTCGCAACGAACTGCTAAAAAAACATAATAACGTGTTGACCCTATGCGTCAGGGGCGGCATCAAGGCAGCTTATCCAGACTGACAGGTTTCCCATGGCTTCGCGCGCATACAGCATTCCCAACCTTCTCACCTATGCCCGCATTCTGGCGGTTCCCGTCATCGTTTTGTGTTTTTACATCGAAGGAAAGCTGGAAAGCTCGGATTTTGCGCGCTGGACGGCACTTTGGCTGTTCATCGTCGCCTCGCTGACCGATTTTCTGGATGGTTATTTGGCGCGTATCTGGAACCAGACCTCCAATATCGGCCGCATGCTGGACCCGATCGCCGACAAGCTGCTGGTCGCCTCAGTGCTGCTCTTGATGGCAGCGGACGGCACCATTGCCGGCTGGTCGCTCTGGGCCGCCATCACCATTCTCTGCCGCGAAATTCTGGTCTCGGGCTTGCGTGAATATCTGGCGGCGCTGAAGGTCAGCGTTCCCGTCACCCGCATCGCGAAGTGGAAGACCACCATCCAGATGGTGGCCATCGCCTTTCTTCTCGCAGGTCCCGCGGGCGACAAGGTTCTGCCCTACACGACCGAGATGGGAATTACGCTTCTCTGGCTAGCAGCAGCGCTGACCATGTACACCGGCTACGACTACTTCAAGGCGGGTCTCAAGCACATCGTGGACGAAGAATGATGGCGCGGATCGTTTATTTCGCCTGGGTTCGCGAAAAGATCGGCACGGCGGAGGAGGAGCTGGATATCCCCTCCTCCGTTACCACGGCCGGTGAGCTGATCGCCTATCTCTCAACCCTTGGTGAAAACTACGAAGCCGCTTTCGAATTTCCAGATGTGATCCGCGTTGCGGTCAATCAGGAACATGTTGAACATGACGAGAGCATTGCCGGTGCGCGCGAGATCGGCATCTTCCCGCCAATGACGGGGGGATAACCGGATGCAGCCGACGGTCCGCGTGCAGGCACAGGATTTCGACGCTGCGGAAGAAACCCGCAGGCTGACGGAAGGCGACAAGAGCATTGGCGCGGTGGTGGCCTTCACCGGGCTTTGTCGCGATGATGGCGGCACGCTCGCGGCGCTGGAACTCGAGCATTATCCCGGCATGGCCGAAGCGGAAATGACCCGTATCGCGCAACTCGCCATCGAACGCTTCGACCTCCTCGGCCTCACCGCCATTCATCGCCATGGCAAGATCGCCACCGGCGAGAATATCGTCCTCGTCATTGCCGCTTCCCGGCACCGGCAGGCCGCCTTCGACGGCGCAAATTTCGTGATGGACTACCTCAAGACGTCCGCCCCGTTCTGGAAAAAGGAACATGGCAAGGATGGCACGAAGGGCGACTGGGTTGCCGCAAAGACGACCGACGACACGGCCAAGGACAAATGGCGGTAACGCTTTGTGTTTTCCCGCACTTCCGGACGAAAACCGGACGCCACCCCTCCTGGAAATGCTCTAGGGCGCTTCCACCCTGCTACGCATGACGATCAGCCAGCCCACCAGAAGCGCCAGAACCGCCGCATCACGCCAGATAACCGGGCCGTAACCGACCCATAGCGTTTCCGCGAATCCGACGGCAGCAGCCCCGAGCGCGCAGACGAGCGGGCTTGCATAACCGCCCGCTGCCGAAATCAGCACGACCTTCAGGCCGAACACCAGACCGGCACCGAAATCCATGGTGCCGTAATAAAACGTGGCGAGGACGCCGGCGATGGCGGCAAGCAGACCCGCTGCACAGTAGGACAGCAGGAACACCCTGCCTGCATTTACCCCGCACAGTGACGCGGCGAAAGCATCGTCCGACACCGCCTTCCAGCGTCTGCCAAAGCCGGAACGCTGGAGGTAGAAAGTGCCTGTGAGAACGAGCAGGCAGAAGACAGCCGTGTTCAGCATCTGCATCGACGTCAGGGTGACGGCGAAGCTTCCATCGGCCCAGAATCGCACCGGTTCGGACAAAAGCGGCGGCAGCCATAATTGTCGCGTGCCGGCGGCAAGTCTGGCACTTTCGGTGAGCGCGATCAGCACGCCAATGGAGGCGACCGTCACCGCATTGGGGGAGGCTTTAGCCAGGGGCCGCATCACCGCCCTGCCGATGAAAGCCGCCGCCCACAGACCGCCGAAAAGACCGGCCCCTGCCCCAAGCGCGAGTGTCGCAGGCAAGATCAGCCACAGCCGGTTCCAGCCAAAATCGGCAAACAGCAGACAGGTCTGACCGGCAAAAGCGAAGATCGCGCCATAGGTGACATCGGCCCTTTTCGTGACCGAAAAGGCGATGGCATAGCCGAACGCCAGAACCGCATAAAGCGAGGCGACCGGTACGGCATTCAGCAATTGTTGCAGGAAATAAGCCAATCCGTCCTCCCCATCGCATTATAACTGTTAAAATCCATTTTGATAGTTATAATGTCGCCATGACATTTCGCTGGACAGAACATCGTTTCGCAGGCGGCGCATTGGCCCTCGATGTCGCCAATAGCGTCATCCTGCGCGCGGACGCGGCAAAATCGGTCGACCGTTTTGCTGTGCCTGAGCAAATCGCCACTTTTGCCGAGGCGTCGACCCGACTCGGAGCGGAGCGCGACAGGTTTCCCGTCCTCATCGCGCCCGGAGCGGACAGGAGGCAGGTATTTCTCGATCTTCGCGAGGCGATCGACGATTATTTCCGCTCTTCGATGACGAGTGGCGACGATGACGACGGTCGGCTGGCCGGGCTTCTCTTCGCATGCGGCACGGCACTACGGTTGTTTCCCCTGCGAGAGAGCCTTGCCAATGCGACCGCCCATTCAGCTCTGTCGCTGCTTGCGGCGGAAACGCGGAAACGGCTGCGGATTTGCGGCAATTGCGGTTGGCTTTTCATCGACCGCAGCAAGAACAGAAGCCGCATCTGGTGCGACATGACGGTGTGTGGCAACCGCCAGAAAGCCAGCCGGCATTACCACCGCAAGAAGGAGGCGCAGGCATGAGAGGAATAACCATTCCGTTGCTGGCGATCACTACTGTGCTCGGTCTTTCCGGTTGTCAGCGGGACGAGCCGCGCGATGTCGCGAAGGTTTCCGGCCGCATGTTCGTCTTTAACTACCGTGTGGCGATTGCCACCTATCTCGTGACCTTGCAGCGCATCGCCCCCATCCGCGACGGCAGCACGCTGGAAGCGACCTTCGAAAATCCCCGCGGTGGCACCGAGCTGACGACCAGGGAGAAGATTTTCCCGGCAGATGAAAAGATCGCCGTTCAAAGTCCGCCGGTCGAATGCGTGAAGCAGGACCGCCCCTACAAGGTCACGATCCGCATCAAAGGGCCGGAAGGCGATGTACTGCAGACGATAGAGACCACCATCCGCTCCGACACAGACCAATCGCTCCTTCCCGCCAAACCGCTGACGGTAGGGCCGCTCTACACGCCCAACCCGGACGTGTTCAAAGCGGACGGCACGACGGATATGCGGCCAGTCGAGGGGTGTCCGGCGTCGTGACGATCGTCGGAGTAGACGAAGCGAAAATTGAACCTCCCCTCATTCCTGTGCTTGTCACAGGAATCTAGCCAGCCCACGTCCTTGGGCTGGACAGACTCTTTCGCCGCGCGGACGCGCGTCGGCTGGATTCCTGTGACAAGCACAGGAATGAGGGGGGCGGGTGCTCGGCACAGGAAACAATCTACCTGCAAATAATACAAAAAAAACGGAGCCTTTCGGCTCCGTTTCATCGAGTCTTTTCAGCGGCTTCATGCCATCGCCTGAGATGGCGATTCAAGCCGTTGATATTTTGAATCAGCCGACGATTTCGGTTTCGGCGAACCAGTAGGCGATTTCCTGTGCGGCGGTTTCAGGAGCGTCCGAACCGTGAACGGAGTTTTCGCCGATGGAAAGCGCGAAGCTCTTGCGGATGGTGCCTTCAGCAGCCTGGGCCGGGTTGGTTGCGCCCATGATTTCGCGGTTCTTGAGGATGGCGTTTTCGCCTTCCAGAACCTGAACGATGGTCGGGCCGGAGGTCATGCCTTCAACGAGTTCGCCGAAGAAGGGACGCTCTTTGTGAACGGCGTAGAAGCCTTCGGCTTCGCGCTTGCTCATCCAGACGCGCTTGGAGGCGACGATGCGCAGACCGTTGTCTTCAAATACCTTGGTGATCGCGCCAGTCAGGTTACGCTTGGTTGCGTCCGGCTTGATCATCGAAAATGTGCGTTCAATCGCCATGTGTCCGTTTCCTTTTCCTATAGAGAAAGTGGGCGGTCTTTACCCGCCCAAAGGCCCGAAAACAAGGGGGATCAACCACATTGCGACGATGGCTGCAGACATTTCACGCCGCTGTCACACTGCGGCCTCTGGCGTCGTGGAGGTCTAGGCAACCTTCGAACCAGTCACGGACGGGGTCGTTTTCGGAAAACAGATCCGCTCCGGTGGTGATCCTTGCCCATTGCAGCGCACCGAAAACGATGTAATCCGCAAACAGCGGCGATGAGCCGCCGATGAAAGGCTGGAAGCCCAGCATGCGGCGGATCGGCGCCAGGAGCGATGGGAAGGCCGCGATTTCCGCCTCACGGTTCGCCACCACATCCTCGAGCGTCCGGCCGAGCGCCTTCGTCCTGCTGTCGCGGAAATAAAGGCGGTCAGGCTCATCAAGCATATTGTGGATATCGAGCACGGCAATGCGGGTGATGGCCGGGTGCAGTACCGTCTGCGACCAGCTTTCAACGAAACGCGCCATCGCCTTGCCGCCTTCCCCGTTAAACAGCGACGGCCGCTCCGGATAGGCCTCATCCAGATAAAGGGCGATCTCGAAACTGTCGCTCACCAGCTGGTCGCCATCACGAAGGATCGGCACGGTCCTCGAAAAACCGTCCTCCACCGTCGGGATGACAGTGAAGGGCAAGGGACGCTCCTCGAAATCCAGCCCCTTATGCGCCAGCGAAAGCACGGTTTTCCAGCAATGGGGAGAAAACGGCCGTGCGCTATCGCTTCCGCAAAGTGAATATAAGGTTCTGGAGGTCGTCATAGGCTGCACCCTCTTCTGCTACATCGATTATGCGATATAAAAACGACCGCCGCCTGAAATCAAATCAGGATTTGTCATACTACTGATCAACAAACGCATCCGGCGCTCCACCGTCCCCTCCACGAGAATTGGGGTCTCACGGCAATGAAAACCTCGTCAGGTTTAGCCTATTTTAAACCGTTGCTTGTAAGAATAATCGTGTTCAACAATCGGTTATCACCGGTGCATTCATAATTTATTGGTATTGGGGCTGTCAGTGACGTCAACGACGGGCGATAAAAAACGCGAGAAGGCAAGGAACGGTCTCGTCTTTACAAAAATTGCTCAGTTCATCGACAAGATGAATATTGCACCGCTGCCGCGAAACTACGAACTGATCTACGAAATATTGTCGGGGCATAACCCGGCGATGGGACGTGATATTCTCGCCCTTGGCAACGCGCCGCAACAGCATGAAATCGATATTGTCGGCCAGAGACACAATCTGCCGGGTTTTTCGAAGATCGAGGCCGAGCAGATGGCAGCGACGGCCTTCGAGACGCTGAAGCAGATTTCCGCGCGACTGGAAGCCGGCCTGCAACGCACCGAAACATTTATTGCCAGTCTTTCCGGGCAAGATCACTCCGAGCTGCCTGCAACGGAGCGGCTTGCGCAATTGATGGGCGATATTCACGAGGAACAAACGAGTCTCCGGCATTTCGTTTCCATGGGGCTGATGAAAATCCGCGAGGTTGAGAAAAGCCGGACCGATCTTCAGGCGAATTCCCTGCGTGATGCCTTGACGGCGCTTCCCAACCGGGCGGCTTTCCTCGAGAAGCTCGGCGACCTGTTTTCGGGCGCTCAGGGGGCATCAGCCACATCGCTTGTGCTGCTCAACATCGACCATTTCCGCGAAATCAACGGCAAATACGGCCCCACCGCCGGCAACAAGCCGCTGCGCCGGCTGGCAGCGCTTTTCCGCAAGACGATCAAGAAGGACGATTTCGTAGCCCGCATCGGCGGAAACGAGTTCGCTTTTCTGTTCGCCGACGTCTCGCAAAATACAGCTGAAGCAATTGCAGAGCGGTTGCGGCAGAACGTCGAGGCGCTGCGTTTCGTCACCAGTGAGGGCGACGGCGAGCATCTGACCGTCTCGATCGGCGTTGCGGCAGTGGACTGCACCGCGACATCAGCCGAATTTTTCAGCCATGCCGAGCTCGCCCTGCTGTCCGCACGCTGCGGCACGCGCAATTGCGTCATAGGCTACTCCCGGGACGTGGCTCAACGCAGCCGCAGCAGCTATCTGGCGCAGCTCGGCTGTTGAAGCTGCATATCTGATCTGGTGTGGCGCGCGCGCTCTTGCCTTGGCCACGCAGTTCGGCCAAAACGGCGCCATGATTACGATTACCGATCTCTCCGCCCGCATCGCCGGGCGCCTGCTTCTCGACCACGCCAGCGTGACGCTTCCGGCTGGCGTGAAGGTGGGCCTCGTTGGCCGCAACGGCGCCGGCAAATCCACTCTTTTCCGGGTCATCACCGGTGACTTTTCAGCGGAAAGCGGTTCGGTAACGATCCCGAAACTGGCGCGCATCGGCCAGGTTGCGCAGGAAGCGCCGGGAACGGAAGAATCGCTGATTTCCATCGTGCTTTCCGCCGACAAGGAGCGCAGCGCGCTGCTGGCCGAGGCGGAAACCGCAACAGACCCGCACCGGATCGCGGAAATTCAGGTGCGGTTGGTCGATATCGACGCGCATTCGGCCGAAGCCCGTGCCTCCAGCATTCTCGCCGGTCTTGGCTTCGATCACGAGGCGCAGCTTCGCCCCGCCTCTTCGTTCTCCGGCGGCTGGCGCATGCGCGTGGCGCTCGCGTCCGTGCTGTTTGCCGAACCCGACCTCCTGCTGCTCGACGAGCCGACCAACTATCTCGACCTTGAAGGCACGCTCTGGCTGGAAGACTATATCCGGCGTTATCCGCATACCGTCATCATCATCAGCCACGACCGCGATCTGCTGAACAATGCCGTCAATTCCATCGTGCATCTGGACCAGAAGAAACTGACCTTCTATCGGGGCGGATACGACCAGTTCGAGCGCCAGAAAGCCGAAGCAGACGAATTGCAGATGAAGGCGAAGGTGAAAAACGACGCCGCGCGCAAACATCTGCAAAGCTTCATCGACCGTTTTCGCGCCAAGGCCACCAAGGCGCGCCAGGCGCAGAGCCGTATCAAGGCGCTGGAGCGCATGGGCACCGTCGCCGCCGTGATCGAGGACCACGTCCAGCCGATCACGTTCCCGGAGCCGGAAAAGCAGCCCGCCTCACCCATCGTAGCCATCAATGGCGGTGCCGTGGGTTACGAGCCGGGCAAATCCATTCTGAAGCAGCTCAATCTTCGCATCGACAATGACGACCGCATCGCTCTGCTCGGTTCCAACGGCAACGGCAAATCGACCTTTGCGAAATTCATCTCCGGTCGGCTTGCGCCGCAAGCGGGCGATCTTCGCATCGCCCCGGGCCTGAAGATCGGCTTCTTTGCGCAGCATCAGCTGGACGATCTCGTGCCGGACCAGACACCGGTCGAACATGTGCGCAAGCTGATGCCGCTGGCGTCTGAAGCGCAGGTGCGGGCGCGGGTAGCGCAGATGGGCCTTGCGACGGAGAAGATGGCGACGGCGGCGAAAGACCTGTCCGGCGGTGAAAAGGCCCGGCTGCTGATGGGACTTGCGGCCTTCCATGCGCCAAATCTGCTCATCCTCGACGAACCGACCAACCATCTCGACATCGACAGTCGCCGGGCGCTGATCGAGGCGCTGAACGACTATAACGGCGCCGTCATCCTCATCTCGCACGACCGGCATCTCATCGAGGCAACTGTCGACCGCCTATGGCTGGTGGCCGACGGCACGGTGAAGACCTTTGAAGGCGACATGGAGGAATATCGCGACCTCGTCGTCTCTTCCGGAAAAAAGAAGGAAGAGAAGACAGAAGCCGCCGCCGACCAGACATCGAAAGCCGACCAGCGCAAGGCCAATGCCGAAAAACGCGCCCAGCTTGCGCCGCTGAAGAAAAAGATCAATGAAATCGAATCTTTGACGGCGAAGCTTGAGAAAGTGATTCAGTCGCTCGACAAGGAACTGGCGGACCCTGCTTTGTACGAAAAGGCACCTGCCAAGGCCGCGCAGAAAGTCAAAGAGCGTGGCGAAGCCGCGAGTAAGCTTTCAGACGCCGAGGAGCAGTGGCTGATGCTTTCGAGCGAATATGAGGATGCAATGACGCAGTGATGCGTCATGATGCTGGTGCGAAAATCTAAGCGCACTCCCTGCGAGGCTGTAGCCGCTCGAGCGGCACGGCCGGCGAATAAAGATAGCCCTGACCGAAACGGATTCCCATCTGCATGAGCAGCCTGCTCTGCTCTTCCGTTTCTATACCTTCCGTCACCAGCGTGGCGCCGTAACGTTCGGCGCTTTCGAAGGCGAGCGCGATGGCCTCCCGGAACCGCGACTGTTCAAGCCGGGACGTCATCCAGTGATCGATCTTGACCTCCTCGAAGGGGAACCGCGCAAGCAGGGTGAGTGCCGCATAACCGGTGCCAAAATCATCGAGCGCCAGCCGCACGCACGCTTCGCTCAGCCTGTCGAAATTCTGCTGCACGATGTCGATGGCCGGTATCCTGCTCATCTCCGTCACTTCGATCGACAGACGGTGCGCCGGGACCCCCATCTCGTTCAAAAAGGCCACAACCCGCTCTCCGAAGCCCGCAGTGGCAAAAGACGATGCTGAAATGTTCACCGCCAGATGAAAGTCCGGGTCGAGACCCCGCAGGTCGATGAGGTCGCGGACGACGGCTTCGATCGTCGACCATTCAAACTCCACCAGCAGCCGGTGACGCTCGGCAATCTCCAGCACATAATAGGGCGAAAGCGGCTGTCCGCATGCATCCACCGCCCGTAAAAGAGCCTCCGCGCCAATCATGCGGCGATTGTGCATTTCGAATTTCGGCTGATAAAATATCGGCGGCTTGCCGGATCTGATCCAGTTGACCAGCATCTGGCGCACCCCCTCGTCCCGCGTGGCCTTATCGGCAAAGGAAAAGGGGAATATCTGCACCGGATTTTCGCTTCCTCGCAGCGCAAGACTAAGCTGCCGGAGGAAGGAAGCCACGTTCTGCCGGGAGAGCTTATCCAGATTAGCGGCACCGATTTTCAGATGCGGCACCGGTTCTGGATCCGCAGACCGTGAAAATGTACTTAACCCGTCGTGGAGACGCATTATCAGCCTTGTGCTTTCCGACTTCTCGAGCGAAATCCCCGACATGACGACTGCAAGCGTGGTATCGCCGAACATGAAGCTGCGCGGTGCATTGGAACTCGACAGCAGGCCGTTGTCATCGTTACAGATTTCCTGTGCCAGCCTCGGCCAGAAAAGATCGCCCCAATCCTCGCCCTGGCAGGCGGCGACATCGGCCATATTGACGATTTCTATGAGAAGGAGAGCGTGCGGAACGGCCGGCTCCTGCCGCATCACGACTTCGATATGGTCTTTGAGGGCACGCCTGTTGGGCAGGCCCGTCAACGAATCCGTCCGCGCCGCAGCATCGCGTTTCCTTGCCTCTTCACGCGCCCGCGCCTCGCTGCGCAGTAACAGAAACAGACAGGCGATCATCGGCAACCCGACAAACGAGCCGAAGATGCGCCGTCCGACGTTACTGAGAAAAACGTCCTGATTTATCATGCTGAGACTATAGGTCACGCAAACAGCGAACAACGCCGCGAAAATCCTGACCGCGAATACGCCGAAGACCTCGCGGACGCCGAGTTCAGTGAGACTGCGCCGGCGCATCCAGCCATACATTGCCATCCCGAAAGCCGAGATAATGCTCATATCCAGAAAAGCGGCCCCAAAGAGTGCCGGACCACCAAACAAAAATCGCCCTGCGGAGACGAGCGCCAGGCTTATCAAGCCGCCTTGCCAGGACCCCAACACGCCAGCCAGGAACAGCAGGTCAGAGCGGATATAGGGCTTGGAAGGCAGCTTGATAAACTCGGATACCAGTAGCGTCAGCAAGAAACCGGTAACCCCGAAGATGATGCCGTAGTAGATTTTATAACGAGCGTCATCGAGAGCGATGTTTCGCTGCAGAAGGATCAGCACCGACACCATGCCGACAAGGGCCGCAGCCTGGAGCAGCAGGAACGGCAACTCGGCGGCTGACGCGGCCGCCTGGGCGGCGATCAATTCCATCATCTCTGCATGTCCCCCGGTCATTACTATTCTTTTGCCGTGGTTCCGGCGTTTGACCTTCACAAATCCCGCGTTTACGCAGGAAAATCAGTACATATAGCCAATCGCTCCACACGACCTGTCGCTCCACCGCGGGCTGCCCCCGGCGAAATCGCCGGACACGTGCCAACAGCAAGCGGCTGACAAGACACGAGTTCGAGTACCTCCTCACCGCCGGCGTCGCACAATGCCGAGCAGGAAAATCAAGCAACGAAGCGAAGCGCCAACCAACAACCGAACGAGAAAACCATCGAGACAGTCTAACGAACGAATTTTACGTCGAAACTAAAGAACTTAGCGTAGATAAATATGCAAGAATTATGCTGTATGTATTTAGTTGACAATTGCATTCGTCTAACTACTTACAAAATCCATATAAATATGTATTTTAA
>NZ_WJOK01000016.1 GCF_009649785.1 Agrobacterium tumefaciens | reverse complement strand
CTTCTGTTTCCTGTTCAAGGCGGATGCGCTCGATCGCACTCTCGCGGAACACCTGAACGGCAACCGCCATCTGGCCGACTTCGTCCTTGCGGTCCATGCCATCGATCTCGGCTGCCGTATCGCCGCCTGCCAGCGACACCATACGCTCCCGCAGGCGGGCAATCGGCGTTGTGATGCCACGCGAGGCCACGAACAGCGCGAGAATGATGCCGGCTGCAAAGCTGATGCCAACCACAACAAGCGAGGTCAGGATCGTGGAATTCGTCTGGTCACTCAGATCGTCGCTGCCTTTTGCAACACCCTTGGCAAGCTTGTCCAGCAACGAGCCTATTTCGTTTCCGGCCGCGCGAATTTGCCCATCAGCCTTCAGGAGTTCCGCCGCGGACTCCTGATTACGATTAGCGGAGCCAAGCTCGACGGCCTTATCCGTGCTTGTGATGATGCTCTGAGATTGTTTGAGCAGTTTGTCGATTGTGGCCGTCTCTTCCGGGAATATGGCCTTGACGTTGTTCAATCGCGAGATCAGTTCGCCTTTGTCGGCGTTATACTCGCCTTTGGCGATGGCGAAATCCGGAATGGAGGTGTCATATGCCATTACCTGATAAGCACCGTAAGCCACCGCCTGAAGATTGCGGTTGGCACGAGAAAGCTCGACAAGCGCGGCATTATCGCCGGCAATGAACTCTGAATAGAGCGTGTCCGCGTTTTTGTAACGGGCGGACATATATACTGTTGCACCCAGACCGATGATGCAGAGCGGTAGAATGAGCGACAGAATTTTGGTGCGGATACTGGCATTCTGGAGAAATGACACGGATAACCTCAGGGCATGAATACCGCTCCTTCCCCGTGCCGGAGGTGTTCGGCAAGACTGACATTGCACGTCGCGTAACCTCGATCATCAAGGCTTCGGTAGCCGCATCATCGGCTCTGATCGCAACTGCATCATGCATGCGCCGAAAAACGCCGGCCTGCCCCCTCAATACGGGCAGGTCACCATTCCGCGGGCGAAACGACAGCCCCGCCAAAAGGCGGAAACGCCGGGCCGCATTTCGCAAAACACGGACTAGAACCGATTGTTCCACGGCCGTGCTTCGCTCGTTTTCTTGCGATTAGTTATAGTTAAATACTTTACAATTTCTTCATGCCCAAACGGGCGCAGGAGATACCAATATCTGAAAGATCAGCGTGCGATTAGCCATCCCACCGCGCATACGCCCGACTTGCGGGATGGTGATGCAGGCCACATTCACATATGGGCAGCGCAAGGCTTAAAGAAACCTGCGAACAAGGGCTGTACGGCGGTTACGAGTGTACGCTTCGATGAAGCTGCAGGCGCGCTCGTTTCAAACTGTCCAGCAAATGCTGCGCCATCGCGTGTCGTCAAGGACGTCGCCGCCGAATGCATCAACTCTTTGAAATCGTCCAGGCCCACGTCGTCGGCGCGCATGACTGAACGGATCAGTGGATCTGCGAAAATCTCGGCGAGCGTCATCTCGTCTATCGTCTGTCTCATCTCAGTCTCCTTTCGATAATTCCTAAGCTGTGAAAGCGGGCGATTGCTTGACGGGCTCGCGCCAAGGTGTTACCGGTAAGTAACTTTTGTGATAGTTACCGATCGGTAACACGCATGTCAACACCGCTTGAGGGTAAAAATTAAACTCATGAAATCCGAGACATCTGATCGTGCTTCTGAGCAGAAAATCGCACCTCGTGACCGGATTGTGTCAACGGCCTGTCAACTGTTTCGTGAACATGGGATACGCGGCATTGGTGTTGATGCCATTGCCGAAGCCGCCTCAACCAACAAGATGACGTTATACCGACATTTTGGTTCCAAGGACGATCTTGTGTGTGAAGCGCTCAAGCACAGTTCTCGAACGCTCAATAAAGCCTGGGAAGATCTCGAAAAAGAGAACCCGGGCGACCCGAGGGCTCAGCTCACGGCATGGGTTAAAGCGCGCGCACAATGTCTTTCCAGCGAGCCCTATGGATGCGATTTGGCCAATGCTGCGGTAGAGTTGAAAGAGCAAGGACACCCTGCACATGCGATAATAGAAACGTTGAAGATGGAACAGCATTCCCGGCTTGCCGATCTTTGTCGTTCGACAGGTGTAAGCGATCCTGAACTTTTGGCTGATACGCTATCCATGCTGTTAGAGGGAGCACGCGTCAGCAAGCTTGCCGCCGGCAAAGAAGGTCCGTCGATGCGGTTTACGCGTGCGTGTGAAGCTGCGATGGTCTCGTTTGGTCTAGGTGCACAGGCTTCTGTCTGATCCTGGTGGTGCAAGAATGAAGTGCCACTGAAAGAGCTAAGGTGCATGTTGATCGGCCAACTTAGAGTAACCTTCGCGATACGCGTTCTCTTCCGGATCAAGAGGCGGTTGACCAGTTTATCAGCAGCAATTGCGTTGTTTCGGCTGCCCACCAAATGTGGGGTGCGACCACCGCTGTTTCGACATACAGCCTGAAAGTAGAAATTGACCGGCTGCGCTGTTCAAACCGGCGAAGAAGGTCGCAGCTCCAGCCGTTGAACGTTCTGCAATCCCCAACACCAAGGAGCTTGTATCCTTGAAAATCGAAAGTGATGTCCTTTCGCATTTTCAGGCGGACGGTCCGGGCTGGCAAGAGCGCATCAACGATACCTTGCGAGCCGCAATAAATGTGTCCTATCAAGCACTTGAACGGATTTGAGCCGTTGGCGCGCTATTGCTTAAAGGTATTCTCGCGATGCCATCTCAGAAATTGTGGATGCGGGCGTTCGTGAACACCTGCCGGTACGATCGCTCTTCCGGTCTTGTTGATAAGACCTTGGATGCTGCCGCGGTCGTTCGCTTGACGCGAAACCAGGACCTCAAGATCGTCCGACAAGCCGATAAGGCCGCGATCGAACATCCAGTGTGCCGTACCAGAGAGCGCGATGCCATTCGACAGAATATCCGGGCCGTCCGCTTCAACCGGGCGAATATGGGCGGCATCAACCTCGGCGCGGCCGCCACCATTGATCAGCTTCAAGCCTGTTATCGCGCATCGTTTGTCGTAGGCCTGCAAGATCAGTCGGCGAAACAGGCGATCGCGAACGATACGCGACGAAAGCTGTGTGACCCGCACCCTTTCCTCTTCGAACATAAATGGAGCTTGAATGCCGCCCGAGAATCCGGCGCCAGTTGGCGTGTCTATTGCCTCGCCCGATCGCGGCAGTTCCGGTTGATCCTCCGCTAGGCCAATCGACAAGATACGATTGAAGTCTGCGGCGGAGATCGGCCGCACGGCGGCTTGCGCCCTTCCCGAAATTCGCCCCGCGTCGTTGAGCACTCCCCGCTCGATCACGCCATCTGGCCCGCTGAAAGGAACAGCGTTGACGAAATCGAGATAGCTGCCGGGTTCGATCAGAGCCAGATACATACCGGACGCTTTGGGGTCTGGAATGACCTGTGCGACCTTGGCGACCGCGAAATATCCGCGCGTCGCCGCCACCTTTCGAGGCTCGTAGTATATGACCCAATCTCCAACGCAGGCTTGGACGCGGCCGAGATACTGGCTCGGAAACTGATATTCCTCAGCCGGACTGTCGTCGTAGATTGAATCTGTGCGGTGAATGAAAACCCCGAATCCCATATTCGATCTCTACCATGGTGATCGCGATACAAACAGGGAGATCGGTCATTATGCATGCCCTCAAGCGCATCGTGCTTTACACGCGTTATGCAACAGATCAACAAGACCTCGCTTGGATCACAACCCAGCCCGATCTCGGAAAGCAATTCGTTCTGCGACAAGGCTGGCATTTGGCCGACACTTTCGTCGACGCCTATGTAAGCGGTTCGTCTTTCGAGACGCGGCCTGGGCTCCAGGCCGCTTTGGCGGTGGCGAAGACCGGCGGGCGTGTTTCTCTGCCTTACTCTCGATCGCCTTTCCCGCGGCCTTGAGCACAGTGCCCAAATTCTCAAGATCCTGCAGCTTCATGATGTTGATTTGTGGAAGGTCACGGCGCCGCGGCGGTGTCATTGATGGAACTTGGACTGAGGGCGGTTCTCAGGCAGGAAGTGCTCGAACAAGTTCGCTACCGCGTGCGCGCAGGCATGAAGACCGTGCCAAACAGGTGCGGGTGCCAGGCGGTATCTTTTACGGCTACAGAGTGCGACGTGAGTTCGACGATAGTGGGGAGCCGGTTCGCGGCCTTCGTTCGATTGACATTTAGGATGCCGCGCTCCTCGGTGACGCGAGCCAGTTCCTTCTTCAGCCGCTTGATCTCATCAGCCTCGTCGCTGCCTTGGCGTTCAACGAAGCAAACTTCTTCTTCCATTCGTAAAGCGAATGCTGACTGACGCCGAGCCGCTGCGAAACCTCCGCAACCGGATAGCCTCGCTCTGTGATCTGACGCACCGCGTCACGCTTAAACTCTTCGCTGAAATTCGATTTTCTCATGGATTGGGAAAGAAGGTGTCTGCAAATCTAGGGCTATTCGCTGTATCGTCATCGGTGGGGCGCAGTTTCCGGCGACCCAATGCAGAGCCGGTGTCCCCGGCAGGTCCTGCACGCGTTAGACTTGTGGCGTGGAAAATCCCTCTGCCTGCTTGGTTTCGCCCCCTCCGATCCTCGCCTTGAGCCATACAAGCGCGTCATCCAGGAAAGTGAAGACCACAGGAATGACCAGAAGGCTTAGGAAGGTGGAGGTAATCAATCCGCCTATGACAACGATACCCATGGGTTGGCGAAAGCTTGAGTCTCCCGAGACGAGACTCAATGCTGCGGGCAGCATGCCGCCGGCCATAGCGATGGTGGTCATGATAATGGGTCGTACTCGCTTGTGGCAGGCATCGACAAGGGCGTCGTAGCGAGACATGCCGGCACGTCGTGCCTCAATGGCGTACTCCACGAGAAGGATCGAGTTTTTCGAGACAATTCCCATCAGTAGGATCAGACCGATAACAGCAGGCATTGAAAAGCTCGTACCTGTCAGCACCAAAGGCAGCAGAGCGCCGCCAAGCGCCAGCGGCAGAGCCATCAAAATAGTCACAGGCTGGAGGAAATCATGAAACAGGAGGACCAGAACGGCATAGATACAGAAAATGCCGATCGCCATGGATGTGCCGAAACTACTGAACAGCTCACTCTGACGTTTTAATTCGCCCTGCTCCACGAACTTCACGCCCTGCGGCAGGTTTTTATAGCCGGGCAACTGTGCGGCTTCTGCGGTCACGTCGGAGAGGTTCCTGCCATTTAACTCGACAGTCAGCGAGACGTTGCGCGATCGGTCAAGCCGATCGATCTGACTGGGGCTGGAGCCAATCGAGATGTCGGCGATAGCACCCAGCGAGATCTTGCTTTCTTTGCCATCGACTGGGATCAGCGAGATAGCATCCAATGACTGACGGCTTGCGGTGTCGAGCATCACGCGAATGGCGACCTGGCGTTCGGGCAGATTAAGCTTCGACAGAGCTGTATCATACGCACCAGCAGTCGCCACGCGAATGGCTTCGGCGATGGCCTTGGACGTCACACCAAGAGAGGCCGCCTGCGCAAGGTAGGGTTTTATGGTGACCTCCGGTGTCTGCATGGCCGCGGATGAAGTGACATTGCCGATTCCTGGAAGCGTGCGCAAATCAGTCTCAAGGCTTGCCGCCGCCTGTTCAAGAAGGTCAGAATTGTCGCCTGCAAGCGTCAGCGTGAGCTTTGTCCCATTGCCTCCGGAGCCTATTTCCAGGCGAACGCCGGGCAACTGCTCCAAGGCTTTTCGCAAATCATTTTCGATCTCCGACTGCTTTATATCCCGGTCGTCAATCGGCGTTAGATTGACGACGATTGTCGCACTGTTAGTGCTTGAATTTGACGTACTGTTCATCCCGCCCGTGGACGCTGTTCCGGTTGCCTGAAACACCGAGGTGACGTGGTCTACGCCTGCGATGATTTCGGATGCTTTTCGCGCCGCCTCGTCAGTCGCTTCAATCGTCGATCCATATGGCGTGGTGAGGGTAATTTGCGTTTGACTGTCATCGGAGGCTGGGAAAAAGCCCGTCGACAAATGAGACAACAGAAGGATCGTGAATGCCAGAAACCCGACCGTCCCAAGCACTGGAATCCAGCGGCGACGCAACGCACCCTTTACCAGCCAGAGGTAGCTCCGCATCAGGCGGCCGTCCTCTTCGTGTGTCTTGCCACTGGCCTTCATCATATACGCTGCCATCATTGGCGTTAGCAATCGCGCAACCAGAAGCGAGGCGAGAACGGCAACTGACGCAGTAATACCGAACTGCTTGAAAATGATGCCCGGAATGCCGCCCATGAAAGCTGTTGGAAGGAAGACCGCGACCAAGGTAAACGTCGTGGCAATAACAGCCATGCCGATTTCGTCAGCTGCCTCCATCGCCGCCTCGAAGGGGCTTTTACCCATGTTGAGGTGTCGCTCGATATTTTCTATCTCGACAATGGCGTCATCCACAAGAATCCCGACCACAAGTGAAATCGCCAGCAGTGTAATTGTGTTCAACGTATAGCCAAGCAGATACATCACGAGAAAAGTCGGTATGATCGACAGCGGCAGGGCAACAGCCGCGAGAAGCGTCGCACGCCAGTCGCGCAGAAACAGCCACACGACGAAAACGGCGATGAGCGCGCCCTCATAGACCATGTGCATCGAGGATTCGTAGTTTTGCTCGGTGGGTACGATGGTGTTGTAGGCTTCTTCGATTGTCACGCCCGGATTGGCCGCGGCAAATACCGTCATCGCGTCGCGAACTTTCTCGGTAACGGCCGTATCAGAATAGCCTTTTGAACGCTTGATCTGAGCGGCAATCACGGGTTTGCCATTCAGGTAGGCAAGTGAGGTAAGATCGTTGTGGGTATCTGTTACCGTTCCGAGTTCGTCCAGTCGAACCCAACTCCCGGCAGGTAAGGGTATGGGCAATGATCGGAGCTGTTCTACACTGTTTGCCGTTGCAAGCGTCCGGACAGACTGACTTTCGCCGCCGATTCTGCCCTTGCCACCAGACAGATCGGACTGCACCGCTTCGACCTGGCTGTTGACATCATTCGCGGTCAAACCAAGGCCATCGAGGAGATTTGCGTTGAGCTCTACCCTGACTTCTCTATCGACCCCACCAAGGCGACCGACTTCACCAACTCCGTCCACAGCCATCAGCGCGCGCGACAGATCGTTGTCGATGAACCAAGAAAGCTCTGCAGAATCCAATTTGTCTGAATGCACGACGTAGGTGATGAGCGGCGAGGCGTTCAACGACTGTTTCGAAACGGTCGGCGCGTTCATTTCTTCCGGCAGGTCGCTCTTTGCCTCGTCGACAGCACTCTTGACCTCATCCAGTGCTTCCTGGGTGTCCTTTCCAACCTGGAAGGCAACCGAGATGCTAACAGAACCATCCGTGATCGTTGTTGTGACGGAGTCCAGCTTGGAAAGGCCCGTCAGTTCATCCTCGATCTTGCGAGCCACTTCCGTTTCGAGCTGAGACGCCGACGCCCCATCCAGCGAAGCACTGATCTCGATCGTTGGAAGGTCCATATCGGGGAAATTCTGGACGTCGAGGCGATTGAAAGCCCACAGACCACAGGCGGTCAACAGGACGAAAAGCAGAACGGGCGGGACGGGATTGCGGATGGACCATGAGGAGAAATTCACTTTGCTTCCTCCTTTTTGGCAATCGTGGTGCCGTCGGACACTCGCACAACCGAGCCATCTGCGAGGAAAGCACCACCTGCTGTGACGACTTTGTCCGCCTTTTCGATACCAGAAACAATCTCGACACGGTCGCCCTGTCGGCGACCTGTCTCGACGCGCTTCCGGGCAACGGTCACCTTCTCAGCCTCATTCAAAATGAAGACATAGGAAAACCCGTCCCGGAGCGTGACGGCTGTCGCTGGCACTGTCAGCGCATCGGCGTGGTCGAACTCGAAGTAGCCGCTGGCGAGTATGCCGGTCTTCGGGGTTTGCATTCCTGCCTCGGGCTGGAGGGTCACGTAAACCGTGACCCGACCATTATTTGTCGACGTAGTGGGTGAAACCAACCTAACCTTGCCACTAATATTGCCGTCAGGGGTCGGTATAACTGCTTTCGTTCCTTGCTTTACTTCGGCCAACCGCTTTACCGGCAACTCCGCTTGCCATTCGACCCTGCTTTGCCGGATGAGCTTGAACAGTTCGTCACCGGCATTCACGACGTTACCGAGAGATGCCGAACGCGCAGATATGATCCCGTCATCAACGGCGTAAACCTTTGTCCGGTCCAGTGTCAGTTGCGAAGATGCCAACGCAGCTTTCGCAGAGAGGACGTCGGCTTTCGCCTTGCGCTCGCTGATCAGATACTCTGTCGTTTGCTGCTTCGACAACGCACCGGACCCCGTCAGTCCTCGGGCGCGATCCGCATCCGCAACCGCTTGATCGAGCGCCGCTTCCTGCTTTTCGACCGTCGCTTCCTGCTGTTCCAAATCCGCCTGCGCCGTATCAGCGGAGAACTGCACCAGCAGGTCTCCCTTTTCAACCGTCGCACCGATATCTGCTTTGACATCGATGATTTTAAAGCCGCTAACCTCAGCGGCGATGACCGCTTCATCCCATGCGGCAAGTCGACCACTCGCAGGAATAGTCACCGGCCAGTTCAAGAGCTGGGGGTTGGAGACGCTCACTGTCAAAGCTGCAGCTTGAGAGTCGGTCTGTGCGGCGTCTTCGCTACGGGCCGACTGCGGCATGAAAGTTACGGCAAGGGCCATGGCGAGAGAGGAAAAAACGGATCTACGCATCAGTGTGTTCCAGTCATAAGGGTATTCGAGGCGCCAGGCGGAGCGGACCAACCGCCTCCCAGGGACTTGTAGAGCGCGATCCAGTATCGGACCGCGTCGCGTCTGATTTCGATGAGGGTGATGGCGGCAGACTGTGCCGAGCGACGCGCCTCTTCCCGGTCGAGGATGCTGACGCCACCAGATTTCCAATTCTCATCGACCGAGCGGAAATAGCTTTGATAGTTATCAGCGGCTATCTTGGCATCGCCGATACGCTTCAAAGCCGTGTTGACGCGAATGAGGGCTGTTTCCACGTCTGCGACAGCCGTCAAGACGCCGGACTTGTAACTTGCGACAGCAACATCGTAATCCGCCACTGCACTTCTGACGGCAGCCCTTTTGGTGCCGCCATCAAAGAGCGGTATCGACAATGCAGGACCAAAGGACCACGGTATCGATCTGCCGGTTACGGTGGATTCGCTGATTGAAATGGATCCACTCAAGCTGAGACTTGGATAGAGGTCGGCCTTTGCCGCGCCAACATCCGAAACCGTTGCTGCGACCTCAGCTTCCAGCGCATTGACGTCAGGCCGTTGCCTCAAAACGTCCGCCGGTACAGAGGCGATCCGCAACGATGAAGGCTGTGGAATGCTACTTTTCCCCTGGTCCAGCAATTTTCTGATCACCACTTCATCGGCAGCAGTCAGTTGGACCAGTGACTTGATGATGATTTCGCAGTCACCACGTTGGGCGGTCAAATTTGACGAGGATGTCGCCGCACTTGCGCGGGAGAGCGCCAAATCGGCAGTTGACGTGAAGCCGGACTGTGCTGACTTTTCAGTGGCGCGCAGTGTCTCTTTCTGCGACGCGAGCTCGTCGCGGTAAAGCTTTTCCAACTGGCGACACGCGCGATACTGGACGTAGTAATCACCGACCTCGGCTGCGACGGAAATCCGTGCGTCATGCCATGACCAGACCTTGCCTCGGGCTCTCGAAGCCGCAGCCTGTGTTTCTTTCTTAGTCTTGCCGAACAAATCAAGTTCCCAGGCTGCGTCGAGACCACCACTTTTGTTCGTTCCGGCTACAATCTTATTGAGGTCATCGCCTTTGTTGCCCTCGCGCAATGCGGAGGCAGATCCATCCAGCGACGGGAAGAGGCCCGCACGTGCGCTATCCAGCGTCGCACGCGCCTTGTCGATATTGCCGACGGCTTCTTGAACGGTCGGATTTTCCCGTTCCGCCAGTGTTAGCAATTCCGTCAGCGAAGAATCTTTAAAGCTTGCCCACCACGCGACGAGATCAGTAGGGCGTCCTCCATGCGGCAACGTCGCGTGCCAATAGGCTGACACGACAGAATTTGAAGGTTTGAGGGTGCCAAGGGCGGTACAACCGCTGAGTACCGCCAACGTGGCGAGGACGGAACCTGAAGAGAAGACTATACGCATGATCCGGGCTGCCTTTAAGCTGTCGGCTGCACTATAGGGATCGCGATGTTAATGTCGGTCAAGAACGTGTTAAGTTATGTAAAACTGCTGTATTTACGGGCGTCAGGCCTTAAAGAATTCAAGCATCGACGCGACGGATGCAAGACATGCCTAAGGTGCTTTTAATCGATGATGACATCGAGCTTACAAATCTGCTCTGCGAATACCTGACCGAAGAAGGCTTCGCGGTTGACACCACAGACGACGGCAGATCCGGTGTCGTTGTAGCAACAACGACACCGGTCGATCTCATTGTCCTCGATATCATGATGCCCCGTATGAACGGCCTCGATGTGTTGCGGAAAATCCGGCAGGTTAGCGATGTCCCGGTTCTGATGTTGACGGCCCGCGGTGATGACATTGATCGTATTTCCGGGCTTAATCTTGGCGCCGACGACTATGTCGCCAAACCCTGTTCGCCGGGAGAACTGGCCGCTCGAATCCGCGCGATACTTCGTCGATCTAGCCGAAGCGAACGGGATGGTGGGCTGGAGGTGCTGAAAACGGGCGCGCTGACGCTATATCCTTCAACCCGTAGAGCCGAGTGGTCCGGTACCCAGCTCGAACTGACCGGCACCGAGTTCAGTCTGCTCGAGGTGCTTGTCCGTTCTTCCGGCCAGTTGGTGTCCAAACAGGATATCTCGTTGCGCGCCTTCGGCAAGCCACTGACCGCATTTGATCGCCGCATCGATGTCCATATCAGCAGTATCCGCCAAAAGCTCGGAACCCGCGAAGACGGGCAGCCGTGGATTCAGGCTGTAAGAGGCCGCGGCTATCAGCTGTTAGAGGGCTAGTGATGCATCGACTATTCTGGAAATTTTTCAGCGTGGTCTGGCTTGCCATGGCAGGGTCGATAGCACTGCTGTTTGCAATTAGCACCATGTTCCAATCCCCTTTTGAAGAAGAAGTCGCCAACCGCGAACACAGGCTTGCCCTGGAAACAACGGCCCAGGTCCTGCAATCAGATGGATATGACGCTGCAAAGAAGCTGGTGGCAGCCATGCAGCGTACTGGTCGCGAATTATCCATTCGCATCAGCCCGGTTGGTCCAGCATTCGACTGTGGGGTTAAGGCGGGACATGATCTAGTTGTGAACGCGGTGAGCGACGGGAATTGCTACGAGGTCCAGATCGCCGGCTCGCCTCAGGGTGTTATTTCAAAAACCTGGCCGCGGACAGTGCCGTGGTTAGCCGCCCTCATGGCAGCGGCGGCAGCTGCCTACTGGCTCGCCCGGTACTTTATCACCCCCGTGGAGCAGCTTCGATACGGGTTGCGAGCCATAGCCAATGGCCAACTCGATGTTCGAATAGCGCATACAATTGGCAGCAAGCGCGACGAAGTTGCCTCTCTGGCGCACGACCTCGACATTACGGCAGCACGCCTTCAGGAACTCCAGATTGCACAGCAACAGTTGTTTCACGATGTCTCTCACGAGATACGTTCACCCCTTTCAAGATTACAGGCGGCTATCGGCGTCTTGCAACAAAACCCGGCGCGGTTGACCGCAATGATCGAGCGAATGGGAAGAGAAGTCGAACGCTTAGATGAATTGGTCGGGGGAATTCTAACTCTGGCGAGGCTTTCGGAACGAAACGCTCCGCGCTTTGATCGACAAACGCTGGATGTTGTCGATCTCGTGAGGGAGATTGTCGAGGATGCGAGTTTCGAAGGTCAGTCACGCGATATTACGGTTCAATATGAAGGCGTCGACACATTCGTTGCTTCCGTCAACGGTGAATTGATTTACCGGGCGCTAGAAAACGTAATCCGCAATGCAATTGCCTACACAAGAGACAAGACATCTGTTCTCGTCACTTCGGAAGTACACGGTCAGCAACTTTCACTCTCCATCCAGGATGCGGGACCTGGCGTACCGGACGCGGAACTGGACGCTATTTTCCAACCGTTCTCACAGAGCTCCACCGTCACGACGCGCTCGGGCTTTGGCCTCGGCCTCGCCATCACCCGCCGCGCTGCCGAATGGCATGGCGGTTGCGCAACGGCCACCAATACGCCGTCAGGTGGACTACGCGTGGAAATCGTGATCCCTGCGAGTTCCCGAGATTCTAGGGCGGTGATTTAACCGCCCATCGTCGCTATTGGATGGAAGCTGCTGCTGTTTCTCTTCCCCGGTCAAGATGAACTTCGCCACCCCTACAATTTACCCAGCTTTACACGACGTCTAAAGCGCTTAACGTCTGGCTCTCTATGGATGTCTGTGGATTCACCTGCAGGGTATAGCCCTGTGTTGTCGGGTTCAGATATGGGAGGACCTGCGGATCATTGACGAAAATGTCGATATCGAAGCTTTCACGATGGTTTATCTGGAGCATAAGGGCGGTGTCACCGCCGGATGGTTTTGGTTATTGAGAGCTCCTGCTTCGGTTCGGCTTTTTCATCTTCCCGTGTTTCCCGCCTCGTTTGCCCGCCACATCCACAAGCCGCCGAAACGTAGGACACTCCATATGGGAGGGCGCCGGGCAATCGGCGACATGGCGGAGCGTAGCGCGTAGCGCCGTCAGTTCGCGGATTTTTTGGTCAATTTCGTCGGCCTTGGCGTGGATCACGTCACGCGAGATGTTTGGCGTTCCGTTCTTGCTGAACATCCCACCGATCTCCTCGAGCGAAAAGCCCGCCGATTTGCCCATTGCAATCAGTTTAAGCTGCAACAGCACTTCAGGCGGAAACTGTCGCCGCAATCCATGGCGGGAAATTGAGGAAATCAGTCCGGCTTCCTCGTAATAGCGCAGCGCCGAGGGCTTCATCCCACTCTTTGCCGCGACCTCTCCAATATCCAGAAATTTCATGCTTGACCTCAAGTCGGCTTGAAGTGGCAGCCTGCTCTCGAACGAATATCGAAGCAAGTAGGTGAGACGGTGGAACAGACAAAATCATTCGCATTGGAAAAGGAAAAAACCGGAATAACGGTCACATTGGCGCTCGCGATGCTGCTGGCCTCGCTCGGCACTAGCATCGCCAATATCGCACTGCCGGCGCTGGTTGACGCCTTCGCCGCACCATTTTTGCAGGTTCAGGCGGTGGTCGTGGCCTATCTCGCAGCCATGACCGTGTCCGTGGTGATCGCAGGACGACTTGGGGACAGCCGCGGGCTGAAGCCGATGCTGGTGGTCGGTCTCGCCGTATTTGCCATCGCCTCACTGCTGTGCGCCATTGCACCGAACCTGTCGTTGCTGATCGGCGCGCGGGCGCTTCAGGGCGTAGGCGCGGCATTCCTGATGACGCTCGCCATGGCGCTGATGCGCCAGACCGCAAACGAAGCGCGTGTCGGACGCGCCATGGGCCTGCTCGGCACGGTGTCGGCGCTGGGCACCGCGCTCGGCCCTTCGCTCGGCGGGCTGCTGATACCGGTCGCGGGATGGCGCGGCATCTTCTGGGTGCAGGTGCCGCTGGCGGTTCTGGCCCTAGTGCTGGCAATCAGGCTGCTTCCGGCCGGTCCTGCCAAGGCAAAGGCGCTGTCTGTCACCCTTTGGTCGGTCATGACCCGGAACCTTGTTACCAATCTCCTCGTCAATATCGTGGTCGCTGCGGTCATGATGACGACGCTCGTGGTCGGTCCCTTCTATCTCGTCATCGCACTAGGCCTTACGGCGACACAGGTCGGCTTCGTCATGGCGGTCGGCCCGGTCATTTCCATCTTCAGCGGCGTTCCGTCCGGGCGGATGGTCGACGCTTGGGGCAGTGGCCGCATCCTCGCCATCGGCCTTGCCCTGCTGGCCGCCGGATCGTTCCTGCTGGCGCTTCTGCCAAATCGGATTGGCGTCACCGGTTATGTGATCTCCATCATCGTGCTGACGCCCGGCTATCAACTCTTCCAGGCCGCCAACAACACCGCCGCCCTGGCCGAGGTCTCCAAGGACCGCCGCGGCACGGTGTCGGGCTTGATCAGCCTGTCGCGCAATATCGGTTTGATTGCCGGTGCGTCTGCCATGGGGGCGGTCTTTGCCTTCGGCGTGGGGATGGAAGAGTTCGCGCGCGCAACCGCGTCGGCCATCGCCTCCGGAATGCGGTTGACCTTCCTGCTGGCGGGCGGAATGATGCTCGTTGCAATCGGGATTGCGATCAGACATAGCAACCCCATTCCTCCGCCTTGAGGTCGCTGGGAGAAGTGACAGCCGTCGGAAACGAAGTAACCGGCTTTGCCGTCGGCGACCGTGTCATGGGGATGTCGGCGGCGGGGCCTATGCCCAGTGTGCGCGGCTCGATAGCGGGATGGCGGCTGCCATTCCGACCGGGATGTCCTTCATCGAGGCGGCCGCAGTCATGGAAAGCTTCGTCACGGGCTGGGAGGCTCTTGCACATCTCGGACAAACCGCAAAAAAGCGAGACCGTTCTCATTCATGCTGCTGCAGGCGGCTTCGGATCGGCGGCAGTCCAGCCCGCCAAAGCGGCAGGAGCAACCGAGCTAGCCACCGCTTCGGCGGGCAACATCGGGAACGTGCTTTCGCAGGGCGCCGAAGCCGTGTTCGATTATCAGCGGTCGGACTTCGAGGCGGAGGTCGTCGATGCGACGGCATCCTGTGGGGTCGATCTGATCATCGACTTTGTCGGCGGGTCCTACCTCGTCCGCAACATTCGTAGTCTTGCTCCTGGTGGTCGGCTTGTCCAAGTGGGCCTGTTGGGGCGAGATGACAACGCCATCATTCCGCTCGGGACTGTCCTTCACAATCACTTGCAATTGCTGGGCACGGCCATGAAATCCAGATCTCGCTCAGAAAAGAGAGCTATGATCCGCCGGTTCAGGGACGATGTGCTGCCAATGATGGGCAAAGAACTTCAGCCCGTTGTCGGGGCACTGTATCCGCTCTCAGCTACATCGGATGCCGATCGCCGGATGGAAGCCGGCGGAGTGTTCGGCAAGATCGTTCTTGACGATTTTCATGGGTGATGCCGGATACGCGGGGAGCTCTTGGACTGAGTGGAACTCGCGAATTGCATCGCGATAAGCCAAAAGATTGACCGCCGGTGAGTTTTGCCCAGCAGACTTTTGCACGAGGAAAGATGCCGGAGTGGTGGAGAGGGCCGCTGTGAACGGCCCTACCCCTGGAGCGCTGAATTTATAGCGTCCAGCCTCCGTCGATTGTCAGGCTCGATCCTGTCATGAAAGACGTGTCGGGACCCGTAAGATAGGCCACCATTCCCGCAATTTCTTTGGGGTCGGCAACGCGCTTCAAGGGGCTGCGGTCAGACAACATCTCAATGGCGCCGGCGTTCATGTCAGTGTCCGTTGGACCAGGTTGGATGTTGTTGACGGTGATGCGCCGCGGAGCTAGATCAAGGGCCAAGCCTTTCACCATCGCTGCGACCGCAGCCTTGGAGAATTGGTAGACGCTTGCTCCCGCCATTCCAGTCCGTTCCGCCGTGTTCGACCCGATCGTTATGACGCGGCCGCCATCCTTCATGTGCGGCACTGTGGACTGGATGGACAAGAAAACGCCGCGGATGTTGATGTCGATCATTAGATCGAGCTCTTCGAGAGTGACAGCATCCACCCTGTTGAGCCGCAAAATCCCTGCATTGACAACGACGGCGTCGATTGGCCCGAAGATGTCGACAGTCTTTGCCACCGCGCCACGAATGGCGGCAGCATCTGCGCTATTGGCCTGGATGGCCACCGCGCGGCGCCCACTCTTCTCGATCTCGTTCACGAGCGCCTGTGCGCTGTCCGGTCGCGAAACATATGTGAAGGCGACATCGTAGCCGTCTTTTGAAAGTCTTTCGACCGCAGCCGCGCCGATACCACGGGCACCTCCAAATACGAGGGCGGTCTTTCGTTCGTCGATTGTCATGGGATTCTCCTTTTATTGACAGATCAGTCCATAATTGAGCAAATCAAAAGCCTCCTTGTTGCGGAGGCCGCGTTATGGTTTTAGACGCTGTGTTGCAAATCGTGCCATCGCCTTCAGATCGAGAGCTTTTGCGCCGCCACGCGCAGCCACCTGCAGGCCGGTCATCGTCATCTGAATGAACGCGGTAGTTTCTTCAGCGTCGAGAACGGGATTGATTTCCCCCGAACGCTGCCCCTCCAACACTCTCTCCAATATGCGTCGACCTAACGCCGCACTGGCAGAGCTGCGGCGCGAATTAAGGTCCGGGTCTGTCACGCCAAACTCGCCAACTGATCCAACCCCCATGCATCCCAGCGCCCGCTCGCAATCGTCTTCCGACACAAGACCGGAAAGCAGGTCTTCGATGCCTTTTATAGGCGATGTCGGGCCGCTCAACCTCATGACATGCCCAGTGTTTGTCCGCTGCTGATAGGTATCCAGCGCTTCCAGATAAAGAGTACGTTTGTCGCCAAAGGCGCCGTAGAGGCTTTGTCTGCCGATGCCCATCGCCACACGCAGATCATCGGTAGAGGTCGCGGCAAATCCCTTTGCCCAGAACACCCTCAGGGCTTTCTCCAACGCTGCGTCGCGGTCAAATTCTCTCGGTCTTGCCATGCGGACGACGTACCAATTATTGATTGATCAGTCAATAATTAAATTCCCACCATGCGGCGGAGATATTCCGGGGCAAGTGCAACATGTTCGGGCGTCGATGAGAGTGCGAGCTTCCTGACTATGGCAAGCCCCGGCCGCCGGAGCGCGGTTTTCTGTCATATTCCGAATTTTGAGCGGTCTACGTGATCCCGGATTGACATCGAAGTTAATCGTGGATATTTTATATCCACGATTAGGAGATGCACCATGAAACTGAGCGAAGGCGTCGAGCAGGCCATTCACTGCACGGCATTCCTGGCGGGGCTGTCCGAAGACGGCGTCCTGTCGGCGGCAGCACTGGCTGAACTCCACGGCGTATCGACGAGCTACCTCCTCAAGCATCTGCAGGCGCTTTCCGGCGCCGGGATCGTCGCAACGACGCCGGGTCCGAAGGGTGGATATCGGCTGGCCAAGGCGCCAAAGGACATCACGATGCTCGACATCGTCCTCGCGGTCGAAGGACCAGCGCCCGCCTTCCGGTGCGCCGAGATCCGCCAGCGCGGGCCGAATCCACTTCCGGCGCGCTACTTCACTAAGCCCTGCCAAATCAACGCCGCGATGCTGAAAGCCGAGAAGGCCTATCGCGCAGAACTCGCCAAGGTGTCCGTCGCGGACCTTCTGGCGGACCTTGGTGCAGCCGACGACGGTGGAATCGCCGCACGGGGATGCGCCTTCCTTGAACTCCACGAACGCAAGACGGGCAATCGCGCCTCGTCATAGGAGATAGCACCATGACCAAGATGAAAAAGGTCGTCGTCATCGGCGGCACGGGCCTGATCGGCTCGAAGGCAGTGAAGCTGCTACAGGACGCCGGCCACGAAGCCGTCGTCGCAAGCTCCCGCAACGGGATTAATGCCTACACGGGCGAAGGACTGGCCGAGGCGCTTGCGGGCGCCGACGCCGTCATCGACGTGTCGAACATGATGTCTTTCGATAAGGCCGTCATCACCGACTTCTTCGACAAGTCGAGCCGAAACCTGACACGTGCCGAACAAGCCGCGGGCGTGCGCCATCACGTCGTCCTCTCGATCGTCAACGCGGACCGCCTCGCCGCGAACTCATACATGGCCGGCAAACTCGCCCAAGAATACGCCGTCGCAGCATCGGGCCAGGCCTACACCATTGTGCGCGCGACACAGTTCCACGAATTCACGGAGACACTGGTGGGCGCCTACTCGGCCGACGGCGCAGTGAAAGTCCCGGATATCGACTTCCAGCCGATCGCGGCCGACGACGTCGCCGCTGCTTTGGTGGAAGCCGCGCTCGGGGAGCCGAAGAACGGATCCGTCGATCTTGCCGGGCCCGAACGGGCACCGTTCGAATCCTTCATCGGGACCTATCTCGACGCCAAGGGCGACGCTCGCCCGGTCAACGCCGACGCCGCCGTTGACTACTTCGGCGCTCCCGTTGTCGCCGGCTCACTGGTTCCCGACGGAGACTACGTCAAGGGTGCGATCACGATCGCCGAGTGGCTCAGAACATAGGAGGGAAACAATCATGAAGACCATCCTCCATGCCGCTTCAGCCCTTGCGGTCTCTCTGGCCACAGCTTCCGCTCATGACGTTGCCAAGCCTGGACTTGCATATGACACGAAGGACGCGAAGGTGACGCTGGTTTACGAGCATCCCCTCCCGGACGTTCCCGGAAAGAGCGTGAAGGGCGTCCTCGTCGAGTACGGCCCCGGCGGCTACAGTTCCGCTCATACGCATGCAAAATCCGCCTTGATCTATGCGACGGTTCTCGAAGGCGCCATCCAAAGCGCCGTGAACGGTGGCGAGACGAAGACCTTCATCGCCGGGCAGAACTTCACCGAGCTGCCGGGCGACCGCCACGACGTCAGCGCCAACGCCAGCAAGACCGAGCCGGCGAAGCTGCTTGCCGTCTTCGTCGTCGATACCGATGACACCGCCCTGACGACACCGCGAAAGCCGTAGCGCTACCTACCAGACCCACCCCCTCACCTAGCACAAGCAACGACGGTTTCTCCGGCGAACGGAGAACCGTGTCCACGAGAAAGGAAAACAAAATGTCCCGCATGAACTGGTCCGAAGTCGCCCCCGAGGGTGCCAAGGCGCTCTTCGGCGTCCATCACTACGTCACCAAGAAAACGAACTTGCCTGAGGAGCTGATTCATCTCGTCTTCCTGCGCGTGTCGCAGATCAACGGCTGCGCCCATTGCATCGACAAGCATAGTCGCGATCTGCGCAAGACGATGTCCGTCGATAAGATCACGCTTGTTCCTGTCTGGGATGAGGTGCCTCACCTGTTTAGCGACCAGGAACGAGCAGCACTGGCCTGGGCTGAAGAAGTCACGAATGTCAGCCAGACCCACGCCTCGGACGAGGCCTATGCCGCCGCAGCCGCAGCTTTCGAACCGAAGGACCTCGTCGATCTGACGATCACGATCGCTGCGATGAACGCGTTCAATCGTCTCGGAGCGCCATTCCGGCTTCCGGTTGCAGCCAAGGCGTGATCGCGCTAACAGTGCAACCGCATAGGCACCTCCCTGCCGGGCCGTCGAGGTCCGACAGGGTGTTTCGACCTGCAGATGCGACCATCCCGGTCGCCATCTCCCAGACACGGAAGGCATTATCCGGATCGAACACTTCAGAGTGTTTATGAAGGTGAGCCGCTGTTTTACTCCTGCGTGGAACCGACTGACCACGATGTAGCAGGCCTTCGACTGACCGAAGGCCTCGCCTGACAACACCGCAAATCACTCGTGTGCCGATATGCGCTCAGCCTCGACGATCACCTACTGACAAGCCCGTTAAATGCTCAGAAAGCAGCCAGAGCCGTTCAGCAGCCTGTGGATCCATGGCCCAAGGCGCCACACCTCTGGTCCCATCCGTCTCCGCCTGCGGCAGGGCGACTTCGCAATCTTCGCAGTAGACGCCACCAATACCGTTGAGTTCGGGTCGCGTTGCTGCCCAGACGCTTGTTGCTGCCCCTTGTTCCGGCGTCTTGAGATCACGCGATGGATCGACTCGACGATTGCCATCCTCATCGTAGACATCAAAAGAGTTGATCTCGTCTTCGGTAAGATGGCGGGCGAGATCGGTCAGGATGATGCCCGGGTGCAAGGAAAATGACCGTACGCCACACCCTGCTCCAAGCCGATCAAGTTCAAGCGCAAACAGAGCATTTGCCGTCTTCGCCTGGCCATAGGCCTGCCACTTGTCATAAGGGCGAGCCTTGAAATCAATGTCGTCGAAATCGACTGGACCGATTTGATGGCCGCGCGATGACACAGAGACCACCCGCGCGTTGCCAGCCTTGACCAGCGCAGGCCACAGGCCTGCAACCAACCGGAAATGGCCGAGATGATTGGTGGCAAACTGGCTCTCGTGCCCAGCCTGATCCCGGGCAAGCGGCGTCGCCATGATGCCGGCGCTGTTGACCAGGATTGAGATGGGCATGCCCGCCGCAACGATCCTGTCAACAAAGGCGGCAACCGATGCGGGATCCGCAAGATCCATCGCTTCGATAACAACATTGTCGATACCGGCAAGTGTGCGTTCGGCCTTTTCGCGATTGCGAGCCGGTACGATGACACGAGCGCCGGCACCAGCGAGCGCCCGCGTCGTCTCGACGCCGAGACCGGAATAGCCGCCGGTGACAATCGCCGTCTTGCCGGAAAGGTCGATACCCTCGGTGACCTCGCGTGCCGTGCTGGATGCGCTGAAACGAGATCCAATAGGTTTCTGTTCGGACATGTTGTTACTCCTTCATTTGTGGCTCTGGTGTCCGTCCCCTATATCGGGTAGCTTCTCGGAGTCCCCAGCCTGCAGGATCCGGATTTCTGTCGTGATCGTCCAAAACATCCAGGATCCCCTGTCCGACGTGCTCAGCGCCATCGATGCGCGTGCGCTGTTCTCCGTGCGTTTTGCAGCCGGAGGCGCGTGGTCTGTTGCTTTTCCACCACCGGGCTACCTCAAGTTCAACGCAGTCCGTGAAGGCGTTGCCTGGCTGATCTCGGAGGGAGAGGCACCGTTGCGCATTGAAGCCGGCGATTGTCTTGTGGTCAGCGGCAAGGCGTTTACGCTTTGCAGCGATCCCAACGTGACGCCGATAGCGGCGGCAGAGGTATTCGCCGGGGGTAATCTCGATGTCTCAGTGGGCGATGGTCGGGATTTCGTGCTCCTCGGTGGCAGCGTCAACCTCGATACCGTCGATGGCTCACTCCTCACCGACGCCCTGCCGCCTGTTGTAGTGATTGACCACGAAGAGGCCGGACCGATTGGCTGGCTGCTCGAACAGTTGGACCTGGAGTGGAACAGCGCAGCACCGGGTGCTCGCGTCGCCTGCAACGACCTGTTGCGGCTGGTGTTTATCCACGTCCTGCGTGCCTATATGGCGCGCCAGACATCACAGCATCCCGGCTGGCTCGCCGGCCTTGCGGATGCCCGTCTGGCGCCGGCACTGCGGGCCATCCACGCCGATCCATCGCGCCGCTGGACGGTAGAAGCACTGGCGTCTCTTGCTGGCCAGTCCCGCTCCGGATTTGCCGAAAGATTTCGTGCCACCGTCGGAGCACCGCCGATCGACTATCTCGCGAACTGGAGATGCGGCTTGCCGCCGCCCGGCTGCGGCGTGGCAACGAGCCACTGCCACGGATTGCACAGTCGCTCGGCTATGGATCCGACAGCGCTTTTGCCGCCAGGTTCCGCCGCGCCATCGGCCAATCGCCGGCGCGTTACCGTTCCCTTTATCGCGACAAGATGCAGAGTGAGGTTGTCAAGTCGTGACTGCTGGTTTGCCACTAGCCGGTCTGGTGCGCAGGCAGATGCAGCGTTGCAGCAAGTCCTCATTGTTTGCGACCGCTTTCAATTTGGACACACTCCGCATCATACGCCTTGACAGGAATCGAACCCAGAACCGGCAAACCGAAGAACTTATCACGCTGATCCTACCGCAAAAACACTCTCTATGACCGTCAAAGCTATCGGTCGTTTAAAGAACCGCAGACGTGGAGAGCTTCCCATGAGGCTGCTTAAACGGATCGGCTTTCGTTTGGATCGAGCCATTCACGCTGCTCATTGTTAGTGCTTTGACGGCCAACTGTTCAACTTTTTACCCTTATTTATCCCAGGCCCGAAGACCGGCGGTGCTAGTCCTTTTTCCAGAGGCGCTGATGTGGATCGGCACCCAATTTGGAAAAGGAAAGCATCATGAAAAAGCATCTGCTCGCCACTGTCGCACTTCTCATGGCCATCTCTCCCGTTGCGGCTGAAGCCCGCTGCGTGCCGAACACCCCAGTCATCGCCGCGAAAGCCGTTCCCGTCATTCAGTACAAAAACATGACGATAGATGGCGTAAAAGTCTTTTATCGTGAAGCCGGCCCCAAAGACGCACCGGTGCTACTGCTTCTGCACGGATTTCCGACCTCGTCCCATATGTTCCGCAACCTCATTCCGCTGCTTGCAGACCGCTACCGCGTGATCGCGCCTGACTATCCCGGCTACGGTCAGAGTGATGCGCCCGACCACACCAAATTTTCCTACACATTCGAGAACCTGACCAACGTCGTCGACAAGCTGACAGAAAAAGTCGGCGCCGATCGCTACAGCATGTATGTGATGGATTACGGCGCACCGATCGGATACCGGCTCGCGCTCAAACATCCCGAGCGGGTTGAAACCCTGATCGTGCAGAATGGCAACGCCTATACCGAAGGCCTTGCCGCGTTCTGGGATCCGATCAAGGCCTATTGGGCCGAGAAGACGCCGGAACGCCGGGAAGCGCTCGCCGGTCTGGTTACGCTCGAAACCACGAAATTCCAGTATACCGACGGAATGGGCGATGTCTCACATATCAGCCCCGACAACTGGGTCGTCGATCAGGCCTTGCTCGACCGGCCGGGCAACAAGGACATCCAGCTGGATCTCCTGGGCGACTACGGCAGCAATGTACCGCTTTACCCGCAATTCCAGGCCTTCTTCCGCGACAACGAACCGCCAACGCTGATCGTCTGGGGCAAGAACGACAAGATCTTTCCGGAACCTGGCGCGCACCCCTATCTTCGCGATCTCCCGAATGCCGAGATGCACATTCTCGATAGCGGCCATTTCGCCCTCGAAGACAAGCTCGATGTGATGGTGCCGCTCATCCGGGATTTCCTCGACCGCAAGGTTTGCAACTGATCGATAGCCAATCCGTTCCGCGGGGCCAGCGGCCCCGCAACTTCCCCCATCAAAGGAAAAGATCATGACCAGTCCCGTTTCGGGCACCCAGACAGCTGTGCCCCGTCCCTCTCGATCGTCCTCGTGCACGGCGCATTTGTCGATGGCTCCGGATGGCAACAGGTCCATGGCGAACTTGTCGACCGCGGCTTTGAAGTGCTCGTCGCTCAACACCCGACGACCTCGCTTGAAGGCGACGTTGCCGTGACCGAGCGCCTGATTGCCGCAGCTCGCCACCCGGTTCTCCTGGTGGGCCACAGCTACGGTGGAGCCGTCATCACCGAGGCTGGCGTCAACCCGAAAGTCCAGGCTTTGGCCTACATCGCGGCTTTCGTGCCGGATGCGGGCGAATCCGTCGCCGCTCTGAACGAAGCTCCGGAAGAGGCCGGCGAAACGAAGGCACCGTTGCTGCCGCCGCAGGACGGCTACCTCGTTGTCGATCCTGCCAGCTTTCCGGAAGCATTTGCCGCCGATGTCGACATCACGACCACGCGCTTCATGGCGGCGGCGCAGTTGTCCTGGGGCCTTGCAGCGGTCATAGCACCCCTTACCCACGCAGCTTGGAAGACCAAACCCAGCTTCTATCTCGTCGCTTCCGCCGACAGGATGGTGCCGCCTAGCGCGCAGCGCCGGATGGCCAAGCGTGCGAGTGCTGCGATCACCGAGATCAACAGCAGTCACGCCGCGATGCTGTCGCACCCGCAGGACGTCGCGGCGTTCATCGCAGCCGCCGCCTTGGCCGCAACGCCGACCGAAGGTGCCGGACAATGACCCGGCCCGTCACCCATCACCGAACCACCAGCGTTGAAGGCGTCGAAATTTTCTACCGCGAGGCTGGAGAGAAAGGCGCCCCTGTCGTGGTGTTGCTGCACGGCTTTCCAAGCTCTTCGCACATGTACCGCAACCTCATCCCAGCGCTTGCCAACCACTATCATGTGATTGCGCCCGACCTTCCGGGGTTCGGTCTGTCGGCAATGCCGTCTTCCAGCGAATTCGAATACAGCTTTGCCACTTTCTCGGATGTCATCGCCGGTCTCCTCGAACAGCTGGGCGCCGAACGCTACGCGCTCTATGTCATGGATTATGGCGCGCCAACCGGGTTTCGTCTGGCGCTCGCGCATCCGGATCGGGTGACCGCCCTGATCGTCCAGAACGGCAACGCCTATGAAGACGGCATGGGGGATTTCTGGGGAGTGACGCGGGCTTACTGGGCCGACAACGGCCCGGTAAACCGCGACGCGCTGCGGCCTTTTCTATCGCTTGACGGGACACGTTTCCAATATCTCACTGGCACAAAAGATGAGACGCGGATCGATCCGGCGGCATGGTTATACGATCAATTCTTCCTCGACCGCCCGGGCAGCACGGACATCCAGCTGGACATCATCTACGACTATAGGACCAATGTCGGGCTCTACCCCGACTTCCACGCCTATTTCCGCGCCCATCAGCCGCCGGCCCTGATCCTGTGGGGCGAAAATGATCCCATCTTCCTGCCGGAAGGCGCACGCGCCTTCCTCCGCGACCTGCCCGAAGCCGAGCTTCATTTTTTTGATACCGGACATTTCGCCCTGGAGGACAAGGCGGACGAGATGATCCCGGTCATGCACGACTTCCTCGCCCGAAACCTGATCCGTTAATTGGAACCCAAGAAAAGGAAAATGACCATGTATAACAGCAAATCCAAGCCGAGCGTCCTTCCCACCGGCGGCGGCGCAGCCCTCATCGATCCCTCCGACGCGCTGATCCTGCTTCTCGACCACCAGTCGGGGCTGTTCCAGACGGTCAAGGACATATCCGTGTCTGATCTGCGCCGGAATGTGGAGATGATCGCCAGGCTCGCCACTCTATTGAACATCCCGGTGATCACCACTGCTTCGGAACCTGCCGGCACCAATGGTCCACTGATGCCCGAGATCCATGAATTGGCGCCGCACGCCGACTATGTGCCGCGCAAGGGAGAAGTAAACGCCTGGGACAATGACGATTTCGTCGCAACCGTTCGCGCAACCGGCCGCAAAACTCTCATCATGGCAGGCGTCTGGACCAGTGTCTGTGTGATGTTTCCGGCGCTCGATGCCCGCGCTGCTGGCTACGATGTCTATGCGGTGCTTGATGCCTCGGGGGATCCGAGCGAAATGGCCTCGCGGATTTCACTTGCCCGCTTCGTGCAGGGCGGCGTCAAGCCGACATCTACCAATGCATTGCTGTCTGAGCTTCACCGCACCTGGGCGCGTCCCGAGGCTGCCGAGCTTGGCAAGCTCTACGGACTTGCCGCACCGAACTATGCCGCCGTGGCCGAGAGCTATGCCCGCGCGCAGCAGGCCGCTAGAGAGGCAATCTAGTACTTTGTGCATCCGACGCCCTGCGAACAGACCACACTTTAGGGAGATATGATATGAGTTACGGTTTCATGGATATCGCGATCACGCCTTCAGTTCGCAGGGCGCAAGCGGAAATGGGAGCGGATCATTTCTGGTCCGACTTCAAGGGACACCGCGAATTCGACCGGTTCACGGCACAGGAGACTGCATTCATCGCACAACGCGACAGCTTCTACATGGCCTCCGTTTCGGAAACAGGCTGGCCTTACGTTCAGCATAGAGGCGGGCCTGCCGGCTTTCTCAAGGTCCTCGACGATCGCACACTCGCCTTCGTCGATTACCGCGGCAATCGCCAATATATCACCACCGGCAATCTGACAGAAAACGACCGGACATGCCTGTTCCTGATCGACTACCCCGCGCGCACCCGGCTGAAGATCTATGCCCGTGCCGAGAAGCTGGCCCTTGACGCCGATCCGGTACTTACCGAGGCCATCACCGATGGTGCTTATGGAGCCAAGGCTGAACGCATTTTCAGGTTGAAGCTCGAGGCGTTCGACTGGAACTGTCCGCAGCATATCGTGCCGCGTTACACCGAAGCCGAATTTTTGGCCGCCTCGCGACATCTTCTGGACAAGGTCGCTCAGCTTGAGCAGGAAAATGCGTCACTGCGGGAGCGCCTCGACTTGCGACGAAAAGACTAAGCACAAACCCAGGGTGAGTGCAGCAAGGTCAACCAAAGTCCGTTGCATCGATGGCAAGCCGGGTCCGTTTGGTAGCAGCACCTGCACCCATGGCGCGGGCACGATCCAATGACGTCTGGAAATAGCGCATCGCCTTGTCGGGCCGACTGTTTCCGGCTGCAATCATTCCCGCAACGCGCCAAAGATCCGGATGCCACCAACGCTCTTCACGTATGCCAGTTTCTGCAAGCACGGCGCGCAGACTATCCTCCGCAAGCTGCAGTTCGCCTGCGGCAAGATATGCCTCCGCCAACAGGCTCCGGTAGAAGGGGACGCGAGCACGCCAGTTCCCCCGAAGCAATCCGTTGATACTGTCTTGCATCAGGGTAAAGCCTGCCTGCTCACCTCGAGAGGACTGGATAGCACCGGCGAAAAACTTGGCTGTCCCCTCGTAAATGCCGACGCTTTCTCGCCGGCTGACGTCGGCCAGTTGGTGCTGAAGCCGCGAAGCAGTTTCGAGATCACCCTCCACGAAAGCGATCGGAAGGGCCGCAAGCGAAATTGCATTGCCCAAGGAGATCATGTGATCGAGATCGGCGGCACGATCGATCGCCTGACCGGCCAGCCGGGAGGCACGATCAGAATCACCCTGTAACCAAGACAGAAATGCCTGAGAAAAACGAATACCGGCAGGCAAATCGACCTGGAACCTGGACAAGCCATGCCCTTCCTCCAGGTGACCCCAATCATCCATCAGCGCCTCCAGGTCGGCCGATGCCGAATTGAACTCGCCTGCATAGATCTTGATATGCGCTAAAAGTCGTTTGCCGTCGGGCGCCGTCGACCAGTCCAGAGCCTTTGCTGCCGCAAACTCGTTCATGCTGCGCAATGCCGTGCGGGGCCGGCCGGAATAGGCCAGAAAAACGGCCTGTCCGCACACCGATCGTATTTCAAATTCCTCGTCGCGCGACCCGTTCGCATGAAAGATGCTTTCGCGCCAAGCATCATCGGTTTGCGGGTGCATGTGGCGCGCCAGTGTCATGGCCCAGGCCCGAGCCGTGGAGAGCCTGGCTCGGCCCAGTGGCGCGAGCCCCATGAGGGCAGCGCTGTTTGACCCGGCAAGGTCGATGGCCTCCAGCATTTCCCTAAACGCCGATAGTTCTTGCCACAGCGGCAAGGCAGCGACCACCAATTCGACACCCAAAGCCGCATCGCCTGCGGGATCAAACGCCCAACCGATGGCCGCGCGAACGTCGTCGATCTGCCTCCGATATTTGCCGAGCCATTCGCGAGATGTCTGCGACGACCAATCCCGTTCGGCAATCTGCAGCTTGTCCTTTGTTCGAACGGCAAAATGTCGTCTTGCCTTCTCTCTGTAGAGGGAACCTGAAAGACGCCGCGCGGCATAGGCACCCGTGCTTTCGGCAAGTCTGTAATGCACAGTCCCGCCGTCGTATTCCGCTGATACCAGCGACTTTGCCACGAGCTGCGACAGTGCGTCTCGCCCGGTCATCGGCTCCAGGGCGCCGGCGAAATACATCGCCTCCACGTCGTCGGAGTTGAAACGGCCGGAAAATACCGAAAGCAGACCGAGCAAGACCGCCTCACGGTCAGGAAGAAGCCGATAGCTCCAGTCGAGCGTCGCCTCCAAGGATTGGTGGCGCAAGGGTGCATCCCTTGCTCCCCGGCTCATGGTATCAAAGCCATCCCTGAAGAGGTCATCGAGCGCAGAGGGTGCAAGAACACTGGCCGTACCGGCGGCCAGTTCGATGGCGAGTGCCAAGCCGTCCAGCCGTGAGCAGATCGAAACAACACTGCGGACATATTCATCAGTAGGCTTTATATCGCCTAAGCCGTACGCCTTTGAAATGAACAGCTGGATTGCCGGAAACTGTAGCGCGTCGCTGATGGACATTGTCGTCGTCTGGTGCGGATAAGCCAATCCTGAGAGAAAATGAATCTGCTCGTGCCGCGTCCGTAACGGCTCGCGGCTGGTCGCAATGATCCGCGCCGAAGGAACGTCCGCGGATATCCGCTCAACGATCGTCGCGGCCATCGCGACAACGTGCTCGCAATTGTCGATGATGAGAAGCAGCCGGTTGCTGCGAAGGACGTCGATCACGCCTGCGATGGGATCATCAAACCCAAGCGACACGCCGAGGGCAGACGCGATCGCCGGAACCACAAATCGCGGGTCGCTCAGCGTCGAGAGATCCGCAAAGGCGATGGCTTCGTTTGCCCCGCAGGATTGCTCAGCAACCGTAACCGCAAGAGACGTTTTTCCCGCGCCGCCTGGCCCGACGATGGTGACGTAACCCGCTTGATCAAGCTTTTCCGAGATCTGCCGGGTCGCTTCATCGCGGCCGAGGAGCGGCCGAACCTGTGGTGCCGCGATATAATGGCTTGTGCTGGCAACCACTTGCCGGGCTGGCGCCGGGCGATCGCTTTCCAAGGCGGCGACGAACTTGTAACCTCGCCCAGCAATGGTTGCGATGTACTCCATAGAAGGATCAAGTTCGGCCAGCGAGCGTCGAAGGTTGCCGACATTGACCTTCAGGTTATGGTCGTGGACGATATAATCTGGCCATACATGCGCAAACAGATCGGCTTTGCTGACAACCTCGCCCGCCCGCGCCACGAGCAGGGTCAGAATGTCGAAACCTCGCCCACCGAGGCCGACGGGTTGCCCCTTGTACAGGAGGGATTGAGCTTCTGGCAGAAAACGGAAATCTCCAAACTGGAAAGCGGTCTGTTTCGACAATGTCTGTAACCCGAGATCGTGTGACACCCTGCTCTCACAATTCAAAAAATCTAACGATATACCGCGCTGGCCAGTTTTCAAGGCGTATGGAGACAGGTTGCACCGCAGGCTGGCTCAAGATGAAGGTTGCCAGGCCTCTTCGCAGATCTTCGATGGTGTTGGAAGATCGTCTAGCTCGCTCAAAATCGCTCAACGCCAAAGTCGGCGCAAATCCTCATCAACGGCATTTCTGGCCCAGACGGGCGTGCAGGATTCGCCGATGAAATTGTTCTATTTTTAATCCGACGGTTCCGTTATCTGCTTTCGGCGAAGTGTCGGCCATTGGAGTACTCTCTTGGATTCTTGTTCTTCTGATCAGCCCTGCCTCACGCAGGAGGATGCCATTGAGGCCAAAGCTTTCATTGATCTGCACAAGGCCGCCCGCGGCCGATTGACGGACGAGGAGCGGTTCGCATGCGTTTCCATGAATGGTGGATGCACGATCTCACTACCGAGCGCGCCTGCGATCGGCCTCAACCGTATCCTTGGCCTCACCACACGTGAAGATCTCGACAAGGCCTACAGCTGGATGAGGGGAAAGACGGGGAACCGGTTCTTACAAGTCAATGCCGACACTGCATCGGACGAGCTGACACAGTGGATCGAGACGAAGGGGTTGGTTGCCTACGGACCTGGATGGGCGAAGCTTCGGCGATCCACGGACACGGTCCCTCTTCCATCGCCAGGCACCGTGAAAACACGAAAAGTTCGGCCCGACGAAGCCGAGGTATTCGGCGCCATGATGTGTGCCGGTTTTGGCTTTCCGGAAAGCCTCACTGCTCTATGGGCAGCAATCGTGGGACGCGACGGATGGTCTTGTTTCTACGCGTTGGATGGAGACACACCCGTGGGAACAGGAGCGATGTTCGCTTCAGGATCCTTCGCGTGGCTCGGCGGTGGAACGACCGTGCCGAGCTTTCGAAATAGAGGTTCACAAAAGGCCCTAATTCAGCGCTGGGTGTTTTCTCGTATAAATATGTCCGAAGAGTTCGGCAGCGAATGCTCTTCCCTCAACTCGGCTATCTCTCGGCCATATGAAGCGGCACCTCTACCTACGCTTTACCCTGGGCCACAGCTCCAATAAGATTCGAAAACACCCCCTCGGCCTCGGAAGCGGAGCAGTTTCCCCGTGTAACAGCGCTTGTCAACGCGTCTCCTGCCGCAACCAATGCCGCGCAGGCCAATGCCAGCGATTCCGGCTGAAAGTTTGAGTGAGGCCGTAAAACATCCATGAACATTTCGATCACAGCATCGACTAGCTCTTGGTACACGTTGGCTTTCTCCTCGCTTCCTGCAAGCGCTGCGCCGACAGCATGAAATTCGTCACCTTGGTCGGTTCCGCAGGCCAGATAAGTTTTAGCCAAAGCCAATATAGTCTCTTTCGCCGGTCGATTTCCCTGAGCCATAAGTGTGCGAAACGCGGCAATGCGTTCAGTGTCTATCCAACGATAGAGTTCAATTAACAAACCCGTTCTGGTCTCGAAGTGCTCGTAGGTCACAGGTTTGGAAACGCCCGCCCGCACTGCCAGGTGACCTAGTGTCAGCCGATCAGCACCTTCTTCCCGAACGATCAGGCGCGCCGTCTCTAGTAGCTGCTGACGCCTCTCGGACTTCGAAAGTCGGCCTTTAGTCCTATTGTCGATGGCAGCTTTTTGCTTTTCCACTTGCATACCTACTTTTAGTAACCTACCATGTGTAGGAATCAGTAAACCACAGGTATCGTGATGTTACAAGCTTCTGGAAGTCTCCACGACCCAATACTTATTATCGGCGGCGCCGGCGAGGTTGGGCGATGGGCCACACGCTTCTTGCGTGAGCAATATCCTGATGTACCAATCCTCATTGGCGGTCGCGACGAGCAACGCGCGATACGAGCAGCAGCAGCTGTCGACGGCGCGTCTGCGGTGGTAGTGGACCTCACTGCCTCTGACCTGGGGCTAGGCGAGCAACGTGTCTCGGCGGTCGCAACGCTCTTTACGGACAAAACCGGGGCAGCTCTCCGCTGGGCCCAACAATTGGGCGTTGGGCACGTCAACATCTCACCAAGCATAAGCGAGCTGGGCTTGGAAACTGCTACATTCATGCAGAGACCTACCGCCGCGCCAGTCGTCCTTGGTACAGAATGGCTCGTTGGTGCGACAAGCGTACCGTCACTCTTGTTCGCCCGAGAATTTGGTCGTCTGGAAAACATTCATATCGAGGCAGTGCTCGATGAACAGGATGCGTTCGGACCTGCAGCGAATGCAGATCTTGAGCGCCAGATGTATGCGGGTGCTGCCGCTCTTTTGAGAACGGTTGGCGCGTGGCGATGGTACCATGGCGCCGAGACCAGATCGAAGGTGCGCGCAATCGACGGCACCGAGTTGGACGCGAACGTGTTTTCGCCAAACGACGTCTTGTTGTTGGCAAACGCAACCGGCGCTCCTGATATTCGGTTCGACCTGGCCATTGGAATGAGCTCCACCCGCCGGAATGGCGGACCGGTATCGACTGAAATCATTATCAACCTTTCGGGCCTGGATCACGCCGGGCAGCAGCTTCGGAAACGTCACGCGATCGTTCACCCCGGGGGGCAGATGCCGCTAACGGGTCTGGGTGTCGCGCTCGTTCTTGAACGCTTGGCTGGTCTCGCGGGCGATACGCCCCGACCGGGCCTCTATTTCCCAGCCCAGCTCATCGACCACTCCACATACTTTGATCGGCTTCGCGCATCAGGCGGTGAAGTCATTGAATTGTAGCCGATCCAACACGCGCTGCAAGGCTCGGATCAAGCATAACCTGGAGCAGAAAATGAACCACACTCATAAAGCATCAGCCGCCACGGATCATCCCGTACACCATTCGCAAATCGAGGCCAACGGAGCCTCTTTCCATGTGGTTGAACAAGGCCGCGGTCCAGTAGTGCTCTTCTTGCACGGATTTCCAGACACTGTGGAAACGTGGCGTAGCCAGATGCAAGTTGTCGCAGAAAACGGATACCGCGCGATCGCGCTCGACATGAGGGGTTTCGGCGACAGCTATGCCCCGAACGATCCCGCACTTTACAGCGGGGCCCTAATTGTTGGCGACCTGATTGGCATCCTTGATGCGTTGCAGGTGCCTACCGCAACCATCATATCCCATGACTGGGGTGCCGACCACGGACAACGGGCGATGGTCATGCGACCGGATCGTTTCAACGGCATCATAACGCTCGGCATCCCGTTCCTGCCGCGTGGCGAGCTGAGTACATGGGACTTGCTACGCAGTCGCGGTCTCGGCGATCTCTATTATGCTTTCGACATGATGAAGCCGGAGACGGATGACCGTATCCGTGATGCCAGCAAGACTATTCCGAGTGCACTTTATTGGCTCTCGGGCGAACCCGCCGAAGGAACCGGCTGGGACCCCATCGACGCAAAGCGGAATATGTTTCGACCTGCCCCTGACGTGCTGCCGACTTGGGCCGATCCAGCCTATGTGAAGCACAACATCGACACGTTCCAGCGAACGGGATTCAGAGGCGGTCTGAACCAGTACCGTGGCGTGCAGGCGACGTTTGAGCATCTCGCCGCGTACAAGGACGTACTGATCAAGCAGCCATCGCTTTATATTTGGGGCGATGCAGATGGGTTGTGCCGACTGTTCCACCCGGTCCCACCAACCGTGGAAGAGATGCGCAAGACAGCGCCCGGGCTCGTCGATGTCGTGCGCCTGGAAGGTGTAGGTCACTGGCCTCATCATGAGGCCCGCGAACGCGTGAATGCCGAAATCATCAAATTCCTGAACGGCCTGAATGCCGCCGTTTCAGCAACTGTCTAATCGATCAAGGAACATAGAACCATGATACTTTCTCACGCACTTCGTACAGGCGATCTTGCTTCGGTCAAAGAAGCTATCGACGCCGGGGCGGACGTTAACGCTAGAGGCCCCGATGGTCTCACGCCGTTGATGATCGCGTCTGCGCTTGGGCAGGCACAAGCTGTTGCTTTGCTCCTTACTGCCGGCGCGGACGTGCTGACGGCGGACCCTCGAATGGGAGCAACGGCAATCCACAAAGCGGCACAGTCCGGCAGCGCCGACGTGATCGGGATTCTGCTTGACCACGGAGCCTTCATCAATCAGCAATCGCCAGTTCTTGGCAATACCGCATTGATGGATGCCGTGCTTCACAAGCACGAAGCTGTTGTGCGGGTTTTGCTGTCGCGCCGCGCGCGCACCACGATACGGAATTACTGGCAACAGACCGCGCTCGACATCGCCAAGTATGACGACCTGAAAGCAATCGCAGCGCTGATTGAGGAAAGAGATGAGGCGGATGAAAAGCACATCGCCAGCTTGTCGATCATCTCATCAGTCAAGGCCGGAAATATTGAGGAGGTGAAGCGGCTGATCGCAGATGGCGCGGATTTTGAGGTTCGGGTGCCGATAACCGGGACGTTCGATGACGACTACACGCCTCTCGGTCTTGCAGTTCGCGAAGGTCATGCCGAAATCGTGCGCCTATTGCTGGATGCTGGGGCAGATCCTCGCCGCACCATCGGTCTCATGCGCGGTTCGCCACTTCACGATGCTGCCTATTTTGGGAAGGCGGATCACATCGATATTCTGACGTCAGCAGCAAAACAGGGGGACACACAGATTGAGCTCGATGCGCAGGGTCCTTACAATGGCCTGACCGCTTTGCACGATGCTGTTTGGCATGGATACGTAGATGCAGTTGCATCCCTTGTGCGCGCTGGTGCTCGCCGTGATCTGAAAACTCACTCGGGCCTAACACCACTGAGCCTCGCTACTCTCTATGGCTATGAACCGATCGTTGAAATGCTGAGCAGCGACAGTCAGCAGACCGGATCCCAACCAGAAATCCGTTGAGTTAACTCGTTGAGCTCTCAAGGGCGCGGCGATGGAAATTAAAGACTGATCCGTAGTGCAGTGGTGTGATCTCGGTTTGGTGGCCAAGCTGCGCAAATTTCGCTCGTTTAGCTACCGCACATCAACAATTTGCGGTAGCATCCGGGATGGTCGAACGCGTGGGGGACGGGTCAAAAGAGCCGCCATAGCTAGTCTCTGGCAGCCCACATGAAAAACGTTTCTCGCTGTTCTCCCGCTTTGACCGCGTCCAGATAGCGGGTCTTCCAGACATCAGCAATGAACGTCTCCATCGTCGTGGGCAATTTCGGACGATACTCGTGCTCCCCATGGAACCTTACGATGCCACTGTTCAAAGCGTCAGCACTGAGGGTGTCGTCCTGCCATTTCTCCAGCGTCCCGAACCGTGCCAGAAATTCAGCCTCGACGTCTTTACGGGTCGTTTCGATGTATCGGTAATCCACCGGCTTGCCGATCTTCTTGCCAATGATTTCGGCCAGTTCGTTCATCGAGACATCTTCCGAGCCTACTTCGAGGTATACGCGGTGTCTGCCCCTCGGATTGGTCAATTCCTTGGCCGCCAGCCACGCAATGTCATCGGTCGCCACCCAGGGCATCTTCAAATCGGGTTTGCAGAACCAGGCAATTCGACCGTATTTGGCAACCGGCCCCGTCCACGCCGATACGTCGTCCATGAACCAAGCGGCGCGCAGGTGGACCAAATCGATGTTGCCGAGTTCGTTTAACTTTTCGTCCAGATCGTGAAAGCATTCGAAATGGCCCGTTTTCCCCTTCACGTCCGAACCCATGGCCGTCAGGCTCACGGCCAGGTTGACAGAGGATTTTTTGAGCGCATCGACAAAGCGCTTGGCAACAGCGGGGTAATGCCCCTCGATGTTGTTCCAATCGGTCTTCACCATAAGGAAGGCAGCATCGGCACCCTGGAAAAACTGGTCAAGGTCTCCCTCTCCGGTGTCAAAGCTTCCCAGAAATGGCTCTGCACCAAGCTCGACCAGCGCGCCCAGCGCGGGGCCACCTCGCGACAATGCTCTAACCTGATGCCCGGCCTTCAGTAAGTTCCGGGTAAGTTTAGCGCCAACTCGTCCCGTGGCACCGACGACAGAAATTCGCATGACAGTCTCCTTGCGGTTGTTGATCGCCGATTAGTAGACTATTGCTGTGCGTACGAATTTGGAGATAGTGCCAAATGATCTCGAAATCGGGCCAATCCGCAAAACTGCTGCGTTCCTGCTACGATGACATTGATCTCGACCAGTCGGATCGTCCGGCCTTCGCTGTTCGCCTCGACTTCAATGACTATGAGGCTGAAGTACCCCAGCACCAGCACAAGGAAGGGCAGCTCATCTTGGCCCTGCATGGGGCCGTCACCTGCAAGACGGAAAATGGCATCTGGATTGTCCCACCAGACTGCGGAGTCTGGATACCCGGCGGCGTGCCCCACAGCAACCAGGTGACGTCCAACGCACGCCTGTCCTATCTGTTCGTTCAACCAGGCGCAGCGACACTGCCTCATGAGTGCTGTACTTTGTCTGTGTCACCGATGCTCCGCGAGATGATCCTCCGACTGGCGGATGTACCCGTCAATTCTCCTCCGGACAATCATGTCGGCCGTATGGTGCAGGTCTTGCTGGACGAACTCGCGCAAATGCCGATACAGGGGCTGGATTTGCCCGCCTCCAGCCATCCCAAAATCGCCGCGATCACCGCTGCCCTGATGGCGGAGCCGAGCGATCGTCGCACCCTCTTGGATTGGGCGACACACGTTGCCATGAGTGAGCGATCCTTGAAGCGGCTGATGGTCCAGGAAACGGGACTTACCTTCGGCCGATGGCGGCGGCAACTGCATCTGGTCATCGCGTTGCGCGAACTGGCCAGCGGCGCGACGGTCCAGAGGGTGTCGAGCGACTTGGGATACGAATCCCCTACTGCCTTTATCGTCATGTTCAAGAAGGCATTGGGAACAACACCGACCCGCTACTTCGCGAGGTGATTTTCCGAGTAGTCGAATTTCTCAACACTGGTCGGCCCTTGCAGCACGTGCGGTGACTACAATGGGCCTACTACGGACGATGGATCTTGCGTCGTCCCGCTCAGGAACAAGGTCGAAAAAGGGCTCGACCTCACCCAGCCGATCAGAGAGGCGACGGTAGCGCTGGGATCCGGGATCGACAGCCCCCCTTTGTATCAATCATTTGGATTTTCGGCGTTGAAGCTATTGAGAGGATGCGCGTTACTTCTAAGTGCATGTCCCCAAAACACCAATACCCACGCCTTGAACGGATACGAATCAACCATCCGTGAAACATGAAGATGTTAGCCGCACGCGATGAGTCGTGGATTTTCGCACCAAATGGTGCTATATGAGCTACTCATCTACGGGGGCTGGAACATGCGATCAACCATAAATATCGACGACAATCTTATGGAACGGGCCAAGTCCCTCACGGGCACCAAGGAAACAGCAGCTCTCGTGCGGCAAGCGCTGGAGACACTCGTGCGTGTGGAATCCGGCAAACGGCTGATCGCGCTTGGCGGCTCTATGCCTGAGGCTGAAGCGTCGCCTCGCCGACGGAGCGACGTGGCAAAGTGATCCTGGTAGACACCTCGATCTGGATAAATCATTTTCGATACGATGACTCAGAACTACGAAAAATCATCAATGATGACCAGTTGCTCTGCCACCCATTCGTTGTGGGCGAATTGGCGCTCGGCAGCTTAAGAGAGAGGGCTGCAGTTTTAGAATTCCTAGCAGCTCAACGCGAGGCGCTAATCGCGACCCATGCAGAAGTAATGACGATCATTGATCGTCATTCGATATTCAGCATGGGGATTGGTTACACAGATGCGCATTTACTTACTTCAACGTTGCTCGACCGGCGATCAAGCTTGTGGACAAGAGATAAGCGCCTAGCGGCCGCAGCACAAAAAGTTGGTGTGGCACTTTACACGCACGCGCAAGCCTCTCGTTAGCCCAGCAACGCAGGACGCCCAGCAATATTGTGGCTCTTGAACGGATTCGAACCGTCGTCCACGCGTCGTGGATTGGCTAAGCATTTTGCGACGCAATTCATTCACACTCGCAGGCGCCGCCCTAACTTGGTTTTGCTGGCTAATCGGAATGATGCGCACCGAAAGAATGATCGACCGAACGGCGGTATAGCTAAGGTCGCCAAGTTGCGGAGAAATCAGCGCGGAGACGTAGAGGAAGGCGCTGCGGATACCGCTGGCTTGTGATCGCACACCGCTTTCAAAAGCGAGATTGTCGTCGCTTGAGCAGTTTTCGAAATATCCGCATATCCTTCTCTATACTGAAGCTTCCCCATAACTGTGCTAGCGAGGCCTGCATCCATTCTCTCGGCGACGGCCAATGCAGCGGCGGCCCTGTTTTTGAATGGCAAGAGAGCTTCGAGAACGTATCCATCGCCGCATGCCTTGGCGATGCACGCGATATCGAACATGTCACGTGGCTGAAGAGAGGATCCTCGATAGTGAACCTTCTTCGCGATGATTTCGCCCGGGGTCTCAAGGTCAACTTGGATTCCACGTACTGCGACGCGGGATGTTGGATCGTTGGTCAGACTTGGAGCACAAATGAAGTCAATTTCACCGATGCCCGCGAACACGATTTTCAACGCATGCGTCCCGTCCGAAACATATTCATCTGGGTTCACCTGCAGGGTATAGCCCTGTGTTGTCGGGTTCAGATATGGGAGGACCTGCGGATCATCGACGAAAATGTCGATATCGAAGCTTTCACGATGGTTTATCTGGAGCATAAGGGCGGTGCCACCCCCGAAAGTCCAGCTATCGAGGAGTTTAAAAGAAGAGTTCGCCTGATTGATAATTGACGCAGCCTGGTCGAAAAGGCTTTCCCATTGGCTCATCAGGACAACCCTCAGGCGGCCAGGGCGAGGGGATATCCAGCTAGCTGCGAGAATTTCTGGGCAATCTCGGATGCTGTACCGTGGTCGATTTCCATCTCATCCAGAAACTGGTGCTGGAGCTCGGCTTTCACTTCGGAATAGAATGAGAATGCCGAAGCATCGAAATTCTCAACGCTCGCAAAATCCGAAATCTTCGAAGCGAGTTGCTCAGCCGAAAGGTTCGTCCCGTAAGGGGCGTTCACCGTCGACAGTACCTTAATCGCAACGCTAGACATCGTTATCACCACCAATTTTCAATAAGTTATGTAATACATACCCGCCAAAAACGCAAGAAACACAGCAGACGCAGGCATGCAACGGCATTAATCCGGCTTATTCCAGTTCTTGTCACAAGAGCAGACGAAGCTGCGGCGTTTTTCTTCCCGGTGCATGTCTACTACACCGGGAAGAGGCATTTTGCGGCTCAGAGGCCGGCGCGCGCAAAACCGTGTTCAACGAGCCGGTCGATTACCTCAGGATAGCTGACGCCGCTTGCCGCCATCGCCTTCGCATACATGCTGATATCGGTGAACCCCGGAATGGTGTTCACCTCGTTGACCAAAAAAGCCATGTCCTCGGTCAGGAAGAAATCGACACGCGCCATACCGTCGCAACCGAGCGCCCGGAAGGCGAGTGCTGCCGTCTCGCGGATCTTCGTCTCAACCTCTGGCGGAAGCTCTGCCGGAACCGTCAGCGCCGCGCCATCGTCGTCGATATATTTCGCATCGTAGCTATAGAAGCCATGGCTTTCGGCCGGGATGATCTCACCCGGGCGAGAGACGAACAGGCCACCCTTGGCGTCCTCGAGCACGCTGCACTCGATCTCGCGGCCGCGGATGAATTCCTCGGCAAGCAGCTTGCGGTCATGCTTGAAGCCCTCCGCGAGCGCCGGCGCAAATTCCTGGTTGCCGGAAACCTTGCGCACGCCGACCGAAGACCCCTGACGCGCCGGCTTAACGAACAGCGGCAAACCCAACGCGATCTCAAGCGTGTCGAAGGACGGCACCCGATCCGCATGCACGGTAACAGCACGCGCCACCGGTAACCCCGCCGCCCGCAGCAGCTGCTTGGCGATATCCTTGTCAAGCGCTGTCGCTGAACCCAGGATGCCGCAGCCAACCAGTGGCACGCGGGCCACCTCCGCCAGTCCCTGCACGGAACCATCCTCGCCGAAAATACCATGCAGAACCGGGAACAGAATATCGATCTTCCCGGCATCGCTCATCCTGCCGCCGTCGATGGCGATCATCCGCCCACGCCCGCCGGGCACCAATGCGATTTCGGTGCCGTTTGCCGGCCTGGCGAGCACGCCATTTTCGAAATGGCTGAGCAGCCACTCGCCTTCCCGCGTCACGAAGATCGGCACCGCCTCGTATTTCGAGGGCTCCAGTGCCCCCACGACATTCGTCGCCGACATGACGGAGACGTCGTGTTCGGCCGAGCGGCCGCCGAAGAGAACGGCGATGCGCAGCTTGCCGCGGGAAGATGTCATGAAAACCCCCAAAATAATCTCGTGTCTAAATAGTCTAAATAGATGTCAGAAGCCGATCGAGATGCCGCGATTGGCAAAGAAGCGGTCGAATATGGCAAGCGGTAGCAGCACATCCGCCTGGCTCGCAGCATCATGACCGGATGGATTGTGGAAACGGACCGTATCAGCCGAGGCTGCCGTCACCAGAATGAGATGCCCGCCTTTTGAGGGCGGCATGCGTTCCGGCCAGCGTATGCCGCTATTGACCGAGGCGATGAAGAACGGGCGCTCAGCGAGCAGACCGGGGATGCTCTCTGTTGCGACACCCGTCATCGTTTCTGCCGAGAGCCCGAAGCGCTCGCCCACATAGGTCACGAAGGGCGCATAGATCAGTCCCTTGATCGAAGCATCCAGCTCGTTGACGACATAGCCGCCATAGGCGGTGCAGGCACGGGCGAGAGCAAGCGTCGGAAGCAGGTCGCCGCGCGCTGCCAGGATCATCTTCAGGCAGGCCATGCCGCAGACATTGACCGCCCAGCGCGCGTATTCCTCGATCGTCTCGGCACCCGATTGCCGCCAGAGCGGATCGCGCAGCAGCGCCGCAGATCCTTCGGCAAGCACGGGCAATGTCATCTCCGGTGTTTCCCACTGACTGAAATAAGGAACGACGCCTGTTGATAAGGGCATGGCAAAAATCTCCTGAGCGGTATACTCGTATACGAGGTTGCTTGGCATGATCAAGATGATTGCTGTCTCGGAGAAGGTTGGCCATGAACGATTTCGTCGCAATAAATGTTGAAACCATCCGGCCGGAGACCGTGGCGGATCGTATCGCAAGGGTTCTGAGGGAAGCGATTTCCGGTGGAGAGCTTCGCAGTGGCGTCGCGCTCCGACAAGACGAGCTGGCCGCACGATTTGGGTTCAGCCGCATGCCTGTGCGTGATGCCTTGAGGCTTCTGGAAAGCGAGGGCCTCGTAACCATTCACCCGACAAAGGGGGCCTTCGTGGCAAGAATAGATGCCAAGGAGATTGCGGAGATCTATTCCATTCGCTCGCTACTGGAGACGGAAGCCTTGCGCCTATCATATGTAGGGCTGACGACAGCCGATTTGGACAGGGCGGCAACATTTCTCGCCCAGATCGACGCTGAGAAGGATGTGGGACGTTGGGGGACGCTGAATAAGCAGTTCCACATGACACTTTACGGCGCCTGCCAAAATGAGCGGCTCATCGGCCTTATCGCTACCCACCATGATGCAGCCGACCGCTACGTACGTGTATTGCTATCCAGCTTGGACTATGAGCAGCAATCGCAGGAGGAGCACCGTGCTCTGCTAAAGGCTTGCAGAGATCGGAATATCGACGCTGCAAGTGCAATTTTGCAGCGTCATTTGCTTGAAGGAAGTCGCAAGCTCAGCACGGCCGCCCAGTCGAGCTAAGGCGGCTCGCCGGTTCAGCGTTCGAGACGGGCGAAAGTACGCTTGACTTAGGAGATTCGCTGCCGTTGAGACGGGTAACAGGTTCATTTTTTGCTCTTGATGAGAGGTGAACCGCTGACCCCCACACCGCGGAAGTAGGAATCTACCCTGACAGACCGTTGCGTTATCACGACCTCTTCGGAAGTTTCGACTTAAAACTATCTTTCGCTTCGGCTGAAAGTGGACAAAGAGTGATTTTAGCTTAACGTCGCGAACGCATCGGGCGGGCTCAAGGTGGATTAGGCGTGGGCTTCTTCGGGACATTTGATAGGCTGCATCACGGTTTTCAACCTCAGCCGGATTGTCACCAATAGGTTGGGGGCCATCGCCCGCGCGGATTATCTCATGCCAGCTGGAACGATGTAACAATGCATGTGCTTCTTTAGAGTGATACGGTGCCAGCCGTCCTGGACCTCGTACCCCCGGTGATCGATGACAATATTTACCGTCCGACACGTCACGTCCTATCGTTATAAACGGCCGGTTGCGTTCGGAGAGCACAGACTTTTGTTCAGACCGAGAGACAGTTTCGATCAGACGCTGCTGAGCTCCCGACTCCTCATCGACCCGGAACCGGACTATCTTCGTTGGATCCATGATGTGTTCGGAAACTGCGTCGCAGTTATCGGCTTTGCTCAACCCTCACGTGAGCTCCGCTTCGAAACCGTCATTCGCCTTGACCATACACCCTATGTCGCAATTGATCTGCAAATCGATCAGGACGCTTTGACTTACCCGTTTTCATATGATCCAGACGAAGCGCTGGATCTGGAACGAACCATCCAGCGCCATTACGCTGATCCACATGATCAGGTCGGTAAATGGGCGCGCCAATTCGTGCGAGCCGGGCAACCCACTGAAACCGGGCACCTGCTGATGACGTTGTGCTACGCCATCCATGAAAGTTTCATCTATGCCCGACGACAAGAGCATGGAACGCAAGCGCCGACCGAGACGCTGCAGCTTCGCAAGGGAACCTGCCGCGACTTCGCGCTACTTATGATGGAGGCCGCTCGATCACTGGGGTTCGCGGCCAGGTTCGTCACGGGCTATATCTACGTTCCAGACCGAGACGGATCAATCACCCTTGGCGGCGGTTCCACCCATGCGTGGTGCCAGATCTATTTGCCGGGCGCCGGTTGGGCTGAGTTCGACCCAACCAACGGTATCGTGGGCAACCGTGATCTTATCCGTGTTGGGGTGGCGCGGGATCCGAAGCAGGCAGTTCCTTTGTGGGGAAGTTACGACGGAACAGCCGCTGACTACGAGGGCATGTCAGTCCAGGTCAACGTCACAACGGATGATCGCATCGAAACTGTGCTCAACTGATCGGAACGCATTGCCTATCCCGGCGTTTGCCGCCCAAGCTAGTCTCACGGCAATTCGCCGGCGCAACGGAATTTTATGATGAAGATACCGCGACCGGGTGAACCGACAGTTTTTCGCGCCTGCGCCAAACATGCACGATGTCGATTAGTGAGAATGTGTGCTCCTATCCGAGCGGCGAGACACGAGCTAACAAACTTGGCAATAGCAGCTTTCCCTCACGGTAGGTGTACGGCGAGACTCAGGGACCGATTCCCCTATCTGTAGGTTGCGTTGAGTTTCACATGCTGCTGGAAAACGCGTCTGAATTCGCGGTAACTCTCAAACCCAAGAGAGGTCGCCAACCGAACCACCGTCGACTGGGTGACGGAACAACAAACAGCAAGGGAAGTTGCTGTCCCGAAGGCGACGACTTCCGGGCAAGCGACAGCAGTTCGCGCTACTCTCTCTTGATGGCTCGATAGCCTCAAGCTTTTGACCTCAAGCATGTTTCTCAAATCATATACTGTTTTGGGCTTCTGAACTGTTGATTTCGTTGCCATGACGATTGTCTTTCGCCCCGCCGATGCGTTTCTGAGTGGCTGATTTTTCCAATACCTATGTGATGGCAGGAGCAATATCGGCCCCTGCCATCTATGCCTTCAACTCACAGGAACCGGCTGTTTTTTCGACACGGATTCAATCGCAGCAAGTGCAATCGCCAGAGCGTTGCGAGCATCAGCTCCTGTTGGTGCATTCTGAACAACACCGTTACGAACAGCATCGACAAAGGAAGCAAGCTGCGCCGTATAGGCCTGAACGAAGTGGTCCGTATCGCGCCGCCATGTGTCGTTGGATACGCCAGTAGCGTCGAACAGCGTCATGCTAGAACGTCGTACGTCGCCCATCGCAACCATTCCGCCGGAGCCGAATACTTCGCCGCGAATATCGTAGCCGTACATTGCAGAGAAGTTTGCTTCCGCAACCGCGATGGAGCCGTTGTCAAAACGAATATTGACGACGGCGGTATCGAGGAAGCCTGTATTGCGTGCGTCCGAGCGAACCAGCGCATCTGCCATTGCAAACACTTCGACAGGCTTTGCGCCGGGGTTCAACCAAAGCAGGGTGTCGAAGTCGTGGATCAACGTTTCATAAAAGATGGTCCACAAAGGAATCCTGTCTGGGTCGCCGCCGAACGGACCAGGATCACGCGTTAGCGACCGGATGAGTTGAACTGCGCCGACCTTTCCGGCATCGATCGCTTCGCGGCCTTCGGCAAATGCCTGGTCCCAGCGACGATTAAAACCGACCTGCAGCGGAACGCCTGCGGCCTTTGCGGCTGCAATGCCACGGTCCGCATCTTCAAGCGTGAGCGCCATTGGCTTCTCGCAGAATATCGCTTTGCCGGCCTCCGCAGCCTGCACGAGGATATTGGTGTGAAAGCGTGCGGGTGTCGCAATGATGACCGCATCCAGACCGGGGTGAGAAAGCATTTCTGCAACGTCGGCGTAAGAAGCGTCGGCGCCCAGCCTCTCCGCAAGCTTTGCAGCGGCTCCGGGGGCGGGGTCGGCGACGGCTATCAGCTCCGCGTCCACAAGCCTTTTTGCGACACTCTCACCATGAAACGAACCGATGCGCCCTGCCCCGATAAGTCCGACGTTGACTGTTTTGACCTTGGTCATGATTTTTAGTCCTGTTTTTGAAATCAGAGAGTGAAGGCTTCGCGGAAGGCAGCAAGCGCGGTGTCGGCATCTCCGGATGCCCATGCTTCCATCCCGATCGGGCCGGAGTAGCCCATGTGGCTCAGGGCTCTTGCGATCCCCTTCCAGTTCACTTCGCCGGTGCCCGGCTCAAATCGCCCGGGTACATCGGCCACCTGAATCTCACCGATCCACGGCAGGCTGCTTCGGCAAAGTTCGATCAGGTTCCCCTCACCGATCTGCGCGTGGTAGAGGTCCAGGTTCAAACGCAGGCGCGGGTGGTCGATGCTCGATACGAGTGCCAACGTGTCTTCGGCGCGCCCGAACGGAACGCCGGGGTGATCGACGGGAAGATTGAGGTTTTCCAGCGTGAAAACCACGTTTTCTTCTTCCGCGAGGTCGACGATTCGGCGTAGCGTATCCTGAGCCTTCAGCCACATGGCTCCCGTGACGACCTCGACAGGCTGAATCGGTAGTCCACGATCCCCGAGGCCAGTGCCGTGAAGGTTGAGGCGCTGCACGCCAAGACGTTTACCGATCTGAGCTGTTTCGCGCGCGGTTCTCAAAAGTTCGGCTGCACCTTCTTCATCCGTAAGACGCCCGGTCAGGTAACCGTTCATAATTGTGAAGGTCGCACCTGTGGCTTCGAGCTTGGCGATGTCGTGCTCTGGCCAATTCCAGAGGCCCACGCCAAATCCCTGCTCCTTCAATCGGGAAGCGCGCCATTCGATAGGCTTGTCCCGCCACAGCATCTCCGCGCAGGCGGCTAACGGAAACGGGGTGTTATTCGTACTGCTCATTTGGGGTGGTTCCCTGGATTTTGGATATGACTGTCCCAAGGCCCGGCGAACGCGCCGGGCCAAAATTCATGTTTCCAAGTGTCTTCAAATGGTGCCGCCCAGCTCCGCGGAGATCGACTGGAGTTCTTTGCCGCCGGCCATCAGGTTCTGCAGGCCATCGAGGCTGATTTCATGTTTGGCAAATGTGCCAAGCGTCTTTCCCCTGTTCAGAGCTGTAAAACGGTTGCCGACGGCAAAAGCGTGTCGGACGTTGTGGGTAATGAAAATCACGCCCAGACCTTTGCGACGAACCTGATCGATGTACTTCAGGACCATCGAGGTTTGCGCAACACCGAGTGCAGATGTCGGTTCATCGAGAATGAGGACTTTCGCCCCGAAATACACGGCGCGTGCGATCGCCACGCATTGACGTTCGCCACCGGAGAGCGTGCCGACGGCCTGCCCGGGTTCACGAACATCGATGCCAATTCTCTTCATTTCTTCGCTGGTCACGCGATCCGCGAATTCCATGTCCATGTATTTGAACGGACCGAAACCCTTCAACGGCTCGCGACCCATGAAGAAGTTTCTAGTGACAGACATCAGCGGGATCATCGCCAGATCCTGGTAGACGGTAGCAATCCCCGCATCGAGCGCATCTCTTGGCCCGGTAAAGAGATGTTGTTTCCCCTCGACGAGGAAGTCGCCGGATGTCGGTCTGTGAACGCCGGAAAGAGTATTGATCAGAGTTGATTTTCCGGCTCCGTTATCTCCGAGGAGGCACAGAACCTCTCCTGCGTGAACACTCAGCGAAACGCCGTTGAGTGCGATAATCGAGCCGAAGTGCTTTACGAGGTTCTTGACCTCGACGAGTGGTGTCTGGCTCGTGCTCATCAGCGTTCTCCCGTCACACGCTTGCGAATGATGTTGTTGAAAATAACCGCAATCAGCAGCATCCCGCCGAGGAAGACGAGGTACCAATCCTGGTCGATTGACGTGTAGGTGAGACCGATCAAGACCATGCCGAAGACGATCGATCCGAAGAACGCACCGATTGCCGAACCATATCCTCCAGTCAGGAGACATCCGCCGATGACGGCCGCAATGATGGCTTCGAACTCCTTCTGAAATCCCCGTCGTGCGTCCGTTGAACCCGCATCAAGCACGGTGAGGATCGCGACAAGAGTGGCGCACATGGCGGTAACAATGAAGAGGGTCGTCTTTACGCGCGCGACGGGGACACCCGACTTGCGAGCTGACTTCGGGTCGCCTCCGGATGCAAAGATCCAGTTTCCAAACCTCGTGCGCAGAAGAACCCAGGTCGCGACGAGTGCAATCAGCACAAACCAGAGGATTTCTACGGGGATACCGGGGACTTTCGGCGTTCCATTGGGGAAGGTCTCGATGACGCCTGCACTGCCAAGCCACGTGAAGAGGCCCGGGAAGGCATCGCCTGAAAACAGCGGCGCAAGGGGACTGTCCGCCACAGCTTCCCTCATGCCGCGAAGCTGTGTTGAACCGCCGCTCGCCCACTTCAGTCCGACGAGCGTGAGGCCACGAAGAATGAAGAGAAACGCAAGCGTTACTATGAACGATGGAAGTCCGGTGCGCATGGTGAGCTGGGCGTTGGTGACACCGATGACCACGGCGAAAGCAAGCGCGATCAGGATCGCGACGCTGAGCGGCAGATTAAGGACCACAAGGGCCGTGCCAAAAACTAGCCCTGCGAACGCGACCATCGAGCCGATCGACAGATCGAATTCGCCGCCGATCATCAAGAGTGCCGCGCCAACCGCAAGAATCCCCAGTTGAGCAGCTGGCGCCATGAAGTTTACAACGCCTGCAAGTGTGAACATGGCAGGGTTTGCGGTCAGCATGAAGAATGTTGTGACGAGCACCAGTCCTGCGACTGCGCCGAGTTCCGGACGTCGCGCGAGCGCGGTCAAAGTCGAAACCTTTTTCAGGCGCTCGTCGGATCGAGTCGGGGACCCGTTCTGTTCGTTGGCCAGCGTCATGGTCGTACCTCAGATGTCAGTTGTTTACGTGCGCCATCGGCTGCCGTTCACGCTTCACGCGGATCGGATGTCGGGCGATGAGGGCAGCCCCCGCTGGAGGTGCGGGAGCTGCCGGATGGGTCTCGCTCAGCGGATACCCTGGGAGGATTTCTCGACCACCGAAGCGGCGGTATCCTTCTCGACAAAGCTCGGACCCGAGGCAACGTTTCCAGCAGGAATCGTGCCATATCTTGCATTCAGCGCGAGGAATGTGACTGGCAGATATCCCTGGAGATAGGGTTGCTGATCCACGGCAAAAAGCGCCTTGCCTTCCGAAACAGCCTTCAGGAAATTGGCCGAGAGATCGAAAGAAGCGACCTTGACCTTGTCGCCATTGCCCATCTTCTCGACAACAGCAACCGCTCGCTCACCGACGAGCGGTGCCGACAGGCCAAGCACGACATCGACAGAAGAATCCGAGGTTAAAGCAGCCTGGATCTTTGATTCAATTTCCGCCGGGTCGGCGGACGTCGGCAGGACCGTTACCTTTCCACCTTCGAAGCCCTTGGCGGTACCTGCGCAGCGCTGGTCAAGGGCGGCATTTCCCACCTCCTGGTTTACGCACAGCACATGCTTCATGCCCAGAGACTTGAGTTTTTCGCCGACCTTGGCCCCTGCGGTAAGTTCGTCCTGGCCAACATGAAGCTTGATGCCAAGCTTTTCCGTTGCGGCAATGCCGGAATTCATGGAAATGACGGGGATACCGGCCGCGATGGCCTTGGCAATCGCCGGGCCTAGCGCATCCGGATCGGGATTGGAAATTACAATGCCCGCCGGGTTTTGATTGACTGCGGCCTCAATGAGCTGAGCCATTGCGACCATATCGAAGGTCTCGGGTGCCCGGTAGTCAACCTTGGCATTGATGTCCTTGCCGGCCTGCATCATTCCGTTTTTCACGATCGACCAGAAGGGGTCAGAAGCTTGTCCATGAGTGACGGCGATGATGCTGGGCTGCTCCTCGGCTTTGACGCCAACCGACCAAGCGCCAATCAGTGACACGGCAATAGCCGCAGAAGCGAAATTCTTCCAAATGGATTTCATTTTTTCCTCCTCAATGTCACCCACTCCTCTGAGTGACGAATTCGAATGCTACCGGGTGCAAATGTGTTTGCTACCGGGTGCAAGCGGGTGCATGTTATGTCAGAATGCGTTAAAAGCAAGCATTCATTTCACTGAATCAAAAAAATGGAATTTATGTTCCATTACCGGAGAGTTTATGCGGAAGAGAGCAACGGCTAAACAGGTGGCAGATGCGGCGGGAGTCTCCAAGTGGACCGTGATACGAGCTTTCACACCGGGAGCTTCGATTACCGACGAAAGCAAGCGGAAGGTACTGGAGACCGCTGCAGCTTTGAACTACACGCCGAACCTTCTTGCACGAAGCCTTGCTACCAACTCGACGGGGCAGATCGCTGTGTTCGTGGACGACTTTTCCAACCCGCAAAAGCTTCCTTTCCTTGAGGCGCTTACCGAGAAGCTCCAGGCCGCAGGCCTGGTCGTGATGCTGATCAATATCAATAGCCACTTTAACCATGTGAACGCACTTCTCCATGCGGACCAGCGTCAGGTCGATGCCATCATTCTGTTTGGTACAGCGTTTCGCGACGAAACCCTGACAGACCTGCAGCACGGACGCGGCATGCCGCCTATGTTCGTGCTTGCACGTGACAGTCAGATCGACGGCGTGCCAGCGGTTGTCTGCGACGCGGAACTTGCTCTCAGGGAGATCGTCGACCACCTTCATGCGCAGGGATACAAACGCCCGGGCTTCATGAGCGGTGCTGCCGCTTTGTCCACGGCTTTAAAAAGAAGCCATTACTTCACGGAGTTCTGGGCAGAAAAAGGCATCCAAAACATCGTCCAAATGAGCGCGGAAAAATACAGTCTGGACGCTGGTGCGGCCTCGGTGAGGAAGTACTTAAGCGAGACTTCACCGCAAGATCGCGTCGATGTGCTAATGTGCGAAAACGACATTCTGGCGATGGGCGCAATGGATGAGATCCGGGCAAACTTTCGCCTTCAAGTTCCCGAAGATATTGCGATAGTGGGTTTCGACAACTACGAGATATCCGGTTCGTTCGGATACGGTATTACCACCTACGAGCAACCGCGCGACGAAATGATTGATGCAATTCTGAGTATGATCAAGGGGAGTTCGGCTTTGAAGACGGTAACTCTTCGGGGAGAGCTTGTCGTTCGACGCTCAACTTAAACGCTGTCGACTGATCACAGTTGACTATTCTTTAGGACCATCCGATCAGAACGACACAAAGTCGCGGCGAAGCTTGGATGTCATCCAACCTGGATTTCATCAACGAGGCAGGCGTGCAGTGTGCGTACCAACCGCCTTGGACGGAATCGAGCCGTCGACCTGCCACTACTTCAAATGCAAACTCGCAGATAACCACGCCAGATCAAGTACCTGGCCTACTTGGAATGTCGGGAAGGGGGTCGCGCGGGGACTGTCTGGTGTTGGGGTGTCAAAGGCTAGAGCGAACATCGAAGAATCTGCCGCCTTGTCCGAGTTCGGCCATTGCGGCATCGGCGTCGATGGTCACTGAAATGGCCTTGCCCAAACTGAGGGCGTACTTGCAAAAAACGCCGAGCGAACCATTCATGGCCTCCGGGCGACCATCGCCCCATCCTTGACCTCTATCGCCCAGGAACGGCTGAACTACTTCGCAGCCGCTCGTTACGATCTAGAGCCATCAGGAACTGCTCTCACGACGATCCCGTCACTCTGTCCATAATGGAGTGAGCGACGGGACAGCAGATGAAGCCTAGCTTGACATGCTTCAGCCGAGGGGTGGATAGTCGGTATAGCCTCGCTCGTCGCCCACGTAGTAGCTGGACGGGTCGGACGGCGCCAATGGGGCATTTTGACGGAAGCGTTCGGGCAGGTCCGGGTTGCTAATGAAGAGAGTTCCGAACGTCACCGCGTCCGCCAGATTGCTTGCTATCGCCCGCTCGCCACTTTCTCGGTCATATCCAACGTTTACGACAAACAAGCCGGAGAACCGCTTTCTCGCCTCGGGCGCCAGCAGCTTGAGACCCTCGGGAAGCTGCGCCGACTCCATGAAGTGAAGAATGCCCACCTTCCTCGTTTCGAGAGCTTCGACGGCGAACATATAGGTGCCCTCCAGGTCGCTATCGCCCATGTCGTTATAGGGTATCCGGGGCGAGAGCCTGACCGAAACACGGGAAGCCCCAAATACCCGGATTGCGGCGTCGGTTGCTTCGAGCAGGAAGCGGGCGCGGTTTTCGACAGGGCCGCCATAGGCGTCCGTTCTCTTGTTGGAACCGTCCTCGAGGAATTGGGCCGGCAGATAGCCGTTGGCGCCATGCACCTCAACCCCATCGAAACCAGCGGCCTTGGCCGCACGCGCGGCGGCCTCGTAGTCCTGAATCGTACTGTGGATCTCGTCGAGGGTGAGAGCCCGGGGCGTGACGGTCGGCTTTGGCCCCTCGGGCGTGAAAGCCTGGCTATTGAAGGGCACAGCCGAAGGCGCGACAGGCAAGGCTCCGCCATGGAAGTCTGGATGAGAAGCGCGGCCGGTATGCCAGAGTTGGGCGAAGATGAGGCCCCCGGCGTTGTGCACGGCCCGGGTGACCTTTCGCCATCCCTCGATCTGCTCGGCCGTGTGGATTCCCGGCGTATTCGTCCAGCCGATCGCCTGCTCGCTGATCTGAGTCCCCTCAGAGATGATCAGGCCAGCGGTGGCGCGTTGGGCGTAGTAGTTTGCAGTGAGTTCGTTCGCCACATGGTCTGGTGACCGCGCTCTTGTCATCGGGGCCATGAAGACGCGGTTCTTGAATTCGAACATCTCGGTCTTCAGCGGGGTCAGCAGTTTTAACTCAGTCATTTTGACGCTCCAGTTGATCTGGACGCCTAGGTATACGTTGTAGACTTGCTGTCAATCAGGCACCTTGAATCGCCTTGGTAGGCCTGAGGATACCTGGTCGCCGTCTTGGTTGGGCTCAATCAGCGCGTTTTCCCAGCTGAATACCGCTGAAACCGTCATCTGATCGTCGGGCGTCGAAGGCTTCTCGCGCTGCATTGACCTCCGGCAGCTTGTCCAGCGTCCACCGGTGAAGCTCGCCGAACGGCTTTTGCAGTGTTTGGCCCAGCTTTGTGATCTCATACTCCACAGCCACCGGCGATACGGACACGATGCGACGAGTGATGAGGCCGTTGCGTTCCAGTTTGCGGAGACACTGTGTCAGAGCCTTCTGGCTCACGCCCTCCAGACGCTTACGGATGAGGTTGAACCGATGAGGTCCGTCCGACAGAACCGCCAGAACCATCATGGACCATTTATCGGCGATCTGATCGAAGAGTGTCCTGCTGGGGCAGTCCGAGGAGAAGCAAATCGGATCTAATTCCATGACGATACGCACCTTCACAATCCATCCATGTCGATATCTTTATGCGCACAGGTAGCCCATGTATACTTGTATTTCCCGAGGCTCTCCCTCAACACAAACTTCAGCCGGGTGCAGCAGACTCAAAATGGCCGGATGTGGGGTGCGAAGCGATCATTGCGTGCGGACCGCGAGTGGCCCATCAAAACCGCGCTGCCAGCATCGTGTACTTGAAGGGAATCGAACCAAAGTCCACCGCCTCCGATAAACTAAGATGCTGTAACTTTAATGCTCAGCGTGGAAAGGTTCGTTCGCGACACAAAGGTTCCAGCATCGCTTTACAGCAACACATTTCACCTCAGCGAGGAGCCCCTGGTGCGCGAGCTCAGAGACACCTATCCGGGTCCACGCATAGGTTCCCTTCGGAAACACCTCGTTTTTGACTGTCCGGAACACGTCCATGTGCTTGGACATTTCGACGTGATAGCTTGTCATTTCCACGATGTCATCGAACGTGCAATGAGCGGCTTCGAGGACAATCCGTAAATTGTCCCACATAGCTCTGAATTGCTCTAAAGGATCGTGAATAATCTTGAGATCCTTGGTCCGCCCGACTTGGCCGACGACGTAAATTGTGTCTCCGACTTTAACCGCGGGAGCATAGCCGGCTCGACTGACGATCTCCTGCATCTCGTCGGGTATAATGATCTCTCGATCCATAGTGGTCCTCGCAATCTTTGCTGGTTGCTAGCGGCACTGATACAAGCGTCGCGAATTTTCAAGCGCCGTTGGATGAAAAAGTTGAAACGGCCAGCGATGTCGGACAGTCCTTCACATCGCCCGCCGGAGTGACAGACCGGCAAGGTCGAAAAGCGGGAACGTCATTGCGCTTACCCCTGTGCCGAGAGATCGTGGATCGCGGCACTGGTGACGCGGTGATAGACCTTGCCGTCGAACATGGTCAGCAGTTGCTGTGTCTGTTCGCGCGACTGAAAGCGTGCGTCGCAGGCCATGGCGCGCTCGAGCGCGGCCTGATCCGGATAGGTGATGGCCAGAAGCAGGGGCATGGACGGCGCACCCTCGTCGCGTTCGAGCTCGCGGCAGACGGCAACGCTCACCGCGCCGTCAAATTTGGCCCATAGCGGCGTCAGCGTTTTCTCTACGAAACTGTAGAATTCGTCCTCCTTGCCGGCCTTGATCGTTCCAACGAATTCTGCGTAGCGGATCAGCATGTCATTCCTCCTCGTTAGGCCTTCGGGCCGTCGTAAAACTTCATCAGGGCGGCATTGTCCGCCGCACCGAGACCTGCGGAGACCATCAGCCGATGGATCTCCATGCAAAGCGATGTCATGGGCATTGCCGTGCCGGTGTGGATGGCTAGTGACTGCGCGGCTGAGAGATCCTTGACCATGTTGTCGATGCGGCCGGTCGGCGAGTAGTCGTTGCGCGCCATCTTACCCATGAACTCCTGCAGGATCGCACTGTCGGCGCGGCCGCCACTCAGCGCCGCGGGAATCCGCTGCGCATCCACACCGGAATCGATTGCCAGCTTGGTCGCCTCGGCCACGGCGACGAAATTGAGCGCACACAGGACCTGGTTGATCAGCTTGGTTGTCTGGCCAGCACCGCTCGGGCCCATGAGAGTCAGGTTTTGGCACAGGTCGTCGAGGATTGGCTTCGCCTCGGCAAAATCTACCGGGTCGCCCCCGACCATGACGGTGAGCTTACCCTCCAGCGCCTTCGGTGCGCCGCCCGAAAGCGGGCAATCCAGCCACTTCATACCGGACTCAAGGGCATCCGCGCAGAGCTGGCGTGTTGCGATCGGATCGATCGACGACATGTCGATGACCACGGTCCCCTGATGGGCTCCTTCTGCGACCCCTTTTTCGCCGAAGACGGCCTCTCGAACGATCCGCGCCGAGTTCAGGCTGAGAACAACGGCGTCGGCGCGAGCGGCCGCATCCGATGCCGACGTCGCCGGGGATGCGCCCTTGGCCTCAAGCTGCGCGAGCTTGGCCTGATCCAGGTCGAATGCGATCAAATCATGCCCTGCTGACAGAAGGCGCGAACCAATCGCATTTCCCATCACACCACAGCCGATGAGCGCGATTTTCCGTTTGGTGGACATAGCAATTCCTCTTCTGCCAAAGGCAGCCAATGTTTCGCGATAGAATGGACGGCTCGATCAGCCGTCTTCAGACCGTAGGAAGGCCTGGAGCTCAGGTGTCTTCGGCGATGAAAAGAATTCGGAAGACGGGCCTTCCTCGTGGATCACTCCGTCCTTCATGAAGATCGTCCTGTTGGCGACCCGACGAGCGAAACCCATTTCATGGGTGACCAACAGCATCGTCATGCCCTGACGGCCGAGGCTTTCGACTACAGCAAGCACTTCGCCGGTCAGTTCCGGGTCGAGTGCGGATGTGACTTCATCGAACAGAAGGACCTTGGGATGCATGGCCAGTGATCGTGCGATGGCGATACGCTGCTGCTGTCCACCCGAAAGCATATCGGGATAGGCATCGAAGCGATCTTCCAGGCCGACCAGTGCGAGACACCGCTTGGCTTCTTCACGGGCCGCAGCCTTGGCCTCGCCTTTTACCTGAATGGGCGCGAGCATGATGTTTTCGCCAGCGGTCAGGTGAGGGAACAGATTGTAGCTCTGGAAAACGATGCCGACGTCGCGTCGCAGTTCGCGCAGCGCGGCGGGTTTGCGTGACATCGCATGGCCGGCGATCTGAATCTCGCCGCTGTTGATCGTTTCCAAACCGTTGAGGCATCTCAGGAAGGTACTTTTCCCAGACCCGCTTCGGCCGATCAGTGCGACGACCTCACCGCCCCCAACTGTCAGGGAAACGCCCTTAAGCACTTCCAGCGGCCCGAAGCTTTTCCGGATATTGTTTGCGACTACTACGGACATCTCAAATCTCCTGGTGGGGACGCGAGGTGCGACAAGGCACCTCGCGATAGGCCGCGCTTAGAAGGATGGCAGAGCTGGCATCGGTGTCTTCATCCACTTCTCGTAGATTTGCCCCAGTTCTCCGCTCTGGTTGTGAACGAACAGGACGGTATTCAACCAGTGCAGAAGATCCGGATCGCCGCGACGCATGCCGACGCCGTAGAAGCTCTGAAGATAGGTCACCTTTTCCTCGAACTTGCTATCGGGATAGCGCTGCTGGAGCTGAGCTGCGATGTAATTGACGGTCCCGATTGCGTCGACCTGCCCGGCAACGAGTGCGTTTAGCGTCGTGCTGTCGTCGTCAAAGCGAACCAGTTCCATACCGTCGATCTTAGCCGCAGAAAGGATCTTCTCATGCGCGGTTCCGCGAGGCACGCCAACGCGCTTGCCTTTCAAGTCTTCGAGGCTTTTGATCTCGGTACCCTGGGGGGCGATGATGACCGACTTGTGCCCGCCGTACGGATTGGAAAAAGCAACAGACAGGGCGCGTTCGGTATAGATGCCGAAGCTGGCAACAACGAAGTCGACCTTGCCGGTCTGAAGCGACGGGATGCGGCTCTGGCCGGTAACGGGCACAAGCTCGAGCTGGACGCCGAGATCCTTCGCGAGCAGCTTCGCAACATCGACGTCAAGGCCATCGGGTTGCATCTGCTCATTGGTCACTCCGAAGGGAGGAACGGATAGATCCACGCCAATCATGACCTTTTTGCGGGCGATGATGTCGTCGAGCGATGAGGCGGAAGCAGCGGTTGTTCCAAACGCGATTGCCAATCCGACAAGGGGCATGAGTAGAGACTTTAAGCGCATTGTTATCCTCACAGTTTTTGAGTTCCGGGTTTAGTGAAAACGACCTTCTGCGTGTCGTTAAGAATTTAGGCGCGCGATCCGCGTTTGGCAGCTCGATGCTCCAGCCAGAGGCTGATTTGTGTCAGCGGGAAGCAGACGATGAAATAAAGTGCGGCAACCGCCAGGAAGGATTTCAGCGGCTCGAACGTGGCATTGCTGACGAGTTGTCCGGCACGTGTGATCTCGATGAAGCCGATGATCGACGCAATCGACGTTTGTTTGATGATCTGCACCAGGAAGCCGACAGTCGAAGGCATTGCCAGCCGGACCGCTTGCGGCACAATGACGAAGCGGAGGACCTTCAGCGGGTGCATGGCGAGTGCCTCGGCACTTTCCCACTGTGCTTTGGGAATGGCGCGCAAGGCGCTTTCCCAGATGGCACCAAGGAACGCCGCCGAATTTATGGTCAAGGCGATTGCGGCCGCCGTGATCGCGCTAAGCTCGAAGCCGAAAAGCGACGGCGCGTAGTAGCAGATGAACATCAGGATCAGCAGCGGCAATCCCTGGATGAATTGCATGTAAGCCGATGTCAAAGTTCTCAGTGTCCGGCTGGTCGATATCCGCAGCAGGGCAAGTGCCGCCCCAAGTATCCCCCCGCCTACGAAGGCGATTGCGGTCAGGGTCAGGGTCCATTGAAGGGCATAGACGATGAAGAGGAATTCGTTGGTACCGAATGTGCGCATATCATGCCCTCCCGAGGAGTTTACGGCGCGAACGTGTGAATATCAGCAGACCTGCGGCGTTGAGGATGGCTCGGAAGACAAAGTTGAGGGTTACGTAGATCGCGGCGATTACCAGATAGACTTCCATCGTCCGGAACGTCTCGGAACTTGCGATCATCGCAGCCCCTGTCAGGTCCTCGACGCCGATCGCCGATACAAGGCTGGTCGAGAGCATCAGTAGGACGCATTGCGAAACGACCGGCGTGAATACCTTCTCCAGTGCGGGCGGCAGGATCACGAATCGAAGTGTCTGGAGGTACGTCAGCCCGAGGCTTTCCGCCGCTTCGAACTGGCTCCGGTGAGTGGCCTGAATGCCGCCTCTAACGATCTCGGCAATATAGCCGCCATTGTTCAGGATGAGCGCGACCAGCACCGATGTCAGGGGAGAAAGCCGTAGCCCAAGGCTTGGCAGTGCGAAGAAGATCACGAAGATCTGCACCAGCAGCGGCGTATTGCGCATCAGTTCCACGTAACAGCGTACAAGCAGGCGCGGCACAAGTCCGGGAAGCGTGGAAACGACCGCGCAGAAGACGCCAAGGGCGAAGCCGCCGAATATGCCCACGAATGAAAGCAGCATGGTCAGCCAGAGACCGCTGAGAAACTGCGACAGATATGGGACCAACGATGCGAACTGGAATGTATATGCCATTTTGCCCTCGCGTATGGTGACAGTCCGTGCCCGGTTTTATTCGGCGCCCAAGGGACGGACGCGAATGTTCTTGCCCGCCTGTGCGATCGTATCGGGATGGCATAGATCGAGGGCTGCAGCGACGAGCCACCAGGTGTGGTCGGCCTGACGGATGATGAAGCACTCTGTACTGTGGCCGATCTGACCGAACTCCATTGCGTGACCCATGCAAATATGGCCGACTTCATCGGGCAGACCGACGGAAAGGCAGACATGCGCGCCGTAGGCCGAGTGGCGGAACGTGGGATCGCCATAGCGGTCGCCACGTTCTTCGGAGCGCTTCAGCATGACGGGATCGAATTCCCAGGTCTTGCCGATGTCGTGGCAAAGCCCGCCGGCCAGGAGAATGTCGCGATCAACCTTGGCTTCGGGATATGTGGCCTTGAACTCCTCGTAGATCGACAGTGCAAGCCGGGTCACGCCGCGCAGATGCGCGTCCTGCGTACCACGCTTGAGCGAAAAGATGTTCGGGCTTCCCTCGCCCTGGATGTCGGTGACGCGATCAAAAGATGAGCGCTCGAGAGCAAAAACCCAGGCGTCGATAACCTTCTCTCGAAGTTCGTCCGACTGGATATCCGCTATCTCAGGCAGATCTTCGAGAATATGCTCACGCGAAATCGTTTTGTACATTTTTTGATCACCTGTATAAACTGCTTATTGAGCGAGCTTAAGGTTGAATGAATTCAAAATCCAATTAGGATATTGGCAGGTATCGATCGAATTTTTCTATGGAAGAAAATGGCTCTCAGTTTCTCGGCGGTCGAAGCATTTTATTGGGCCTCTCAGTTGCGCAGCTTCAACGCCGCGGCAGAAAAGCTGAGCATCACGCAGCCGACGGTTTCGTATCGGATCAAGGAGTTGGAGGAACAACTCGGTGTTCCGCTTTTCATTCGGCAAAAACGGCAGCTGCAGCTGACCAGCGAGGGTGAAGCCCTCAAGCACTACGCCGAGGCGATGATCGGCATTGCCAGAGATATCGAATCTAACATCAAGACACGCAATACGCGCCTGCCGACGCTCAGAGTGGGTGTGATGGATAGTTTTGCCACAGTCTGCCTCCCGGCACTGCTGGACGAACTGGACGGCCGCTTTGCCGAGACCCGCGTTGCAGCAACTGTCGACACGAGCCATAACCTCGCCCGACAGCTTTCTGAAGGGCTTCTCGATATCGCCGTCCTGTCGACACCCCCCGAGCACGACAACGTTGCGCTGGAACTCCTCGGCCGTCAGACGGTGGAATGGTTTGCCAGCCCCAAACTTGAGATGCCCCGCGAATTCGTCTCGGACGCGATGCTCCTGCGACAACGGATATTCTCGACACCCGCGCCATCCAATCTCCACACCCTGACAACCACTGCTCTCAGCGGTAACCGCGAGCTTGGTCTTCGCCTCAATGTCTGCAACAGTCTTGGAGCCATCCTCAATCTGGTCGAAGCGGGCACGGGCATCAGCATATTGCCAGGCAGACTGCTTCATACGCAGCTTAAAGCAGGCAAGGTGCATTCGCTGCGGACCCACTCCCGTCTCCCGATGCAGGACGTGTTTATCGGGACCAACAAGGGCGCAGTGGTCAGGGCGTTACCGCAAGTGGCGCAGATGATCCGCAAGGTGAGCGTGGACGTCGCTTTCTGCGGCTGAACAACTGCGCGGTCGCGTCACGCTTCCTGAATACCCTCCAACCCGGCCGCGACCTCTTTTGCCAGTGCGACAAAGGTCTTGGCCGCGGCACTTCGGTAGCCGTGCCGGCGCTGCATCAGTACAGCGGTACGCTCGAGGCGCACCGGATCGAGTGCAATAGCCTTCAGATCCTGATGCGCGAAGGCGATTGTTGCGGGAAGGAGTGTAGAGAGACTTGTCCGGCGTACAATTTCGACCACTGCGCTTATAGAGTTGACCTCTATCTGAACACGCGGCTGAATGCTGTGCTGACGGCAGAATCGGTCGATCTGATCTCGCGTCGCAAACTCAGCACTCAACAGCACCAGTGACTCCGCGCTCAGCGCATCAAGTCCAACGGATCTTTCACTTGCCAGAGGGTGCCCGGCTCTGACGACTAGGGCGAGGGTTTCCACCAGGAGGGAGTCGAGGTCGAGATCTGCTGTCGGCGTGCCGGAAAAGGCGATCCCCACATCGATCTCGTCAGACAGGAGTAGATTCTCCATGTGCTCCTGGGAAATCTCTCGCAGATTGAGGGAGATACTCGGGTAGCGGCTGTGAAACGCCTCGACCAAGGGCCCCACCAGATAGGTCGTGAAGGTCGGCGTCACCGCCACCCTCAGCGAACCACGGCTGAGGTCGTCGACGTCGTGGAGGGCGCGCTTGGCTTCAAGGAACTCCTGCGAAGCGCGGCGCACGTATTGCAGATAAACCTCCCCGGAGTCCGTCAATCGTGTCGTACGACCCGTTCGGTCGAACAGCTGCACACCCAGGCTCTCCTCCAACAACCTGACCTGCTGCGAAAGCGCCGGCTGGGAGACATGCAAGGCCGCCGCAGCCCGCGTGAAGCTCTCTTGCTCCGCCACTGCGAGAAAGTAACGAACCTGTCGAGAGAGCATATTAAGACCTATAAGATTATCTAATCCAGCGCATAATAAACGAGACTTTTACATTATGCCACGCTCTCCGTAGTTTCATCCTCGACAGATCGCGAAACGGAGATTGCAGCGATGAAAGACATTATTGACGGCTTTCTGAAATTTCAGCGGGAAGCCTTCCCTGAGCGGGTCAAGCTGTTCAAGGACTTGGCAAATCAGCAGAATCCGCGGGCTCTGTTCATTTCCTGCTCGGACAGCCGCCTGGTGCCTGAGCTGGTTACACAGCGCGAGCCGGGCGACCTCTTCGTCATCCGAAACGCCGGCAACATCGTTCCGTCTTATGGCCCCGAGCCGGGCGGCGTTTCTGCCTCCGTCGAATATGCGGTCACGGCACTACAGGTCTCTGACATTGTGATCTGCGGTCACTCCGATTGCGGTGCAATGACGGCCATCGCGACATGCAAATGCCTGGACCACATGCCTGCTGTGGGCAGCTGGTTGCGCTACGCGGACTCAGCCCGTGTGGTGAACGAGGCCCGGCAGCACAAGGACGAGCCTGCCAAGGTCGCATCCATGGTGCGTGAAAATGTCATCGCCCAGCTCGCCAATATCCAGACGCACCCGTCGGTGCGCCTGGCTCTCGAAGAGGGCCGCATAGCCTTGCATGGCTGGATTTACGACATCGCGAGCGGCCTTATCGAAGCTTTCGATGGCAGCAAGGGCGCCTTCGTTTCCCTTGCGGACAATCCCGAAGTCCAGGCCATCCAATATCAGGCCAGGCGCGCTGCCTGAGCCCCAATCCCAACCAAGGAGATAATACCAATGTTGCAGTCTCAAGCCACGCAGGCCGCTCGCCAAGACCTGACGGACGTCATCCTCGCATCGAAACTCAAGAAGGACCTGAGCTACGCCCAGATCACTGAAGGCACCGGTCTGTCGGAGGCCTTCGTCACCGCAGCCCTGCTCGGCCAGCATCCTCTCCCAGCGGACGCCGCCAAGGCCGTGGGCAAGACGCTCGATCTCGACGACGCCGCCGTTGCCCTGCTTCAGACGGTTCCGATCCGCGGCAGCATCGGGAATGGTTTGCCGACCGATCCGACCATCTACCGCTTCTACGAGATCGTGCAGGTCTATGGGACCACGCTGAAGGCTCTGGTCCATGAGAAATTCGGCGACGGCATTATCAGCGCCATCAACTTCAAGCTGAGCATCGAGAAGGTTGAAGATCCAGAAGGCGGCTCCCGAGCAGTCATTACGCTCGACGGCAAATACCTTCCTACAAAGCCGTTTTGACGATGCTGATAGCCACCGCAACGCCTTGCGCGCTCGGGCTACCTCTTTCCGGTCGCGGGGCCATGCCTCGCACCTGACACGGCCGCAACCACGGGCGCCGCCGTGAATTGCCCCCGGGTTGTGACCCGAGTTGATGTGCAGACAGCTCGGATCCTCAGGGGGCTTGCGGTATCAACCCGCTTGATTGCCTAAGGCACGCATAAGCGCACCCTGTCTGTACCAATCGGTGCAGCCCAATAGATTGATAGGTACATTCGCATGAAACGCCGCACTTTCATCACAGCCCTGCCCGCCGTTGCCCTCGTAGGTTCGGCACTTGCCGAAACCAGTCAAATCACGAAAGCTGCGACAGTGACACGCCCTCGGGTACCGCCCTTCACCCACGAAACCGCCATCGAAAAGGTCCGCCTGGCCGAGGACGGCTGGAACTCGCGGGATGCAGCGAAGGTCGCCTTGGCTTACTCGGTCGACACCCGCTGGCGTAACCGCGTCGAATTCGCTTCCAACCGGCAGGAAGCCCAGGCTTTCCTGGCCCGCAAATGGAATAAGGAACACGAATACCGGCTCATCAAGGAGCTTTGGGCCTTCACCGGCAACCGCGTCGCCGTTCGTTATGCCTATGAATATTGCGACGACAGCGGTCAGTGGTTCCGGGCCTATGGCAACGAGAACTGGCTTTTTGCCGCAGACGGTCTGATGTCGCACCGCCACTCTAGCATCAACGAGATGCCGATCGCCGAGGCGGATCGTAAGTTCCATTGGGAGCTGGGCCGCCGTCCAGACGCCCATCCATCGCTGAGCGATCTCGGCCTCTAAATCGCTCTATCAATGACGTTTGACCCCGCCGGCGCAGTCCTCAGCGCTGGCGCGTTCATTTTTAAGATCGGGCATCATTCCAGCCGGGTTGCGCTTGTCGTAACACTACAGTTCGAAATAGCCCCAGGTTTGGTGCTGCATCAATGTCGCGCATCGCCACGGTAAACATTTGGAGTTGCACCGGTCAATCGGCCGAATATTTTTCGGAATGCTGCGGGATCGGAGTATCCGACCGCCCAGGCAATGCTCTCGATGGAACCATTTGTCGTTTCCAGTAGCTGTCGCGCTTTCATGATGCGAACGTTCTGCAGATATTCGGTCAGTTTCAGCCGTGTCGCTCGGAAAAAGCGGCGCTGAAGTGTCCGTTCTGAAAGACGCACGTTCTCCGCCAACTCACCGATCGATTTTTGCAGCTCAGGCGTCGCATGAAAATGGTGCTGAACCTGCAGGACCTCCTTATCGCCATGATCGAAACGGGGAAGAAAAGCCTTGTACTGGCTCTGACTGCGACGCGGCGGATCAACGACAAGAAAGCGTGCCGTCTCAAGCATCACGGCCTGCCCGAGCAGCTTCTCGACAAGGAGCAGACCAAGATCAGCCCAGGCCAGAATTCCGCCAGCGGTGATGACATCGCCATCATCGATGATCATGTTATCGGGTGAGACGTCGATATTGGGAAACTGTTCAGCAAGCCTGTCTGCAAAAGCCCAGTGGGTCGTGGCACGTCGGCCGTCGATGAGCCCGGTCTCAGCAAGGACAAACGCCCCGGCACAAATCGAACAGACGGTAACACCGCGCGCGTGCTGGGCCGCGAGCCATTGCGAAGCGGGACTCATGCTCTGCATTTTCTCCGGCATGATGATACTTGGTGGCGCAATAACGTAGCTCAGCACGTGCGGGATTCCAGGGTGTGTATCCCATGTGCACGACACATCGCCGTCCGCCATCTTCCAATAGCTAACGCGGATATTGCGAAGGCTTGTCGGCACCTGCAGATCCGTCGACCAGACGCTCGCGACGCGGAACAGATCGGTCAATCCGTAGACGGCAGCCAATTGGCAGTCTGGGTAGACCAGTAAGCCCACCTCAATGAAATCAGGCGCTTTGGTATTTGCCACTTTTGCCTCGGATAAAGTCATTTCCGCCACGTGTTTCCGCCAGATAATGGCGCTAAGTTCTCTTTGTCAAATACGGAATTCGCAAACACAGCGCGACAGGAGAAATACAATGGCATCCGACACAGATCGGTTTTTCGTGTCGAGACGCAGCGTACTAATCGGAAGCATCGCACTTGCCAGCGTGAGCATCCCGGCGCTCGCCTTCTCACAAACCTCTTCCACAAACAGTTCATCACAAGGAGATATCGACATGGGCTTCGTAACAACTAAAGACGGCACTGAAATCTTTTACAAGGACTGGGGCCCGAAGGATGCCCAGCCGATCGTGTTCCATCACGGCTGGCCCCTGTCGTCGGACGATTGGGACGCGCAGATGCTGTTCTTCCACGCCAACGGTTACCGGGTCGTCGCTCACGACCGGCGTGGCCACGGCCGGTCTGCCCAGGTTTCCGAAGGGCATGATATGGACCACTATGCCGCCGACGCTTTCGCTGTCGTCGAAGCGCTGGATCTGAAAAATGCCGTGCATATCGGCCATTCCACCGGCGGTGGCGAAGTGGCACGCTATGTGGCGAAGTTTGGTCAGCCGGCCGGTCGTGTCGCCAAGGCGGTTCTCGTCTCGGCCGTCCCACCGCTGATGGTCAAGACCGCCGCCAACCCGGAAGGCCTGCCGATCGAGGTTTTCGACGGCTTCCGTTCAGCGCTTGCCGCCAACCGTGCGCAGTTCTTCCGTGACGTTCCAGCTGGCCCGTTCTACGGCTTCAACCGGGATGGCGCCAAGGTACAGGAAGGCGTGATCCAGAACTGGTGGCGCCAGGGCATGATGGGCGGCGCAAAGGCTCATTATGACGGCATCAAGGCCTTCTCCGAAACCGATCAGACGGAAGACCTGAAGGCGATCACCGTCCCGACGCTCGTCCTGCACGGCGAGGACGACCAGATCGTGCCGATTGCTGATGCCGCCAGGAAGTCGATTAAGCTTCTGAAGAACGGCCAGATCAAGACCTATCCCGGCTTCTCTCACGGTATGCTCACCGTCAACGCCGATGTCCTGAACGCCGATCTGCTGGCCTTTGTCAAGGGCTGACCCCGATACGGCGCGAATGATCCGCGCCGCGGCTGTCTCGGCCAATGAAACCGAAGGGCGGCGCTTTCGCCCCTCTTCGGCGACCGCAACCTGGCGAATCGCGCCGCACGCTCGAGCGATTCGCCAGCTCCGTCATAGTCAATTCATTTTCAGGAAAATCGGTCAAATCGCGTGCTGCCGCTGCGCTGAGAGGTCCGACAGGACTGGACAGCGACGCGGTCAGGGACATCTCCGCCGGCGCGCCCACCGTGCTGGCAGATGTGTTCGCGCTCTATATCAAGACCAAGAATTTTCACTGGCATATGTCCGGATCGGATTTCCGCGATTACCATCTGCTGCTCGACGAGCACGGCGACGAACTGTTTGCGATGACCGATCCGCTCGCCGAATGGGTCCGCAAGGTTGGCGGCGACACGTTGCGGTCGATCGGCGACATCTCGCGCAAGCAACAGATCGCGGACAATGATGCCGACTGCGTGCATCCACATGGAATGCTCGCCGAACTGCGCGACGACAATGGCAGCCTTGTCGCAAGCATGCGCTCGCTGCATGACGTCTGCGATGAGTATGGCGACGGCGCGACCGCCAGTCTGATCGAGAACTGGATCGACAAAGCCGAGAAGCGTGTCTGGTTCCCGTTCGAGATTCTGCGCGACACTAACGGCCAATGATTTGACCGAGGGTGCCCTGAATTCCGCTCCCCGCCCCTTGGGATCGCGGCGGCGGCGGAGCAAACCCGCATCTGGCTAATCGCGAATTGGTAATGGCAACGACGCCAACTGCCATCAGGATTTGATGCGAACCCAGCGCGCGCAGGTCGATCGAGCGTCAAGGGAAACGGCGGATGGCCGATTGAAGCCAGACCCAGGTCGTCAGGGCAACCTTGGCGGCAATGGCGATCCCACCCAGCCGGAGCGGAAATTGTTCGCGGCCCGACTAGGCGTCGTCGAACATCCCCGTCGGTAGGCCATCCATGCTGTATGTGTTCTTTTCCCGACGATAGATTTCGATACCATCAGGGCCTTTTGCATTGGTCCATTGGTCAAGGCTTGGCCGCTCGGCCTTGTAGTCGAAAAGAGGGACGCCGAAGCCGCAAGAGGTTTGGACCAGGTCGATGTCCAGCAGAATGACCTGCCGGGCTCCTGAGGGCTCCGAACCGTTGTAGTGAGTGGTCAAGATATTTTCGTATTCGGGGCTGTCGCGGCGGATGGAGCGTCCGCGACCGTAAAGGCGCAAGATCATTGGCGGCCCTTCGACGGCACAAAACATGATCGTCAGCCGACCATCCGCGCGCAAATGCGCGGCGGTTTCGTTTCCACTCCCGGTCCTGTCCAGATAGACCACCGTATTTGCATCGACTACCCGCAGGCAGCCGGTCTCCCGCGGCGACACATTCACCCGGGAATGGCCGGTGGCCGAGGCGGTAAAGAAGATGTGCTGCCGACCGATAAAGTCCTGGAGACGAGCGTCGATGCTCTCGAATTGCTTTGCCACGGCCGATGCGTCCTTTTTGCTAACAAATATAGGAGATAGTCATTTAGTCGGCAGGAGATCATGCCTCCGCCGGTTCATCCAGAGTTCCTCATACAGCTCACAGAAGCGAGAGACCAGAGACGTTCCAAATGAAGGGGCCAACTTCAGGTGCAACATACGGCACCCCTTCGACGCTTACAGTCGTGGGTTTATCGATGATGCGGCAGGCCCAGGTCCAAACAGAGCACCCGTCATCACGAAGAACGCGATGAGGGCCGACCGCGGCTATCGCAACCAGAAACACTGCGACGATCTTGCTACCAGTTTGCAGCAATGCTCGCGTCGTTACCGAGCGGGATCGATAGGATCACAGACCATCTCATACCACCGGCAGCCTCTGCGCTAACTCTCGGATCAGAACGCGCTCGTTCTCGGAGTAGTCGATTGGGACTTCGACAAGATGTACGCCGCCGCCCTTGAACGCATTATCCAAGGTCGTTTCCAGATCTTCGATGCGCTCGACGCGTGTGCCCTTTGCACCATAGGCCTCGGCGTATTTCACAAAATCGGGGTTGCCGAAGCTCATCCCGAAGTCGGTGAGCCTGTCGATCGCCTGCTTCCAGCGGATCATACCGTATGCATTGTCCTTGATCAGGAGGATGACAAGGTTGAGCCGCAGACGCACCGCGGTCTCGAGCTCTTGACTGTTCATCATGAAGCCGCCATCCCCACAGACAGCCATGACGCGCCGGGTCGGGTAAAGCATGGAGGCCATCATTGCGGAAGGTAAACCCGCCCCCATCGTCGCCAGGGCATTGTCGAGAAGCAGCGTATTCGCGACATGGGTCCGGTAATTGCGAGCGAACCAGATCTTGTACATGCCGTTGTCGAGCGCAAGGATCCCATCGGCTGGCATAACGGCGCGAACATCGTGGACTATCCGTTGCGGAGTGAAGCGAGCTTCAAGCTCTCGATCGGCAATGCGTGCGAGGATCCCTTGCCTGAGATAGATCAGCGCTTTTGCGTTCGGAAGCCTGCCTTCGAGGCGGTCCGCCAGGAGCTTGAGGGTGGGGCCGATATCCCCGATCACCTCAGCCTGCGGGAAATAGACCTGCTCGACAGTGGCGGGCTGGTAGCCGACATGAACGACCTTGGCTCCGTGGACGTTCATGATGAAGGGAGGCTTCTCGATCGTGTCGTGCCCGATCGTGATGATGAGATCAGCCCGTTCGATGGCCTCGTGGACGTAGTCCCGTTCGGAAAGAGCGGCGGTGCCCAGATAAAGCTCCATACCGCCGGGAACGGTTCCCTTGCCCATCTGTGTCGTAAAATATGGTATCCCTGTGCGGATCACAAAATTTGCAAGATCAGCCGTCGATCGCGGACGCGAGGCTGCCGCACCGAGCATGATCAAGGGCCGTTCTGCAGCGCCGATCATTGCCGCGGCCCGATCTATCGCCTCGCCGCTCGCAACTGGAAGATCGAGAGCGTGTGGAGGAACCATGATGATCTCTCCGCCATCTGCCGCGGCGATATCCTCGGGCAATTCGAGATGAACTGGACCGGGGCGCTCTTCCTGCGCCACCCGAAAGGCCTCACGAACCAGGGTTGGAACCATCCTGGGCGAGATGATCTGACGCGTGAGCTTTGTCAGCGGCTTCATACTAGCGACGACGTCGACGACCTGAAAACGTGCCTGCCGGGAAGACATGACGCCTTTTTGCCCCGTAATGAGGATCAACGGCATCCCACCAAGAAGGGCGTACGCCGCGCCGGTGGATAAGTTCAACGCGCCTGGCCCGAGCGTCGTAATACAGACGCCCGGCTTTCCTGTCAGCCGGCCATAGGTTGCCCCCATAAAGGCCGCCGCTTGCTCATGACGAGTGACGACCAACTGGATCGAGGATTTCCGCAGGGCTTCGACCAGGAAAAGATTTTCCTCCCCGGGGATGCCAAAAATTTTTTCTACGCCCTCATTCTCAAGGGCCCTAACGAGCAGTTCAGCGCCAGTCATGGCCAATCTCCAAAACCACCGAGCCTTAGACGCGGCTTCAAGAAACACATTTTTGTGGGGGGCTCACTTGAGGACGCTTTTGACTTCCTCGATTGCGACGTAGGCGCAATCTTCGTCCAAGCCGCCATTCGGCGCGCCCGCAACGCCAAGTGCGCCAATCGTCTCCTCGCCGGCTTTGATAGGAACGCCCCCGGAGACAAAGTAGCCTGAAATATCTGTGAACGCTGCCTCATGCGCGCTGCCGATGAGGTTCTCGACCATCGCGCTTGTGGGGCTGTGCAACGATGCCGAGATGAGTGCCTTCTGCGCAGACGCGTTGATCGTGCGTGGATCGGCTTTCTCATAGCGTATCAGGGCGAGCAGGGCTCCAGATCGATCTGTCACCGCCGCCGACACATTGTAACCGTCTACCGCACACGCCGCGACGGCCATCTCAGCGATTTTGACCGCAAGCCTCGCTCTGAGGCCGGTCTCCTGCTCGGTGTCGTGGGCAAGCACAGAACTGGCGGCAAGCGCGCCTATGGCGGCGGCCAGTATGAAAGTCTTCATGTGAGATCTCTTCAGATATCGGCCGCCGAGCGGCCCCGTTGCGGCAAATTACGTCGCCGTAAAAACCAACTGGGTTATCGCGACGACGATGAATTCGCGAAATGCACTAACTACGCAGCCCGCCGGCTCGCCAAGGCGGCGAGCCCGCAGATGCAATGCCTCAGGTCAGGAAGCAGCGAGAGATCAAAGCGACCCGCTATCCGAAGCATTATCGACGAGCGTCTTTCCATCGGCTGCCAATCGAGCATGGAGTTGATCGATTGCGCGCTGGAAGACGGCGGGATCGTCGAGCGCCCGGGAGAGGACGATCGCGCCCTGGATAGAGAGAACGGCGTCTTCCGAGAGGATGCGCGCCCGCTCAGCGTCGCGGCCCTGCCGGACGAGCGCTGCCTGCAGAGCGTCCACCCAGGCGACGAAGTAACCTCGGATGGCTTGGGCGAATAGGTCTCGGGTGTTGGTAACAGCCAAAGCGCCGACGAGACAGACGCGCCTGCCCGACCTGAAGTATTTCGCGGTTTCATCGAGCATCGCCGTGATCGCGGCATCGGCATCGTCTCCGTCTCGCAGGGGAGAATAGACGGAATTTTCAAACCATTGCTCGATTTCGACGAGCACAGCCTGGACCATTTCCTCCTTCCCATTCGGGAAGAAGTGGTAGAGGCTGCCCTTGCCAAGACCGGTGGCCTTGCCGATCAAGGCAAGGCTCGCTCCTTCGTATCCATGCTCGCGAAAAACTTCGGCCACGGAGGCGACGGCGTCGGATCTTTCAGCGACCATGCGGGCCATGATCAGAGGCCCAGATCACTGAGGCTAGCGTGGTCGTCCGGACGACGGCCGAGCGGCCAATGGAACAAGCGATCGCCTTCAGCAATCGGCATTTCGTTGATGCATGCGTGCCGGTGCGCCATCAAGCCGTCCTCTGCGAATTCCCAGTTCTCGTTACCATAGGCACGGAACCATTGACCATTATCATCGCGATATTCGTAGGCGTAGCGTACAGCGATGCGGTTGCCGGTGAAAGCCCAGAGCTCCTTGATAAGGCGGTATTCATGCTCCTTGTTCCACTTGCGTGTCAGAAATGCCTGGGCTTCTTCGCGGTTGGTGGCGAATTCAACGCGGTTCCGCCAGCGGGTGTCCAGTGTGTAGGCCAAAGCAACCTTGGCGGCGTCACGGCTGTTCCAGCCGTCTTCGGCCAAACGGACCTTTTCGATAGCAGTTTCGCGGGTGAAAGGGGGGAGAGGAGGACGTGACATGTTGATTTTCCTTTGCAAACCGTCTCTGTGTACTTATTGGTCAACTCTTGACTGATTGGTACAGTAGCTACGGCGATTTTGGGTGTCAACGATTTTTTTGAGGCGCTGCGAATTTTTTCCGACGGACGTTTGTGGTCGCGAACCGACGGCGGCGGCGTTAAAGTGGCCAGACTAGTGCTGGCAAAGCGTTCGGCCGCGCGCTGGTATATTTCGGCAGATCTCAGCAGCGCCTGGGCATCCGCCACTCAGAGACTACCAGGCGCGGTGGGCGATGGTTTTGGTGGCGAAAGGGGTGAAGACCCAGGAAGATACTGTTCGTGCAACCACCACATTTCTGCGGAAACAGCACCGCGCTCGGACACGAAAGAGTAGACATGGGAAGGTGAATGGCGACTGACCCCGCGTCGCTGCGGATTGTATCCAACCGGATAGCATCGCTCCATGATCTGACGAACCGCATCGCGCTTAAGCGCTTCGCTAGTCGCCGATATGGTCATGGTGCTCTTCGAACAGCTAAATTAGGAGAGAAAGCTTCTATAAATCCAGGTGCTATCCGGATTACTGATCAATGGGCCGAGGGCCCAAACGATGACCCGAGGCCGTGCCGAAGCGTCCAGACCACCACACTGGGAAGCTAAACCCACCCGGTCCGAAGCCCAGGTTCTAAGTACTCATGATAACGCTGCCAGCAAAAGGAGATTTTAGATGGGCGATGTCAGTCCAACGGTAAGCATAACAACCGGCGTAGATCACATCGGGCTAACCGTTATGAACTTGAGCGCTTCCCTCGCTTTCTTCACGAACTGCCTCGGCTGGAGGTTATTCGGCGAAAAGCCCGACTATCCAGCGGCATTCGTTACAGACGGCCACCTCAAAGTGACACTTTGGCAGATCAAAGATCAATCTCACAGCCAAGGTTTCGACCGTCACCAAAATGTCGGGCTTCATCATCTTGCACTGAAAGTGCGGACCCTCGAGGACCTTCATCTGCTCTACGACAAGACCAGAGAGTGGCCCGATGTTCGTATTGAATTTAGTCCAGAAGCTTCTGGCACCGGGCCAAAAATCCACTTCATGATCTACGAACCGGGAGGATGTCGGATGGAGTTTTCTTGGGATCCGCGGTGATCCAGAAATTTCTATGATCGGGTCTCGGCCGATCCGAGAAACCTGGCGACCTAATCTCGGTTGTCAACCAGGCCACGCATCTGGCACCTCGCAACAGCCACGCGGGCAAGCCGGTGCCGTGCGTGGTCGAACGGCTTGGAAGCGGAAGACGTTGCAGGACTCCCGGCATCACACGTTCGGCGGCCGAACGCCATCGCTACAGTTTTGGGACGTGACCATATGACCATTCAGACCGAAACGAACATTTTCCACCAATTGTTTCATATTGAAGGAGGCTGACGTGCACCGTCAGCCCATCCAGCCGGAGCCGGAAAGCGAATTCGCCATAAAAAGCAGCCCTGCGCGCAGTTGTTCGCGATTGATGACGCCGCCGAGGCATACCCGGACATGCTCGTCAGGTGTGCCGAGAACGGTAAATGCGTCCGACGGCATTAAGCCAATATGGCGCCCTGCCATGCGCCCCATCAGTTCCGCCCTGCTCGCCCCCGTTGGCAGCTTCAGCCAAATGTTGAAGGCCTCCGGCTCACCTTTGATGTCCAAGCCAGAAAGAGTATCAACCGCTATCTCGTGACGAACAGCGCTTTCCGCCCGGACAAACCGGCGGATCGCGTCGGCTGTCCCATCCTCGATCCACCGTGTCGCCAGCGCCATGCAAATTGGCGAAGGCATGACGGCGCTGGCTCGCATTGCCTGGGCAAGGGAATAGGCGGCTCTGGAGTTAGGGGAAACTGTATAAGCGAGGCGCAGGCCTGCGCCCAGGCATTTGGCCAGCCCCCCGATATGCCAGGTGAGGTCGGGAGCAAGCGTAGCAAAAGGTACGGGCGCCGTTGCGGGAATGAAGCCGTATGCATCATCCTCTATCAAAGGCAGTCTATGCCGAAGGATAACCTCGGCGATCTCCATGCGCCGCTCGCGCGGGATGGTCAGCGTCGTTGGATTATGGACCGTAGGATTGAGATACAACGCTTTCGGTTGATGTAAATGGATAGCCGCGTCAAGCGCATCGGCCAGAACGCCGGAAGCGTCCATCGCAATTCCGACGAGTTGCAATCCCATACGGGCTGCGATCGCCCGCAAACCGGGATACGTCACCGCCTCGCACAGGATGACATCGCCCGGTCTGGTCATCGTCGAAAGAAGCGCTGTCATCGTCGCGTGCGCTCCCGGGGTGATCGCTATCCGCTCGAGACTTGGCACCATTCCCCTTTTTGACAGCCATGAAGATGCCGCGGCCTTATCCTGCTCTCCGCCGGTCGTCGACTGGTAGCGGAGAAGGGAAATAAGGTTTGCTGAAACAGTCTGCAGCCCTTCCTGCATTCTCGCCACGAGATCCGGGTCCTGCGGCTCGGGAGGCATGTTCATCGACAGATCCTCGTCCCCTGCGCGGCGCGGATCGATACGATGCTCCTCTTTCGGGCGGCCGAGTGCAAAGGTACCTCTTCCGACGTGGCTCTCCACGAGACGTCTGGAATGCGCCTCGGCGTAGGCGCGGCTGACTGTCGTAAAGTCAATCTTGAGACGCTCGGCGAGCCTGCGTTGTGGCGGCAATCGATCACCAGCGGCGATATCTCCTCGTTTTATCGCCAGTTCGATCGCGTCCGCAATCTGAAGATAACGAGGCTTGCCGTCAGGACGAAGTTCAGGGAGCCACTTCAACATTTCACCATACCTCAAATATAGATTGTTTCACATTGTATGGATAACACGACGCGGATTCAAGTGTTGATTTGACAACGAATCCTTGATCATGAATTGAGCATAAAAGCTGATTTTCAAGCTATTATTTGAGCACAACGTATGTCCAATGTGCAGAATTACGTTTCATCAAAGAATTATTGTATGCATAATAAACTGACTATTGATTCATACAATTTCGTTCGTATCGTTTCTGCATCAACCCCGCATAAGGAGATGCAGACATGCCTGAAGTAACGCAGCCGCCGCACAAGGATGGTGACTTCTTTGTCGACTACGAGTCCAAGGTTTTTGAGGACGTAAAAGCCGATCCTGGTGAAAAGGCGCTTGTTACCTTCCACACCGTGGCGTTCGAAGGCTCTATCGGGCTTGTGAACATTCTCAACGCCATTCGCCTGCAGCGGAAAGGCTATGAGACTTCGATCCTTCTTTACGGGCCGGGCGTCACACTGGGGATCCAGCGAGGTTTCCCCAAGCTCGGGGATGAAGCGTTCCCGGGCCATCTGAACTTCAACAAGAACCTTGAGCGCTTCATGAAGGAAGGCGGAAAGGTCTATGCGTGTCGTTTCGCTCTGCAGGCCCTTTATGGGCACGGCGAACCGGCTCTGATCCCCGGCATCATCCCGATCCTGCCTCAGGACGTCCTGGACTGCGTGCTTCTGCACAAAAAGGCCAACGCCCTGATCATCGACACATGGACCGTCTGATTTGACCTCAACACCCCGTTCGGCAGTGAACGGGGTGCGCCGTTTCAGGTTATTCAAAGGAGCCAGTCATGCCCAAAACAGTACGTGCCGCAGCAGTCCAGATCGCGCCCGACCTGACGTCACGCGCCGGCACCGTCGAGCGGGTCCTCAATGCAATCGCCGAAGCTGCGGACAAAGGCGCCGAGCTGATCGTATTTCCCGAGACCTTCGTGCCCTGGTATCCCTATTTCAGCTTCGTTCTGCCACCTGTCCAGCAAGGCCCTGAGCATCTTCGGCTTTATGAGGAAGCAGTCACGGTACCATCAGCAGAAACACGGGCCGTCGCGGACGCCGCGCGCAAACGCAGTGCGGTTATCGTCCTTGGCGTCAATGAGCGCGACCACGGCTCGCTCTATAACACTCAGCTGATCTTCGACGCGGATGGCAGCCTGAAACTCAAGCGTCGCAAGATCACGCCGACCTATCACGAACGGATGATCTGGGGCCAAGGCGATGGCGCCGGCTTGAAGGTTGTCGACACTGCCGTCGGTCGCGTGGGTGCCCTGGCATGCTGGGAGCATTACAATCCTCTGGCCCGCTATACTTTGATGGCCCAGCATGAGGAAATTCACGCCTCTCATTTCCCGGGCTCACTGGTCGGCCCGATATTCGGCGAGCAAATCGAAGTCACCATGCGCCACCACGCATTGGAATCGGGCTGTTTCGTGGTCAATGCCACCGGCTGGCTGAGCGAGGAGCAGATCGCATCTATTCATCCGGACCCCGCCTTGCAAAAGGGGCTGCGCGATGGCTGCATGACCTGCATCATCACGCCGGAAGGACGCCATGTCGTACCGCCGCTGACCTCGGGCGAAGGCATCCTGGTCGGCGATCTGGACATGCGGCTCATTACCAAGCGCAAGCGGATGATGGATTCGGTCGGACACTATGCTCGGCCTGAACTGCTGCACCTTGTCCATGACACGACGCCCGCACGCGCACGCGAGCAGGTCGGCCTTTCAGGCGATTTTCCCGATGCGGAGCAAGACAAGCTATTTGAGGAGGTTCAGGATGCGTGAGCTGCCATCGATAGATCCGGAACTCATCAACGACCTCCAGACACGAGGAATGCGTCTCGTCGATCCGCGTGCCGGCCACGAGAGCAGGCGCGGTGGCGCAGGTCCTTCCGACCATAAAGCGGTCAATTTCGGAGACACAACCGTGATGGTGCCGGTACATACCGCACCCGCATTCGACAGTCCCTATCTCGTGGAAGCGCCCGATGCCGAGGGCCGCGCGCGCATCACCAGGGAAGGATCAGAAGTCGCGCGAATTCGATTTCCCAATCGGCCGCGTTTTTACGATCTGATCACGGCAGACGGCATTCCGTACAACAAGATCGCAGTTCTTCATTCGCGCGACGTACTTGCCACGACCATTCTGCAGACCTGCATTCGTTATGAAAGCCGCAAGAAGACCTGTCAGTTCTGTTCGATCGGCCAAAGCCTTGCCGCCGGCCGGACTGTCGCGCACAAAACTCCCGCGCAACTGGCAGAGGTCGCAAAGGCTGCCGTCGAACTCGACGGCGTCAAGCACATGGTGATGACCACTGGCACACCTTCGGGCAAGGACCGCGGTGCTGCTGTTTTGGCAGAGAGTGCGCGCGCGGTTAAGGCCGTCGTCGACCTGCCGATTCAGGTGCAATGCGAGCCTCCGGAAGACGATATCTGGCATGAGCGAATGAAGAACGCGGGTGCAGACGCATTGGGGATGCACCTTGAAGCGGTGACACCTGAAGTCCGCGATCGGATCATGCCTGGCAAGGCAAGCGTTCCGCTTGAAAAATACTTTTCCAGCTTTGAGGCCGCAGTCAGAGTGTTTGGGCGGGGTCAGGTCTCGACCTACATCCTCGCCGGTCTGGGCGATACGCGCGAAGCGATCCTAGATATGTCCGCGCGATTGGTCGCAATGGGCGTCTACCCATTTGTCGTCCCGTTCGTGCCTATCTCAGGCACGCCGCTAGAAAGTCACCCCGCACCGAAATCCGATTTCATGGCCTCCATCCTGGCTCCCCTGTCGCAGATCATCATCGACGGCGGACTTAAGGCCTCGGATATCAAGGCCGGTTGCGGAAAATGCGGTGCGTGCTCGGCGCTCTCAACTTACGAGAAACTGAGGATCCCGGCATGAGCCTCATGGATCACTCCACCTTCATCTGCCCTGAATTCATCATCCGGGCAGCAACCGAAACCTGGGAACTTCAAGGGGTATCTCGTCTCCGACACCAGGTGTTTGTGGAGGAACAGCGCATCTTCGTCGGCAGCGACCACGACGAAATCGACGCTCGTGCCATCCCCCTTGCGGCAATCGCCACGTTGGCGGCCGAGCCTGCGGAGGTCGTGGGAACGGTCCGCATCCACAAACCCGCGCCCGGCATCTGGTGGGGATCGCGGCTCGCGGTCGCCCCTGCATACCGTAGAGTTGGTCGGCTGGGTGCGGAGCTGATCAGGCTTGCGGTAAGCACCGCCAACGGCATCGGATGCCTAGAATTTCACGCCCATGTCCAGCTTCAGAACGTACCTCTTTTTCGCCGGCTGCATTGGGAGCCGCAAGGAGAGATCGACCTGCATGGCGTGCGGCACATGCACATGCTGGCTTCACTCGACCATTATCCCCCGCCATGTGACCCGGCCACCGGCTGGTCGACTAGAGCAAGGAGGTCGTGATGGATGTCCATGCATTGGCGGCAGCACTCGCAGCTCACCCGTCTATTCGCAGCAAACTTGACATAGCAGGCACGACGCGGGCGCTCTCATTGTCTGCTGGAGCACCAGGAATGCCCGGCGACGATGCCGCAGCAATCCGAGCCATGGACGGCACCTGGGATCTGCTGGCGGGCGAAGGTTTTATGCCGCAGTTCGTGCAGGACGATCCGTGGTTTGCCGGCTGGTGCGGTGTAATGGTGAACCTTTCGGACATCGCAGCGATGGGAGGACGCCCGACCGCACTGCTCGACACCGTGTGGGCTCCGGATACAGCATCCGCCGAGCCCCTGCTTGCCGGCCTTCGCGACGCAGCGATGGCCTACGGCGTGCCGATCGTCGGCGGGCATACCAACCTCCGCAGCAAAGATCTCAATCTTGCCGTTTCCGTCACGGGACGTGCAAAGAGGCTGATTTCCAGCTTTGCGGCCGCCCCTGGAGATGTGCTTATCGCAGCTGTCGATCATCGCGGGCATTACCGGCCGAGCTTCGACAACTGGTGCGCGGCCCTTGATGCACCTCATGAACGACTGCGTAGCGACTACGAGATCCTGCCGGAGCTCGCCGAGGCTGGTCTGGTGGATGCCGGAAAAGACATCAGCCAGGGCGGCATTGTCGGCACCGCGCTTATGTTAGCTGAATCCTCCCGCTGCGGGTTTGACATCGAGCTTGCTGACATTTCGCTTCCGCGGGGTGTTGCAGTCGACCGCTGGCTGCGCACATTTCCGAGTTTTGGCTTCCTCCTTTCAGTTCGGCGGGAACGTGCAAACGAGGTCTGCTCAGTATTTGGTGCTCGGGACATCAGCGCATCTGCCATCGGTCACGCAACGGACAGCTCCCGGATCGATTTGACGAGCGGTGGCGCCAGGGCAACGTTCTGGGACTACGCGGCAGCCCCCTATATCGCGCTTGCAAAGGAGATAGCCCATGCCTGAAGTACGCTTTACAATCCGATGGCCTGATGGGACGGAGGAGAGCTGCTACTCGCCCTCGACCGCCATAACGCACCATCTCGAAGCCGGGTGCACCTATCCGCTGACTGAATTTGTCGAACGTGCCCGCACCGGGCTGAACGAGGCATCAGACCGCGTCGCGGCGAAATTCGGCTTCGCCTGCTCATCCGCACTCGACCAACTGGCAAAGATCGAAACGACAGCTGCCGCTCAGCCGGCTGACGCCAAGGTCACCTGCCTCTCGATGTCATGAAAGGGTTCGTTATGACCGACGCCACTGTACCACACGTACCAGTTCTCATCATCGGAGGCGGCCAGGCTGGTCTTTCTGTCAGTTGGTATCTGATGCAGGAAGGGATCGAGCATATCGTTCTCGAGCGCCACCGAAAGTTCGAAAGCTGGCGCAACAATCGCTGGGACAGTTTCTGTCTGGTCACACCAAACTGGCAGTGCCGGCTGCCCGGCTGGCACTATAAGGGAGCGGATCCGAATGGCTTCATGCTCAGGCAAGAAATCGTAGACTATCTGGATGGCTTTGCAGAAAGCTTCAGCCCACCGATCCGCGAAGGGGTGGACGTCACGCATGTCTCGCCTCGCGACAGTGGTGGATACTGGATCGAGACTAGCTCTGGCAACTTGACTGCGGACCAGGTTGTGGTTGCGACAGGTGGGTACGACAATCCAATCGTGCCGTCCTACGCAGCAGATCTGGACGCCACTATCCTACAGATGCACTCGCGCGATTACCGGCGTCCGTCGCAACTACCAGATGGCGGAACCTTGATTGTCGGCACAGGGCAATCTGGCGTGCAGATCATGGACGACTTTCATCTGGAAGGTCGTCCAGTGCACCTGGCGGTAGGGCCCGCTCCGCGCAGCCCGCGCAAATACCGCGGGCGCGACGCAACCGACTGGCTTTACGATGCAGGAACGTATGCCGTCACGATCGATACCCATCCCGATCCCATCAAAGCCTTGACCCAGACCAACCATTACATGTCCGGGCGCGACGGCGGCAAGGAGATCGATCTGCGCAAATATGCACTGGAGGGGGTGCGGCTGTACGGATCTGTCGCGGGTGCCTCGGGCACGATGATGGCATTCCTGCCCGACCTCGAGAAGAACCTTGATGATGCTGACCGGAGCTACCTGGGTATACGCAAGCAGATCGATGCCTGGATCGCCACGCACGCAATTAATGCTCCAGAGGAGCCCCCATTTGAAAAGGTCTGGCGTCCCGTTCAAGAAATCACCGAAGTTGATTTGGCGGAGGCGGGCATAAAATCGATCATCTGGGCGATCGGTTTCCGTCCGGATTATTCGTGGCTGAAGGTCGACTGCCTGGATCAGCGAGGCAAGCCGGTGTTCCGTCGCGGTGTAACCGATGCACCTGGTCTGTATTTTATTGGTCTTGGCTGGCTGAACACATGGGGCTCCGGCCGATTTCTTGGCATCGACGAGGACAGCCGGTATCTCGCCGAACAAATAGTAGCACTCCAAAAGAACAGGCTGGCTGCATGAGCACTGTTCAGCTCGCCAGGCACGAGGGGTCGGAGCTAATCGAACGCCACGTGCTAGGAATGGCGGAAATGGGCTACAGCGGCATTTCGGAGCAATGGCTCAAGCGACGCGCCGGTGATTTGCACTGGCGGCTCATCGCGCGCGCCATGGGACAGCGGGATGCTGTTTTCACTTGCTCAGAGGGCGCACCACTTTATGCGGCTTTTTGTGCGACCAGCTTGCAGCTCGTAAGACCTCATCTTCCCCATCTGGGCGGGGAGATGACACTGGCTGCGGATCTCTACCGCGTCGGCCACGGGCGTCTGGCGTCACTTATCCGCGTCACCGCTGGCGGCGATACTGTAGGCCGCATGATTTTGGTCTCGACCTTTGTGGGACGTTCCGAACCGGGGATCAACCGATCTGTCGTCCGGCGGAGCCCGCGAGCGCTAGCGATGCCGCCCGAGGCGCCCCTCGCGGTTCGTCGCGTTGCCGAGATGGCCTCGGCCGCCACGCGAGACATTCGCAACAACCATTTTAAACTCTCCGGGATGTCACAGACACAGATGGTCCTGCCTTGCCCGGCGACAGACTTCAATGCCGCCAGACTTCTTTATTTCCCGAGCTACAGCGCTTTAGCTGACCGGGGATTGTTCCAAGCAGGAGAGACGCATACCGGGATGATCGCCTCACGGAATGTAGTTTATCTGGGTAATGTAGAGCCCGGAGAATGGATGGAGATCAACTTCAAGAAGCTGCCTTCAGGGTATGAAGTCTTCCTGAACGGCCAAGACTGTCGACCTTTGGCGTTGATGCGCGTACGTTTCGACCGTGGGAACGACAGCTCTATAACCGCTTAACAACGCGACGCGGTCGAATAGAAATGTCGGCTTCAAATGCTGCTACGGCAACTCATGCGATAACGTCTTGCTTAGTCTAGCTCTTGATGAGATTCGCACTTACGACCAATATGTTATAAATTCGGCGAAGTGGTTGGTTAGAAAGAATCTCCCGCCCAATCTTCATGGCCGTGACGTATGCGGATGACGAATACGCTCCCGTCTTCAATGACGCGGTACACGACAAGGTGAGCCTTGAAAGGATGGATCCTGACAGGAGGAGAAATCTCATGGCTTTCGCGTGCCATTCTTGGGTTGGTGGCGATGAGTTCGAGCAAGGCAAAAAGCTCATCGTGATATTGTCTGGCGACTAGTGCTCCGAAGATGCGGATGCCTTCTTCTGCAATGGAAATAATATCCTCTTCCGCTTGGACAGATAGGCTAAATGGCATTAAGCGCGTCCGCGGCTGATGTCAGCTCGAGAAGTGGCTAAAGCAAACAACTCTTCCGTTGAACGGCTACCAACTCCGCTTCTGATCCCGTCGTCGACAAATCGCTGCATCTCGGCAATCTTGTCCGTACGCGCTTGGTCTCTGCGGATCAGGTCCCGGACATAATCGCTCGCATTCGAGTATCGACCAGTCTTGGCCTGTGCTTCAACCCAATCTTTCATGGGGTCTGGCAGGGATACATTCATCGTCGCCATTCGAGTCTCCTTAATGCCTCAACATACTCGCTGATGGCAAAGTTTGTCAAACTAACGATGAGGTCGCAATTACAGCTCTTGATGGGAACCGAACGCTGCACCCTTAATTCGGCTAAGCTGCTATTTGGCGTATCATTAATCCTCCTCTGGACGCTTCTCAGGCAGCGGTGAGGGGTCCGCCAGTACACGAAATAGTCACACGTCCTCGGGATAGAGACGAGGGAAAAGGGTATCGAGCGCTTGGACTGGAAAGCGCAGCGACACAGGCCCCTTTTCGGTAACTGACGCAAGCAGGCCCTCATCCGTCAGCGCCTTTAGAACGCGCCGCGCCGATCGATCTGGCAGGCCAGTGATACACGAAGCCTCTCCCCGCTCAAATTCTCCGCGCACAAGGGCTTCCTGAAGTAAGGGCGCGCACTCGTCAGGCAAAGTTTCCTGACGATGGACATAACGCTTGAGGCGTCCCCCTAGTGTTTTGAGGTCAAACAGGCTGTCCATGTATTCGAGCTGATCGAGACACACGCGCAGAAACCAACTGGTGAACAGTTCCAGTCCCTTGAGCGACAGGTTGCCCCGTTCATCGCGGTCGCCCTGACGTGGCTCGTCTGCCCAAGCCACATGCTGCTTATATTCGGCGCGTCCTTCAGGCCCCCCCGCCAAGCCTCGAGCCAAGCCGCGGGAAACTGACCAGAGACCATGAGCTCCCACTCCGGCCGCTTGTGCCATCGCATGACTCATCAAACGGCTAACTCGGCCGTTGCCGTCTGGAAACGGATGGATGTAGTTGAAACGGTGATGCGAGGTCGCCATCGCAAAAAGGCGGGCGCTACGGCTGCTCCCGACTGCCATCATCGCTTCTCCTGGAGCCGGCTGGAAGGCGAACCGCTGATGGAAGTAGGCCATGAAATCGGGCACGCGATCGCTCGCGGGAGGCAAATGTCTGCCGACCTCGACGTCCTGCTCCTCCCCTCGCCGCCATTCGCCGGGCGTCATAACAAAGCTGTGGTGGTTACCGACAATCGTCAGCATCTTTACTGTTGCGCCATCATAAAAGGCGCGGTGAAGATAGCGGATGAATTCTATCGATGCAGGATCAGGCAACATCCCTGCCGCCTCTCGCTCGTCGATCTCCTGCTGAACACGATAGTGGGCGACGGCTTCGATCTTGAGGTCGCGCCGATCGTCCTCGGGCTTAATTCCCTGCAGGGCCTGCTCGATCTCACGTGGCCGGGTGTTGTGGCCTTCGATCAGATTACTATAGTAGGTGTTCATGATCCTGACGGTGCGGGCCAGTTGGGCTGCGGTTTCAGGATGGAGGGCCCGGCCAAGTCGTTCGGCCCTGGCGACAATCTCAAGCGAAAGGTCCAGCAGTTCGCCGCTGGGATGCTCGATACGCGCCGGTTCGATGCGGGTAGATGCTTCTTAGACAGTCATTTTGGCCGATATCCAGTTTCCTTATATCATTTATATATATGGGATTTTTGTCGATTTACCATCACATTTGGCCGATCTTTTGGCCGATGTTGTCGTGAGTACTATAGCCCCGTCATCAAGACATGACCCACCCAATCACCAAAAAGAACTCGGGCAATGACACTCGGTTCCTGGCAAATCTTTGCGAACTTCTGGCCTTTCCACTGCGATGTTCATATTAGTTTACCCGCCTTGATGGGAGCCGAACTGACGACCATGAGATATCAGATAAGAAAAACAAAGCGAATCAGCCTGCATTGATCACTTAGTGTCGGAAACGCATGATTGACCCGGCACTTTCATGCAGGGTCAATCATGATAGGCGGTCAGGGTCAATTTTTATGGGGACAACTCCTCCAGAACCCTACCCTTGGTTTCCACTGCGAACACGGCCGTTACCAGAGCTCCAACGACTAATATGACTGCGAATGCGCCGAAAACATACTGAATACCCATCGATGACATCACCCAGCCAACCGCAATCGGCCCCGCTGACGACCCAAGGCGTAGCCAAGCGCTGCCTGTCCCGGTGCCAATGGCACGCAGACGGGTCGGGTAAATTTCTGCCGAATAGAGGTAGAGCGAAAACGTCACCGTCTGTAGGATGGCATAGGCCAGTCCGGCAAGGATAAGAACCTGCGTTGCCGATGTGGCCCCCAACCAGGCGAGAACGACGAGCGGAATGGGTGCGAGCAGCAGCGCTCCCACATACCAACGCTTGCGTCCAACCTTATCGATGAGCAGTGCGCAGATAATCGCTGCGATCACACCGCCGACTGACGTCATGAAGCCGTAAAATATACTGGTTTCGAGCGGCAGGTTAAAGGTTTGCCGATACAGGGTCGGGAGCCATGTGATCGTGCCATTGGCGACCATATAGGCACAGAACCACATAGCCCAGATAGACAGCGTGCGCTTGAGATAGATGCCCTGGAACAGTTCACGCCAGTCGGATTTGCGGTGCAAGGGAGCCGCTACGATCTTTGGTTCAGGCAACTCGTGACCAGACGAGCGTGCGCTGTTTTCAAATTTGGTCACGATTCTGTCGGCTTCCTCATAGCGCCCGTTGGCAACCAGCCAGCGGGGGGATTCGTGCAGGAACCAACGCAGAGGGATCATCAGGAGCGCAGGAACAAGGCCGACCACAAACATGGCTTTCCAGCCATAAACTGGCACCATAAAGTATCCGATCAATCCCGCACCAACGAGGCCGAGTAAAAACATCACTTCGTACAGAAGAAAGAAACGACCGCGCCCTTTGGAGCCAATCAGTTCATTGATGTAGGCGCTGGCCACAGGAACTTCACCACCCGTTCCAATTCCCTGAACAAATCGAAAAGCCATCATCATTCCAGCGCCGGCTGCGAAGAGGCAAGCGATGTCCATGCTGACGAAAAGCAGGATCGTAAACAGCAGGACCTTGAGACGTCCAATCTTTTCCGCCAACCAGCCGAAGCACACCGCTCCGATGAGTTGTCCCAGATAACCCATAGACAGGATCATGCCGGTCTGGCCGGGCGTGAGATTCCATTCACGGACCAGAACCGGCATGGCATAGGCGATTGCGATGACCGTATAACCATCGAAAAATGTTGCAGCACCAACGATGTTACGAGCCCAGAAAACTTCGCGGGTTACCGGAAGTCGTTCAAGGCGTGCACTGATTTCAGCTTGCGGATCGACGAGCGGCGTAGACGCCGTCAACCTTTGTTCCATGTTCATGATTTCCTCCCTTTGCCTAGCCCACTCCCGGCCTGGCGTCGAACCTGACGGATTGATCGTCTCAGCTTCCGGAATCGTCCGCGGCGATAGTCGGAAGGCATCGCTCATATCGGTGAGGCATGCACGTCGTTACGAACGTGCGATTGCGGCACGTCACCCCCGATGTGCAGCAATATCCCCTCCCCTTGTTTCAACAGCCCCCGCCTTTCAGGCAGGGGCTGTTGTTATTATTCTGCCGCCATCAGTTGGTCGACACGGCCGATACCAGCAGCGTCGAAGGCGGCGAAGATTTCAGCTTCAGCCTTTTCGCCAAGATTCTTGAGCGGCTCGCGGATGGTTGCATGGTCCAGCACGCCACGGTGAACGAGACCAAGTTTCAGTGCAACGGTACCCTCCATGTGAGAGCCTCTGTGATACACGGCGCGCGTGACGGGAAGCAAACGTTCGAATATCTTTCGGGCTTCTGGGTAGTTCTGTGCCTTACCAGCATTGATCAGGTCGATCAGCAGTTCCGGTGCGATATTGCCGTAGCCGACGAGCAAACCATCGACATCGAACATGGTCGGCAACAACCACTCGTCATGGCAACTCAAGACCTGAAGTTTCGGATTGGCCTTTTTCAGTTCCGGGATTTCAACGTACCAGCGCTTCATATTGCGCACGCCGTTCTTGGTTGCGACGACCCCTTCCTGGGTCGCGATCGCAAGCTGGGTATCAAGATCATAGGAGGCTTTGGTCACATCAGGATATTGGAACAGAATGCATTGCAGACCGGATTCCTCCCAGATCGCCTTGTAACGATCTTGCGGTGCGCCTTTTTGAAAACCAAAGCGAAGCCAGCCATGGTTTGGATAGACGAGCGCGCCTGTCGCGCCGGCAGCCTTGCACTTCTTTGCCTCTTGTGCGGCAACCCTCGTTCCTTCACCGGTGATGCCGGCAATGATCGGGATGCGACCATCGACAGCGTCGACATATGTGTGGATGAGCTTGAGACGCTCTTCTTCCGTTAGGAATGTGCCTTCACCGGCGTGGCCGAGAATAACCAGGCTCTTCACGCCATCCATTCCGGCAAGCCATTTGGCAATGCGGGCATTAGCGGCGTAATCGACCTCGCCGTCACGAGTAAATGCAGTGACCGGCGCCGGGCTCAGGCCTCTCATGTCCATTGCTTGCATGGGATATCTCCTCCTCAGATAGCCACTGTCCGCCTCGCGACCAGTGGTGGGATCGTTAATGGGAACGTTCCCACTATCGAGCTGGATTTTACTGGAGTCAATAGTTTTTTTGATGCATGTTCACCCTTAGCGAATGTGAGGGTACCGTGGCGCGGAAAACAGAAATGAAATCAGAGGTCAAAGAGACGGGTCGCCAAACGCGCATAACTATCCACGATGTTGCGTCTGCTGCGGGCGTGTCAAAGTCGACGGTGTCGCGCATTTTAGATGAACGTTTGCCTCAGTCCGACAACGCCACATCGCGGCGAGTGCGCAAAGTCGCAGAGGATATGGGCTACATGCGCGACGTCTCGGCAGCGAGCCTCAGGCGCGGCAATACCATGACGGTTGGTGTGATCGTGCCTCGGTTGACGGATACTGTTATGGCGATGCTGTATGAAGCACTGGCCAAGGCGTGCAGCAAAACGGGACGCTTCGCCATTGTCGCTACGACCGACGACAAGCCTAAAGCTGACAGGCTTGCGGCAGAGTCTCTTCTCAAAAGAGGCGTGGACGGATTGATCTTGTCGACAGCCCGCGAGGACGACGATTTCCCAGAGGTACTCACAGCTCGAGGGATACCTTTTGTTTTAGCTCTCCGCAGTGATGGTCGAAGCCTTTCCTCGGTCGGTGACGATCGATTGGGTGGATATCTCGCAACACGACATCTGCTGGATCTGGGGCATCGACGCATCGGTGTAATCGCCGGACCGTCCTATGCTTCCAGCTCACTTGGACGTGTCGAAGGTTATCGCCAGGCTCTTGAAGAGGCAGGGATCGCTGTCCGCCTGGATTACATCATCCCCTCGACGTTCGGTATCGATGCTGGCGCGGATGCAGCACAGCAGCTTATGCGCCTAGATGATCGTCCTACGGCAATCTTCGCCGTGAACGACAACACCGCAATCGGGGCCTTGTCCGGTCTGTCGCGTATGGGGCTGTCTGTGCCTGACGATATTTCCGTTGTCGGATACAACGACATTCCCATCGTCAGCCACCTTCCAACACCACTAACGACGCTGCGTGTGCCTTTTGATCAGATTGCTTCGAATGCTCTGGATCTTCTGGCGAGCGGAACAATTTCAAGCGAAGATCGAATCCGCATCTCCGCTCCAACGCTCATTCCCAGAAAGAGCTCGACCAAACCTTCTTCTTGAACGGATTCGAACCAGCAACCCTATCGATTTTGGTGGGCTATGAAACTGCTAACGAGTTACGCAAAAACACCAATTGCTAATTCGCGCACGTGCCGAGGATCGGCGACATCAGCTTGATGTGGGCATCAATCCGTTCCAATACTCTATCGGGTAGAACAGCTCGTTCAGGCAGAGACCACCAAGACTGGTTGACGCGCTCGACGGTCTCCGTAACAGCCTTCAGCACAGCAGCTTCAGGCAGTCGCGCGCGATGCGCGAAGACTTTCCATGGCTGGGCGTTCATTGCCTTGAACGGCCTTTCACCGGCCAGCGACAGTGCCATGGCGTCCGACGGAATGTAAGGGACTGTCGAGAGCACATCATAGACTGGGGCGAGTGCCGGCTTGTTGCCCTTCCCATAATAAATCAGCGACCAATTCTTGAGGTGCATGTCGCCATTTCCTGTCAGGACTGCCAAAGCCAGTCGTCGGACGAACTCGAGGGCTGCCGCTGAAGAAACGGCGACCCCAATAGCCACAGCGATATCATGATATGAGGCCCCCTCATATTTTCGAGACGGATAGACGCCGAATACCTGTGCGAAATCTTCGATATGGATGCGTTCACCACCGGCAACGCGATCGAAACGTTTGACGAGGAGGACTTTGCCGTCGGACAATGTCTCAAACTCCTCCGGAATACCCTCGAACTGCGATTGTTCCACGAGCTCGCGTTCCGGCACGTCCATACCAATCGCTTCGGCCAATGCGAGATTTGCAAATTCGTTTTCCGAGACACCGGGAAATGATGTCGATGGAAACTTGGCGATATATGAACCCTGCTCGTCGCCTAAGGGGATCGTCAGACCGCCGCCCTTGCCTGTGTTTTTGATGACGGAGAGTTTCATTTGCACGCCGGCGAGCGAAAACCGGGCCTTCGGTCTCGGGGGTGTCAAACCCTCATTACAAACAACGCTGCCTTCGCTCGGCACAATTCGGACAGCCCCCGGCAGATCGGATCCGAGTGTTGCAAGCAGGTCGAAATCATTTCCTGCTCGCACGCTGCCTGAATGGTGCTTCTCCATCGCCTCGCGCAGTTTATCCTCTGGAAGAAGGTTCGCAAAGAACGATGGCAAAGCCCTTGCGACAGGCTTCGGGTCCTTCCGCAAACCCCCATGTGCCGCGCGAAATGACAAACTGAGCACTGGGAAACCACCCGTCTGTCGATAGCTCTCCTCAAAGCTGAACGCGTTGAAGTCTCCCGGCGTCCTCACGATCATGCCGACCTTCAGGTCATTCAGCAGCACGTCCATTGAGGTTATAGATCTTGGATCAAGAGGCGCATCAGACATTGCCATCACCATCAGGACTGGCGACGAAAGCAGCAAGGTCATCTTCGGCGCCACCTGGCTGCAGTAAAGCTTCAACCGCCGGGACCATCGCTTGAGGGATGAGCATCAGTTCCAGACCAAGCGCACGACCAATGTTGATCAGAGTGGTCGTACGGGCAGCGCTGGCTCCAGCCTCAATCTCGCGGTACCGCGGTCGCGATATACCCGCCATATCCGCAACCTGCTCCTGGGTGAGGCCCAAAGTCTTGCGCGACGTCTTGAGCAGCCGCCCTATGTCCTGAAGAGCCTCCGAACCCGACTTCATATGATACCTTAACGATTCATCTTCCCCATTATGATATGTTTACGTATCTCACAGCATCTGCTCATGTCAAACGAAATGCCGCCAATAGGGATCATATCAGGCTAAAAGATCTTCTTACAGATCAATTTTATTTCCTCCACTGAGACAATCTGGGCAACGAAACTGGAAGCACCCCGCAATACACCCTTCTTTAAAAGTCCGCTCCTATCCGCCTGGCAACATGCCTGCCGAGCAGGAAGACAAGGCATGAGGATTGGCTTCATCGGGGCCGAGCACATCAGTAAGGCACTGGCCCGGCTTGCAGTCGCGAACGGACATACCGCGACGCTCAGCAATTCGCGCGGACCAGAACCCCTGCGCGAGGCAGCGGCCGAAATTGGTTGTCAGGCCGCTGTTGTATCCGACGTGCCCTCGTCCAGCGATGTGATGGTTCTCACAGTGCCGTTCGCAGCTTGCACCGCAGTTCCTTGATGGCAAGATTGTCATCGATGCGAACAACTACTACCGGGATAGGGATGGATGTATCGATGCGCTCGACCGGCGCGAGACGAAAACGTCGCAACCGATCGCAAACCAATTCCAAGGGTCGACGATCATCAAGGCGTTCAAGGCCATTCTGGAGAACGACCTCCTCGATCCTGTTGCACTTCCAAACAGAGCTAAGTGTGCCTTGCCGATTGGGGGTGACGATGCCGCCAACAAGGTGATTGTGACCACCCTACAAGCGGAGTTCGGGTTCGATACTGTAGACGTCGGCCCCCTCGCTGATAGCTGGCGTTTTGAGCGGGCCAAGCCCGCTTACTGCATCCCGCTCGATAAGGACGGTGTCATTGCGGCACTCGCTGCGGAGGAACGGGATAAGGAACTCCCAGAGGGGTCGTGGAGGCGTTAGCCCAACAAGGGGCGGCTCAACGAAGGGGCCGCCACTTGAATTCGCGACCTTCGGAGTGAAAATGTTAGGTGCACTCATTGTCCGCTATGGGCGAAATTGGACTTTGCTCGAACTCGTTTCGCTTTAAGTAAACGCGAAAGCGCTTGACCTCAACCCGCCGATTAGAGAAGCGCCGCATCGCGGAAGGCGGGACCGACTACCCCGGCGAAAACGCTCCATCAACTTCTGCTTATGCGGCTTCGCTCATAGCAACCCGGCCCAGTTCCGCCGATAGCCATGGATCAACCGACAGATCTCGCTGCCCACAACGCCCTCGGATATCCACTATCGTCGCTGAGTTGAAGACGTTTCCATCGTCAGGAGGCGTCTTCCCGAGTGCCACCGTCGTCAGGCAGGCAGCTTCATCTGCTTGCGCAGGCTCTTGTCGAACGCGCTTGCGGGTACGAAGCGTCGCAGGAAATGCAGTTGCCGCGCCGCCTTGGTGGCGGGGTAGCGCAACTTCGGCGACTTTACTGTCGCCGCCTTCACGACGGCTTCCGCGACAAGCTCCGGCGCATCGCCTGCCTTGATGGCACTGTTCCACACGGCTTCCGTCATCTTGCGGCCCGCATCGTAGACGCTCGTCATGCGGTCGGGCTGTTTCGCGTTGTGATCAAGCGCCGTGTTCGTAAAGGCAGGCTCGACCAGGAGGACCCTGATACCGAGCGATCTGACTTCGTGATCGAGAGACTCCGAGTAACCCTCGACGGCATGTTTCGTGGCGGCGTAAAGCGCGCTGAACGGACTGGGAATGAAGCCAACCACCGAACTGATGTTTATGATGCGCCCGCTACGCTGCCTGCGCATGATCGGTAGGACCTCGTTAGTCGTCCGGACGATCCCGAAGACGTTGAGATCGAAGATAGCCTGCGCCTGTTCAACGGATGATTCCTCGGCGCCACCGATGAGGGCCCCGCCCGCGTTGTTAACGAAGATGTCGATACGACCCGTGCGGCTGACGACTTCGGCGACCATTGCAGCCACCGAAGCGCTGTCGGTCACGTCGCATTCAAGCATCGTGATCCCCGCGACCGTCCCCGTCCTCGCCTTCCGACTGGTTCCAAAGACCTGGTAGCCGGCCGACACCAGAGCCTTTGCCGTGGCAAGACCGATCCCGGATGCCGCGCCAGTGACGACGGCGACGCTACGATTGTTCGTGTTCATTTCAATTCCTTTCGTTCGCCCGATACAGGGCGGTGTTGATGGCGCGGGAGTTGCAAGTGGTCCCCGCGAGGTTGAAGTGTCATGAGTTGGAGCGGTATCGCGCGGCGGGTTCGGAGTTGCTAAAGCCTGCGGCCAAGACGCCACGCGCCTGCTCGAAGGCATCCCATGCGGCGACGTCGGGCACGGGCGGGATCGTCACCAGCTCCTTCCGGTCAAACCCGATAAGCGCCGCGTCGACGAGGTCTTCCACTTCCATCAGGTTCTGGACACGGTTGATGTCACCTCCTGCCCGCTCGAAGATTTCCGTACGTGTCGCGGCGGGCAGGACAGCCTGGACGTATACGCCCTTGGAAGAGACTTCTGCGGCTAGGCTCTGCGACATGGTCAGCACATAGGACTTGGTGGCGGCATAGATGCCGTGGGAATATTCGGGTAAAAGCGCCAGCACCGAGGCGATGTTGACGATCGACCCGCTGCCCCGCTCCACCATCCCCGCGATTACCGCGGAAGCCAGTAGCGTCGGAGCGACGACGTTGAGACGAAGCAGTGTTTCCATCGCCGCAGGATCGGCCGACGTGAATCCGCCGAGCAATCCTGCCCCGGCGTTGTTGACGAGAATGTCGATAGACGGCTCTGCCTTCAGGCGTTCGGCGACCGTGCCGAGTTGCGTCGGGTCTGTAAGGTCGGCCGTGATGTTCTCGACGGCGATGCCATATGCCTGGCGAAGTTCGGCGGCCAGCGTTTCGAGGCGATCGGTCGCCCGGGCGACGAGAACGAGGTCGTGTCCCCGAGCGGCTAGCCGTCGTGCGTAGACGGCGCCGATACCGCTGGACGCTCCGGTAATGAGTGCGATGGTCATAGAGGTTCCTTCCGTCGGTCGCGTGACGGCCGATAATTGGTGGCATGAGGAGACATTGGGTTTGCGGACTCAGCCGCGATGCTTGATGTGAAGCATGGGATAATGCTCGTAGTGGCCAGCGCCGTTTTGCACGATCGGGTCAAGCGAGGTCAGCGCCTCGATATTTTCGTCGTCTTCAATCTGATAAAGCGAGACGCCGTAACCGCCAGCGGGGTCCATGACAGGCCCGTGCGCCACGATTTTACCTTCCCCGAGAAGCCTGTCGAGATAAGTGCCGTGCTGGCCCATCCAGGTCTTTTCGCCGGTCGTCATCGTGGCGAGGAAATCCGGGCGCGGGGGTATGTATTTGCAGAGATAGAACTTCATCGTCGTCTTCCTGATGGGGATTGGGCACCGGCTGTTTTCGACGGCCAACAGAAATTTACGCTGGAATGTCGAAGGATAAAGGGTTACTATCATTTTAAGAGTAAGTCACTACCAAAATGAGATCCACATGAAAAATCTTTCGGACCAGCCATGCCTCATTGCCCGGAGCCTTGCTCTCGTAGGCGATGCATGGAGCATGCTGATCATGCGCGACGCCCACGCCGGGTCCACGCGGTTCGACGAGTTTCGCAAAAACCTCGGAATTGCGCCGACACCGCTGGCGACACGTTTGGCTGCCATGACGGAAGAAGGACTTCTCGAAAAGCGCCGCTACTCGGAACGCCCACCTCGCGACGAGTATGTCCTCACCGATGCAGGGCGGGACTTTCTCCCGGTCCTTTTCGCGCTCGCGGCGTGGGGCGGAAAGCATCGCGGCGGTGGCGAGTTCACCCGCTTCTTCGATGAAGGCTTGGGCACGGAAATCGAGCCGGTGATGATCGATAGAACCACGGGCGAACCCATCGGGACGCGTCCCATCAAGATAGTGATGCCTGGCTGACGTCGATCTATGGCGATCTTTTCACTTGGTGCTTCCGCATGTCACCGCTTGCTTGAGCGCACGGCGGCCCTCACAAGCACGTCGGTCGAGAGCAGTATCGTGGACACGAGGACTGCGACCGACAGAAGCCCTGCCACTCTCTCCGAATAGCGCACCGTCTCGGTGTCGACCGACGTCGCTGTTGAGTAAAAAAGATGGTCGTCCGGTAAACTGTCGTGCGACAGGATGTGAACCCGTGCACCCGCCGGAAACGGAAATTATTTCCGCGTAGTGGCCATTTCCGGTTCCGATGCCTTGAACGGAATCGAACCGTAAGCACTGTTCGTTGGGAGCAGCATTGCGGCACGATGCCAACTGGTGCGCGGATTTGACCCGTCATCGGGGACTGATCTACTCCCCTTCGGCTCTTACGGCCGGTACGCAACACCAATCATGCGACGCGTGGCAAGAATGCACCGCGCGCTATGTCACCGCGATTCGTTGAACAAAATCCAGAAAAGCCCGCACCTTGGCCGGCGGCATGTGGCGTGACGGATGATAGGCGTAAAGTGGAAACCGCTCGCCCGACCATTCCGTCAGGATCGTCGTGAGCGCCCCGCTCTCAAGCCACTCGTCGAGGCCGATGGCAAAACTCTGGAATATGCCTTGCCCTGCGAGACAGGCCGCGACCGCAGCGGAGGGATCGTCCATGACCAATCGCCCGGCCACCTTGATCTCGATGGCGCCGTTATCCCCCTGGAATTCCCAGGTGAACGGTCGCCCGGTCTGCGGGTCGCGAAAGAGAATACAATCGTGGCGCATCAGGTCGTGGGGCGTGACTGGAACTCCGTGACGTTCGAGATAGCCTGGGGCGGCACAGGTCAGCACCGGTACGTCCAGCAGTTTGCGCGCGATCAGCGAGGATTCGTCCGGCGGGCCAAAACGCACGGCGACATCAGCGCCGCTCATCATCTCTTCGCGGTAGTTGCTGGTCGTCAGATCGAGAGTCAGGGCGGGATAGAGCGCTAGAAACTCACCGATCCTCGGCGCCAGCACCATGCGCGCGAACCAGGGATCGATCGAAACCCTGATCCGCCCGCCGACGAACGCCGCCGAACCGGCTGCTTCGGAGGCCGCCTCCTCCAGCCCGGCCAGCAACGGCATTATCCTGGCATGGAAGCGGGCGCCCTCTTCCGTCAGCGTAACCTTACGCGGGCTGCGGTCGAACAACCTGACGCCGACGCGTTGCTCGAGTCGCGCTACCGCACGACTGACCCCCGATGGCGTGAGGCCGAGAACATCCGCGGCCCGCACGAAATTGCCCGCCTCCATCACCGCCCCGAAAACACCGACCCCGGTCAGCAGCCGCGTGTCGAAACTCATGCACCTCTCCGCCGCAAGGTCGGTCTTCGCCGACCGTCTTCTCATGATGATTAGAAGTCATCTTATCCTTGATTTTAATGCGCGTGAATCATCTTTCTTCATCCCGTAAATAGTTACCTAGCGCCCGGGCGGCGCCAGCGGCATGCCGGAACCGTGGAAATCTCCGGCCTTGCAGAGAAGGACTTCATGCATGAATGCGATCTCACGCAGAAACCTGTTGGCGCGCGGCGGCCTCTTTCTGGCAGCCGGCACCGCCGCTGCAAATACGCCGGCTCATGCGCTGGCAGCCAAACCGCAAGCGCGGTCCGGAAATTTCAAAACGATCGACATGGCGATGGAGCAGGCCGTTCGGGACGGAACAGTGGCAGGGATCGTTGCCTCAGCCGCGGGACCGGACGGCATGATCTACGAAGGGACCTTCGGAAAGGCCAATACAGTGACCGGAGCGACAATGCGCGCCGATACGGTGTTCTGGCTGTTGTCGATGACGAAGGCCTTCACCGCCACGGCCTGCATGCAAATCATCGAGCAGGGTAAGATTGATCCCGAGGACGATGCGGCGAAACATTTGCCGGAACTCGCCAATCCCATGGTGTTGGAGGGTTTCGACGGCGATGGCCAGCCGCGCCTACGCCCGGCCAAGCGGGCCATCAAGGTGCGGCACCTGCTCACCCACACCTCCGGCTATACCTATTCGATCTGGAGCGATGCGCTGACCCGCTATCAGCAGGTTACAGGAATGCCGGACATAGCGACCTGCAAAAACGGTGCTTTCCTGGCACCGCTTGAGTTCGATCCTGGCGATCGCTGGCAATACGGCATCAGCATGGATTGGATCGGAAAGCTGGTGGAGGCGGTCAGCGACCAGTCGCTGGAGGTCTATTTCCGCGAAAACATCTTCGATCCGCTCGGCATGACCGATTCAGGCTTCCTGATCGGCAGCAAGCAGAAGGCCAGGGTCGCCACCTTCCACAACAGGAACGCGGACGGCGGACTGACGCCCGCGCCCTTCGAGATGCCACAACGGCCGGAATTCTTCATGGGCGGCGGCGGCGCCTTCAGCACGCCACGCGACTACATGGCCTTCCTGCGGATGCTGTTGAACGGCGGCTCCCATAAGGGCGTGCGCGTGCTGAAGCCGGAAACGGTCGCGTCGATGATGCGAAACCAAATCGGCGACCTCGACGTGCGCGCCATGACGACGGCCCAACCCGCCTATTCGCAGAGCTTCGACCAGTTTCCCGGTGAACCCCACAAATGGGGATACTCGTTCGACATCAATACGCTGCCCGGTCCGAACGGTCGGTCGGTCGGCAGCATTTCCTGGGCTGGCCTGCTCAACTGCTATTTCTGGCTCGACCCGGCCCGGCAGGTGACCGGCGCCATCTTCACCCAGCTTCTCCCATTCTACGACGAAAAGGTCGTGCAGCTCTACGGCACATTCGAGCGCGGTCTCTACGACGGCCTCGCCTGATCCATTCCCAACCTCAAAACCAGGAGACATATCATGTATGCGATTACAGGAATTACCGGCAAGGTCGGCGGCGCGCTGGCGAGCGCCCTGATCGAAGCCGGAGAACCGGTCCGCGCGGTGCTGCGCGATCCCGCCAAGGCGGAAATCTGGTGCAAGCGCGGTTGCGAAATCGCCTTTGCCGACATGGGCGACGCAACAAAGCTCGCCAATGCGTTCAAGGGCGCCAAGGGCGTCTTCATCCTACCGCCGGACTTCGATCCGGCGCCCGGCTATCCGGATGCGGCAAAGCAGAATGAGGCGCTGACGACCGCTCTCCTTGCTGCCCGCCCGGAAAGGGTCGTCTGCCTCTCGACCATCGGCGCCGACGCGGAAGTCGACAATCTGTTGAGCCAGCGGACGATGCTGGAAAAAGCCCTCGGCGACCTCGATCTTCACGTCACCTTCCTGCGGCCTGGCTGGTTCATGGAAAATGCGGTCTGGGACGTGGTCGCGGCGCGCGACGAAGGCGTGCTCCACAGCTTCCTCCAGCCTGCCGACAAGACCTTCGCCATGGTGTCGACGCAGGATATCGGCCGGCTTGCTGCAGATCTTATCCGCGAGCAATGGATCGGCAAGCGGGTGGTGGAACTGGAAGGCCCGGCAAGGGTCTCCCCCAACGATCTCGCCAATGCCTTCGCGATAGTGCTCGGGCATCCGGTACGGGTGGAGATCGTCCCGCGGGAACGCTGGGACGGCCTATTCCGTGCCCAGGGTACGCGTCACCCGCAGCCGCGCATGCGTATGCTCGACGGTTTCAACGAAGGCTGGATCGACTTCAAAGCCGCCGGCGGAAACCGTGTCAGGGGCAAGACGTCGCTTGCGCAGGTGATCGAAGCGCTGGTCCGGCAAGCAGCGGCGAGCGAGACCGCGTGAACGCGCCGGGAGAACGGGCGGTGGACGGCTTCTGCCTCTGCCGTCGCGTCCCTCGCAACTCGAAAGGTTTGTTCATGGAAACGATTGAGACTCACGGTGTCGCTATCCCCCGGTTAGGACTGGGGACTTTCAGGATGCCGGGCGATGCCGCCCGACCGGTGATCGAAAGTGCGCTTGAACTCGGCTTTCGCCACATCGATACCGCCGCCATGTACGACAATGAAGCCTCCGTCGGCGCGGCGCTCACGGCCTCCGGCATAAACCGCGCTGACCTCTTCGTCACCACCAAGGTCTGGCACGACAAGCTCTCCCCCGATGCCCTGCGACGGTCCTTCGACACGAGCCTCGGCAAGCTTCGCCTCGACCATATCGATCTCTTCCTCGTGCATTGGCCATCAGCGAAGATGAACATGAGCGCAACGCTCAACGCGATCACCAAACTGAAGGAGGAAGGACTGGCGCGCGCCATCGGCGTCTGCAACTTCAACCTGCCCATGATCCGTTATGCGATCGAGGAAATCGGCGCCCCCATCGCCGTTCATCAAGTGGAATATCATCCGTTCCTGTCGCAGACGCCGATGCTGGATTACCTTCGCCGCAGGGGTATTCCGATGACCGCCTATGCGCCGCTTGCGCAAGGCCGGGCGGCAAAGGATCCCGTTCTCGCTAGGATCGGTGAGAAGCACAGCGCCACCGCAGCCCAGATCGCCATAGCCTGGCTTCTGGATCAGGAAAACGTCATCGCTATCCCCAAAGCCGCTCGCTCCTCCAGCCAGCGAGCCAATCTCGATGCGCTCAACATTCACCTCGACGAGGAGGACCGCGCGGCTATCGCGGCTCTGCCGAAGGACGTACGCTACGTTGATCCACCTTTTGCTCCAGACTGGGAGGCTGCAACGCTCTGAAATGGGGGGGCCTTAATCTCGGGCTACGCTCAGGATACCTCTCGATCTAGCCGAGCAACGTGCGCTGGTTGGAGCCAGGGCTATTGGCAGGAACGACCGAAATGGGGCGCGCATAGCTGCCTAAGCCTTCGCAGCTTGTAATGCTGTCGCCTTGATGAGATTCGCACTTACGACCAATATGTTATAAATTCGGCGAAGTGGTTGGTTAGAAAGAATCTCCCGCCCAATCTTCATGGCCGTGACGTATGCGGATGACGAATACGCTCCCGTCTTCAATGACGCGGTACACGACAAGGTGAGCCTTGAAAGGATGGATCCTGACAGGAGGAGAAATCTCATGGCTTTCGCGTGCCATTCTTGGGTTGGTGGCGATGAGTTCGAGCAAGGCAAAAAGCTCATCGTGATATTGTCTGGCGACCAGTGCTCCGAAGATGCGGATGCCTTCTTCTGCAATGGAAATAATATCCTCTTCCGCTTGGACAGATAGGCTAAATGGCATTAAGCGCGTCCGCGGCTGATGTCAGCTCGAGAAGTGGCTAAAGCAAACAACTCTTCCGTTGAACGGCTACCAACTCCGCTTCTGATCCCGTCGTCGACAAATCGCTGCATCTCGGCAATCTTGTCCGTACGCGCTTGGTCTCTGCGGATCAGGTCCCGGACATAATCGCTCGCATTCGAGTATCGACCAGTCTTTGCTTGTGCTTATATGCTCAGCGTGGAGGGGTTCGTTCGCGACAAATAGGTTCCATCATCGCTTTACGGCAACACATTTCACCTCAGCGAGGAGCCCCTGGTGCGCGAGCTCAGAGACACCTATCCGGGTCCACGCATAGGTTCCCTTCGGAAACACCTCGTTTTTGACAGTCCGGAACACGTCCATGTGCTTGGACATTTCGACGTGATAGCTTGTCATTTCCACGATGTCATCGAACGTGCATTGAGCGGCTTCGAGGACAATTCGTAAATTGTCCCACATAGCTCTGAATTGCTCTGAAGGATCGCGAATAATATTGAGATCCTTGGTCCGCCCAACTTGGCCGACGACGTAGATTGTGTCTCCGACTTTAACCGCGGGAGCATAGCCGGCTCGGCTGACGATCTCCTGCATCTCGTCGGGTATAATGATCTCTCGATCCATAGTGGTCCTCGCAATCTTTGCTGGTTGCTAGCGGCACTGATACAAGCGTCGCGAAGTTTTAAGCACCGTTGGATGAAAAAGTACAAACGCCAGCGATGTCGGACAGTCCTTGACTTCGCCCGCCGGCACGGCTCTTTCCCGGGCGCCGGTACGTGTCTCAAAAATGCTGCATCACGTCCCGGACGTGACGCAGCTAGCAAGTTGATCGAGACACGCGCCTTTTGCATAATGCATGCCGCCGCTATTTGGCAGCTTTGGCTGCTTCCTCGATAACCTTTGCGACTGCAGCCGCCTGAGAGATGTAGATAGCGTGGCTGCCCTCTACCTCTGTCACCGTTGAACCGGCACGCTTGTACATCCAGCGCTCCAGGTCGGGGTTTATCGTCATATCGTCCTTCGCTACAATTGCGTAGCTGGGCTTCTCGTGCCAAGCTGCGGCCGCAACCGGTGTATCGGTGGCGACGACGGCGACAGGCATTTGCGACCGGGCCATGAACTCGGCTTGATCCTTGGGCAGATCTGCCCCGAAATCCGCAGCGAACTTTGACCGGTCTATAAGAAGGAACCCATCCTTCGACGGCTTAATATCCTTGGTGGGTGACGGCATAGACTGGAGCAATTGTGCTGTGCTTTCACCTTTTTCAGGTTGGAGCGCTGCGACATAAACAAGTGCCTTGACCTTAGGATCATCACCTGCTGCCGTGATGATCGTGCCTCCGTAGCTGTGACCGACGAGAACGACATCTCCGTCCTGCTGATCGACCACGCGCATCGTGGCTGCAATGTCCTGGTCGAGGCTTGTCAGTGGCTGCTGGACAATGCTGACATTGTAGCCGTCGCGGGTCAGGATGTCATAAACGCCGCGCCAGCCCGAACCATCCACGAGCGCGCCATGGACAAGGACGATGTTGCGCGCGTCCGCTAAGGCTGGGGCTGTTACGGCTACGGAAGACAAAAGCGCGGCAACGAGGCAAACGGCCACTTTACTGAAGTTCGACATGGTCGGTAGTTCCTTGAGTTTTGTGCGTGGATTAACTGAGGCTTTGAAATCGCCTGAAGGACATGTCTCTCCTCTATCCAGGGAGAGACGGTGGTGATAGCTTGCGCTTACTGCTTGACGACAATTGGCGCCTTGATCGGCACACGCTCATAGAGGTCGATAATGTCCTGGTTGAGCAGGCGCACACAGCCTGACGAAACGGCCTTGCCAATCGAGCGCCATTGCGGATTGCCGTGCAGACGATAGAGCGTGTCCCGGCCGCCGGCGAAGATGTAGAGCGCTCGCGCACCGAGCGGATTTTTCAGGCCCGGCTCCATGCCACCATTCTCGATCGAATACTTCGCCAGTTCCGGCTGACGCGCGACCATCTCGTTCGGCGGCTTCCAGCGGGGCCATTTCTGACGCCACTTAATGACGCCGTTGCCCTGCCAGGCAAAGCCCTCGCGGCCGATGCCAACACCATAGCGCATCGCGGTCCCACCCGGCTGGACGAGATAGAGGAAGCGGGAGGGGGTGTCGACGACGATGGTGCCGGGCGCCTCGCCAGTTGGGTCGAGGACCTGCTGGCGATAGTAGCGCGAATCAATCTGTTTGTAGGGAACCGCCGGGATCAGAAAGCCGCCATCCTCGATAGGACCGTACATGACAGCCAATTCGGCATCTGTCGGTACAGCTGCGATGTGGACAGGGCCGATCGGATCCGGGAGCGGCGTCGACTGTCGCCCCACCATCCAACCGGTGCCAGCGGTGGAGGCGCACCCCGCCAGAGCGGAGGCCGCAGCCATCGCCGAAAGCGACAGGAGGCTGCGGCGGGATAACGTGGTATCGAAGCTCACGCTCATTTCTCGTCCTGCCACCTGCGCAGATCCGTTTGGTCATGATAGGCCATGCGATCGGGCGTTGTGATAAACTCAATCATCGTGCCCCACGGCGTGCGGCAATAGCAGACCTTGTTTCCGTCCCCTTTTTCGGTTGCGTACGGAATAGCGCGTGGCGCCGTAAGGGGGGTTCCGCCGGCCTTCTCAAAGCGCTCTACCGATGCGTCGATGTCGTCGGTATAGACACCAAAATGCGTAATGCCGAAGTCGCTCGGTGTAACCGGTTGCGCTTGCTTGGGACCGTGCATTTCGAAGAGCTCGATGTCAGGCCCGGTACCGATCTTGACCATCGCCTGCGCACGCACGACCGTTCCGGGGTAAGCACCAGTGGCCCGCTCGAACTCGGGTCCCTGCCTGGCCGGATCCTGCGGCCCGAACGATTGGTAGATCACCTGGCCGCCAAAAGCTTCCACCAGGAACGATTTTGCTGCCTCGATATCGGGCACTGTGATGCCGATGTGATTGACGCCGCGAATTTGAGGTGCAGTCATGACAGTTTTCCTTTCTCGTTGAATCGATGAACGCGATCGGGCTCAATGTGCCCGGATCGCAGAGTTCACTTGGCCTTGAGGAAATCGATGAGAGCAGCGGCCACTTCACCCGGGCGCTCGTCCGCCACATAGTGACTACAGCGGGCAATCGAGCCGCCCGTAACATCTGTGGCGAACTCATTGAGCATCGGGACCATATGAGCACCGAAACGCTGCTCCCCGCCGAGACCTAAAACCGGAATCCGGAGCGGTCGCTTCTTGTATTCCAGCGCGGCCGCATGGTCGGCGGTCAGTGTGCGGTACCATTCCATGCCACCGCGCGTGCGGCCAGGGAGGGCCATTGCTTTCGCGTAGATCTCGATGTCTTCTGGATTGAAGGTGCTGTGATCGTAAAACCGCTCCGCCATGAAGGCCGAAACATAATCATATTCGCGGCCATAAATCAGGCGTTCCGGCAGATCTCGATGAGCATGGAACGCGAAGTGCCAGATCTTTGCCGTCGTCGCCTCCCACTGGCTCCAGCCAGGAAGCGGAACATCGAGGACAGCAAGGTGAGTAACCGAATCTCGATAGATAGCGGCCTGCGGCAATGCGACCATTCCGCCAATGTCATGGCCACACACGGCATAGCGATTATGCCCAAGGGCGAGCATTACTTCGTGCGCGTCGCGCGCCATCGTCGCCTTGTCATAGCCGTCAAGCGGGCAGTCGGAAAAACCCGCACCGCGCAGATCTATCGCCACCACGCTAAAATGTTCGACCAGCAGCGGCATGACGTGGTGCCATTCCCACCAGGTTTCCGGCCAACCGTGAAGCAGGAGGATCGGCGGGCCGGAGCCTCCCGTTACGGCATTGATCTTGATGCCATTGACCGGCACCAGCTGCTGGGCAAACCCTTCCAATGTTGGGATCATAACTCTTTCCCGTCGATGTTGATGTTAAAGAACGATCAGCTCAGGGCTGATCGAAATCGGTCGCGATCGAGATGTCGCGCCAGGTTTCGACATCACGGCGAAACGAAGCCAACTTCCGCTCAGCGATCGAATGCGCTACCGGGCCGAGCGGCAGATGAAGCGGAGCCTCATCCGCATCGACCGCCTTCAGGATCGCTGCAACCGCCTTGTCGGGATCGCCTGCCTGGTTGCCGTTATTGGTTTCGCGATAATGCCTGCGCGAACTTGCGGCGTATTCCGGCATCTCTTTGGCCGCCATCGTGATCGAACGTCCAAGGAAGTCGGTCCGAAATGGCCCAGGCTCGACGATCAGCACTCGGATGCCGAACGGCTTCAGCTCGCCGGAGAGTGCTTCGGAAACCCCTTCAACCGCAAACTTGGCTGCATTGTAATATGCTGCGCCGCCACTGCCCGCGATCCCTGCGCCAGAAGACATGTTGACGATCACTCCGCCCGAACGTCGCAGTGCAGGCAAGGCTGCCCTGGTGGTTTCGATAAGACCGAAAACGTTCACCTCGAACATCGGTCGATATTCTTCGGGCGTGCCCTCCTCGAGCGCCCCAAACAGTCCGTAGCCGGCATTGTTCACCAGCACGTCAAAACCCCCAAATGTCTCGACGGCCTTTGCGACCGCGGTATTGGCCGCCGTCGCATCTGTCACGTCGAGCGGCAAGGTGATCATTCGGCCGTCGAATGGCCGAGCCATTTCTTCGATCGAGTTGACGTTTCGGGCAGTAGCGATAACCTGATCGCCCCGCTGTGCTGCAGCGATCGCGAGCCGTTGTCCAAAGCCGCTCGAGCAGCCTGTGATGAACCAAGTTCTCATGACGTTTCTCCGCTTGTTTTCGAAATATGACTTGAATCTATATGTTTAGATTTGTACTTGAAGTGACAGTTTTGTATTTTCAATGTTCATTTTTGTAAGGGCTTGGCCGTGGAATGGAGTGACGTAAAAATCTTCCTTGCGATTGCGCGATCCGGAACGCTCGGCAGCGCTGCACGTGCTCTTCATACAAGCCATCCCACCGTCGGCAGACGGCTGCGTGCCCTTGAGGAGGCGATCGGCCACACGCTCTTCCAGCGGACCGCGGACGGTCTCGTGCTGACCGAGGAGGGCCATGGGATCATCGCCCTGGCCGAGCAGATGGAAGAAGGCGCGCTTGCCATGGAGCGCCGGCTCGCCGGGCAGGAGCAAAATCTCAAAGGCAATCTGCGCATCTCATCAGCAGACTGGTTCGGGGCTTATGTGCTGCCTCCCATTTTGGCAGATTTCTCGAAAGCCTACCCCAATGTAGACGTCGAAATCCTGACCGGCACTCGCCTGTTCAACCTCGCCCAAAGAGAGGCCGACGTCGCCTTTCGCATCGTTCCGTTCGACACTGCAGATGTCATTCAACGGCGGCTCTTCAGGCTCGAATACGACGTCTACATCGCCGAGGAGTCGCCTGACCCTAAATATGGCGACGGGACAGGTTTCCGGCTGATCACCCACGATACTTCGACAGGGCAATTCCCCGACATAGCCTGGCTCACCGAGAGTTTCCCGAACGCGAGACCCGTGCTGCGATCAAACAACCGAAACGTCCAGGCACGAATGTGCAAGCAGGGCGTTGGGATCGCCGTCCTGCCCCGCGTCGTGGGCAATCAGATCCCGGGTATCCGCAGACTGGAACTACCTAAGCCCCCGCCGGCGCGAGACATCTGGATGGGATATCACCGGGACCTGCGACGTCTTCAGCGTCTTCGGGCGTTTATCGCGACCGTCTCGGACCACCTCACAAATACCGCTGCATGGTAAGCCGCCCGAAGAAGATCGATTTTCCCCGCCGATCCACGGTTGCGGTAGCACAGGCGCGACAGACAACTTACTTCTTGGCCGCAATCTCCCTATGCCGCTCCACCACAGCACCCACGATCATTGTCATCAGCCCTTCGACAAAGTGCCCACTGAGGCCAACATCATTAGCGATGCTCATCAGTCGATCCAATTGGCGTCGCTCTCGCTCATTGTCGATTGCCGGCAACTCCTGCTTAGCTTTCAAGTGGCCGACTTGCTCGGTACAGCGAAAGCGTTCGGCCAGGATATAGAGGAGAGCTGAATCCAGGTTGTCGATGGTCCTCCGATAGGAAGCAAGTTGCCCTGCCGCATCATCTGTCATCATTTGAATATCTTCCAAGCGGTTTCATTGGCGCGAGGTAGCGCTTACGAGATGGGTTGCGTACTGCGGCGCGACAGGGCGATCGACAGCCAAATTGCCGAAACCAGAAAGTAGAATGCCCCGACGGCAGCGTAGCCCGCAACCGTTGAGATAGAAGGTTCCTGCGGCATTTGCGCTTGAAAGATGAAGAGTGCGCCGACCAAAGAGGATTGGCCACCGCTCAAAATCATCGCCCACTGACCTCCACTCGTTCTCCAACGCCGCACGGCAGTTCCAAGCTGCAACAGCCCCGAAAAAATCGCCCATAGACCGAAAGCGCCGAGAACCCAGTTCATGTTCATTGTCAACGCCAGGATCACGGCTATCGTCATAACCGAGCTCGCTGCGACGTTGATCGCTTGGCTCCGGTTGGCGGCAAGACCACCGCTCCTTGCGGCATCGATAACGTTCGCGATTGCATCCCAAGCGGGATAGATGGTCAGCAGTGCGGCAGCCACCGCAAAGGAATGCCGTCCGGCAGTCAACGCAGCCGCGACCCACAGCACTGAGAAGGCCGCTCTGGTAAAGTAATATTGCTTGAGCCACTGGTCGTTGCCGCGCGGGGCACGGGAGGTCTGGTTGTTCGACATTGTTTTCTTTCACTTTGTGAACTGGTTGATTGATGGTTCGCGCTAGCGTCGTCAGATGAAGACGACATGCTTGCCGAAGAGGGTGTTCTCGTCCCATTCAGTACGGCCGATCCGATGGCCTTCGCCGGAGAGTTTCCCGGCTGACCTCTCGGAACTATCGAGGTCATGCGAGCCGCGTTGAGAGGAAACCTTTGCCCCGCCGCCGTGGGAACCCTTGATGCGCATACTTTTCTCGAAGGCATCGCTGATCGCCTCTTGGCGCCTCGCCGCCCATCGGCTGTCAGGGTCCGAAAGGATCGAACTGGTTTGGTTGATTTCGACCTGTCGTGAAGGTGCAATTGCTGAAATCGGCATCACTTTCTGGACTTTGCGTCGGCTCATGGATTGTTTTCCTGTGGTTCGCCATTTGTTGGCCTTAGATGCCGGCGTACCATTCGTAGCCGCGATCTTCCCAATAGCCGCCGTTCCCGCCCCACAGGCCGGCGAAGCTGTCGACCAGTTCGATGCGCATGATGTACTTGGCCTGTTTGTACCCCAGTTGCCGCTCGACCCTGAGACGCAAGGGCGCCCCGTGACCGACGCTAAGGTCCTCGCCGTTCATCTCGTAGGCGAGGATGGTTTGCGGATGAACCGCGTCGATGAGATCGATGCTCTCGTAATAGCGGCCGCTTCCGTCGAGCGTCTTTTCGAGCTCGTCGGCACAATGCAGGACGACATATCGCGCCGTCGGCTTGACGCCGGTAAGGCGCAACAGATGGGCGAGCGGAACGCCTCTCCACTTGGCGATGGCGCTCCAGCCTTCGACGCAGTCATGGCGGGTGATCTGGGTGCGGGAAGGAAGCGCCTTCAGATCTATGAGCGAAATCTCTCGAGGCCGATCAACAAGACCGTCGATCTTCAGTCGCCAGTTTGTGAAGTGACCTTCCAACAGTTCCGCATATTCATCGCTGTCGGGAGCACTCGTTCCATTGACACGGAAGGAGGGGGAAATGTCCTTTTCGTCAAACTCGCGCGCCAGTGAATCGCGCCCCTGAAGCAGTCTCTGGGCTTTCATGGTCAGATGCTCAGCTGAGCGAAGGACGTTTGCGACGTCTGCGTTCTGGTCCAAGAGGTCGCAACCCGAGAGAGTAAGGGCGCTGGCCCCGAGCGTGCCGCCGATGAGAAAGCGGCGTCGGGTGAAAAGCTTGCTCATGATTTCTGGCCTTTCTCCTGGATCGCATAGCGTCCGGTGATCATCGAGCGGATGTTGTTCCAAGTCCCGGAAAGGACCACCATTGCCACGTGCACGATGACGAAGATGACAAGCGCCGACGCTGTGATGAAATGGATCGTGCGCGCGGACTGGCGTCCGCCGAAAATATCGACAAGGGACGGCAGAGCGGCATCGACGCCCGGCGACATTGTCAAACCTGTCAGCACCATCAGCGGCAGCAGAACGACAATGACCGCCAGATAGGTGAGCTTTTGAAGCGCGTTGTAGTGTTTGGCCTCCTCCCCTTCCGGAAAGCGGAGCCGAGCGTGGTCGAGGATTTCGCGGCCGAGGTGGCGCGGCGAGATCTCATGGGGCTTTGGCGCGAGATCTTTGCGGAAATGTCCGCTCAGCACGCTGAAGCAGAGATAGACAATGCCGTTGATCACAAACAGCCAGGCGAAGAAGAAATGCCAGCGACGTCCGGCCGCAAGATCCTGGAATGAAGGGATGGTTGCCCAGGAGGGAAAAGCGCGTGAGACTTGTTCGCCGTCAGCCTGAGAAACGCCAAGCACGCCCGTCGTGGGGATCTCCAGCCCGGCAATACGAACGAAACCGCGCGGCTGACCACCGCCATCATCTGAGCCGATTGTCAGGATGGCGGGATCGCCGTTCGCGCCATAATGACCCCAATAAAGCTCCGGGTGGGCATTGAAGATCTGAAGCCCGCTCAAAAGAAGGAAGCCCAGGCAAAGCACGTTCAGCCAGTGCGTAAGCCGAGTCACAACGGAGTGGCGGCGGATAAAGATCGTCCGAGGGTATTGAACATTGTCATTGGAAGCGTCTGCGCTCATCTCAGCGTCTTTCATCTGTGCATTAGCGGCTGCACACCAAGCAGCGTCGATCTGTAGTCACGGGCCGAAGCAGTAAGGCGGCTGCTCCGGCCAGTGACGGCTTGGTCTTCACATGGGTGGAACCACGCCATTCTTGCCGACGACCACCTGATGGGCGATGGGGCCTGTTGCAGTCTTTTCGGCGGTGATGAAGACAACGGCGCCAGGAACGAGATCATCCTTGGTGGCCGCGGCGATGGTCACGACCGGTGTCCCATCCGGAATGGCGATCTTCTTTTCCTTGCCATGATAGGTCACGGTGACAGTCCGGCCATCGACGCCTTTAACGGCATCCGCGACCGTCGCATTGGTCATGCTGCTGTCGGGCTTCAGATCCCAACCGTAGCTCCCCTCGCCTGTGCCTTTCATTGCCGGCGGAAAAATGAGGACCTCAAGCGCACCATCGCCGCCGTCGGCCTTTGGCAATGATGCGATACCCACAAAATCGCCCGGCTTGATGTCGGTGACCTTTGCGTTGGCAACGCTGGCGACTTTCCAGTCGTTGGCAAGGGCGACGTCGACGGTCTCGCCTTCGCGGGTCTTCACCTTGAGCGTTGACGCCTGGTAGTCGACGATGCTGCCGCGGACATGGATCGGCGCGGCTTTCTTATCTTCGGCAGACGCGGGTGCCGAAAGGACAGTTACAGAAAGGATGCTGGTCAGCCCGAGGGCCAAGGCTGGGAAAGTATTTCTCATTTTTATCTTCCTACTAGTTGGTAGTTTCGATGGACGCGATTGACCCGAGTAGCCTTGCCACGCAGGATTAGTGAGAAACCGTCGGCGTGAGACGATTGAGGGCAGGTTCGAGTATCATTGAGAACACTTCCGGCTTCCCATTGGCTCTCGCCGAAAGCATTGCCCCGTAGACGGTTGCCAGAAATGTTTCGGCTTCGACATGCGGCAGACTGGTAAGGGTCAGTTCGCCCTGCTTGGAACCTCGCTCCATGACCGATGCCAGCCACGAGGAGATGAAGCGAAAAAAGTTCGTCACCTCGGTTGCGACTTCCGTGGGGAGGGATGGCAGTTCACTGGCAAGCATAGCACAGACACAGTAGGGTCTGCTGGCATCCTCAATGCATGCAGCCCAGTGGTTTGCATAAGCCTTGAGGATGTCCAGAGCATTCGGAACCTTCTGCTCAAGGACTGCCACGCTTGCCTGGCCATCCTCCCGATAACGCTTGACCAGCTCACGCACCAGATCGACCTTGCTGGGAAAATGATGATGAATGCTTGCTTTGCGGATACCGACAATCTCCGAGATATCGGCGTAGCTGAAGCCATTGTAGCCGCCGCTTATCAGAAGGTGTCGGGTGGACGCCAGAATGTCGTCCGAGGTGGTCGAAAGATTGCTCATGCAGCCTGTCTACCTTCTAGTAGGCAGATCGTCAACAGCAAATTTTGGGTTTGCGTTAGCCGTCCGTGGAGACAGTCACGCCCTTCCAAGCTCCGATTTCCTGGGTCAGGCGTTCGATCCGCGCCGTTACATGTTTAAGCGCATCGCTGCCAAGGAGAAGTTGCGGCGGGGGATTGTCAGATTCGATGAGGGTCAGCACCGCGTCGGCGAGCTTTTGCGGATTTCCGAGCTGCTTGCCGCTCACTGCCTGACGCGCCTCGCGGATCGGATCAAACAGGGTATCATAGTCAGCAATGGAACGCTCTGTACGGACCATGGAACGGCCTGCCCAGTCCGTCCGAAACGAGCCGGGGCAAAGGGTTGTTACGTGCACACCGAACGGCGCCATTTCCGACCGCATGACCTCTGAAATACCCTGCAACGCGAACTTGCTGCCGCAGTAATAGGCGATGCCGGGCATGGTGATCATGCCGCCCATCGACGTGACGTTGACGATAAAGCCGCTTCGGCGCTCACGGAACCTTGGGAGAAACGCCTTGGCGACTGCAACGGCGCCAAACACGTTCACGTCGAACTGGCGGCGCATCTCCTCGATCGGCGATTCCTCAAGCACACCCTCGTGCCCGTATCCCGCGTTGTTGATCAGCACATCGACCGGACCGTGTTCGCCCTCCGCTTGCTGAACGACGTCAGGGATGCGAACGAATTCGGTGACGTCGCAGAGGACCGGGCGCAGTTCCGGGAGGGTCTTTGCCAGCGCTTCGCGCGAGGCTTCGGAGCGGACGGTCCCGATGACGGTGTGACCGGCTTCGATTGCGGCAGTGGCGATCGCCAATCCAAAGCCCGAGTTCGCCCCTGTTATGAAAAACGTTTTGCTCGACATTTCTGAAACTCCTTGATTACCCGTTGATGTGACAGATAATCTGGAGACAACGCGGGTTCGATTGCGAATCCTCTTAGAGTTTTGCCAATTCCTATGAACTGTAAAATGCCGCCCTCTACACATGACCAGTGTGCCGCCTTGGCCGGACAACTCGCTCCTCGTCTTGGCTACAACCAGACCGGGCTCGGTTGTATTCGTATCCTACGCACGGAAGCAGTGCTGAATGACATTCCGGTTCTTTATAAGCCGGGTGCCGTGTTCGTATTGCAGGGGAGCAAACACGGCATTCTGGACGGGGAAATCTACCTCTACGACGAAGACCACTATCTTGCCGTTTCGGTGCCCGTCCCCTTCCGGATGACATCTACAGCCAGTGCACGGCGGCCACTGCTCGCGGTCTATTTAGAGTTCGATATGCAGATGGCGGCCGAGATCGCCACGCAGCTCGAAAATCTCGCCGGTCCTGCAAGCGTCAAGCCAAAAGGGCTCTTCTCGAGCAGGATGGATAGCAGTATCGAAGACGTCCTGCTGCGCTTGCTGACGGTGCTTGGCAGTCCGGTTGAGGTCGCCGTCCTTGGCGGCTCCATCCTGCGTGAGTTGCATTACCGGGTCATGTCAGGGCCGCAAGGCGGCGCAGTGATCGCCGCCCTGCAGCGGAAAGGGACGTCGGGAAAACTGGTCGAGAGCCTGGCATGGCTGCGCAAAAACTACGGCTCTGAAATCACCGTCGCGGACCTGGCCAGAGGGGTGGGCATGAGCGTTCCTTCCTACCATGTCCATTTCAAGGAGCTGACAGGCTCAAGTCCCATGCAATATGTGAAGGCGATGCGGCTCCATGAAGCGAGACTGATGATCGCCCGCCAGACTGGAACAATTGCAGAGGTGGCGGCGTCAGTGGGCTATGTCAGCCCGGCGCAATTCAGCCGTGATTTCAAACGGCATTTCGGGCGTACCGCATCGGAAGAAGCGAAGTGGGTCCGGCATCACCTGGGCGAACAGGTTTGACCATTGCCCCTCATCGTTCTCACAATCGATCGACCGTCAGAACACAACATGTCATTGTAAAGCAGCTTGAAGGGCGGCTTTGCAATGAATGAGGGTCGTGTCGAAGACGGGAACGTCTACGTTATCCTCGTTCAACAGCATACCCACCTCGGTACAGCCGAGGATAAGACAGTCGCAGCCTTTGTCGACCAGACGCTGCGCAATCCGTTCATAGGTCAAGCGGCTCTCCTCGCGAACGATGTCGCGGCACAGCTCTCCATAGATAATACGATGGGTTTCAGCTCGATCATCAGCTTCAGGGATCGTTGGCGACAGCCCCTGAGCGATGAGGCGGTCGGTGTAGAAGGTCTGCTCCATGGTGAAGGCCGTTGCCATCAAACCCGGTCTCCGGAAACCGCGGTCGACGATAGCGGTTGCAGTTGCGTCCGCGATGTGCACAAACGGGATCGACACCCCGCCCACGATCTTGTCCGCCACCTTGTGCATGGTGTTTGTCGCCAGGATGAGGAGGTCGGCACCTCCGCGCTGCAGCGCGATAGCGTGTTCATTGAGGATTCGGCCCGCGGCGTCCCAGTCAGAGGATGCCTGCAACTTCTCGATTTCGTCGAAGTCGACAGACCGTATGAGAAGCTCGGGAGAATGAAGTCCTCCCAGGCTCTCGCGGGTAAGCCTGCAGAGTTCTCGGTAATAAATCTGGGTTGACGTCGCGGACATTCCGCCAAGTATGCCGATGGTCTTCAAAAGTTTCTCCATGTTCATACGTTAGGTCTGTTACCGCGCAACGGGCGCTTGCGCAGAAACCAGGCCACCCATATTTGCTACCTTGGTACGATTGCAACTCAGGAAAACCACCACCAACGGAGTGGAGAAATTCCTGGATGATGGCCGCCGCCCGCTTCGCCAAATTTACGCGCACAGTGCAGCGGAGGGAACTCCGCAGCCCATGCGCGCCCAAATTCCCCGTTATCACCTGCAGGACAGAGCGGCGAGGCACCGCCTCGTATCAATGCTCAGGCACTGATGCCACCATCGACGAGAATGCCTGAGCCGGTGATGTACGCTGCACCGGGGCCCGCAAGAAAGGCGACCGCCTCAGCGACTTCTCTGGTTTTACCATATCGAGCAATCGACAGGTTTGGCAGAATGGCGGCTGCAAGCGCGCCATCGGCAGGGTTCATGTCAGTATCAATCGGACCTGGTCGAACCAGATTGACGGTAATTTCCCGAGAGCCCAGCTCACGTGCGAGACCGCGCGTGAAGCTTTCCAGCGCAGACTTGGTCGCGGCGTAGACCGCGATCCCCGCGAACGGGACAGCCAGACCCGCATTGCTGCCGGTACTGATGATGCGACCTCCGTTGGGGATGTATTTCAGCGCTGCCTGGGTGATCAGAAAGACGCCGCGAACATTGACGTTCAGCTGAAGATCAATCTCCTCAAGTGGCTGCGTGGAGAAATCACTTGCGAAAAGGACACCGGCATTATTGACCAGAATATCAAGGCCGCCGAGCTCAGCGACAGTTTGTTCGACAGTAGCCATCGCGGCTGCTATGTTCGCGGCATCGGCATGGATGGCGATCGCATTTCGACCCATGGCGCGGATCTTGGCAACGAGAGCTTCCGCTTTCTCGACCGACTTCTCATAGGTGATCGCAACGTCGGCACCATCCTCGGCCAGTTTTAGCGCAATTGCCGCACCGATACCGCGTGCCGCACCGGTGACCAGAGCGCGCTTGCCGGAAAGAGGTAGTGTGGAGATGTTGTTCATGGAGAGTACCTCTGAATGTCTCTGTTTTGCTCGGGAGTTTCACGCCGTTTCCGCGCGATCGGCTGATGATGCGCTGCTATGGGGCCGCTCATCGACGCAACGGTTGTGTCGATGTCAGGCTGACGGAAAGCCATCCCGCGACGAGAAGACAAATGGCAATTGCAACGGCTGCAACGCTGTATGCTCGGCCAATGGATTGAACGTCTGTGGCCGACCCCAGGATCGAGAAGAACAATCCGCCAACGATTGCGGCTGCCAACGCACCGCCAATCTGAAACATCGAATTGACCAGACCAGAGGCCAATCCTGACTGCGTCCGGTCCACCCTTTGCACGATGCTCTTCACCAGGTTTGGAAGGGCGATCCCCTGCCCCGCACCGATAAGAAAAAGCGCAGCAAAGAGGAATTGCGGAAGGCCATTCGAAATCAAGGCCGCCGTTCCAAACAACCCTGCAGCTTGCAGCACCATGCCGGCGCCTGCGGAAAATCTTCCGAAGACGCGGAGGATGCGCTCACTTGCAAAAGGACCAAGGACGAAGCCGACGGCCGCAGGAAGGATCGCCAGCCCGGCCTCGAAAGGGGTCAGACCAAGGCCACCCTGCTGATAGACCGAGAATATCAGCCAGAAGGCCGCAAGCGAGTAGAAGAACAATGCAGCCAGTAGCCCGCGCATTAGTCCACGGTTTTGCAGCAGGCTAGGTGCAAGAATCGGATCTCTCCCCGTCGACTCCAGGTGTTTCTCATGCCGCCAGAACAGGAGGAAAAACGGGAGGGACATGGCAAGCATCAGGATTAGCCAGGTCGGCCACCCCTGCTCCCGCCCCTCGATCAGCGGCGCAATCAGCGCAGATAGCGCAATCGCGATCAACAATGCTCCGCCAAGATCCAGTTTGCTTGGGCGCTCAGATCGGGTTTCCCGCAACATGATGAAGGCCGACGGCGCAGCGACCGCGATAACCGGCAGGTTGATGAGGAAGATGGCTCTCCATCCAAGTCCAAGGATATCAAGCGCAATCAACGCACCACCGAGAAACAGACCAACCATCGATGCCACCCCGAATGTCAGGGCATAAAAGCTGAGGGCTTTTGATTTTTCGTGGTCTGGGAAAATCGCATTGATGGAAGCCAAGGCTTGCGGTGCCATGATTGCCGCTGCAAATCCCTGAAGGATACGGCCGGCGACCAACGCGGCTGGAGACCAGGCAAACCCGCATAAGGCAGATGCGGCTGCAAACCCGACCATTCCAGCCAGAAAGACATTTCGTCGACCATAGAGATCTCCAAGCCTGCCCCCAGTGATCAGCATCACAGCATAGGTGGTGGCGTAACCGGAGATAATCAGCTGCATCGTTGACGCAGAGGCCCTGAAATCCTCCCGGATCGAGGGCAGCGCCACATTGACGATGAAGAAGTCGAGCGGTGGCAAAAAGGCGCCGGTCAAAAGGATAACCAGTGCCATCCATCGACGTGGATCGAGTTTGTCATCGGGATTGCTGGTGTCTCTCATAAGTGTCTCCACATCGACCAAAAAATCGATCGACGGTTTGCAATGTTAAGTATTTGGAACTATTTGGTTCCAAATTTGGTTCAGCCAAGTGCCTTCAGTGCCAGTTCGACCATGGCCCTAGTCTCAGCGCGATCCGCTCCTGCCTTGGCGAGGACCCGCATGCCCTGAATCTGACACACGAGGAACCTGGCGAGCGTTCGTTCATCCAGCCCTGGATCGATTTCGCCCAAGGCCTGGGCCCTTATGATCGCCGCCGCATAAAGATCTTGCAACCGTCTGAACAGCCGGGAAATACGTGGTGCGACCTCTTTATCCTCTGGCAGCATTTCGACAGCTGCAAAGACGACAAAGCATCCACGCAGACCTTCCGTTCCCGATGCTTGATCCACTTGTTGAGAAAAAGCGTCTCGAATTGCGGCTTTGGGCGACGGATTGGAATGCAGCGTTTCACCGACCGAGCGAACGGCGTCCTCGATGTATGCGTCGAGGGCACGCAGATAGACGCCTCGCTTGTCGACGAAAGCCTTATAAAAGCTGCCCCTGGAAAGCTCCATGCCCTCAAGCAGGTCGGGAAGTGATGCATCGTGATATCCACGATCCCAAAATACCTGCATTGCTTTTCGAACTGCTTCATCGAGTTCAAATTCTCGAGGGCGACCAACGGACGCGGATATTTGAGTGCGCTTGACCATGGAGTCAATATGGAACCATTCAGTCCATAATACAAGCGATATTTTCGGAATGTTGCGCCAAGCGTTCGGCACCCAAGTTAGTTATAGACGCCGATCGACGGGATAATCCCGAGAGAATTCCCTGACCGCCATCAAAATCGGCATAAGCCCGTGGCCTGCTGAACTCAGCGAGTATTCGACTCGAGGTGGCTGCTCTTGAAAGTCGTGTCGGCTTATGAGGCCGTCATTTTCCAGTTCCCTGAGATGTTGCGTTAGCATCTTCTGGGATATCCCGGGTATGTCTCTCATGAACTGCGATGCCCGCAATGATGGTTCGGCGAACAATCGGAAAAGGATCGGCAGTTTCCAACGTCCTGTGATCATCCGAAGCACCCTACTGACATGAGAGACAGATCCGTCGGCTCCGAGGCATGTCGCCCTGTCCTCGACAGGCACTTTAAAGTGCGTAATTGCCTGTTTCATCAACGAACCTCATATCTGCAGGAGACGATAACACGGATGGAATATCATGGACTTACAACTCCAAAACAAGGTTGCACTGGTCACGGGAAGCAGTAAGGGGATTGGCGAGGGCGTGGCCAGAGGCCTCGCAAAGGAAGGGGCAACCGTTCTTGTCCACGGTCGCGACAGAATGAAAACAGAGGAGGTCGCCCATGATATCATATCCTCTGGAGGTCATGCTTTCGCGGTATTTGGCGATCTGACAGTGCCGGATCAGGTTGATCGTCTGGTTCGTGATTCAAAGGCTGCAGCAGGCTCGATCGACATCCTGGTCAACAATGCCGGCGGATCTGCCCCGGCGGAGGATTGGACCTCGACAAGCTCTGAAACGTGGGCCGCTGTCTATGACAGGAACGTGCTCGCATCTGTGAGGATCATCTCGCTCGTTCTGCCCGCAATGAAAGCGTCGCGGTGGGGTCGGATCATAAACATCTCAAGCCTGGCGGCCCTGATGCCGCCTGCAAGTCGACCGGACTACTCTGCCGCCAAAGCAGCCATGATCGCGATGACGGCGTCGCTCGCAAAAGACGTTGCTGCATACGGCATCACCGCAAACACCGTTTCGCCTGGAACGGTGCATAGCATCAGTTTGGATACCGCATTCCGTAAGAAAGCCATTGAGAGGGGGATGTCCATCGACGCCCCCTGGAATGACATAGAGAGAGAAATCCTGCCAATGTTTGCTCAGGTGCCCCTTGGAAGGGTCGGAACCCTCGAGGAGATTGCGGATGCGATTGCGTTTCTCTCGAGCCCCCGTGCCGGCTATATCACAGGAGCAAACCTCCGACTTGACGGAGGAATGTGGCCAGGGATGTAGCAGGACAACAGAGGGGCGGCGCCAAACCTGTGTGGGTTTCCGGCCTTAGTTCCAGTTTGCCATGACGAACCGGTGGATCTCCGCTTCGAGTTCCTGGTCTTCCGGTGTCCCACCCATGAAGCCACCATGGGGCATGGCTTCAAAGACGTGCAATTCTGTTTCCACGCCAGCTTTTCGCAAGGCTCGATGCATCCTCACCGTGTTCGATAGGAACAGGTCACGCGTGCCGGTCTGCAAAAATGTCGGCGGAAGGCCCGCCAAATCGCCGAAGAGCGGCGATAAATAGGGATTGGAAAGATCAGCACCACCAGCGTAGAGCAGGTTGTTTGATCTGAGCGGGCGCGGCAGAACGAGATCAATTATCTGGTTTGTTTGGAAACTGTCGCCCGATTCGGTGAGGTCAACCTGTGGCGAGAGCAAGACTAATCTGCCGGGCATTGGCATGCCTTCATCTTTCGCCCGCAGCAGCATGGCGGTCGCCAGATTGCCGCCTGCCGATCGACCCAAGATGACCACCTTGTCGGGGGAATGACCAGTCAAGACATGGCGATACGTGGCCAAGCAGTCATCAAGAGCGGCCGGATATGGATGCTCAGGCGGCATCCGGTAATCGACGCCATAGCATCGAACGACATGCTGGTGCGCCTGGCGACGCGCACTGACGCGGCAGGCCTCACCGCCTCCAAACACCAATGCGCCACCATGCAGGTCGATCAGTGCGCCACGAGCATCAAATTGCCCGTGCGGCGTCGCGACATGGATCGTTGCTTGTTCGACTACGATTGTCTCGACTGTGGACTGCAAACTCCCGGCAAGATCTTTTGCCGCGGCGGCGTAATGCGCATCTACTGCGGCTTTTATATTCATCCAGCCGGAAAAGTCCTCCGGAGAGGGCATTTCATACTGCGCATTGATGGGACTGCCGTCCTTGTCGACCAGACGCGACAGTGACGCTTGCGCTTCGACGCTAATGGACTGTGGGGGGTGAATTGTCCGTGAGGGGATGGCTGCGCTGCGTGTGAAATCGCTCATTTCTTGCTCTGTCATTGGTCGAATATCGACATGTCTGTGTTTCGGCATGGAATATTGACGGTTCTGGCGGGGTGGGATGCGGACGAAACTTGGACCACCAGGAGGTAGTTCATGTATTCTTATTCCGACAGACCTCGATCCTAAACCGAAAAATGGCGTCCTAGCCCCTCAACCCCTACAACAATGTGGAGTAGCAATAGCCAGCCGATCACGGTTAGGATAGCTGTTCAGAAGAATCGATGGTGAGGCCATGAAATCGGATATCGGACATCTTCCGCAGACGAAGCAGCGCGAACTGGAAAGGGTCGTCCGGATCATCCATGAAGAGTTCGCCGGCATTGTGGAGCGCTCGAAGTCCGAAGCCAAGAAAGACGGGCGGATTTATAAAATCATCCTGTTCGGTTCTTACGCTCGTGGCACCTGGGTGGACGAGCCGCACACATCGAAAGGTTATCGATCGGATTTCGATATTCTTGTCATCGTCAGCAACAAGGAATTGGCTGACCCGAAATACTGGGACAAGGCGACCGACAGGCTGATGTGGGACAAGGAGATCGAAACACCCGTTGGTCTGATAATGCACGGCGCCCGCGAGATCAGCAACTTCTTGCATGACGGCCAGGCCTTCTTCGTCGATCTCGCCCGTGAAGGTGTCGTGCTCTACGAATTCGATGACCGGCCGTTGGCTGAAGCGAAACCGCTCAGCCCTGCCGATGCACTGAGAGTCGCCGAGGAGCATTTTGAAAAGCAATTCGGCAGTGCCAACTACTTCCTTCAGTTAGCACGTTACGCGATAGCGGATGATCAACCAAATCACGCAGCTTTCTTGCTTCACCAGGCGGTGGAAACTGCCTACAACTGCTATCTCCTGACACTGACCAACTATTCGCCTGCGTCTCACAACCTTAAATTCCTGCGCGGGCTTTCGGAGGATCGGGATCGCCGCCTTGTCGACATATGGCCGAGGGACCATCAGCGGTTTACCGCATGGTACAACATTCTCAATGAGGCCTACGTCAAAGCGCGCTATTCGAAGCGTTTCGAAATTTCCGAAGAGGCACTCGCCTGGCTTCAGGAGCGAACCGCAGAACTTCACGACCTTATCGAGGCACTCTGCCGCGAGCACATAAACAAACTGCAGCAGGTAGCGAAGTCCTGACGGCGGTTATGCAACGGCTGCCGGGATCGCACAACCGCCTGGTTTTGGCCGAGGATCAGAACTGACGACCCGTTTTTCGGCCATGCAATAACGACGATTTGTAGTTCTTGCGCTCACATGAGGATTTTGAAGATGAGCCCGACGAATAAGCCGGAATGCGTGCGTGCCAGCCGGGTCGAATTTAGCTGATGGAGAACTGGCCTTGGGTTAACGACCGTGGTTTGACAGGGCCCACCACATTGCAAACTGTCAGAAACGTGCATGTATTTCTGACAGGAGAACTAATATGCAACGACTGACGACACAGATCATGGCCTATGCCAAACAGCTGCCCGAGGGAACGGCGCTATCCGCGAAGGCCTTTCTGCATTTGGGAAACCGAGCGGCGGTAGACAAGGCTTTGTCGCGTCTTTATGAACGCGGCGAGCTCGTTCGAGCCGGTCGGGGGATCTATCTCAAGGCAATCAAGAGTCGCTTTGGAAGCCGGCCACCGACGGTCGAGCAGGCCGTTGAAGCCGTTGCGCAACAGCGTGGCGAAGTGATCGTTTCGAATGGTGCTGCGGCTGCAAACGCGTTGGGGCTGTCCACTCAGGTACCGATCCGGTCCGTCTTTTTCACATCCGGCCGCAGCCGAACCATGACTGTCGGTAGCCAGACGGTCGAGTTGAAGCACGTGCCGCGCTGGCAGCTCGCCTTGGCGAATAAGCCTGCCGGCTTGGCTGTGCGCGCGCTAGCATGGCTTGGTCCGGAAAAGGCAGAAGAGGCACTTCCGAGCATCAAGCGGAAGCTTTCCGCCGAAGCGTTCGGCGAACTCGTTGCAGCCGCCCCTCAGTTTCCCAGCTGGCTTGCCCGCAGTGTTGGAAAGGCCGCTTATGGCTGAACAGTTTTTGCAGCTGTCTCGGGACGATCGAAGGGACGTTCTTGCAATCGCCGCGGAGAAAGCCGGGCGGCCGATTCATCTTCTGGAAAAGGACACATGGGTCGTCTGGGCACTGCAGACCCTTTAGGGAACGGCGCTCGGTGACCATCTCGTCTTCAAAGGCGGCACGTCCCTCTCTAAAGCCTACAACGCTATCCGCAGATTTTCGGAAGATGTCGACCTAACCTACGATATCCGCGAACTTGCTCACGATCTCGTCGGCGAGAACGAGCAGGCGTTGCCGGAAACCAGAAGCGAGGAAAAGCGCTGCTCGAGCGAGGTCCGCAAGCGTTTGCCGGCCTGGGTATCGGAGACCGTGAGCCCGCTGATTGTCGATGCGATCGACGCCCAGTCGCTTCCAGCCACCGTCCGCATCGAAGCCGACAAGCTCTTCATCGACTACGAAGCAGTTGTCGGAGGATCCAGCTATGTCGCGCCGAGCGTCATGTTGGAGTTCGGGGCTCGGTCGACCGGAGAACCGGCAAGCGTTCGCGACATTTCATGCGACGCTGCGGGCCTTGTGGATGGCATCAAGTTTCCCACCGCGAAACCGCGGGTCATGCATGCCGAACGCACATTCTGGGAAAAGGCGACGGCAATCCACGTCTTCTGCCTGCAGGAACGGCTCCGCGGAGAGCGCTTTTCACGCCACTGGCATGATATCGTTCGTCTTGACGATATAGGCATCGCCGACAGCGCAATCGCTGATCGCGACCTGGCCAAGTCGGTGGTACAACATAAATCGATGTTTTTTGCCGAAAAAGCGGCTGACAGAACGCCGATCGACTATGAAGCGGCCGTGGGCGGAGGACTGCAGCTGACGCCTTCCGGCGAAGGAAGGGCGGCTCTCGAACAGGACTACGCCCGCATGCTGGAAGACGGTCTTCTTCTCGATAAGGCCGAGACCTTCGAAGAACTCCTCGCTCGATGCGCGAAAATCCAAGACAAGGCCAATGCCGTTGGCTGAGAAAAGCGTTCATGATCGCGCGAAGCCAATTGAGATGACAATTCACGCGATGGCCGACCCGTGATTTTCAATCGCTACGCCACCTATCGGCCCGGCCTTTTCGCTCGTCTACTTCCTTCCGGCAGGTGGAAGCTCCGGCTACCCACGGCGACCGCGGGCTCCGTCGAGCTCCACACCGGAACGCGGGCCGAACTGCGATGTCTCGATATTACCGCCATCGGGATCAAAAAGGCCCTGCTTTGGCACACGGTCGAATTTCGCACGCGCAATCATGTCGAAACTCTCTCGTGCCTCGGCGAGGAGGCTGCGAGCCGGCTGGCTAACGACCTCCACAGATTCATCAATCGCTACCTGCTCGAACTGATCGGGTCGGATCACGAGGCCACGCCTCCGTGCCGATCAAGCCGAGCGCAGAGCAGGCATGATAGATACCGAGCGCATAGATGATGTTCGGCATCAGCAGCGGAGCGGGCGTGCCATGAACTGTTAATAATTGATTGATTGCTCAATCGTTCACATCGAATACTCGGGCCGAAAGCATTCCAGCAGCGCATTCAGTCTTCGTTGCGGATATTCGCGGAGGATGTCGGTTGTGGTGCCCGATCCTAGGAAAGTATGTACACCGGATTGCTGACCGCACGGCGGATCCGCTGGCATTGCACGTCGACGCCCTTCAGCTGCCAGGGAAGCGAGCGGCCTCCCTGCGCCTTGAAGAAGTCGGCAACCAGTTTGTCGCAGCTCTCCTCCGCAACAATCTCCGCGCGGAGGAAGGTCTTTGCCTCGCCATTAAAAGTACCTGTCCATGCATTCGTCTCGATCGTCTGTGTGGATAGGGTGCCACTTGCGTCGATCCAGACAAGCAGATCGCCCGCGGCGCCCTTCACATCGGCTTCAGCCGTGACACGTCCGGTAACCGTCGAACCCATGGGCTCGCCGTTCACCGTCAGCACAAGATGTGGTCCGGTCGGGCTCTCCGTCACATAACCGCAACCCGCCTTGATCGCAGCGAGGATTGCATCTTCCGACAGTTCCTCCAGCCAGAACACCGTCGTCGGGCGGGCAAGCACCAATGGACCCTCGGGCATGAGCCGCACTGGCTGATGAAAATCGCTGCCTCCAATGGCGGAAATTTTCAATCCTGAAGCAAGGCGCTGCTGATAGCGATCTAGCGAAACCCAGTTCCAGGCCATCCAGTGAGATTGCCAGACTTCCATGCAATCGATCTGGGGCAGATCGTAGTCCCATTGGATTGTCGGTTTATCGTGATTGATGGACAAAAGCCCGCCGCGCTCATGCACAAGCCGGGAAAGAGTATGGGCATGCTCCGGTTTCGTCATACGAAAATCGATCCATTCATCGACACCATAGACATTGGCGTGGCCGTTTGCGGTCGTTATCTCCATCGCCCGGATGAAGACAAGGTCCGGCGAGGATTGCGGATGGAAATAACGGCGTTGCGTGATTGTGTTGTGATCAGCAATAGCTAGAAAATCAAGACCGGCCTGCAAGGCAGCCTGATGGAGCAGCTCCGGAGAGCCCAGCGCATCGGAATGGAATGTATGGCAATGCAGGTCACCCCGATACCAACCCGCCCCTTCCCGCCGAGGGAAGCGCCGTTCCGGCTGCGGCTCCAGTTGGCGAGGCGCGCTGTCGCACCGGATAGTCACGACGACATCCGCGCCGTTTTCAGGCAGTTTATAAAGGCCAAGCATGATTTTCCATGTGCCGGCTGGTATTTCGCCGTGGATGTAACCGGGCGTTGCATCGTCCGTCGCGACAAAGAAGCCATCGCGTGCGCTGCCGCTCCAGCCACGGAAACCTGCAGACGATGGATAGTCAGTCGCCCGGGAGTCCAGCACGCCGAGATCGATGACGCAGTCCTCGGCCTTTGGATAGACCATCGTCACATCGATACGCGTTACATCCTGCGACACTTCGAAGGGGACATAGAAATATGGATCGGCCGATTGGTCGGTGCGAGCAACGTGAAACTTGATCTCAGTCATTGAGGGATGGCCTCTTACTCATCGACAGCCGGAATACGAGCGCCGGCATCATCGAACAAGGTCACATGGCGGATATCGAAGGCGAGCGTCACGACGTCGTTCACCCGTATCTCATCGTCCGTGAAAATGCGGGCGGTTACCCGGCCAGCATCCTCGCGCTCCATCGTGACAAGGCTTTCCGGGCCCATGTTTTCATTGGCGAAAAGCTTGCCCGTGATGGTGTTTTCATCACCGGCCTGGGCGATCCGCAAATGTTCGGGCCGGACGCCAAGCGTCATCCGGCCGCTACCCGCGGCCGCCGCAATGGCGTCGGAGACAGGCAGGCCCGGCAGTGTCAGGCCATCGGCACGCAATTGCAGCTTGTCATCGGCAACCATGGCATCGGCCGACACGAGGTTCATTGGCGGGTTGCCCACGAAATTGGCAACGAAGGTCGTGGCCGGACGCCGGTAAATCTCGATGGGCGGTGCGAACTGAACGATGCGGCCCTTGTCCATGACTGCGATGCGGGTTGCAAGCGCCATGGCCTCCGCCTGGTCGTGGGTGACATAGACCGCCGTCATGCCCATGTCGCGCTGAAGGTGGTTGAGAAAACCGCGCGCTTCAAGACGTAGCTTGGCATCGAGGTTGGAAAGCGGCTCGTCAAAAAGATAGACTTGGCTGGGATAAACAAGCGCACGTGCCAGCGATGTACGCTGCTGCTGTCCGCCGGAAATCTGGCTCGGCAGGCGCTTCATCAGATCACCGATCTTAAGCACGTCAGCCACTTGCTTGGCGCGCGCGTGGCGCTTTTCCTCGCTCTCGCCGCGCACTTTGAGCGGATAGGCGATGTTGTCGGCAAGGTTCATGTGCGGATAAAGCGCATAGTCCTGAAAGACCATTGATATCTGCCGGTCCTTGGGGTGCAGAAAGGTGACGTCCTTGCCGCCGATCAGCACCTTGCCCGAGGTCGGCGTTTCGAGGCCGGCGATCATGCGCAGGCTCGTCGTCTTGCCGCAGCCGGAGGGGCCGAGCAGGCAGACGAACTCGCCGTCCGAAATTTGAAAGCTGATGTCGGGCACCGCATGAAAGTGACCGAAGCTCTTGGAGACATTCTGGAATTCGACAGAGGCCATGAAACTGATTTCCGATTACGACTTGATGCCACCAAAGAACCGGAAACCAAACTTCCAGTTCACGAAGAGGTAAAGCACGATGACGGGGAGCGAATAGATGAGCGAATAGGCAGCAAGCAGCGTGACGATCGGTGTGCCCGCCTCCGAATAGAAGGAGTAGATCGCGACCGAGGCTGGCATCAGGCTATCACTGCGCAGCAGGATGAAGGGGATGAGGAATGAACCCCAGATATTGACGAATGCCCAGACCACGACGACCACGATGCCCGGCCGGATGACCGGCAATGCCACGTCGAAGAAAGCCTGCAGCGGTGAGGCACCGGCCACCATGGCGCTTTCCTCGTAGGAACGCGGGATGGCATCGATGAAATCACGAAGAATGAACATTGCCGTCGGCAGCAGCCCACCCGCAAAAACGAGAATGACGGCGATGTGGGTATTGATGAGACCGGCCGCAGAAATGATCAGGAAGATCGGCACCATCGCCGCCGAACCCGACACGACGGAAGAAAACAGCAGAAGCGTATAGGTGACTGCTCCTTTTCCGGGAATTGACGAGCGAGACAGCGCATAAGCAGCAAGCGTTGCTGCCGCGCCGATCAGAATGACCCCGCCGAAAGACTGGATCAGGCTGTTCAAAAGGGCTCGCATTGCAAAGGTGTTCTCGAAAACCGTCATGAAATTCGAAAGAGTGAACGCTTCGGGAATTGCAAGTCCGAGTTCGGCGCGGGCGTTGAACGGTGCGAAGATGAACCAGACGAGCGGCAGGGCAAAGGCCACGCCGAGCAGGGATGCTGCCACGGAAAAAAGAATGCGGCGTTTAAAGACGTTTCCAGAGACCTGCATCACTCAGCCTCCGCCGTTTTCTTGCGCGCGATACGTAGATAGACAAGCGCAAAGGCGAGGTTGACGAGCATGATGATGACACCGACCGCCGCACCCTTGCCGAACTCAAAGTCCTTGAATGCGATACGATAGGTATAGATCGACAGCAGTTCCGTTCGGTATGACGGCCCGCCATTGGTGAGCAGGAATGGCGTAAACACGTTGAAAGTCCACATTGTGATGAGGATGAGGTCGGTGACGACATGGCCGCGGATGAGCGGCAGAGCGATGTCGCGAAGTTTCTGCCAGGAGGTTGCACCCGCCACGTCGGCTGCCTGGAAATAGCTCGGCGGGATGGACTGAAAGGCAGAATTGAACAGCATCATCGAGAAGGCTGCGCCACGCCAGGTGTTGAAGAACACGATCACCCAGAAAGGCTGCTGCAGAAGCCAGTCGCCGGGTGGCAGGCCGAGGCCGCGCATGATCATGTTCAGCGTGCCATTGTCATAGTCGAGAAAGGCGAACCACGCGAAACCGATGACCACTTCCGGCAATATCCACGCGGCAATCACCGCCGTCTGGAGGAACGACTTCAATGCCGGCGATACTGCCTGGCTGAGCCAGGCGAGCAACAGGCCGATCAGCGCCTGGCCTGCAAGCGCGGAAAGCAGCACGAATTGCAGCGTCAGGATGAAGGAAAAACCGAACTGGCCGCGGGTGAAGAACGTATCAGGATTAAAGAGGGCAAAATAATTTTGCAGGCCGACAAAATCCGGATCGACTGCCGTGCGCCCTATGAGCGTTCGGTTCGTGAAGGAAACGAAGATCACCCAGAAAAACGGGACCATAACGAAAATGCCGACCAGCGCGGCGGCAGGAGCCAAAAAGACAGCGCCTGCCCGCGTGGAAAGCAGCGAGAAGTTTTTCATGCTTTTTTACCTCATGGCGGATCACACCGATCCGTCGCAAATTGCGTCTGACCGGTGATCGGTCAGACGCAGTCTGTTATGCCTCAGAGGCGGCTAACCGTATTTTCTGCACCGACGATACCGATCACTGCGGTCTTGAACTGAGCCATTGCATCCTCTGGCGAGAGTTCGCCGGAAACCACGCGTTCGGTCATGCGCTGAATTTCAGCGGAAACCTTGTTGTAGTTCGCGTCATTCGGGCGCGCGGTGGTGATCGGCAGCAATGTCTTGGCGGTTTCCGTCAGGAAGGTTGAATTCGGGATCGGTACGTCATTCCGGATGCGGATCGCGGGCTGGATCGCCTGAAAGGCATCAAGCTGTTCCTTGCTGTTCATGAAAGAGAGCAGCTCCCAGGCTTCCTGCGGCGTATCCGTATTGGGGTTGATGACAAAACCGGTGCCGCCGGACATGGTGACAAAATCCTGACCACGCAGGCCACGGCCGGGCTTTTCGGACGGCATCTTCTTCCAGGTCATGACATTGTCACGGTCAGCGACTTCAAATTCCGCGCCCGGCTTGGTGACGGAGCGATAGAACCAATCGCCTTCGACCAACATGGCGGTTTTGCCATTGCGGAAATTGGCAAAGCTGCGGTTACGGCCATCGGCCAGCAGCTGAGCCCGCTGGTCCCCAAGTTTCTCGTCCAGATAGATTGTCTTGTAGAGCTTCAGCGTATCGAGGATACCCTGACTGGAAACGATGTATTTGCCGTTTTCATCCGTGACTTGCTCACCGGTTCCAAGCAGCGCCATCCAGTAGCCTTGCATCGTCGTGGCTTCGCCCATGGAAACGCCAGCATTCAGCTGTAGCGGGAAGCTTTCAGGATCGGAAGCCTTGATCTTGCGGGCGGCTTCGAGGAGTTCGTCCCAGGACTTCGGCTGCCAGCCGTCGGCATCAATGCCAGCCTTATTGAATACATCCTTGCGCACGAAAATCATGCGTGCATCGGTGCCAAGCGCAATGCCATAGGGTTTGCCCTGGTAGCTCATCAAGGCCTGAGAACCTTCCGATATATGCTTCCAGCCCTCCCAGGATGCCGCCGCGGGGCCGGCAAGCTCCTCGAGCGACTTCAAAAGGCCTCCCTGCACAAAGCTCGGGATCATGAAGCCGTCGAAACTGGAAATATCCGGGCCTGCACCAGTGGAGAAATCAAGCGCGAGCTGCTGCGTCAGCTGCTCGTCCTCGCCGCCAAACTGGGTCAGCTTGACCGTGACATCCTTGCCATCGGCCTTCATTTTTTCCGTGAAGGCGGGAATAACGGCCTTCTGAATCCATTCCGCCATGCCGGAATTAACACCGCCGATCACGCAGCGGCAGGTAATGTTGAGTTCCGTCGCGGCCAAGACCGGGCCCGACAGCGCGATTGCTGCTGTTGCACCCAACAACAGAGTTTTGATGCTCCTGCGCATTGAAAGTCCTCCCAAATATAGTTCGGCGCGACGGCGCGCGCTTTGCAAGGATCCGGCAAGCTAGAACTCCTCCGGTCCCCGCCTCATCCCGACATCAAGAATGAACACGCTTTCATTTTTGTCAACAGGGCCTCTACCAGAAAAAATTACAGACCCGAGTACGAACCATAAAACGAAGGATATGGCCATATTTATCGCAATTTTGCCACATCAAGCTTGACGGACATCGCCAAAAAGGCAATTCATCAATGAACACGTTTTCACTTCAGTGCCGAGTTCGACCTATGGATGAACTGAACAGCAAAAAAGCAGCCCGCGCGACCGCCGACCTCGTGGCGCGCGAAGCCAATGTTTCCCGGGTCGCTGTATCGCGTGCATTCAATCCGAATGCCTCGCTGAAGCCGGAGAAGCGCGACCGCATCCTGCAAGTGGCGCGCGAATTGAATTACACACCCGACATGGCCGCACGGTCGCTGGTCACGCGCCGCTCGCACCTTGTTGGCATGATCGTGCCTGATGTGTGCAGCCCTTGGGAAAGCCAGGAAATTGACGCGCTGACGACGGCATTGCAGGCAGAGGGTTTTGCCACATTGCTTTTCAAGGCCAAGGCCGATTTCAGCATGGACCAGACCCTGCTGACCTATATGCGCGGCTTCAACCCGGATTCGGTAATCGCGTTCACGGAAAATATTGCGCCTGACGTGCTGACCGGCTTTCTCGACCGCGCAGTGCCGATCTACGTCATCTATGACGATGCCACAGAGTTTTCCGGCAAACCTGCCTCAAGTATCTACGACCGCCTGCTGGTGCGCCAGAGAGAAGGCATCGAGCAGGCGGTTGCATTATTGCAGGGTTATGGCGCACGCCGTGTTGCCTATCTGGGTGGAAAGCAACAATCGCTCGCAAACAACGAGCGCGAGCGCATGATTACCGAAATTCTCGCCGAACGGGGCATGGAGCCACCGATCGTCGTTGCCGGTGACTATACCTATGATACCGCCTACCGCGCGACGCTCGACCTCTTCCGCGTCGGTGACGGTGCGGATGCCATCTTTGCCGCCAATGACGTTGGTGCCTTCGGCGCGATCGATGCGCTTCGCCACGATCTCGGCCTTTCAGTTCCTGGCGACGTGAAGGTCGTCGGCTTCGACGACATCCCGCAGGCCCACTGGAAAAGCTACAACCTCACCACAGTCCGGATCGATCTCGAAGATCGCGTCCGCGCCCTCGTCCGCCTCATCCTGAGGCGGCTCAAAACCCCCGACGCGGACCCCATGGTCGAAACGCTCGGCACGCGTCTCGTCGTGCGCGGCACCGTGGGCTAAACGGAAAAGATATGACAAAAAAGCGCGTGCATCTGGTCTTCAAGACCCATCTCGACATTGGCTTCACTGACCACGCGGAAAAGGTCCGCAAGCAATACCACGAACGTTTCATCCCGCAGGCTATCGAAACCGGGGCGCATTTTTATGCGGAAAATCCCGAGGCGCCAAAGTTCATCTGGACGACGGGTGCATGGCTGATCTGGGACTATCTCAATACCCGCCCCGCCTCGGATGTCGCAAAGCTTGAAAAAGCGATCGAACGCGGCCTGATCCGCTGGCACGGCCTGCCCTTCACCACCCATACGGAACTGATGTCGCCCCATCTCTTCCGCGCCGGGCTTTCCTATTCGCAGGAACTGGATCGCCGCTTCGCAACCAAAACAATTGCAGCGAAGATGACCGACGTTCCCGGCCACACGCTCGGCATGGTGCCGCTGCTGGCCGAAGCCGGCATTCGCTTCCTGCATCTTGGCGTCAACACAGCCTCCCCCCCGCCGGAAGTTCCCGACATCTTCCGCTGGCGCGCGCCGGGCGGCGAGGAAATCGTCGTCATGTATCAGCGCTCCTATGGCGAAACCTGTTTCCCCGAGGGCATGGCGGATGGTCTCGGTTTTGCCCATACCAGCGACAATATCGGCCCGCAGAGCGTGCCGCAGACGGCTGAAACCTATCGTGAAATGCACCACCGCGAACCCGAGGCGGTTATCCAGGCAGCCACCCTTGAGGATTACGGCGCGCTGATGTGGCAGGAGCGCGAACGCTTCCCTGTCATCGATCTCGAGCTGGCCGACAGCTGGATTCATGGCAGCGCCACCGATCCGCAGAAGATATCGCGGTTCCTCGCCCTGCAACGCGTTTATGATCGTTTCGCAGCCGACGGCCTCACCACTTCGCGCCTCGCCTTCGGCCGCGGTCTTGCCATGGTGGCAGAGCATACCTGCGGCGTCGACATCAAATCCTATCTGCGCGACGACAAAGCCTGGTCGCGCAAGGATTTCGAGGCGGCACGCGCGATCGACCACCGCTTTATCTATTCCGAAGCCTCATGGCAGGAGCAGCGAAACTATCTCGATCAGGCAATGTCGGCGTTGAATGAAAAAGACCAGGCCGAGGCGGAGGCAGCCACTGCTGCCGTGGCACCGCCTGCAATGCCCTCGCCACGCGCCATGGAAGGCAATCTGAAGGCCGGCGCGTGGTCGGCCGAGATCGATCCTACGACCGGGGATATCGTCACCATCATCGCACCATCAGGCCATCGCATCGAAGGCGGCGACGGGTCGCTCATCAGCTATCGTTATGAAAGCTACGACGCCAAAGATGTGACCCGTCATATGGATACCTATCTTACGCACAGGCAGGAATGGGCGGTTCTCGACCATGACAAGCCCGGCCTTGCCGCCGCCGCCACCGGTCTGTCAAAGACCTTCCTGCCGAAGCTGCTGGCCGCAGAAGGCGATAGCCTGCTCCTCTCCCTGCCGACGCTTGCAACGGCCGAATATGGCGCGCCACCGACCGTCTCACTGCGGCTGGCACAGGACGAGGACGGATTGCTGCTGACATTCGTCCTGCATGAGAAACCTGCCAACCGCATGCCCGAGGCAAGTTTCCTGTCGTTTACCCCGAAGGGTGATATCGCCTGGAACCTCAAGAAGATGGACCTCTGGCATAAGGCGGAGAATACCGCCGAGAGCGGCGGCGCTCAGCTCCAGGCGGTCACCACTGCTCGCGCAGTATTGTCAGACGGGCGGCAATACACGATCGAGCCCCTGGACACGCCACTCGTCGCACCCGCAAGCTGGGATTTCATGACGTTCTGCCGGCAACGACCGAGCTTCGCCCAAGGCATCCGCTTCAATTTGCACAATAACAAGTGGGGCACCAATTTTCCGATGTGGTGTGAAGGCAATATCCTCGCCCGGTTCAGACTGCGCGTTAGCGTTTGAATTTCACCCCGGTCACCGATGTGAAAATCGTGCCTTGTGTACACGCCACACAGGGGATTTGCGGATGCAATCGTCCATTTTCGCATCGATGCTGTCCACCTCTCGACGAAGGGAAGCAAACAGGCACTGAATTCTTTGCGGGTCGCCTTCTCCAGCGCCGTGCGTAACCGGTTCTCTTCGGCCACTATCATCTGAACGAACTGCCGCCTGCAGTCGACAAATTTGACGCCGGCGGCTGAGTTTGACACACATGGCAGGCGACCTGAGCCATGCTTGGACTTACGTTGGAACATGGCTTTGAAGGAGAGTAAGTCTTCAATGCTGCGAACAAAGAAGATGCTTGATGAAGGCACGGAGAGCTTCTTGTTCACGAAAAGGGGAGCGCTCTACGACCTCCTAATTCTCGACGTTAAGCTCTTGAAAGGAATCGAACCGACGGACGACCAACCCCGGTGAAGATCGAGCACTCCAATGCATTGTCTTAACTATGCTTTCGATCCGCATCAGTGGAGCTACAACGTCACCATTGTCCTCAGTAAGCTATAACGGCTCGACACGATATCTCTTGTCGAATTCTCGAAGGACCATTTCGAGTGTCGCCTCGAAAGCCCCCTGATCAAAATTCAGAGATTTCCTCCTCTCATGCAGATATCGCCAGTCTACAAATGCGTCTTGATGTTGATACAAGAGATCTTCGATCCCGTAGTCGATATGCAGCCCGCTGGGATGATAAGGCGCCATTGTTTCCTTGAATTGAGCGTCGAGTATCTGCTGACTTTCAGGTGTCAGGCGGCCAAATAGATTTGTTAGGTTATGCGACTTTATGACGGATCCATCGTCATGATCGAAAACAATCCAGGCTTTGAGGGCTAATTCCATCGCGAGCGCCAAGAGCATCGGCTCAACGCCCACATGGGCCGTCAGATCTATCTGATCCATCATATCCCGGTCAGAAAAGCTGTTTATTTTGTGAAGAAGCGCCTTCGCTGACGCTGATATTCTAGTCGCAGTAGTTAATCGCGCGCTCATCATTTCCCTTTGAGTAGATGGTGGTTACCTAAACTACCATCGTTCGACAGGCACAGACGCGCAACCGCCAACACACAAGCTTTGTTTGCCGTAGGCGAGTGCCGGACTTGCTAGATAGACAAAGCAAGGTGACAGCGAGCATTTCGGCTGAGCTTGCATAAGTCGCGCTAAGCGCGAAAACTTCTTCACTGTGTTCAATTATTGATTTCGTAGTTTGCCGAACCTGATAACGTGCAATGGCTCTAATAGAACGCGGGCGGGGGCCGGCACGAAATGTTTTCACCAAAGCTGCGATCTTTCTTCCGATGGTCCGGCCTGTCCGTTGCCCTTGGCATGGTCGTCTTGCATCCTCCCTCTGAGGCGGCAGCTCAAGTCGTCGCTGGGCACTCGATCGGAGAGGACCGTGGCAAGCTGGATGGCGTTGCCTGGCAGAACAGTTTTGGCGGTTATGTCGACGGGAAATTCATGGCTGCAAATGGGGTCGAAGTCTCCGCGACCTCCGAGCAGTCGACCGGGAAATTGGTTCGCTTGGAGGCCAAATGGGATGGAAAAGGCTTGCGCCAGCTCGCCTACTTTTCCGACTTCAGGTTCGGCCAAACAACTCTCGCAGATATCAAGAAGAGCTTCGGCAATCTTGGTCTGTTGCCTGCAGGCGGCTCATCTGTCCTGAGCACTCCTGATGGTGGCGTCACAATCTCAAACTTTTATGAGATTTCAGGTTCGAAGACGATAGCGACTTTCGTGACAAAGATCGGGCGAGCGGAGCTTCTTGACCTGAAACGCCGACATGGCGCGGATGCATATGCTCATATGGCGACGGTCGCCAAGCTTCATTCGATGGCAATATCCGACACGGTTTATTTCAAGAGCCTTCGCGGGACGGTATCGATTGCGGATGTTGGATATAGCCCTATCGCGTGGACACCGATGAGCAGTTCCACTGATAAACCCAAAAGACAAATATTGCTATCGAGGATAAAATCCACGCAATTGCCTGTGGCCCGTATCTATTCCGGACCGAGAAATCTCCCCGATTTGAGCGGCCAAAATTCGACGGTGCGCTCTTATCAAGACAGGATTGCAAGGCAGATGGCTGAAGGCCCTGCTTTCGCCGGTGAATATGCGGTCGTCCAAATTGATTGCGGCACTCGCTGTTCGAACGCCTATGTCGGAAATGTGCGCACCGGTGAGGTTTTCAAGTTGCCAGTGGGCGGACGAAATAACCTCGATCTCGATCTGAAGTACGAGCTATCCAGCCGCCTCATGACCGCGCAATGGTCAGACGCTGCCTCGGGAAAGTGCGCAATCCAGTTTTTCAGCTTTAACGACGGAGAGTGGATCGAGCTTCTCACACACGAAATTGGCGACAGTCAGGGATGCTCGACGTCCCTCTCAATTAACCTGCGGTAGTCTTTTCTCTATCGCAGCTGTCAACTTTTGATAGCCTGCATTTACCTCTCTGATTGGCGTCTAGTGAATGGTCTTGAAATGGAAAATCTACCCGGTAGTTCGCAATTGATCATCGACGAGCCGCTTAGACGTTGGCTCCCGGAGGCGTCGGTGCGGTTTCAGTATCTGTATCCGGAGATCGAGCTAACCGTTGATGGAGACATTGTTCGCTTCACTGGGACGAATGCAGGTGATCCACGCGTGAAGCGGGAATTTCAGTTCTGTCTCTATCGTCAGAAGATTTTCGAACAGACATTGTCGATGCGCAAGATGCTAATCGAGGGAGTGACAGGCAATGCTGGTCGCACCTCTTAAATTCCGCTTTGTCGACGACGGTAAGGTCCTTTTCGCGGATGACGCCGGTGGCTATTTCAAAGCAGGCGAAGAATTTCTGCACCGCTATGCTCGCGACGAGCTTCTGTCGTCAGATCTCGACTTCTTGAATGCGAATGGTAGTGCATTCAGCGAGGTGGGAGATCTCACTTATCTCGGCTTTGAACAACGTTTTGCCAGCCGCCTCTACCTTCCGGCTGAGATAGACTACGTCATTCTGGTGCCAACGCTGAGATGCAACCTGGCCTGCGGTTATTGTCAAGTATCACGCGTCAACGAGAATGCGCGAGGCTTTGACTGGGATGCTGAAACCCTGGCCGGTGTCGTCAGCTTCCTTGACCGCCTGTCGACCACCACCATCAAGATCGAGTTTCAGGGAGGCGAGCCGCTCCTACGCCTCGACGTCATCAAGGATGTGATGGAATTCTGTCGATGCAAATTCGATCACTGTGAGTTTGTCATCTGTACAAACCTGCAAGAAGTTTCAGATGAAGCTTGGGCGATGTTGAAAGAGCCCGACGTGTTTATCAGCACGTCACTCGATGCGACGAGAGCAATCCATCAGGCACAAAGAACTATGAGTGACGAGAAAACGACAGCGTTTTTCACCAATCTCGAAACCGCAATCGAAAAGCTGGGTGCCGAGAAAGTTTCAGCTCTCCCCACCATTGACCCACGCAAAGCGCCGCCACCGAGCGCCTTAATCGAGTCTTTCATTCATTATGGGTTCCGCTCCATCTATCTGCGCCCTGTGAACTACCAGGGCTTTGCCCGCAAAAAGTTTGACGCTCGCAGCAGCGCAGCGGCGTGGAATCAATACCACTCGGACTTCATCGATGAATTGGTTGCTTTCAACTGGGATGCTGACCAACCCGTTGAAGAGTATTATTTCACGCACTGTCTCAGACGGGTTCTGCGGTCCGGCCATAACCACCACGCAGATCTTCGTAACCCCAATATCATCGGTCAAAGCTATGTCGTCATAGACTACGACGGGAAATTTTATCCCACTGATGAAGCGCGCATGGTGACCCGCGTGGGGCAGCTGGACCTATCCATGGGCGATGTCTTCAACGGCATGAACCGAGATAAGATTGAGGTTTTAAACAGCGAGGCGATTAACAACTTCCACCCGGATTGCGTACACTGTCCCTATCAGGCCTTTTGTGGTGTTGACCTGGTAGACGACCTGTCACGATACGGACAGATCGATCTGCCGAAACATCTCACGGATTTTTGCCAACGCCATACCTACCTGTTCGATAAGATTTTTTCCCTGATCTATTCAGACGATCCGATGGTTCAAAAGTCCCTTGCCATATGGTCCGGATCTGCTCGCTTCGATCGCTCGCTTGCGAAGTCTCACCGATGATTGAGTTGCGCCTCAAAGTCGATCCCTTACCAATCGACGTTCCCCTGGTCGTCAGGCTGAACGATGATCCTTCCGACGCTAACGGTCAGCACGATGCTTTTTTAGTTGAGGTAACGAGAGAGCGACGGGAGTACGATTTCAACGGGTTCTCGTTGGGTGTTTACGCAGGCGTCGGCGAAGCCATGGCCGGAGATGTGCTTCTCCTTTTGCCAGGACAAGGAAGCGCTCATCGTCTGATAAGAGCTAAGTCAGAGCACAACACGTTTCTTGTCACTGAGCAATGTGACCAGCTGTGCGTCATGTGTTCGCAGCCGCCCAAGAAGCATCACCATGACATGTTTGAACATTTTGCACTCGCGGCTTTGCTTGCCCCGATAGGCGCTACGATCGGCATTTCCGGTGGCGAGCCTCTTTTGCATAAGCACCGACTGTTTGGAATGCTTTCTCACGTCACGAAAGCCCGGCCGGATATTCGCTTCCACGTTCTGACCAACGCTCAGCATCTCGATGGCGGAGATATCGAAACGCTTTCCGACCTCGGATGGGATCGCGTTCTATGGGGTGTCCCGATCTATTCAGCCACAGCCGACGTTCATGATCGAATCGTTGGGAAAGAGGGAGCGTTCAGATCTCTCGAACGTGGGCTCGCTACTCTGCTTCGCGCAGGTGCTTCAGTAGAACTTCGCACAGTTGTTCTGCAGCAGAATTGGGATGACCTGCCAGCTCTTGCCGATTTTGTTTCGACGAGATTGAGTGCCGTATCCTTCTGGGCTGTGATGCAGCTTGAACGGATCGGATACGGTCGGATGAATTGGACGACGTCATTCAAAGACACTTCGACTGATTTCGATCCCCTTGCCAGAGCGATCGATATTGCTGCGGCAAGAGGGATACAGGCTTGGCTCTATAACTTCCCAGCCTGCTCGGTTCCTCATGGCTACCGTGGGTATGCACCGTCGACTATTTCCGATTGGAAACGGAAGTATCTTGATTTTTGCGATAGTTGTAATGCTCGCGGAACTTGTGGTGGGTTTTTTCAGTGGTATGATCATCGGCAGGGGTTTGCTGCACTGGGGCCATTATGAAATCGCGGATATTCTTGATCCCGTCGCTTTTGGCGGCCGGTTTTCTGCCTTCCAAAACGACAGCGATGCCAATTGGTGAATTTGTCGAGAAAAAGAACTCCGTTCCAACAATTCTCGAACGACTGAAACTCAAGCATGTCTTTACTCTTGCGGGCCACCGGTCACATCGATCTCATTCGAGCCACCGATCGCACTCCAGTCACAGATCAAGTAGCGGAGGTGGATACAGCTACGGTGGATCATCGACGTACTCATCACC
>NZ_WJOK01000015.1 GCF_009649785.1 Agrobacterium tumefaciens | reverse complement strand
AAAGAAGTGGAATGAAGCCCTTGTGGATTTCGGTCGATAGGAAACTCAGCATCTCCTGCAGCTTGTAACGCTCGAAAGTGCCGTTGGCGGGAGCGAGGCCGGATTGAGGCTTCAGATCGGCCATGTATTGGACGATGGCTGGCCCCTCGAAAAGCATCGCGCCGTTCCCCACGTCCAGGGCCGGAATGTAGCCATTGGGATTGATGTCGTAATAGTCTTGGCCCCCTTCAGTCTTATGATCTTTGAAGTTCACCCTGACAAATTCGATATCCAACTCCAGTTCGTTGGCAACGATGTGTGGTGAGAGCGAGCAAGCGGCGGGCATGTAGTAGAGTTTCATTAGTCGTCTCCTGGATTTCAGTGCCTCGCGACATGTTGCACGAGGACCAAAATCCACTTAGTTGACGCGGTAGAGAAATGTAAGAACGCAAAATAATGTCATCTAGGTACATAAATTATACCGGTTTTCAGGAGGTGCGAATTTGAAAGTGAACTGCCCCCCATTTCGACCGGACAGTCGGCATAAGCAGAAAGGCTCAAGCACAGGCTTGAGGACAGGCTTATGTCTAACGAGTATCGACACGTTGAATTGCTGACGGGTGATGTTCGCCGCAGGCGGTGGACAACTGAGCAGAAGCTGACAATCATTGAGCAGAGTTTCGAACCTGGCGAGACGGTGTCTTCCACCGCTCGCCGTCATGGCGTTGCGCCCAATCTGCTTTACCGGTGGCGCAGGCTCTTGAGTGAGGGAGGTGCTGCAGCCGTGGATTCTGACGAGCCGGTTGTCGGCAATTCGGAAGTGAAGAAGCTGGAGGATCGTGTCCGCGAGCTGGAGCGCATGCTCGGCCGCAAGACGATGGAGGTCGAAATACTCCGCGAAGCCTTATCCAAAGCAGACTCAAAAAAACGGACATCGCGGCCGATCTTGTTGCCGAAGGACGGTTCCCGATGAAGGCCGTCGCCGACACGCTGGGCGTATCCCGTTCCAACCTCGTCGAGCGGCTGAAAGGCAGATCAAAGCCGCGCGGAGCCTACCACAAGGCCGAGGATGCAGAACTTCTCCCCGCCATTCGCAGGCTGGTGGATCAAAGGCCAACCTATGGCTATCGGCGGATCGCCGCGCTCCTCAATCGCGAGAGGCGAGCCGCCGATAAGCCTGTCGTCAACGCCAAGCGGGTTCATCGCATCATGGGCAACCACGCCATGCTGCTGGAGAAGCATACGGCCGTTCGCAAGGGCCGCCTCCACGACGGCAAGGTGATGGTGATGCGCTCGAATCTGCGCTGGTGCTCGGACGGTCTGGAGTTCACTTGCTGGAATGGCGAGGTCATCCGTCTCGCCTTCATCATCGACGCCTTCGACCGGGAGATCATCGCCTGGACGGCGGTCGCCAACGCGGGCATCTCCGGCTCTGACGTGCGCGAAATGATGCTGGAGGCGGTCGAGAAGCGGTTCGCAGCCACCCGAGCCCCACAAGCCATCGAGCATCTCTCGGACAATGGTTCTGCTTACACCGCGAGGGACACAAGGCTCTTTGCCCAGGCGCTCAATCTGACGCCTTGCTTCACGCCGGTGGCCAGTCCGCAGTCGAACGGCATGTCAGAAGCCTTCGTCAAAACCCTGAAGCGGGACTATATCCGCATCGCAGCACTACCGGACGCAGAAACAGCGCTCCGGCTCATCGACGGATGGATCGAGGACTACAACGAAATCCATCCCCATTCCGCGCTCAAGATGGCTTCCCCTCGGCAGTTCATCAGGGCTAAATCAAACTAGCCGACATGTCCGGTGAAACGGGGTGCACTCCAGAAAGACACCGTCACCGGTTGTTCCGTTGAGCTCGCAATGCATCTGCTGGGCGGAAGATGGCGTTTGCTAATCGCATCCTATCTCATCGATGGTCCAAAACGGTTCAACGAACTCAGGAGGCTCATACCGGGCATTTCTCAAAGGATGCTGAGCCTAGACCTCCGTGCATTGGAGGACGCCAGCTTGATTGCCAGAACCGTTTACCCAACAGTTCCCGTAAAGGTGGAGTATGCGCTCACCGAAGAAGGACGCCGTCTGGGTAAAGTTGTCGCAGTCGTTCAGGAATTCGGGCTTTGGCTGAAAGATAGGAATGCAAGCTGACCTGATGTCCGCTTCGGGCGGGGAACTGCCCTAATGCAAAGCACCAAGTGCGGTCGGGAATCTATCGGACGCGGGGAACTACCGGATTTTCAAGAAAGCCACGCCGGAAGGCTCTTGCAACAACCACGCCCAGTCCAAATCCCGATATCAATCTTGCTAGCAAAAGATCAGGCAATGAATAGGACGCCAGCCAATAAAAGGTTCCAAATGCCAAGAACGATGTTGAGACAAGGCTAAGCTGGCCGTCTGTTGCTGGCCGACGAAAAGCCACAGAATGAAACCCAGCGACGCCCCCAACCAAGCATGGCAACAACTGACCGAGAGTTATCGTTGGCTTCGCCGTAAGCGTGTCCAGATGGCAAAAGATGAACGCTAACAATCCGGTGCCAAGTAACTGCAACAATACGGCTCCAACCAGGCGTGTTCTGACGGAATATTTGGGTTTTGAGTAGCGAAAATATGTGACCAAGACGCCCTCCTTTGACGTGGACGCGTTCGATGGGCCGCGACCGCCTTAAAATTCGTACAACCTCAACTAGAGTTGAGGTCAAGGGGCAATGGCACAAGAGTCAACTTTTTGGCAGAGTGTCCGACGGGCGAGATGAGAGGTTTGCGTGCCAACCATTATGAGGACTAACCGACTGCTTCTTAGGGAAGTCGAGAAACAAGACCTAGACGCGTTGAGCAAGATTTACGCCGACCATGAATGCATGAAATTCTATCCAAGCACCAAGTCGTCATCGGAAATCCGGACTTGGTTTCAGGAGCTTTCATTCGACAGCTACCTCAAGCACGGCTTCGGCCTTTGGGCAGTAGTTGACCCTTCTTCTGGACAGGTCATCGGCGACTGTGGGATTACTCTCCAAGAAACCCCTGAAGGCACCGAACCGGAAATTGGGTATCATCTGTGGCGTGGCTTCTGGGGGAACGGCTTTGCTACTGAGGCTGCGACAGCTTGTCGGGGCCATGCGCTGAACACCCTTGGCCTGGGCAGGGTGGTCAGCATAATAAGCCCCGAAAATATACCGTCGCAGAAAGTCGCGGAAAAAGTCCATGACCGAATGGAGGTCTACCAAAAACGGCTCCAGAGCAGCGGGCGCATCGTAAATCGATACCTGTATATTAGCCAAGCTCAATGACCACTACGGGCCAACTGCGGTCTTCCGCTTCGCGCCAATTGTGGTCATTGTGGCTGCTGCTAAACTTCCTACTCTGCGGCTTCGAAAAAGCCAGCGAAACAAGTTTAGCTTTTATTTAAGATGTTGTGAGAACAGCTTAAATCCTAACGAAGTTGGTGCGGCTTTAGATTTGGAATATTTCTCAGCGATAGTTGGTACTTTGGAATTCCTTCGGGGAAGCCCTGACGGCATCCATCGCTCAGTAAAGAAGATTGAGCGACTTCCTGTTCCCAGCGAATTGAGTTGGTGCTTAGAAGGTGCTCCGCTAGTAGATTTCTGCGGACTCTCTGACGTTGAGCACGTAACGTCCCTTTATCTTGTTGAATGCCGCAAGCTCACCTCCTTTCGGGGGATCGCAACGCGATTTCCGAAGCTCAAAACTCTTTGGGTCTATTCATGTGATCAACTGAATACCCTTGATGGGTTGCAATTTTTGAAGGAACTCCAAGCTCTAACGATCTGGCCGTCCTTCTCCGGTAAGAACAAAGTTGACACGTTTTCGCCACTCTCTGACTTCACCTCACTGAGCACACTAATCTTCTCGGGCAATGTCAGCGATGGTTCGTTGAAGCCTCTTTGGGGGTTGAAACTGCTTCACCAGCTTTTTCTGTCAAACAATTTCCCTTGGCAGGAATTTGCTCAGTTCGAGGCCCAGCGACCGGATGTCAATTTCCCTTGGAAAGGCGGCGTTGTCTATAATGCCAACCCGGCAATATTGACCTGTCCATCCTGCGGTAAACCGCAAGCACTGCTGACTGGTAAGGGGATCAGGCTGTGCTGTCCCGATTGCGATGCTGATCGCCTAGCTAAGCACATCAAACGCTATACCGAATTGTCGCGCAACTCCTGATTTTTTTCCACGGCAATGACCGGTTTGGGCCATCATCAGACATAGGATACTCACGCCAACCGCTTGTAAGGTTCAGGCCCGCAGAGAAATGCGCCGGGTGTTGTTGCGGTCACCTGTCTGAACGCGAAGGAAAACGCAGCAGTGCTTGAGAAGCCTGCATCACTCGCCACCTCGGCAACTGACTTACCTCGAGCGAGTTGCTCCATCGTTCTAACAATCCGCGCTCGTTGCCTCCAGGCTTTGAGCGTCATTCCCGTCTCCGCCGGGAACAGGCGGCTTACCGTGCGAACAGAGGTCGCAGCGCGTGATGCCAACTCGTTCAAGTTCATGCGATTGCGATGATCGCCAAGAGCGATCTCAGCTACCCTCTTTGCGACAGGGTCACCTGGCATTGGAAGGTAGGTCGGCGCATCTGACACTGCGCTCAATTCAAGAAGTATCAGCCTCACTACAAGTTCTGCTTTAACCGACGATGCATCGTCTTTGACAGCCGCGGCAAGCAGTGAGTGCAGTAACGGTGTGACCTTGGATGCGAAGGCTCGATCCGGGAAATTTGGAGGAGCCCAGGTCGCGATTGCAGATGGTTCCCACTGCACCATCCAAAGCTCGGCGTCCGTTATGATATCCAGACGATGGGGAACACCTGCCGGAATCCATGCCGCAAGCTGAGGAGGTACAAGCCAGACACCTTCGTCAGTATGAAGCTGGATCATACCCGATGCGGCGTAAGTGAGTTGGGCGTCATCGTGGGAATGTAGTGGCAGAGCTGAACCGCTTGGTTTGCTCATGCGATGGATCGTGAAAGGCGGGTTCATATGATTGGCCTGTCTTCGATGTGGATTGGCATCACATCGGGAAGATACACATTTATAACGGAGCAGATCAACATTCGGGAGAAAAACAATGAGAGCTGCTGTTATCCGGGAGTACGGGTTGAACGATGTGGTGGAGATCGTTGAAGTGGAACGGCCAGAGCCGGGTGAAGGCGAGCTCCTGGTCCGGGTCCATGCGGCTGGTGTGAACCCGGTGGACTGGAAAATTCGCGGTGGTACGGGCCAGCGCATGGGGATGACCCTGCCAATTCATCTTGGGGGCGAACTTGTCGGCACGATCGAGAAGGTCGGCGCTGGCGTCGACAGTTTTCAGCAGGGTGAGACCATCTTCGGTATGGTACATACGGGTGCCTTTGCAGAATATGCGGTTGCCGAGGCACAAAATGTCGTTCGGGTGCCCGATAATATCGACATCATTCACGCAGCGGCTCTTCCACTGGCAGGCTCCACGGCATGGCAGGCGCTTTTCGACGAAGCAGGACTTTCTGCCGGACAGCGTCTTCTGATCACCAACAGTTCGGGTGGGGTTGGTTCTCTTGCCGTGCAGTTGGCCAAAGCAAAAGGAGCGCACGTCACGGCAGTTGCCTCGGGCCGTAACGAGGAGTTTGTCCGGGCTCTTAGGGCTGACGAGTTTATTGACTACACGACCCTACGATTTGAAGACGTAGCCCGCGACATTGACGTCGTGCTCGATACAATGGGTGGTGAGGTATTTCAGCGCGCCTTCAAAACCCTCAAGAAGGACGGGTTCATGGTCACGGTTGTAGCCTTTCCCGACGACGAAGCCGAGCGCTACGGCGTCCACGTGAACAGGTCATTTACAGTTCCGAGCGCGCGCAACTTGGCTTCCATTACGCAGTTGGTTGAGGCTGGCAAAGTTGTGGCGCACGTTGATATGGTTCTGCCTCTAGACGCGATCCGAGAGGCGTTTGCGCTATCTGAGGCTGGACATGTCCGTGGCAAGATCGTTCTCAAACTCACTGACTAAACTCTTATCTCCAGATCGCTTGCCTTCATTATGTCGGTTCAGTGGAAATTGCAGACGTCAGTTTCGCGCCAAAAGCGGTCATCGCATAAATTCAAGGAATGCCTGTTCTAAGGTATATGGCTTACGTCCTCCGAGCAGAAATGCTTAATACCAGGAATGACAGAGCCTACACCCGAACAAATTGAAAAACTCGCTACCGCCTTTGAGCGCTTTACCCGTCGTTTTAAGGTCGCGGAGGCAGCGGCCGTTATGCAAAACTCGCTTAACCCCCTCGACATTCAGGCGCTTCTTTTCATTGATGAGCATCCCGAGTGTAATCTGGGGGATGTAGCCCGGCATCTTCAGGTCGCGCTGACGACAATGTCGTCTTCGGCCGACCGGCTGGTCCGTCGGGAGATGATTGAACGGCAGCGGCCTGAGGCAAACCGCAGGTCGGTGGCTCTGAGGATCACGGACAAGGGGCAGCAAGTGGTCGCAGGCTATATCGATGGATATCGAGCCTCCTGCAAAGCGATGCTGCGGGCGCTTAATACCGTTGACCAAACCGAATTTCTGAGGATTACCCAACAGATCGCAAAATACGAAGGTTGAATATTACGAATTTCGTAGTATGTCTCTAACATCGAAATGATCAGGGACGTCATCATGACCCACACATCGCCCACTGCACTCGTCACAGGAGCAAACAAGGGTATTGGCCTCGCCATCGCACGGCAGCTTGGCGCAGCCGGACACACGGTCTGGCTGGGGTGCCGAGATATCTCACGGGGTGAGATGGCAGCTTTCGAACTGAGAGAAAACGGGGTTGACGCCCGTGCAGTGCAACTCGATGTTACGGACGATGTGAGCGCGTCCAGTGCCGCCAAAACTATCGAGAGTGAAGTCGGGCATCTCGACGTTTTGGTCAACAACGCCGGGCTCATGTTTGGTTCGCCTCCCTCTCTTGCCGAGGAGTCAATTGACGAGATTCAGCAAATGTTCAACACCAACGTTTTCGGGGTGATGCGCGTCACTCAAGCCTTCTTGCCGTTGTTGCGCAAATCGAAGGCGGCCCGAATCGTAATGATGAGCAGCGGCCTCAGTTCGTTGACGGATGCCTTGGACATGCGGAGCGAAACATGGACGGTCGGTTTTGGCGGATACTGCGCCTCAAAGACTGCACTGAACATGTTGACCGTCAAGCTTGCGAAGGAGCTTGATCGGGAAGGGATCAAAGTGAATGCGGTAGACCCCGGCCTGACATCGACTGATATGACAGGCAACGGACCGGGGCACTCACCTGAAGATGGCGCACGCCCCGCATTCGCTCTAGCAACGACGCACGCATATGGACCGACAGCAGGGTTCTACGCTTGCGCTCCATCAGGCGAACTTGTGCAAAAGAGTTGGTGAGACGCATTCAGCGATTATGGGATGCGGGCCGACCGGTTCCGCATCTCAATGTCTCCTTCGGGCCGACAGGAGACGCTCTGCCTCAAGAAGGGTTGCCGTCGGCTTTTCCGTCATCCCCGTTGCTCGGTTTCTTGCTATTTTTCTCTGAGTGTATGTTGAATCTCACATCCTGCGCTCGGTACTCTTAAGTGAGCTGGAGAGCCCGGAAACGCGACTGGCCTCACGCTGCTGCAAGACATGCCGGGATTCGGCCAGTATCTCGCGATACCTTTGGATCTTGGTTGCTTTCATCCTGAATAGGTCGTCGACTGATACCGTTGCCTGCTGCACCGGAAAAGCCACTTCGTTTTCCAGAAGGTCGAGCAAAAGGTTTCGCATCACTGCGTTTTCTTCTCGAAGTTTCGCGAGCTCAATAGCCTTCCCACTCGACTCAAATTTCCGTGCGATAGCTTTGTCGATATCGTATTCGACAAGCAGAATCTTGGCGGCATAGTACCGGCAAGCAAAGAATGCTGTGACGAGCGCGCATAACGCGATGACAATGTAGATCATTTCGACCTCCAGGTTATCCTGAAAGTCGATATTCGGAAGCCGGATTTCAATACGCGATTCACTCGACAAACCAAAATGGCTCCTCTTTGATGAGCAACCGGGGCCGTAAACGTATCAAGTTCATCGTGATTGAAACGGTGACTGTCAGACGCTTCGATCTTACATATTTTGGCGTCTTGTTACCTTAACAGGTACTTCGCCTTCCTCACGGGGTATGCGAGAGGCTCACCATTTTCCAAGATGAAACCCATACGGTACATGCATCTGCGCATTTCGGGAGAGCCATACGCACCTGCATAAATACCGACGGGGTGGTATGATGGGTAAGATTCAAAACTGCATCTGTCGAGTGCCGACCGATAGGCGATCTCACGTACGTAGTCACCCGTCACCGGAACCGTGCCGTAAAGATGCCATTGAGTCCGCGCTTCCGCGACTGCTGCCGTGAAGGTAACGCTCAGTATCACGCTTAGAGCCAGCTTGAGTTTCATGACACGCCTCCAAATAAACAATTATGACGAGCAACGGAGATTTCGTCCGGTTTGTTCCCTCGCTCAAACGCGTTTGCGCAGTTGTGGTCTCGTCGCCCTCACGGTCGGAGTACATGCCACTTGCTTTTCATCTTTGGACCAACTCGGAAGTGACGTCAGCTTTGCGCCTTCGTGCCGGCTATTCAGATCAGTCCCGCCGTCTCCTGAAATAAGACGTAAGCAAGAAGTCGTGGCGTCGTTTTTGTCAGGGACAGTCTAGTAAAATTTGGCAACACTACATTGTTGCCGATTCTCTACATTCCCAACGAGCGCCAAGCAAAAACCCCGCCGGGGATGGCGGGGCCGATCACGCCGTTTAGATGCAGAATTTAAGCGGCAGCGAGTGCTTTCTCGATATCCTGCACAGAATGGCCAGTCAGATCTTTATCCAGCTCTCCAATAAGAACGTCCGACAACGACTTATGGTAGCCCTTGCGCATCTCACCCAGTGTGCGCGGTGCCGCGACAATCACCAGACTTTTAATCTTGCCCTCAAGCACCTGCTTGTTCAGCATATCCGTAACACCTGCACCAAACCCGTCTTCGTCTTGCTGACTATCGTCGGGATTAGCCGAGCTACTGGAATGTCGGGCGCCGGAAGAGATCTTCGAGCTGTCGATCGCCGGATCTGGCAACGCTGTCAGATTGACAGTCGCCGCATCTCCGTCGTTCCGAAAAAGGCTAAGCTTTTCGCCATCGGCAACGGCAACGACCGTGTTCTGCGGAAGCTTCATGTTGATCTCCTTGGTGAGCAGCTCGAGCCCAGATGGCCGACCCTGCTTGTTTCTGTCAGAGAATAACCTCGCTACAGACCATCCGTTCCGCAGTCTGCCCGACAAAACTACAGGATTGGCGTATCGCCGTGATCAGTCACCCCAGCAAAATGCTTGATGGCCTGCCTCGCGCCATCGCTGTGGCAGAGGGTCAGTCGAGGCTGCTTTACCAGGCGCAGACCCCTGGAACGAACTCGGCAGCGAAAATCTTCCGCGACAATGCTGGTGAGCGGTACGGCACATACCGACCCTCTAATCTAAAACCGCGTCCACATGAATACCGTATAAAACATACTTGGTAAAATCAGGCATTTCCGGCCGCCGCGGCACCACCAAGCGCGGCAAAAACCTGCGGGGAAAACTCAAACTGTCGAGCCGTTCCTCGTCCCATTGAGTTTCTTCCCAGCGTTTCCGTAAGGATGCCCCGTCGGACCAAGAGTTCAATGGTTTCGATCACCCCACCACGCGTCATGCCGGTAATATCAATTACATTTGAGAGTGTTAACTTCTGATGCGCCTGGTGCATCAGGTAGAGAATATTCATCATGCCGATCTGTTTGATGCGCGACTGCGCCGATTCACCGTCGATCGGCTTCTCCAGGATTTCACGCACCGCAAAAACGGACAAGGCCTGACTTTGCCATCTTTCACTTAAATTGCTTGCCATCGTTTTAACTATCTATTATTTGCATAGTCAAATAATTGAGACGAGTCGCCGTTCAGTTGAGGCGGACATTTAGGAAGACGGAGAGTAGGGGGCATGAAGGGCCTTTTCTTTCGAATGATCATAGCAGCGTCAGGGTTCGTTTCACTCTATACCATTTCGGAGCGAAGCGCTCGTGCCGACGAATGGGGGTGCCAGGTTATCCTGTGCTTATCCAATCCCGGCGGTCCGACCCAGTATGGCGAATGCAGGCCGCCCGTCGAGAAGCTTTGGAGGTGGTTGGCAAAAGGGCGTTCGTTTCCAACTTGCGCGGGCGTGGGTTTTCAGACCTCTCGCCCTTTTTACGAACCATATTACTGCAACGCCGGCTACCGCTTATCTGCTGGCTACGGTCCCAGGGGACGTGACGCGACGTGCATTTCCACGTCACTGCAAGCCGTGAGCGACAGCTTTTGCCGGCGAGATCGAGACGGTGGCGATCCGAACAAAGGCTCTGTCACGTCACCGAGGTGGCAAAGGGTAGACGGGCGATACCAATGCCTGGCCAATACCGTGGCGCGACCCCTGGTCCGCGAGAAACCTCGATACGTCGATGTGACGATTGAGGGCGTCGGCACGCAGAGGGTGTGGTTCTGACATGCCCGTTGTCTTCTCAGATCTTGCGCAGACCTGCGCACCCTTCGTTGCATCGGAGGCTCTTGCGGGTGTGGTCAGCCCCGAAAGCCGGTGCGCTCCGTTCACCATCAGGATCAACAGCCGTGCACCGCTCGGGCGGCAACCTGCGACCAAGGCCGATGTAATCGAAGTCGCCGCATCCTCGGAGGCAACATGCCATGACATACACATTGGTCCCGACGGGGTCGGGCCGGAAGAACTGTGGAGATTGAACCTCTCGATACCAGCCGCTTTCGCTCGCTGCCTTAACCTGAAGGCTCCAGCGACGCCATCCGACGGCTATTGCTGCCTCTCGGTGAAGGAGGGTGCTGACAGTCCCAGGGCCGAGCAGGTGCTGCAATCCTGCTATGGACGTGACGATCCGTCGGTCGGGGGCGTGGTCAACTATGGCGATCAGGTTCGCCGCGAAATCGAACGGCTCGGACCGACAGTGGCTCGATTTACAATCGGCGACACGGGAAAAGGGTTGCAGACAAACGTGTCGGCGAATTCTTCCCAAGCAGACGTCGTTGCCGAAGTGGTGGCGGAAAACACTCCGGGGGAAGCACACGCGATCTCGGCGGCGTCCGCTTGGGACGTCTTCAAGACCCGAAGCCGTTCATCCGTCCTGGTGTTTCAAGACAATCAATTGGAATTGGAGCAGAGTGAATGATAATTAGTTCCCGGATCAGACCCGTCGTCGCCTCGTCCGTCATGGCTGCCGCCATTATAGTGACGATGGTTGAGCCCGCCTTCGCGCAAGCCGCCGGCATCGAAACCGTCCTGCAGAACATCGTCGACATGTTGACGGGAAACATTGCTAAGCTTCTCGCCGTGATTGCGGTCATCGTCATCTGCATCGCCTGGATGTTTGGTTACATGGACCTGAGGCGAGCGGGCTTCTGGATCATCGGAATTGGCGGCATCTTTGGCGCAACCGAACTCGTCAACACCATCGTCGGAGCCTGAAGATGGTGGGCGGACAAACGGTTCTCGAAGAAGACACACTCTTCATCGCGTGTACGCGTCCCGCGATGATTGCCGGTGTCACGATGGAGGCGATGGGCTTCAACATCATGGTCACGACGATCCTCTACATCGTCGCCGGATCTATCGCCTACGCGTTCGTCGGCATCGTTTTCCATCTCATCTTCAAAGCGCTCGTCAAGCACGATCACAACATGTTCCGCATCCTGCTCGCCTGGGTCGAGACACGCGGCCGTTCACGCAACGGTGCCTATTGGGGCGGGGCAACACTTTCCCCTCTGAGGCTGACACGCCGCTTCGACGAAAGGGATATTGGAATTGCCTGACATCGCCACCCTTAGATCACGCGAACTCACGCCAGAGGCTTTTATCCCTTACGTGCGGCACATCGACGAGACGACAATCGCGCTCGAGTCCCGGACACTCATGGTCATGGTCGCGCTCGCAGGCGTATCGTTCGAAACTGCTGATCTGCTCGACATCAACGCGCTCCATCGCGACCTCAACACGCTCTATCGAAATATTGCCGATGAGCGGCTCGCGATCTGGACCCATCTCATTCGGCGCAGGGATAGCGACTATCCGGGCGGAACGTTCGCAACGCCATTCTCCGCCTCGCTCAACGAGAAATACCGGGAACGCATGGCGCGCGAACACCTTTTCCGCAACGATCTCTATCTGACCGTCCTTTGGTCGCCAGCGCGTGGCCCTGCAGACAAGGCGGGGAAGCTGCTGTCGTACCTTCGACGGTCAAAACGACTCGATATGGAGCTGGATGAAGAGGCTCTGAAACAGCTTAAGGACAAGGTCGTCAACGTAGTGGCGGGCTTGAGGCGCTTTGAGCCAAGGGTCCTTTCTCTTTACGAACAGGAAGGCATGCTCTTCTCTGAACCGAGCGAGGTGCTACACCAGCTCGTCGGCGGGAGGCGCGAGCGTGTGCCGCTTACCGAAGGTCGCGTCGCCTCGGCAATTTACTCTGATCGCGTAATCATAGGTCGGGAAACGATCGAGATCCGGCATGAGGCAGAAAGCCGCTTTGCCGGCATGCTGAGCTTCAAGGAATATCCAGCCCGCACCAGGACAGGCATGCTGGACGGAGTTCTAAACAGTCCGTTTGAGCTCATTCTCTCACAGTCGTTCTGCTTTGTGTCGAAGGCGGACGCTCGCGTCATCATGGGGCGTAAGCAAAACCAGTTGGTGAGCAGCGGCGACAAGGCGGCTTCGCAAATCGATGAACTTGACGATGCGATGGACGACCTGGAGTCCAACCGCTTCGTGATCGGCGAGCATCACCTGACACTCTCCGTCTTTGCGACCACGTTAAAGGAATTGACCGACAATCTGGCAAAGGTTCGCGCCAGCCTGACCAATGGCGGGGCTGTCGTTGCGCGCGAGGATCTTGGTCTCGAAGCGGCATGGTGGGCGCAACTTCCGGGCAATTTTCGTTACCGCGCGCGCTCAGGCGCGATCAGCTCGAAGAATTTCGCAGCATTGTCACCGTTCCATTCCTATCCGATCGGACAGAAGGACGGCAATGAGTGGGGACCCGCCGTCGCCCTGCTGAAGACCGCTTCAGGCTCGCCCTACTACTTCAATCTCCATTATGGCGATCTGGGCAACACCTTCATGTGCGGTCCGTCGGGAGCGGGCAAAACCGTGATTGTCAATTTCATGCTGTCACAGCTCGAGAAACACGACCCGCACGTGGTGTTCTTCGACAAGGATCGCGGCGCGGACCTTTATGTTCGCGCCGCCGGAGGCACCTACCTGCCGCTGAAGAACGGGGTCCCCACCGGCTGCGCTCCCTTAAAGGCCCTCAACCTGACGCCGGAGAACAAGGTGTTCCTGGCGCGCTGGATCGGCAAGCTTGTGGGTTCAGGGGCGCGGGAACTGACTGTCACCGAACTTCGCGACATCTCCGGCGCGATCGACGGCCTTGCCGACCTGCCCGCTGAGCGACGGACAATAGGGGCGCTGCGGGCTTTCCTCAACAATACGGATCCAGAAGGTATCGCGGCGAGGCTCCGCCGGTGGGAGGAGGGAGGGCCGCTCGGCTGGGTCTTCGACAATGTCATCGAAGATATCGGATTTGGCGATTTCGGCGGATCAGGGAAGTTCATCGGCTACGACATGACCGACTTCCTCGACAACGAGGAAATTCGCACACCGCTGATGGCCTATCTCTTCCATCGCGTCGAGCAGATGATCGATGGCCGCCGGATCATCATCGTCATCGACGAATTCTGGAAGGCGCTACAGGACGAGGGGTTCCGCGATCTTGCGCAAAACAAGCTGAAGACCATCCGCAAACAAAATGGGTTGATGCTGTTTGCCACGCAAAGCCCACGCGACGCGCTGAACTCGCCAATCGCGCACACGATCATCGAGCAATGCCCGACACAGATCTTCCTGCCCAACTCGCGCGGCAACCATGCCGACTATGTCGATGGATTCAAGCTCACCGAGCGCGAATACGAATTGATAGCGCGCGAGCTTTCCGTTGAAAGCCGGAGGTTCGTGTTGAAGCAAGGACACAACAGCGTCGTTGCCGAGCTCGATCTCAACGGCTTCGATGACGAGCTCGCCATCCTCTCCGGCCGGACCGCCAATGTCGAACTTCTCGACGCGATCCGCGCGGAGGTTGGAGACGACGTCGAGAACTGGCTTCCCATTTTCCAACAGCGAAGGAGTGCTAGCTGATGACTTCCTATCGACTTCATGGCGTACTGCTCAGCGCGGTGCTCATGCTTGCTGCTGAAGGCGCGTCAGGGCAGGGGATTCCTGTCAACGATCAGGCTGCGATTGCCAAGCAGATCGAGAGCATCGCGCAGCTCAAGTCGCAACTCGACGCGCTCAATGAGCAGATCGGCCAGGCTCGGCAGCTTTATGGCTCGCTCAACAAGCTGACCGATATGGCGGATGTCGCCGAGGTTCTCAACGATCCGGCGATCCGCAAGGCGCTTCCCTCCGACTTCGCTGCCATCAAGGGATTGCTCAAAGGCAACGGTACCGGCGTGTTCGGTGATTCCGCCTCAAGGTTTCTGGAAGGTAACTCGACCTACCGCACTGACGCCGATGATTTCTACGCTCAGGAATTGTCCCGGCTTCAGAACAAGAATGCCGGGCAAATGAGCCTTGGTGAGCAAATCTACGATGCCGCGACCAAGCGCATCAACGGGATTGATCAGCTGCGGGGAAAGATTTCCACGGCTGGCGACGCCAAAGAGATTGCCGACCTGCAGGCTCGGCTGCAGGCCGAACAGGCATTTCTTCAGACCGACGTCCTGCGGATGGAGGGGCTGAGGATGGTGCAGCAGGCGCAGAACCAGGTCGACGAACAGCGCAAGGCGGAGGACTGGCGCCAACGGATGGACAATATGAAGGCGGCGCTGCAGTGAAGTGCACCCTCATCGTCCTTTCCCTGGTGCTCTTGTCGGCTTGTTCGCAAGAGGCGGAGCGAACTCATACGGTGGACGAGTTCGTCGCCGACACCGAATTGCTGTCCCGTACGATTACCGAGTGCCGCAACAACCCGGGTGCATTGCGCCAGACGCCCAATTGCCAGAACGCGGAAGCGGCCGAGGTTAAGCTCCGGCTCCAGAACATGCGCAAGGCATTGGGAGGCTGACCAAATGTACCAGGTGTTTGAGTTTATCGACGGTCAGTTCAAGCGGCCGTTGGAGACTTTCGTCTCGGATGGGACGTCGAACATAGCAGAATGGGTCGCTGGTCCGTTGACGGTGGCAGTGACCCTCTACGTCGTCCTCTACGGCTATCTCATCCTTCGGGGCTCGGTCCAGGAACCTATCCTTGACTTCGCCTTCCGCGCGATGAAGCTCGCGATCATAGTGATGCTGGTGAAGAACGCCGGCGAATATCAGACCTATGTCACAAACATCTTCTTCGATGTTTTGCCACGCGAGATCGCTCAGGCGCTGAATGCAGGTACGGCGCCGAGTGCCAGCACCTTTGACAGTCTGCTCGACAAGGGCCAGGCCTCTGCGACCGATATCTGGACCAGGGCTTCCTGGCCGATTGACATCGTCACAGGTGTGGGCGGCATCATGGTGATCGGCGTCAGCTTTCTGGTGGCGGGGATCGGTTATGTTGTTTCCCTTTATGCACGGTTGGCGCTGGCGATCGTCCTGGCGATCGGGCCGATTTTCATTGCGCTTGCCATGTTTCAATCGACGCGCCGTTTTACCGAGTCCTGGATCGGGCAGCTCGCAAACTTCGTGATCCTTCAGGTCCTTGTCGTTGCCGTCGGTTCGCTTTTGATCTCCTGCCTGGACTCGAGCTTCACCGCAATCGACAGCTACAGCGACGTCCTTATGCGCCCTATTGCTTTTTGTGCCATCGGGATAGCTGCCCTGTACATATTCTACCAGCTACCTGGCATTGCATCGGCGCTGGCGTCTGGCGGCGCCTCGCTGGTCTATGGTTACACGACCGCACGCGATGCGCATGAAGGCATGCTGGCCAGAGCAGCCTCCCACACCGGCCGGATGATCGGTCGCGGTGCTCGGTTTGCTCGCCGCGCCTTCGGATCAAGAAATGCCGGCGTATGACACCCAGTCCAGAACATTAGATAAAGGCCTGCTGAATGATTAAGCCTGCCCTGTTGATCGTCTTTTCAGCCACGCTTGTCGGCTGCGCTTCGATGACCTACCCATTGCCGAACTGCGACGGCTATTCGCGCCGCCCATTGAACCGCTCGATGTGGGACTGGGAGGGCGGCAGCAAGCTGAAACAGCAGCAATCCAACACGAGTTCGTCCACGTCCCTCACACCTTTCGTAAAAGAGGCCAGCGAGACTTCCGCTTTTGCGCATCTGGACATCGACGGTTCCTATCGCCGTTGTGAGGGATGAAACATGGTGACGACAGATAATCTCAAGAGCTACTTCGACAAAGCACGTCGTTTCGACCAGGACCGGATGATCCAGGTCGAGCGATCGAACAGGATTGCCTGGTCGATCGCCATAGTTTCAGGCATTGTCGCCGCTGTAGCCGTCTTCGCGGTCGCGTGTCTCACACCCCTCAAGACGGTTGAACCCTTTGTGGTGCGCGTCGACAATTCGACCGGCATTGTCGACGTCGTGTCAGCGCTGACATCGACGGCTGGCACCTACGATGAGGCGGTGACGAAATATTTCGCTGCAAAATATGTCCGGGCCCGCGAGGGTTACGTCTGGAGTGAAGCACAGGAAAATTTCCGCACCATCGCCCTCTTGTCGACGCAAGCGGAGCAAACGCGTTTCGCGGCCCTCTACCGTGGCAGCAACCCGCAATCGCCCCAGAATACTTATGGTCGCGGGGCTACAGCAAGGATCGATATCGCTTCAATCTCCCTCATCAATCAGAATGTCGTTTCCGTACGCTACATGCGAACCATCACGCGTGGCGAGGAAGTACGAACGACCCATTGGGTTGCGTCGATCACCTATTCCTACGCGAACGCTCCGATGTCCTCGACGGACCGGCTCGTAAACCCGCTCGGCTTCGTCGTCAGCGAGTATCGCGCTGATCCGGAGGAGGTGAGATGATGCGCATCCCTCGAATTCCTGCACTCATCGTGACCCTTTCGATGTCGCCGGCGTTTGCGCTTGAGATACCCCGAGGTGCCTCGCAAGACAGTCGTGTCCGGTTCGTGAACTACCAACCCTACAACATCACGCGGGTGGTCGGCACTCTGCGGTCATCCGTACAGGTCGAGTTCGCGGCGGACGAGGAAATCGCCCATGTCGCGCTCGGCAATAGCGTCGCCTGGGAAGTTGCGCCGGCCGGCAACATCCTGTTCCTGAAGCCACGCGAGAGCCAGCCGGTGACGAATATTTCCGTGGTTACGACGCGCAGGGATGGCTCGACCCGCAGCTACCAGATGGAACTGACGGCGCGCGATGGCTCCGTAGAGGCTGGCCAAAACACCTACTTCTACGTGAAGTACAGGTATCCAGGCGATGACGCCGAGCTTCGCCGCCAGCAGGCAGCGTCGAGGGCTCTCGCGGCCCAGGCGAAGGACGCCGACAATGTGCTGGCGCTTCACGAAGCCTATGGCCCTCGAAACTGGCGCTATTCTTCTCAGGGATCGCAGGCACTGGAGCCGCAAAGCGTCTACGACAACGGCACGATTACAACGTTTGCCTTTGTGGGTAACCAGGAAATGCCCGCAATCTATATGGAGAACTCCGACGGCTCCGAAAGCCTTGTTCCGAAGTCGGTCGATGGAGATCTGGTGATGGTGCACGCGATCAGCCGCAAGTTCATCCTGCGTCGGGGCAAGGATGTGCTCTGCGTCTTCAACGAAGCCTACGACCGCGTCGGTATCAATCCTGACACCAACACAACGTCTCCTTCGGTGGAGCGCGTCGTGAAGCGCGATGTTACCGGGCGATAGGGAAGGGAACAGTCATGGCTCAGGAAGACGAGGATCGCATCCCCGGAGAGCGTGCCGAAACCGTCACCAGTCGTCAGATCGACAACAGCCCTCTCTTGAAACGCGGCGCTGTTGCCATTGCGATCATCGCGTTTGTCAGCTTCGCGCTTTGGTCGACGACGGGAAAGAAGGGAAGGGATGAAAATCTTCAGCCCGAACGGATCATTATTCGTCAGACGACCCCCTTCGAGGCCGCAAAAGAGAAAGTTGAACCGGACCAGGCGCTCCCTGAAGTAAAATTGCCAACGCCTGTCGTCGAACCGGTCATTGAAGAGCAGGATAAGCTGCTCGATTCCGCCCGCCGCGCGCCCGTGATGGCCTTCAGTGGAGGGCAGAGGAATCGGAAAGAGCTGAGGGAAAGCGACAGCTCTTATCCTTCCGACAACAGTAATTTCGTGCCGCTCGACAACAATATGTCTGTTCAGAACCAGCAAAACAATGAGCAGCATCGTTTCGATGGCCTGCTGCGGCCAACGCGGCTTGAAGGCTCAAGGGCCGGTACACTCGGAAACCGCAATTTCATCGTCGCGATGGGAACGACCATTCCCTGCGTTCTTGAAACCGCGTTAGCATCCGACCAGCCGGGATTTACCACTTGTGTGATCAACCGCGATGTTCTCTCTGACAATGGCAGGGTGGTCTTGATGGAAAAGGGCACGCAGGTTGTCGGCGAATATCGTGGAGGGCTTCAACGCGGGCAAAAGCGCCTGTTCATTCTCTGGAATCGCGCGAAAACGCCGAAGGGCGTTATCGTCACTCTCGCATCACCAGCAACCGACGCACTGGGTCGTGCCGGTGTCGACGGCCATGTCGACACCCATTGGTGGGAGCGGTTCGGCAGCGCTCTTCTGCTTTCCATTGTCGGGGACGCGACGAACTATGCAAGCAGTCGGCTGCAGGACAGCGATGTCGACGCGCAAAAAACAACGAGTGCCAGTCAACAGGCGGCCGCCATCGCGGTCGAGCAGTCCATCAATATCCCGCCGACACTCAATAAGCACCAAGGTGAACCGGTTTCGATCTTTGTCGCTCGCGATCTCGACTTTTCCGGCATCTACGGTCTTCGGGTGACCGAACCCAGAAACCGCGTTTTCGATCGTGCAGTCCTGGGGGATTTCGCGCCACGATCGACGCTCCTAACGAAATAGAGCGCGAAATGTCAGAGAGGCAAGAATCGGCTGTCGTCAGCGAGCTGTTGAAGCCGTTTTCGACATTCCTTCAGGACAAGTCTCTCCTAGAGGTGATTGTCAATCGGCCCGGGCAGGTGTTGACGGAAGGTCCCGGTGGGTGGCGGACCTATGAAATGCCGGAGCTGACCTTCGAAAAGCTCATGCGTCTTGCCCGGGCAGTCGCAAGTTTTTCCCATCAGTCGATTGATGAGACGCGTCCAATATTGTCGGCGACGCTACCCGGGAACGAACGAATCCAGATCGTCATCCCCCCGGCGACCATCAATGACACTGTCAGCATGACAATCCGCAAGCCTTCCTCGGTCGACTTCAGTCTTGATGATCTGGAGGAAAAGGGATTTTTCCAGACAGCGTGCGCAGCGACCAGTACCTCCTCCTCCGCGCAGGATGAGGAACTGTGTGAAACATATCGTGCCGGCCGTTTTAAGGATTTCCTGCGGCAGGCCGTCATCGCTCGAAAAAACATCATCATTTCTGGCGCCACAGGTTCGGCGAAAACGACGCTTTCCAAAGCATTGATCAAGCATATTCCCGAAAACGAGAGGGTCATTTCAATCGAGGACACTCCCGAGCTCGTTATCTCACAACCGAACCACGTGCGCTTGTTCTACTCGAAAGGACGGCAGGGGCTTTCGCGTGCCGGACCGAAAGAGCTTCTCGAATCCTGTCTTCGTATGCGGCCGGATAGGATTCTGCTTCAGGAGCTTCGCGATGGGACGGCCTTTTATTATATCCGGAACGTGAATTCGGGCCATCCTGGCTCAATAACCACGGTCCATGCGAACTCGGCCGAATTGGCTTTTGAGCAACTGGTCCTGCTCGTTAAGGAGTCGCAGGGCGGCGCAGGCCTGGACCGGGCCGACATCGTGGCTTTTTTGAAGGCGAGTATCGATATCGTTGCTCAGTGCAGGCGACACAAAGGAAACTTTCGGCTGTCTGAGGTGTATTTCAGGAGTGAGTGTAGAGCCACGGAATAGCAAACTGAGCGACTTACGGAGTTCCGAGGTGCGGATTGTGGTCCTGATGTTTCTTGTTGGGTGTGTCTCCGTAAAGAGCGCCGAAAGCAGCACGGTAACCGTGTAAGTCGATAAGCGTAGTACACCTTAAGGCAACTCTGACGTATGCCTGCAAGATCCTCGTTGTCACTCATCCATGGAGTGTCGATCACAGATCAGGCGACAGCGGACAATATGCGGTCGGACAACCGCTTACAATACATCAAGAAAACAGTCTAAAGCGGCGAGGAATCTTGACTGGCCAGCCAGTCCAATCCAGTGAAGCCATCCATAACGTTACCAGCTTCATGCGCCGGGGCGAATTTATCGCCCGCTTGGCGCAGCAGCCGGAGACACAGGCGGCTGCTCGCGGAAAATCGCTTCCAAAGTAGCTAAAATACGCCGCACGGCATCGGAATGGCTGAAATAGTAGATCACCTGCGCTTCACGGCGGGTTTGTACGACGTTTGCATTGCGCAGCTTGGCGAGGTGTTGCGACAAGGCTGATTGGCTGAGGCCAACCCGGTGTGCCAGCTCACCAACCGGAATTTCGGCGTCAACGAGAATCCGCAGTATTGCGAGCCTTTTCGGGTTTTCCATCGCCGCTAAAAGCTTGGAGGCCGAAATAATTGATTGCTCATCCAGACATCTCTGTATCAAATCCGTATCCAAACCACTTTATGTCGCGGACGTTTAGGCCATAATCCTTGGCTAAGCCATTCGACGTGAACCTTTTTTAGAGGTTTAGAGCCGCGACCGGTAAGGCGCCAATGTTTATAATTAAGAATAGTCGAAAACTCTCACTCTCAAAAGGCGCGTGAAGCCGATGAGCCACCTGTAAAGTGCAGGTGTGTTTCTGAGGTGCAATTTTTTTGCGACTATTGCCAGCGTGCCGGACAAATGTCCTCTGAACCGTTCACTAGACATTGAGAACGTCTTCCGCAACGCAGAGGCTGATTGCAAGCATGACTGATTACGACCGAAATGGAGCAATACCCTCGGTTGATTCCCAGATCTAAATGATGCCGCACCGTTGGTTATTATAGGGACATATGATGCCATTTCAGGTGATTTGAGTTGGTACCTAATGCGCTTTTTATCACGTCAACCTGTGTTGGGATGTGCGGGAAATGTCGGACGGGCTGTACAAAAAGCTCAAGATCTCGTCGAGAGATATTGGGGAAGTCGAAGAGTATCTGAGTGAGGCGTATGCTCCCGTCGCTGTCATGCCACTGGGCTCACACGACAACTACGGGGTCACCGGTCAACTGGCCGTAATCGATGAAGTATTCTTCGAATGGTCGGCGACCATAGGTTCGTATCGCGTTACTCCCATTGCGATGTTCGACGCTGTTCTGTTTAATTTCGCGAGCAAGGGAGCGACCGAATATGACTTCCGGGGTGAAAGGCTATCGATTGCGGCTAATCAGGTCATTGGCTACCGGCACGCCGATAGCGTGGATGTCCTTGATGGTAGCGAACATTCAACAGTCGTTATCTCAGACGCTCTATTATCAAGACGCATGTCGATATTGCTCGATCGGCCTGTGGTTCAGCCGATCGAATTTAGCAAACGCGCTCTGGATCATGGCAAACTCGAAGGGCTTCCGGCTCTTGTTCAAATGCTGAACGGTTCACCGTTACAAGGAATTGCCAGGTCATTGAATAAGCAGTCTCCGAGTATGGGTAATCTGATCGTTGACAGTTTTCTTCTAAACTATCCGAACAACTACACGCAAAAACTTGAGGCGCCTGTGCCCGTCATTGCTCCACGACAAGTCCGTCGAGCGATTGATTATATCCATGCGCACCCAGCGGCTAGAAGCTCTCCTGAACTCTTGGCGGGCCTGAGCGGGGTCAGTGTTCGTTCTTTGCAATATTCCTTTTTGAACTGCGTGGGACAAACAATAAGTGAGTATCAGCTTGCTCTGCGCCTTCAAAAAGCTCGCGACGAGATCGATCGGAATAAGGATCGGTCCGTAAAGGAGATTTCTCAGGCGTGGGGATTTGCAACCCAAAGTGCCTTCACCCAGAGCTTCAAAAAAGCATTTGGGGTCAGCCCATCTCAACACCGGAAGGGCGAACTTTAGGCGCTGGATCGTCCATGGCATTTATCCGCCTCGTTTTTCGGCGTGGCAATGGCGTTGCAGGATGTGTGACATCAGTCAAGCATAACCATCTGAGCCGCCACCTGCTCCTCGAACAACTTCGAGAAAGAGGTGATGGGTGCCGAAACGATTGCGCTTCTAGTAGCTCATTCAGATATTCAGGTGATGTTCATTCACGTTGAAACGCAAGGCGGTATGCATGGATCGAAGCTTGCCGGGTCATCCAGGGACAGATGGCCAACCAAGGGAGTGGAAGATGAAGCTCTCTGGCATCGATTGGGATCGCAATAGTCGCGATTACTCGCGACGTTTGAATTGTGACCTCGTCAATCGGTGGATGCGGACGGTCGCCGTCAATTTGTAAACGGGTTCTCGTATCATCCGGAATGAGGGTCTTAAGAGGCGTTGACCGTTAAGTCGGCCATCACCTCAAGGACGGTCAACTTGTGTGAATGCCCGTCACGGCCCTTCCACTCGATCTGCTGTCCGGGAGAAAGACCAAGAAGAGCAGCTCCAATCGGGGTCAGCACGCTGACCATTGAGCGTTCGATGTCGGCGAGGCCGGGGTAACAAAGAGTTACCGTCCTTCTGGCTCCGCCTTCCGTCAGGTAGGATACCGTCGATCCGACCGCCACTGCGTCTGCGGGGAACTGGTCATCCTCTACGACATCAGCACGCTCAAGTTCGATAAGCAACTTCTCGGCATCGTCGAGGTCGCGCCCCGGTGCCGCCAGTGCAAGAGCGGTCAGACGAGCGTGGTCAGTCTGCCGGACGATGATGGACGGCTTTGTGTAATCAGTGGTGTTCATTTCATATGCCTCGTACCGCGGCCGAATAGCTGCGTTTTAAAAAGACTGCTTGTGGAGGGTGAGGTCGCGCAATCCCGCAGGATCAAAGCCCGGGTTCAGACGCGCGACAGCAGTCTACGTCCCGGGCTAGTATCCTTCGACGGGATACTCTCGGCAGAGGCGAAATTTATGTGAATTGCCAATTTTCAACATGGTGCCCTAATCATGGCATGCCTGAGGGGGAAGTCAAGAAGCGCTCCGTGAGACGCTGCCCGGCGCTTTTGATCTCGGCAAGTGCCCTTGACTTCATGGCACCTTCCATAAATGCTAGGTTGATGTTGAACGAGAGCAAAAGACGCGCAGTGAGCGCTTTCAGGGTCTGCCCCATCGCAGGATCGTAACCGGGTCCGGCCACTGTCGCCTGCCGGATCCAGAGTGGCTACGTCAACACGTTCGCCTTACCATCTGCGGCAAGTCTCTCTTCAAACAAGTCAACGCCCTTCCTCTAGCGATGGGGTTGTTGCGCAGGTCACAATAAACATGTCTTCACTCAGCCAAACCATGCCCATAATCGGGGCAACAGACTTTCACACACTTAGCCGCCTGACGCTCGTGGCCCTGACCAATGATTTCGACGTCGGCCCCGACTTGAGTGAGAAGCTGGAAAACTCCTGGGTCTTGGCAGACGAACAGGTCTCGCTCGACACGGTCTGCCTAGGATCAACTGTCTCGTATGATGTAGAGGGGCAGCAACGCCAGGTTACCCTTGTTCTCCCGAATGAAGTGCTGGCAGACGCGGGCCGCTTGTCTGTATTGACGCCTGTTGGCGTGGCGCTCTTGGGCCTTAAGCCCGGGCAGCGCGGCGAGTGGAATTCTCGCGATGGACACAGACATCAATTGACTGTCGTCCGGGTCGGCCGTGCCGGTGAAAGACGAGCAGCCGCGGAAGCCTTCAGCCACCTCTGAACGCGATGATATCGACGCAAGAAAGGTCTGCAGGACCGGATGTCTGCGCTTGCTTGCGCACGTTCCTCCGCCCTTTGAACGCACCAACAACATCTGTTTCGTATGGTGCTTCAGATGTTTGGCCAACAAAAGTGGACCAAGGCTTCCTCTATTGCGGCAGCACAAGCTGTCCGGAGCAATCATGGAAAAAGACACACATTTTACTGGAATGCGGGGGCGGGCAGGTTTTGCGCAGGGACTTGGCTGGATGGCGCTGAGCATGGCGTCCTTCATAAGCATGGCTGTCGGGTCTCGCGAGCTCGCATCGACCTTGTCGATCAGACAGGTGCTGTTTTTCCGGGCTCTCGTCGGTCTCGGCGTAATTTTGCTGGTGGGACGGTCACTCCTGCCGCAGATCCTTCAGAAGAAACTGTTTCCAAGGCATCTCGCCCGAAACGTCGTTCACTTCACCGCCCAGTATTTCTGGACCATTGGCGTGGTCTCTCTCCCACTGGCCTCGGTCTTTGCACTCGAATTTACGATGCCGATCTGGGTCGCATTTTTCGCCTGGCTTTTTCTCAAGGAGCAGCTAACCGGGCCTCGGCTTCTCGCAACCCTTGGCGGTTTCATCGGTGTTCTGGTGATAGTGCGTCCAGGATTCGGCGTCATTGATCCGGCTGCTGGTTTAGTGCTGCTGGCGGCCGCCGGCTATGGGCTTTCCTTAATTCTCGTCAAGCAGCTCACGAAAGAATGCTCACCAGCAATCATCGTGGTCTGGATGATCCTCATTCAACTGCCGCTGGGACTGCTGGCCGCGTTGACGGACTGGAGGGACGTTAGCCTGTCCGATATTCCGTGGATGATGGTTGCCGGCGTTGGTGCCTTGAGTGCGCATTACTGCCAGGCACAGGCGCTTAAGCGCCTCGATGCATCTGTCATCATGCCTATCGACTTTTTGCGTGTACCCATGGCTGCGGTCGTCGGGTTCTACGCTTACGGAGAAGGCGTAGACGCCTGGGTCGTCATCGGCGGATGCATAATCCTGCTGTCGAACTTCCAGGCGATGATGTCCGAGCGAGTGAGGTCAAAGAACCCCGATGTCTGACGAGCCAAGGCAGTCACCCTCGCCGGCAGTGATCAGGCTGCCTTGCCCATGCCGATCTTCCTTAAGCTATTAAAAAAACGGAGTATTTGATGGTTCACGTCGACGAAAAACTCGAACCCATTCTCAACGAAGTCTTGCGCCGAAACGCAGGAGAGTTCGAGTTCCACCAGGCCGTGCGCGAAGTCCTGGAGAGCCTTGGAAGAGTCATTGCTAAACATCCGCGTTATGCGGAAACCGCCCTTATCGAGCGGATTTGTGAACCGGAGAGGCAGATCATCTTTCGTGTGCCTTGGGTGGATGACAACGGTCAGGTCCAAATCAATCGCGGATTCCGCGTGCAGTTCAACTCTGCTTTGGGTCCCTATAAGGGCGGCATTCGGTTTCATCCCTCGGTCAACGTCGGTATCATCAAGTTCCTCGGATTCGAACAGACGTTCAAGAACGCCTTGACCGGTATGCCCATCGGTGGAGGGAAGGGCGGATCCGACTTCAATCCGCGCGGACGATCTGATGGCGAAATTATGCGCTTTTGTCAGTCGTTCATGACTGAGCTTCATAGACATATTGGCGAATACACCGATGTTCCCGCTGGCGACATCGGTGTCGGCGGTCGTGAGATTGGCTATATGTTTGGCCAGTACAAGAGGCTCACCAATCGATTTGAGGCGGGTGTCCTGACCGGGAAAGCCCTGTTCTATGGCGGTTCGCGCGCTCGCAAAGAAGCGACAGGTTATGGGGCGAGCTACTTTGTGCGCAGGATGCTAGCCTCCAAAGGAATGGACTTTTCAGAAAAGCGTGTATCGGTTTCTGGTTCGGGCAACGTTGCAATTTATACAATGGAAAAAGTAAGCGAGTTCGGCGGGAAGATTGTCGCTTGCTCCGATTCAAACGGTTATGTCGTCGATGAAAGCGGGATTGATTTCGCCCTGGTCAAGGAGATCAAGGAGGTCCGCCGAGGACGCATCTCGGAATACGTGAAGCTCAAGGGGTCGGACGCTTGCTTTGTCGAGGGAGGATCAATCTGGGATGTCCCCTGTGACGTGGCTATGCCCTGTGCAACGCAGAACGAACTGACTGGTAAAGACGCAAAGACGCTCGTCAGAAACAACGTCATCGCGGTGGGAGAAGGTGCAAATATGCCGTCGACTCCCGAGGCTGTAAGGTTGTTTCAGGCGGCAGGCGTCATGTTCGCGCCTGGCAAGGCCGCTAATGCAGGAGGGGTCGCCACGTCTGCTTTGGAAATGCAACAGAACGCTTCCCGTGACAGCTGGACGTTTGAGCAAACGGAGGCGCGCCTCGCAGACATCATGAGTGCGATCCATGATGTCTGCGCGGAAACAGCCGATGAATATGGCGCGCCGGGCGATTACGTCCTTGGTGCAAACATCGCCGGATTTGTTCGGGTCGCGGAAGCTATGGACGCTTTGGGGGTCATCTAGGCGATCACGAGCGGCGGCCCAGCTCGACTCATGCTGTCCTGGAGGAACGCATCGGTGATGATTATTGGACCTCAAGCCAGACCGGAGCCGCTGCGCCTCAAAGCAGGAGCGTCACCCGATCGCACGCGTGCGATCGGGTCGTTCGCCAATTCAGTCGCTCCACTGGTCTTTGTTCTCTTTGTTGAGAACAAGGCGTTTTTCAGAGGTTACCATCTTGTTTCCTGCCCTGCTTGCCAAGCCCAATTTTGGACTTGATCATGCTACTCTGGCTGATGTCGCCGCTATCCTATGTGAGGACGAGGCCTGCCTTGCACCGATTGCTAACGCGGCTAACGAGACGACAGGCGAGCCACGGTGGATTGCTCTGGCTTTAATACATGCACTCTGGCGGAAGGCTGGAGTCGCCCCTCAGGTGATGTCCTCCGTCCTTAAAGCCTGGCCGGAGATAGTGGTATCGCTCGAAGCGGTTATGTGTTTCCGGGGGAATGCGGCCGCCGAAGAGAGCGATCCATTCATGTTCTATCAACCTGTCGCCGCCCACTCGATCCCCGTTGCTGGTCTCGATGAGTACATTGATCTGGTTGAGAACCGATTCATTATCTGGAGGCGTCCCAGCATCGATCGGAAATCTCTGGGAAAAGCAATGGTCGCTGGACGCAGGTCGGAGGATGATGCCACTTATCTTGCCGCCTTAAGATCGCTGCAAGCTCGACCGACATACCAGAGCACCGGGCTTGGCTTTACCGATGGAAGCACGTTCTTCCACAACGAGTGGGGGCGCAACCTAGCTGAGCAGGCGCTCGAATCGTCAGTGCTGTGCAACGACCGGTCAGGTCTGTTGTTCGATAACAGCTATGTCTGCAAAACCTCCATCAATGTCTCGATCGTCGTCCGCGCGTTCAAGCGAAAAGCTCTGGGTCTGACAGTAAGGCTATAAAGTGTCGCAGAGCTTGTTGCCGCTGAGTGAATGTCACGAGGTTCGTTCACGTACGATTTGGCGCGGATGGTCCGACATCATTCCTATCGTGCGGCAAAAGGTCACCTTGCAGTCAACGCGATCCTTGCCCAGATAAGCATCATGAAAACGACCATGAAATCCGTATTTTTCAGGCTTATTGATCAGGCACGTTCCCTAACCCGGAGCTGGCAGCACTGAACCTTTAACGCCGCCATAGACCCAGCCGCTCCGGGAACCACGCAATTGAAAGTGCGGTTCGTTATGCGTCGCTCGCGCGACGTAGCCATGGAGCGTTTTAGTGTCCCACCCTCGCCCCCTTCCAGTCTGCCCTGCCTGCAACCGCCAACTGCCGGGTGCCGCGGCCCGGTGCCCTTGGTGTGAAACCTCCGTTCCACTGAGAGCCGCACGCAAGCCTCATAGTTGCAAGCGCAACGAGTTCCGGCTGCCCTTTCGCTGGCTTGCGGAGACCGCAGGACAATGACACGCGCTACGACAGCAAGCCGGATCGTCTCGTCACCTGATGACAGAGGTCAGTTGCAGCAGGTCGGAGTACTTCCCTGGCGGATCGGGCGCGACGGCCATCGCAAGGTGCTGCTTGTCACGGACCGTGAGCGCGAGCGCTGGATCGTGCCCAATGGCCCGCTCGTGAAAGCATGTCCGCCCCTCGTCATGGCCTCGCGACATGCGTTCAAGGTGGCAGGAATTATTGGCGACATGTCCCCGGCTCCGGTAATGACGCACAGATACATCGAGACCCTCAACGATGGGCCTCAGCTTGTCTGCTGTGTCACGATATTCGGTATGAACGTGCGTGGCACTTTGACCCACTGGCGCGAAAAAGCGCACCGAAAAAGACGATGGTTTTCTCCACAAGCGGCGGCGGACAGGCTGGGTGATATCGCGCTTGCCGATTTTGTACGGAAACTCGATGCAGAGCCGGGGTGCTGGCATGCCCGCCGTCACTCTGGCCGCCTGATCCTGGGGTTGAACGAGCGGCAAGGTTCTGGTGTCTGACATGCCGACGATGGAGCTAACGGGTTTCGCGCTCACCATGCGTTATGTCTTTCCGATCCGAAGGGTTAGTGCCGGACGCTGATTGCCTGGCGCCAATAGTTGCGACCGCGACATTGGCGTCAGGTTTCTCGCAACCCGACACGAAAACTGCGGAGCAAATCTGGCCGCCTGTGCCATGGCATTGCCCGCATTCGGAAAGAAGCAGTCATGACTTTCAGATATATTCACACCCTTCCTATCAGCGGCCCCAACAAGTTGCCTCGTTTCAGGCGGTGGGCTGCCGAAAATATTCCCGGCATTGCCGTCTCTCTGCCGCCCCAGGTACCGGTTAAGAGCGAAGCTCTAACGGTGCGATTGAAATCGGTTGAGGATCGCAACATGCTGATCGCGAAACTGGAGGGCGTCAGCCTCTAGTGATCTCGTGCCCCGCGGCGTACGGCTGATCCGGATCGAGCTGGTGGTGTTCTTTGCCGCGCGGTTCTTGTCGGTCGAGCTATGCCTTACGCCGCGCGGGCGTCGACTTTGGATAAGAACCGAAAGGCGCATTAACCGGCGAAGAGTGCCGTGGCCTCGCTCGCCCAGGGGCATCGAGGTATCTCCACAGATCCAGTCCCACAATCGTGATGACCCGGCGGTCAACAGCGCAGGTGGGACTGGATACTCAACCTTGCGCAAGTGGCAGGCTGCCATCGCCAAACAGCGCGATGGCAAACGTGGTTATACCCGTGCGCGAGCCATGCCAGCCAAATTGCGGTCACAAGGTCCGATCGGCCTTACCCAACACCTGTCGCAGCCCATCGATACTGAAAGGCTTGGATAATTGCTGCGCATCGGAAATGCCCGAGGCTGTCTTGGCGTTGTCGTCACCGCTTGCGAAAACGATCCGCACGTTTGGCCAGCGTTCCCTTACGTGCCTTGCAAGTTCGATCCCGGACATGCCGGGCAGACCGACATCTGTCAGCAACATGTCGATCCTGTTGGTCTCAAGGACGCTGAGGGCATCTTCCGCTGAGTTAGCCTCGTGCACCGTGTGACCAAGCTCCTCTACCATGTCGACCGTCGACATCAGGATAAGCGGCTCATCCTCAACGATAAGGACATGCGGTTTTGCAGACACCGTTGGGCGGCTATCAAGCGGCTCCTGCTCGGGTGCAGGCGCGGGCTCCTGGCGCTCCATCCGTTGCAAGGCAATCCTGTGTTGCTGCGCGTTGTTCAGGACGTGGCGGACTTTGCGGGCCAGTGCCTCACGCGTGTAGGGTTTGGATAGCAACTCGACACCAGCGTCCAACCGGCCGCCGTGGACGATCGAATTTTCGGTGTAGCCTGAGGTAAATAACACGGCCATGCCAGGGAACTGAGCCTTGGCCTTCCTCGCAAGATCTGTGCTGCGCATCGGGCCCGGCATCACGACGTCCGTGAACAGCAGGTCGATCTGAACGCCACTGCTGACGACGGCGAATGCGGACTGTGCGTCTCTCGCTTGGAGGACGCGGTAACCAAGGTCCGTTAGCAGCGCCACCGATGTTTCCCTAACGCCGTCATCGTCTTCCACCACGAGAACAGTTTCAGTGCCACCCGTCACCGCAATGGCCTCTGGATCACTCAGGCTGTCTTCGACCTGCACCGTGCGCGGCATATAGAGTTTCATGGTCGTCCCATGCCCGACCTCGCTGTAGATTTTGAGGTGGCCGCCGGACTGCTTAAGAAAGCCGTAAACCATCGACAAACCGAGGCCGCTTCCCTTCCCGTCCGTTTTCGTGCTGAAGAACGGTTCCAAGACATGCTCGATGATATCCGGCGATATTCCTGACCCCGTATCGGTCACTGCAACGAGTACATATTGTCCGGGACGGACATCGTCGTGTGAACGGGCGTAATTGTCGTCGAGAACCGCATTTCCGGTCTCGATTGTCAATCGTCCGCGGCCTTCCATCGCGTCCCTCGAATTGATTGCCAGGTTAAGGATGGCGTTCTCCAGCTGACTCGGATCGATCAGCGTATTCCATAACCCGCCGGAGACAACGGTTTCGAGTTCTATCTCTTCGTCCAGTGCCCGGCGCAGCATATCGTCCATATTCTGGATGAGTTTTCGAACATTGACGACTTTGGGCTCGAGCGGCTGACGGCGACCGAAGGCCAAAAGCTGCGATGCGAGCTTTGCGCCGCGGGCAACGCCGGCCAGAGCATTATTCAGGCGTTGTTCTGCCCGCCTGTTGCCGTCGATATCTTTGGAGAGAAGCTGCAGGTTGCCGCTCACGACCTGGAGAAGATTGTTGAAGTCATGCGCCACGCCGCCTGTGAGGTTACCCAGCGCTTCCATCTTTTGCGCCTGCCTCAACGCGATCTGTGCGGTTTCGCGCTCGACAGTTTCTTTCTCTAGCTTCAGAAGCGCAGTTCTCAGTTCAATAGTGCGCTGCTCTACTTTTTCCTCAAGGGTGTGGTTAAGGCTCTGAAGCTGATCCTCAGCACGCTTCTGGTCCGTGACATCGAAGCCGTCAACGAAGATCCCCGTCACTGATCCGTTAAGATCAAAAATTGGCTGGTAGATCAAATGTACGAAGCGCTGATCCGGCTGCTCCTTGCCATCCCGTTCCAGGAAAACAGGCACATAACGACCTATGTACGGCGTGCCCGATCGAAAAACACCGTCGAGCAATTCGAAGAAGCCTTGCCCAGCAATCTCAGGCAGCGCCTCTCTGACGCTGAGGCCAAGGAGCTCGCGATGCCCGACAAGTTGATTATAGGCATCGTTGACCAGCTCGAACGTGTGTTCAGGCCCGCTGAGGATGCACATGAAACTTGGGGCTTGCTGGAACAGGGCGCGCATCCGATCTCGCTCCGCGGTCCGAAGTTCCACTTCTGAGGAGAGTTGACGATTGAGCTGCTCGAGTGCCAACGCTGCTTTTTCCCGGATCTCAGCAGCCTCTGCAAGTGCCGCTGCCCGTCGACGTTCTGTTTCGAACGCTTCGGCGCTCGCCAAGCGCGAGGTGATCTGGCCGGCAATCAATTTAAGGAAATCCAGATAATCGTCGCTGACCGCCCGATGCGGATTGAGCCCGGTGATCATTACCCCCTTGGGTTGGTCGCTGGCTTGTCCGACCAAAGGAATGACCGCAGCCTGAGATGGCGCTCTTTGCCAAGGCCCCGACGGGATGACGTCTGTGGCCGACAACTTTATCAGATCCATGGCCTGTTCTTGCCAGGCGCGTTCAAGGTTCCAGATACCCACACCACGGTTTATTGTTACCGGCAATAAAGTGTCGTCTTCAGCTGTGCCGCAAACCCACCGGCGCATCGCATTGCCGTTCTCGTCAAAAACGTAAAGTGCGCAGAAGGGAAGATCCTGAGGGTTGTCGTTAAGCGCTTTGCGTGAAGCGTTGAAGACTTCGACCTCGGTGTCGGCCACGGCAAGGCCAGACGCCAGGGTCCGCATAGTTGCCAGGCGGCGTTCACTGATGACCCGCTCGGTTTCTTCCGTGACCGCGCAGAAGACGCCCTCGACCTTGCCACTGTCTCCGATCAGCGGACTGTAGGAGAAGGTATGATACGTTTCTTCCGGATACCCGTCGCGTTCGAGAAGCAAGAGCAGCGCACGGTCCCAGGTTGCCTCTCCGCTTGAATAAACGATTTCCAAGCGCCCTTTGATATCATTCCAGATTTCAGACCATAATATCTTTGTCGGCACAGCAAGCGCGTTGGGGTGCTTATTTCCCAAGGTCGGCCTATAGGCGTCGTTATAGAAAAAGGCGATGTCTGGACCCCAGCCAAGCCACATTTCAAATTTTGAGGTGAGCAACAGCCGAATTGCGACCTTCAGCGCTTCGGGCCACTCGTCCGGACAACCAAGTGTACTATCCGCCCAATCATGGCGCCGCATCATCTGCGCCATCTCTCCATCGCCAACAAATATGTCCCGATACCGGTCCGAAATTAATGCCATTCCACTTCCATCCCAATAAAGCACATCCTACGTAGAACATTGATAACGCTTCGCTGGCCAGCTAGTTCTAGAACGATACCAGCTTTTGTATGGGGTGGGAGAAATTTGAAATTGAGCAAAGGCACATCACAACCTGAATGGAGTACAGCCGAGCTCAGGCGTGCTATCCAGTCGGCCGGGGTCGCGCTCTGGGCCTGGATCGTTGATGACGACACGTTTGTGATGGATGCCAAGGCTTACGAACTCTGGGACATTTGCGGCGAGGTAGACCTCACTTTCGAGCATCTTTCCGCCAAGGTGCATCCCGCTGACCGAGACCGCGTCAGGGCGGCGTTCGTCGCAACCCGCGCCATCGACGGCCCGTTTGAAATTGATTTCCGCATTCTCACGAACGCCTCCGACGTTCGTTGGATTTCCGCTCGGGGCCAGGGCAACGAGGGAGACGCTGCAACCGAAAAAATGACAGGCATCTTTCTTGACGTCACGGGCCGCAAGCAGGCGGAGGAAGGGCATGAACTCCTTGCCGGCGAGATGAGCCATCGCGTCAAGAATATTCTGGCTCTGGCCTCTGGATTAACAAATATCACCTCGCGGACGACCGAGACAAAAGAGGAAATGGCAAAGCAGTTGACTGAGCGACTGACGGCCCTCGGCAGGGCCCACGAACTGGTGCGCCCGCTCCCCGATGGCCAGGGGAGATCGGCATTGCTCGGTGACCTCTTTGCTGTGCTGCTTGCCCCTTACGACGACGTCGGAGCTTTTGCAGGTCGCATCCGCGTTGCTGTGCCGCGGATGGGATTAGGAGAAAAGGCCGCAACCAGCCTGGCACTCGTGATACACGAGTTGGCAACGAATTCGCTCAAATATGGTGCCTTGTCGAATAATGCGGGATTGCTCGACATATCCGGTTCTGTAATCGAAGACGAGGTCGAGATCGTCTGGAGCGAACACGGAGGCGACCCTGCCCAGTCGCCCAGATCGTCAGACGGTTACGGCAGTAAGATGTTGCACAGGACAGTCTCTGGACAACTCGGTGGATCAATCGACTATAACTGGGTAGAGGGCGGCGTCGTTGTAACGCTAAGGATGAAAGAAAGCCATCTTTCTGGATAAATGATCGGGGACCGAGAGTTGGCCCTCAAGCACCCGGCGTGCCGAGACAAAAGCCGAAGTCCCGACCACCGACAGGCTGGGCGCCCTTGCGGGGAGCATCAACGCGCGCTCCACCAAAACTGATGGAGCCTCACCGTTCTGCGGGACTGAATATGGGCAATCAGAGTGTCGCACGGTTGCGTAGTGACAACATGGAGATCGGTATCCCTGTGTCTTTCGGCCATTTAAGTGGTGATGACGGCCATTCTCCTCAAGGCAGAGTTTGTCCAATAGCCTATCTCGGTGTCTTCGCTTTTGCGGTCGAATAGCGACAAACACAAACCATGCCGACGACCCACTACCCAGAGCGATGTCGTGCAACGGAGCACGTGTCTGCACGTAGCTGCTGGGCGAATGACGGAGACGCTCCTTGAATGCATTTAAGAAATTTTGGCTTGGATTGAGGTCCGAGTGATCATCTCATCTATGCGTTGGAGCGGGTCAGTGGCTCGGGTCCCTTGAAGGCAGAGATCTTAGGCCCCTTTTCAAGCAGGCTTTAGCAAAAACCGTTCAATTTAAGGATTCGATACGCTTCGATTGAGCTTCGAAGTGCATCCTCAGAATTGCGGTCTCCGTCATTGGCGTCGGGATGGTGCATTTTGAGCCTCTCCTTATAGCGGCTCTTGATTTCTTGGGATGTCGCCTGGGAAGAAAGGCCGAGTGTTTCGAAAGCTTTGGCTTCCAGTACCTTGAGCTTTCTCTGTTGGGCGCCGATCCGGGTTTGCCCTTGCCGATCGGCTTTGCGAGCATTTAGCGTTTTTGCCGAGCCTGAACGAACTGAAGACGGTAACGGAGTTTCAGTCGCCGCGCTCACCCTCTTTCCCCAGGTCGGGCGCGCACCCGTCGTCGCTTCTTTTTGGTAACGGGCGACGTCGGCATTGGAGGGTGGTGTCGTAAAACTATAACCCTTGTTGTAGTCAGTCACATGCTCAAGGCAGAATAAGAGAAAAAGACCTTCTGCACCCGATCCCACCGGCGCACGGTGAGTACCGCTCTTTTCACACCCGTCCCATTGGCATTTTGGGCCTGTGGCTTGGCTGGGCGATGGCGAGCGTTTGCGAGCGGATCGAAGACCTACGAATATTTTCGAATCATGCGTCATTAGAACTATATGGACGCGGAAGACCCCTAGGGCAACATCAGACACGTCCAATCTCGATCACACGGACAGCATGCGCGATAGCCAGCCTCACCGGGGGAAGCACTGTTTTCTTGGAAATTGGCCATTTGGAAATGGCCAGTATGGAAAATTTCGGGTCATGCTCATGTCTCGCTGAAAACCCCGCCCGCTCGACAATCATTCTCGCAAGGCGTGCATAGATCTTCCCGAGAAGACGATAGCTCGTGGTTGCGGTATTCTCGACGGATTGTCGGCCGCGAAATGGAAAAACGGGTCAAATCCTGCTGAAACTCAATACTTTTGAATTTTAGCATCATTATTGGTATTTTGATATCAAAGAGATCATTTTTCCAAGGATGATATCAATGCCGGCAGTCACCATTCGTAACCTTTCTGAAGAAACACATCGCGCTCTGAGGGTGCGAGCGGCTCATCATGGCCGGAGCACGGAGGCCGAGATTCGTGACATTATTGAAGCGGCTGTTCGTCCTCCGGAACGTATTCAGCTCGGGTCCTTGCTAGCGGCCATTGGTCGCGACGCAGAGCTTTCCAACAGCGACGTTGAAGCTCTTCAGAAAAGTCGCGACAAGACACCTGCTAAGCCGATGACCTTCGAATGATCCTGCTTGACACCAACGTCATATCCGAACCTTGGAAACCGGTTCCGGACGAGGCGGTGATTGCCTGGTTGGACGCCCAAGCTGTCGAAACGCTGTTCATCTCCGCAATAACGATTGCGGAACTTCGCTTCGAAATTGCTGCTATGCCTTCAGGCAGACGGCAAACTATCCTCCGCGACCGTATCGAGGGCGAGGTGCTGCCACACTTTTCCGGCCGCATCCTGTCCTTCGATCTGGCTACTTCTCAGTTCTACTCTGAACTGATGGCACGCGCTCGAGCGTCTGGGAAAGCGATCGGCACGGCCGATGGCTACATTGCAGCCACAGCCGTAGCAAATGGCCTCACGATCTCAACTCGCGATACAAGCCCTTTCGAGGCTGCCGGCGTGAAAGTGATCAACCCCTGGTCCAGATAACCACAATGGTTATCTGGGCGTGACGCAAGGCATTGTTTGTTCATCGCAACCGAGCCGGTTAGGCGCATAATTCCACAGATGGGTTGGGTGCCATCATCGGCATCGTAGTGTGTCTCCATAGTTGGGAATGAGGCTTCTGTCATTGCCAGCTGGTAAGCAGCACTTCAAGTGTTGCACGATCCTCGTCGTCCAGACGGGCGAGTCCTGGTGCTCGAACTGGGCCAACCGCAAGCCCCTGTATCTGCATCGCTTCCTTTACCACAGTCACATTGGCGCCGTTCCGGTATCGTGTCCGCAGCCGTTCGAACAACTCGATCTTTTCAACGATCTTACGTGCGGCCGAGAAATCGCCGGCCGTCAGTGCATCATGAACTTGCAGGGAAAATTGCGGTGCGACATTGACGAGACCGGATGTGAAACCGCGGGCTCCGACGGCGCAGAAGGCGGGAGCCCAGCTTTCTGCCAGTCCACACACGTAAAGTGAGCCGTCAGGATCGGAAGCGGCGATCGCACGCGACAGAAGCATAATATCGGTCGTCGCGAACTTTATGCCTGAGACATTCGGATGGCTCGATAGTCTGACCATGTCGTTGACCGAGAACCCGTCGGCGCGGACATAGGCTACGAGAGGCAATTCGCTGCCTTCAGCCAGGCCGATAAAATAGTCGATCTGTGATTGCGGCGCTGCGAACGGGTCAACCGGCTGGTGGGACATGACCGCAGACGCGCCCATCTCCCTGGCCCGACGCGCCATTGACAGGGCCTCCCGCTGCGAGCGTCCAATCGCTGCAGTAACGGGGGCTTGCCCGTTCACCCCTTCAATCGCGGCTTCGTAGACCTTGAAAATTTCAGCGGGCGTCAACGCGTAAAACTCGCCGGTATTGCCCGCAGCAACGATATTGTGGATGCCCGCCTTTGCTACACGGGCATAGGCTTCGATGGTGACAGCTATATCGACTTCCCCGTCTGTCTCGTAAGCCGTTACGGGGACGCCGGAAATACCGTGCAGAGCCTGGCGGAAATCGAATGTCGTCATCAACTGGTTTCCTTAAAAATCGAAGGGCATCTTCAGATAGAAAATTTGTGAACGGCTACGCCCGCGACAGGCACATCAAACGCAACAAGCGTACCTGGGGTGGTTGTTCCGTTCGTCTCGGTCACAAGACTCGTGAGATAGATCGTTTTGAGGTCCGGGCCGCCGAAACATGGCATGGTCGGCCCTTTGAACGGCAACCTGTATATCTCAAACAGTTCGCCCTCCGGCGAAAAGCGGTTGAGACGCCCGGCCTGAACGCCGGCGCTCCAGTAACAGCCTTCGCAATCGGTCGCCGCGCCATCAGGCCTGCCTTCGTCGGGTGCGAAATCGTGCAGGCGTTCGGCTGGACCGAGCCTGCCCGTCGCGACATCGAAATCGAACGCCTGATACATCAGACCGCTGCTATCGGAATGATACATGCGCGTTCCGTCCAGACTCCAGGCAAGCCCGTTCGATGTGAACATATCGCCATTGATGACAAGCTCGACGCCGCCATCCGGCGCGATACGATAGAGGCGGGCATTTCCTGTCTGCACGGCAGCCTCGTCGCGGGTTCCCACCCAGAAATGGCCATCGGGGCCGACCTTGCCGTCGTTGAGACGGCTGTCTGCTCGTCCTTCGTCCGGATCGCACAGCAGTTTGAGCGCGCCGTTTGCGGGGTCTAGAAGGTGCACGCCCGTCTTGAGGCCCGCCACAACAAGGCCATTGTCGCAAAGACCGAGGCATCCCACCTGGGCGGGCATTTCGTATCTGTCGAGTTTGCCGCCCGGATGCAGGCAGAAAATGGCGGGGGCGAGAATGTCGACGAACCACAGATTCCCGGTACGCTCATCCCATGCCGGTGATTCGCCGACCTTCAACGGCGTGTCGATGAGAGAGCGGAGTTTCGGCTCTATGATGCGTGGCTGGATCACTGATTATTTTCCCTTGCCCTGTATGGCTCGCCTTTTGAAATGTGGAAAAACGGTTCTAGCTGCCGACGCCCTGAAACATGCGGGCACGGGCCTTTAGGATGTGATCTTTCATTGCGTCATGCGCGGCCTGTTCCTGGCGCGCAAAAATCGCTTCCACGATTGCCGTATGTTCGTTCTGTACCTCGCGCACATGTTGCGGCGTGCGCTTGAGGCTGAGGCTGCGTGTCACCGACTGGCCGATCGCGAAATGCGGCTTGAACCAGATCCGCACGGTGATGTGGAACTGGTTATGGCTCGCTTTCGCAATGGCTTCGTGCAGGGCAAAGTCCTCCTCCGCACCAAGATCGTTGCGCGCAAGACACTGTTCCAGCGCGGTAATGGCCTGTTCGATGCGGGCTTTGTCGGCCGCCTGCCAACTGCGTGCTGCAAGTTCGGCGGCTGCAGACTCAAGGCCGGACCGGAACTCGAAGAAACGCTGCACATCGGCAAGCGAGCCGACAGGAACCTGCTGCAACACGGATGAATCCGGTTGCTGGCGCACATAGGAGCCGGAACCTTTCTGCGAAACGATAAGCCCGTCGTTGCGCAGCCGCTCCAGCGCTTCGCGCACCACAGGCCGGGAAGCCCCGAACAGGGAAGCCAGATTTTGCTCCGACGGCAACCGCTCGTTCACGGGAAACCGCCCATCAGAAATCATTCCGATGATCTTTTCGTAGATGATGTCGCTCAAGCGAGTCTCGCCGCGAGCGGCGGCGGATGCGGTTTGATTGTCCATCAGCAGCCCTTCCGTTGCAAATCGCTGAAGTTAATGGGTTTCCTGCATTTCAATCGCAACAGAAATACCGGGGTTTTCATGAACGTGGTTACTGTCGTGCCGGTTCTTTCCTCAAACCTGACCGCAAAAACCGGTCTACGAATAAAAAATATGTAAAAATCTGTCAATACTTGTAATCATCTGAAAACGCCCATATGGTCTGCCCTGCCGGTGGAGGATCGGTGTGCTGGCTGGCCGGGAGGCTGTTGCGGTTCGGTGAAAGCTGTCTCGCTGCCGGTGATTTTTTGGGAGGATAGTCGATGCGCGATGGCGATAAATTTTCACTGGGCGTGACGCGCCGAACCTTTATGGCTGGGCTTGGCGGCGTCGCCGCCGTGTCCGTCATCGGGAGCTCGGCCCTGGCTGCTGCCGGCAAGGAAGCGCCGGAACTGGCTGCCCTGGTAAAAGACGGCAAACTGCCGCCATTGGCGGAACGTCTGCCAAAAAATCCGATGGTGGTGACGCCGCATGAAAAGATCGGCACCTATGGCGGCACATTGCGCCGCGGCCTGCGCGGTTCGTCGGACCATAACGGCATCCTGCGCATGGTCGGCAACCAGGGGCTAGTGCGCTGGAACATGGATTTCACCGAAGTTCTGCCCAACCTTGCCGAGAAATGGGAGGTCAATGACGACGCCTCGCAGTTCACCTTCCATCTGTTGCAGGGCGCTAAATGGTCTGATGGACATCCCTTTACCGCAGATGACGTGGTGTTCGCCATCGAGGACTGCATCAAGAACAAGGAGCTTTACAGCGCTACCCCGGCGCAGCTCTCCGTCGCCGGTAAGGCGGTCGATGTCGAGAAAGTCGATGATTTCACGGTCAGGTTCAAATTCGCAGCGCCAAACGCGCTCTATCTGGAAAACCTCGCCACGCCGCTCGGCCAGCATCCGACGCTGTTTGCCAAGCATTATTGCAGCAAGTTCCTGCCGAAATACAACACGGCGCTCGATGCCGACGTCAAGGCGGCTGGCGTGTCCAGCTGGACGGAACTGTTCCGCGCCAAGTGCGGCGACATCGAAATTCCGTCGCGCTGGTCGAATGTCGACAAGCCGACGCTCGACCCGTGGGTGGTCAAGGAACCCTATTCCGGCGGCGCGACCCGTGTGGTCATGACACGCAATCCTTACTTCTGGCAGGTCGATACGGAAGGCAACCAGCTTCCCTATATCAACGAAGTCAATTTCGGCATTTCGCAGGATGTCGAATCGCTGATGCTGAACGTCATCTCCGGCAAGATCGACATTCAGGAACGCCATATCAGCGTTCTCGCCAACAAGCCGACGCTGTCGCAGAACATGAAAAAGGGCGATTACCGTCTGTTGACGCTGGTGCCATCGGCTGCGCAGCAGTGCCAGATCTACCTCAACATCACCCACAAAGACCCTGAGATGCGCAAGATGTTCGGCGACAAGTCGTTCCGTCAGGCGCTGTCCATCGCGCTCAACCGCCAGGAAATCATCGACATCGTCTATTTCGGCCAGAGCGAGGGCTATCAGGCCGGGCCGCGCCCGACACATCCCTGGTATCACGAAAAGCTGGCGCGTCAGAACACCGAATACGATGTCGCCAAGGCGAACGATCTTCTCGACAAGGCGGGTTACGACAAGAAGAACGGTAACGGCATGCGGCTCCGGCCTGATGGCCAGCCGATTTTCTTCTCGATCGATGTGATCCCGACACTCTATCCCGATCTGGTCGATGCGCTCGAACTGGTGAAGGCGCAGTGGGCGCAAATCGGCGTCGATATCAAGGTCAACACCATCGAACGCGCGCTGTACTACACACGCGGCGATGATAACGCCCATGATGCGGCGGTCTGGCCGGGTCCGGGCGGTCTCGATCCGATGCTCGACCCGCGTGACTTCTTCGCGTTCCACCCGCAGGGGTCGCGCTACGCCATTCCGTGGGCGCTTTGGTACACATCCAACGGGCAGAAGGGGGAAGAGCCGCCGGAAAGCCAGAAGAAGCGCTTCAAACTGTTCGATGAAGCGCGTTCGACGGCCGACCTTGTCAAGCGCGGCGAGAAGATGAAGGAAATCTTCGATATCGCGGCGGAAGAGTTCGAGACGATCGGTCTTTGCCTTGCCGTTGGTGGTTTTGGTATTATCCGCAACAACCTTCGCAACGTGCCGGAGAAAGAACCCGACAGCTGGTCATGGCCCAACCCCGGCCCGGCGTTGCCGCAACAGTTCACCTTCACAAGCTGACACCGCCACATGGGCGTCGCTTCATCAACGCGGCGGCGCCTCTCAGGTTGCTTCGACCACCCGCAAGCCGTCTCGTAGTGGAAGGCGGCGCGTGTGGTAAAACGTGATTGCGAGAACGTCATGCTGCTATTTATCGTAAAACGCCTGCTGTGGATGATACCGTCCCTGTTCGCCGTCAGTTTTCTTGCCTTTGTACTGATCCAGCTGCCACCCGGTGACTACGTGACGACTTACATCGCCACGCTTGCTGCGTCCAACGAAGTCATAGACCACAATACGGCGGCGCAACTGCGAGAGCGCTTCGGGCTCGATGACCCGATGATCGTGCAATATCTCAAATGGATATGGGGCATCATCAGTCGCGGCGATTTTGGCATCTCGTTCGAATGGCAGCAGCCTGTTTCCGGCCTCATCTGGGAGCGCATGGCGCTGACGCTGGTTCTGGCCATAGCAAGCCTTCTCGCAACCTGGGCCATCGCACTTCCGATCGGCGTCTTCTCCGCCGTGCGCAAATATTCAATCGGCGATTATCTTTTTACCGCCTTCTCCTTTTTCGGCCTTTCCATACCGTCATTCCTTCTGGCGCTGGTGCTGATGTATGTCGCGGCGGTGGAATTTGGGGCCGATGTCGGAGGGCTGTTTTCGGCGGAGTACGAGACTGCTTCGTGGAGCATCGCCAAGATGATGGATCTGATGGCCCACATCTGGCTACCAGTTGCGATCCTCGCGGTGTCCTCCACGGCAAGCCTCATCCGCGTCATGCGCGCAAACATGCTGGACGAATTACCCAAACCCTACGTGACCACCGCGCGCGCAAAGGGATTGTCCGAGTTCCGGCTGCTGACGAAATATCCTTTGAGAATTGCGCTCAACCCATTCATTTCCACGATTGCATGGCTGTTGCCCAATCTCATTTCAGGCTCGGTTGTGGTTGCTATCGTGCTCAATCTGCCGACGGCAGCGCCGCTGCTTTTGCAGTCGCTGATGGCGCAGGACATGTATCTCGCCGGCGCCTTTGTGCTTTTGATCTGCGGATTGACGTTGATCGGATCACTCATCAGCGACATCCTTCTTGCGCTGGTCGATCCGCGCATCCGTCTCGAATAGGAGGGCGCCATGAGCGATATCGCCATCACCACCAATACCCGGCCGGACCGCGCTGCCGTCGCCTCGCAATGGCAACTGATCTGGTGGGCGTTCAAGCGCCACAGGCTGGCCATGGCCGCCCTGTTCGTCACCATCGCCATGTATATCGTCGCGCTTTTGCCAGGTTTCTTCGCCATCAACGATCCGGTTCTGCAGAATGCGCGCGCCACCTTCCATCCGCCGCAACGTGTGCATTTCATCGATACGACGGACGGCCTCTCCCTTGGTCTGCATTATTATCCGCTGAAGCTGACGCGTGATCCTGAAACGCTGGCGGCGGTATTCGTCGAAGATACGGCCAAGAAAATCCCGATCCAGCTATTCGGTCGCGGCTACGAATATTCGGTGCTCGGCCTGTTCACCACGGATATCCATCTGCTGGCCTCGACCGACAAGACCCGACCGCTCTTCCTTTTCGGCGCGGATCGCCTTGGCCGTGATGTTTTCAGCCGGGTAGTACAGGGCTCGCAAATTTCGCTGTCCATCGGTCTCGTCGGCGTGTTTTTCTCGCTGCTTCTCGGTGTCGTTCTGGGCGGTATCTCCGGTTATTACGGCGGCCGCATCGATTTTGTCATGCAGCGCGTCATCGACTTCGTTTTGTCGCTGCCGACCATTCCCATCTGGCTGGCGCTTGCGGCTGCCCTGCCGCAGGGTTGGCCGGCAACGCTGCAATATATGATGATCACCATCATCCTGTCCTTGACCGGCTGGGCGCAGCTTGCCCGCGTCGTGCGCGGCAGGTTCCTGTCACTGAGGACGGAAGAGTTCGTGGCGGCGGCCCGGCTGGATGGCGTGCCGGAAGGGCGCATCATTTTCCGCCATATGCTGCCGAGTTTTTCGAGCCACATCATCGCCTCGGTCACGCTTGCCGTTCCGGCGATGATCCTTGCGGAAACCTCGCTGTCCTTCCTCGGTCTTGGCCTCCAGCCGCCGACCATTTCCTGGGGCGTGCTGCTTCGCGAGGCGCAGAATATTCGCTCGATCGCAACCGCGCCGTGGCTGTTCCTGCCCGGCGTAGCTGTTGTCGTTGCCGTCATGGCGCTCAATCTGCTCGGTGACGGTCTGCGTGACGCAGCCGACCCCTATAACAAGTGAGGCCCCGGATGAGCGATATTCTCTCCATGAAGCCAGACCGACCGCTGCTTGACGTCCGCAATCTGGTCACCGAATTTCCCGTGCGAAACGGCATTTTCCGCGCGGTAAACGATCTGTCTTTTTCCATCGATCCCGGCAAGACGCTCTGCGTTGTGGGCGAAAGCGGTTCCGGCAAATCCGTCACCGCCCGCTCGATCCTGCAGATCATCGACAGCCCCGGTTACATCGCTTCCGGGTCGATCATCCTCAACCGTGCCGACGGCACGTCGCTGGATCTCGCAAAGCTCGATCCGCGCAGCCGGGCCATCCGCTCGGTGCGCGGCGCAGACATCGCGATGATTTTTCAAGAGCCGATGTCGTCGCTGTCGCCGGTGCATACCGTCGGTGATCAGATCACCGAAGTTCTGCGGCTGCACTTGAAGATGAGCAAGGCGCAGGCCCGGGCGGAAGCCATCGAGCTGCTGCGACAGGTGGAAATTCCCAACCCCGAAAAGGCGCTGGATCGTTATGCCTTCCAATATTCCGGCGGCATGCGCCAGCGCGCCATGATCGCCATGGCGCTGGCCTGCAAACCGCAACTGTTGATCGCCGACGAACCGACAACCGCGCTGGACGTCACGACGCAGGCCGAAATCCTCGACCTGATATCGCGGCTGCAAAAGGCGCATGGCATGGCGGTGCTGTTCATCACCCACGACATGGGCGTGGTGGCGCAGATTGCCGATGACGTGCTGGTCATGCATCACGGCGTCGCCAAGGAATATGGCACTGTCGATGAAATATTCCACAATCCGCAAGACCCCTATACGCGTATGCTGATCGGCTCGGTTCTGAAGTTGGAGCAGAAGGCGGAAATCCGGCTGGCCCGCCCGCCGCTCGATCTTGCCGCGGCGCCTATCCTGGAAGTAAACGACCTCTCGATGCACTTCGGTGAGATGAAGGCGCTGGATGGCGTGTCGATCAAGCTGCTTCCGGGCGAAACGCTCGGCATCGTCGGCGAAAGCGGCTCCGGCAAGACCACCATGGGCCGCTCGATCATGCGCCTCTACGATCCGACCGGGGGCGAGATGCGCTATCGCCGGGCGGATGGCACGGTGGTCGATCTTGCCAAAATCGAAGGTGCGGAGCTGAAAGCGGCGCGGCGTGAGTTGCGCATGGTTTTTCAGGATCCGTTCGGTTCGCTCAATCCGCGCATGACGGTGGCACAGGTCATCGGCGAGCCGCTGCTGGTCAACGGCATTGCGAAAGGCAAGGAACTGGATGAGCGCGTCTGCGCCCTGATGGAGCAGGTGGGTCTGGACCCGGCCGGACGTGAGCGTTACCCACACGCCTTTTCCGGCGGCCAGCGCCAACGCATCGGTATCGCCCGCGCCATCACGCTCCGGCCGCGCATCATCGTTGCGGATGAGGCGACATCGGCGCTCGATGTTTCGGTGCGTTTCCAGGTGCTGGACCTGCTCATGCGGCTGCAGGACGAACTTGGCCTGGCTTACATCTTCATCAGCCATGACATCGGCGTCATCAGATACATGTGCGACCGCGTCGGAGTGATGTATCGCGGCAAGCTTGTTGAGGTGGGAGACGCCGAAAAAGTCTGCAACGCGCCGGATCACCCTTATACGCAGGCACTTCTGTCGGCCATTCCGCGCCCGGATCCGCGCGACCGCGACCGCACGAGAAGGTTCCGCTACGTCGAGCCGCCCGAGATCAAGAACGGAGCTGCTGCCAGATAACAGCGCGGCTGTTGCTTCTCGCAATTCAAGAGGAAGACCAAAGCATGAAAATCGATCGCATGCGGGTATTCGTTACCCGCGACAAGGACCGCCCCCGCGTTATCGTCGCTCTCGATACCGATGACGGTTTGACCGGCTGGGGCGAATGCTACAATCACGGCCCCGATCTCGCATTGCCCCCGGTTCTGGATTACCTCTACGGCTTCCTTGCCGGGCAGGATCCGACTCGGGTCGAGTATCTCTACAATCTTCTCCTCCAACAAAACCGCTTTCCGCCCGGAGCACTTGGTCTTTCGGCAATCTCAGCCCTTGACCATTGCCTCTGGGACCTTGCCGCCAAGGCGGCGGGGGTGCCTGTCTACAAGCTTTTGGGCGGTGAAGTGCGTGATCGTATCAAGGTTTACGCCGGCGTCTACACGGCACCGGATGCGCCGGCGGCAAGGGAAGAATTCGATCGTCTCAACGAAGACTGGGGGTTCACAGCCTTCAAGCTAAGCCCATGGCGCGTCGATATTCACGCCCATCGCTGGGGTGAGGTGGTGCGCAGTTCAGCCGAATATTTCCGCTCGCTTCGCGAAACCGTGCGGCCCGACTACGATATTGCCTTCGACGCGCATGCCAAGATTTTCGAGCCTGCTGCCGCTCGTCAACTGGGTAATGCGCTTGCCCCTTACGATCCGCTATTTTTCGAAGAGCCGTTGCGTCCGGAAAATATCGAGATGTGGGGAGACCTGAAGCAGGGGCTGAACTGCACGCTGGCAACGGGTGAAAGTCTTTACAACCGCAATGACTTCCTGCGTCTTCTGCAAGTCCGGGGCGCCGATATCATTCAACCCGACATCTGCGTTGTCGGTGGTATTTCGGAAATGCGCCGCATCGCCACGCTTGCAGAGGCGCATTTCGTCAGCATCGCACCGCACAACCCGATGGGGCCGCTCGCCACCGCCGTCAACGTGCATTTCTCCGCCGCCCAACAGAATTTCCGTATTCTTGAATACAGGCTGCCGAAAGGGCAGTGCTATGTTTATGGCGGCACCGACCTCGAAAAACGCGAGGATGAAACGCGCTATGTTGTCGACCCTTATTTGCCAAAGGATGGATACCTGGAACTGAGGCCGGACCGACCGGGTTGGGGAGTCGAGATGGATGAAAAGGCCATGCAGGAAGATGGCTATGTTCACTGGCAGCGACGCGTGCCGAAACGGCCTGATGGCTCATATGCTTTTGCCTGAAACGGTTACGATTGCCTTCAGGCAGCTTTCGGCCCGCCTCCACCCTTCCTGGGGTGGAAGGATGACGCATCTGCACTACGAGGATCACGGCGATATCCTGGTGCCGACAGCGGGGGAGTCTTTTGACCCGTTCAACTGGCCGAGGGCAGGTGCCTATCCGCTCATTCCTTACCACAACAGGTTATATGGCAGCTCATTCGTTCACGCGGATATCCGCCACGACCTTCTTCCACATCCCGCCCTTTCGCCTGATGCCATGCATGGACCTGCTCACCGACGATCGTGGGATATTTCCAGCCTGGCGGCCGATCAGTGCACGCTGGTGCTTGACTATAAGGCGGATGCTGAGTGGCCATTTTCTTTCCGCGCTGAACAATCTTTTTTGCTTGAAAGCAACCGTTTGACGGTGGAATTGTCGATAACCAATCTGGAAAACCGGCCTGTGCCGGTTTCGCTTGGCTGGCATCCCTATTTTTCGGCAGAATTGGGCTGCGACGCCAGCACCGATGCCAAACTGCAATATCCCCTCGATGTACAGAACGTGCCAACCGGCCAGCAAGCGGTGCCCCGCTCGAAACCTACCATTCCTGCTACGACGGGATACACCTTGCACTTCACCGACTGGTCATATGCGCGCATCGGTTTTGACAGTTTTTCACTGTTGCTCGAGGCCGATCCTGTTTTTAGCAATCTCGCTGCCCACCGTATGGACCGCTATCTTTGTCTTGAACCCGTTTCCATGGTCGCCGGAGCGCTTGGCTTACCGGAACCAGAGCGAAATGGCCGCGGCGTCGAGACGATCTCGCCCGGTCAACGACTGTCTGGGTGTATTAGGCTTTCTATTGAAAGTTGACAGGGGCGTAGGTGCCTCACGCACATAACGGCTATTCCGGGCGCTCCGGCTGTCTTGAATCCTGCACAATCAGTAAGGTTATGCGTTCCTATCTCAAGGATATCCGCTGGCGATCAACGTCTTCCGAGCGGCGGCGTATGCCTCCTGCAGCGCCTAGTGGCCTTCGAGCCCGTCAAGAGGTGTTGTCACGCTAACCGGCTTGCCGTTGCCTACGTTTTGAATTGGACGCGCAGTCGATCAGGATGGCGTCGTTCTCGAAGAAATTTTACAAAAGCGGCGTGAAAAAAGGTAGGCCAAGCGGCTACTCGTGTCTTTGATGAAGCGCTGTCTGCGCTCCTACGAGCGCGGCAAAGGCGGACGTGGCTGCCGGCCTTAACAATTGGTCGCACAAGAGCTTCAACAATCGGGCCGAGAACAGCCATCTGCCGTTTCCAACCGAGAACGAACCCTGCAGGGTCGCCAATCGCCAGGAGCATTGCAACGGTTCGTTTCTATGCACTGCGCTACCCACATCGCTTTTCTGTTTCCGCCCGCCGCCGCGCCGCACAAACAATTCGCTACCGCCTGGAAGCGTTCGATGCATCGAAAATTGCTGCCTGCATCGCTTGAAAATTCGAGCCGCTACCTTTCTCGGCCTAGGTAACTTAACGTGACAACATCCCATGAGGTTATGCTTCAAGCCGGCGTCTGTCGTGCGCTCGTCCGCAGGCGAATGTAACGACATTATCTTTACGCCGCTTGTGAAGATAATGTCGTTACGCTATATAAATGCGCTTGGATAGGAGTTTCCCATGCCGACCTCACACACGGGTAAGAGCCCGGACGCAAGTGTGCAGTTGAATATGCGCATCAAACCTGCTACTCGCAACTTGATCGATCGCGCCGCGGAGTTGCTCGGCAAAACGCGCACAGACTTCATGTTGGAAGCTTCCGAGCGCCGTGCGGAGGAGGTGCTGCTCGACCGTACAATCGTCACGGTAAGCCCCGAAATTTATGCCGAATATCTTGCCCGTCTCGATGCGCCTGCACAGCCCAATGAGCGTCTAAAGCGCACGATGTCGACCAAAGCGCCCTGGGATGAGGCGTGACTCTCAGCGCACCAGTCCCCCTGGCCGATCATCACGAACTGGCCGAATTCAATTCTGGAGTACCTGAACTGGACGACTGGCTTCGGCGCCGTGCCCGGGCCAATCAAGCAGGCGGCGCGTCGCGGACCTTTGTCGTGTGCGACGAGAGCCGCGTCATCGCGTACTACGCCCTGGCCTCTGGCTCCGTGAAACCGCCGGAAGTGCCTGGCCGCTTTCGGCGCAATATGCCTGATCCAATCCCAGTTGCAGTGCTTGGCCGCCTCGCCATTGATCAGTCCTGTCAAGGGCGTGGTATCGGCAGGGCATTGGTGCGCGACGCGGGTTTGCGCCTGCTGAATGCCGCTGAAGTGCTCGGGATCCGCGGCGTGCTGGTCCATGCGATTTCTGATGACGCACGAGCCTTCTACGAAGCCGTCGGCTTCCTGTCTTCTCCGTCCGATCCCATGATGCTGATGGTTGGATTGCACGACCTCGACAATGCGCTGAATACCTAAACGAAATTCACCAATAATTTTCGAATGAGTCCATTCCACTGTGTTTCTAAGCCAATCGGAATGCTCCAGAAAGTCTGACAACAAATGACGTGCGGTGGGTTCGTACCCCCATCAACAGCGTGTGACATCGAACCAATCACAGCGTCGACCGCATGCTGTTATCGAGAATGCTCTAAGTTCCATAATAGACTGGATTGGACCGATTCAATATCGATACGTAGTGTTGCCCAGACTACCCTCGTTTCTATCATGGCCAGCCCCCACTCCGAGCGAACTTCTTACCGTTCAAAGTGATAGACAGCGAGTGAGAGATGTTGTGCAACCTTCGCTGGTGGCGATTGGCGAAGCCGCTCAGTAACAGTCATTACCCTCAAATGAGTGAATCTCGACGCAGTTTGACGAAGTAGTCAATCGCAATCCTGCCACCCCCGTACACGACAAGGGTCAGTGCCATGGCGGCCCAGGGAAGATGAAAATTGGCCCAGCCGTCTGGAACTGTCAGCTGGATCACTGCCGTCATGACCAGCAGGCCAAGCGCGGAATAACGTGTGAAAAGGCCAAACACCAGCAAGACAGGAAGAACGAGTTCGGCAATCCCTGAAGCCGTCGCCATCACCTGCGGCATGGGTATGAGATCTGACTGCCTTTTCGAGACGAACACATTGGGCGTTATGGCCATGGTGCAGGCTGTCATTCCCCAAATGCGCGAGCGTCGTTCGGGCATCATCGTCAACGTCACATCCAGGGTGACGCTGGCAGCGATGCCGTTGGCGGCCGCCTACACGGCAAGCAAGCAAGTCATCGAAGGCTTCACCGGCTTGCTGGCGTATCAACTGGCGTACTTTGAACTACGCGCAAAGGTCGTTGAGCTTGGCTACGCACCGACGAAAAGCTCCGGGCAAAACAGTTCGGTTCGGGGGCATGATCCCTGCGGCCTATGCCGATTTCGCAAGACCGGTTTTCGAGGCATTTGCAAACCCTGCGCTGACAACAAGGGAAACGGACGTCGCCGATGCAATCTGGGCAGTCGTGCATGATGCCAGCGGCTAGCTCCGCTTTCCCGCCGGCGCTGACGCGGTTGCACTTGCCGTTCCTCCCGGCCAGAACACAGCAGCCTGACCGGCCAAGTCCAAGGGGCTGCTTTGCTCTCCCCAAGGCACTCGACCATTCCCGGCTCCCTCGCAAATGGGAAAAGGTGTTTACAAACTTTGGACCATCCCAAGCGCATTCACGCACACATCTTGCTCGCGCCGCCTCGCGGATTTTACCGAACGGCGTGGGCACTCGGATTCGCTGATTGCCGAAACTGCCATCGCGTTGTTTGTCCGCTTCTGGCTGGCCTCGACCACTTCTCTTCCGGACGCAGCTCAGGCCGCCGGGCGCGGCAAGGGTGGCGAGCGTTATGACGAATTCCTCAAAGCTCCGGGCGAGCGGGTTGCTATCGGACCAAGGCTCAGTCGGGAAGTGCAAGGGGACGAGGAAGTTTCAAACCGAATTCCACCTCGCCATATAACTGGATTTTTTATGGAAAGTTTTGCTAAAGGAGAAAGTGAGGCCTTTACCAGGCTTCACTGTCGTACTGCATGATGGAGACAACTCGACCCTAGAGGGCACTGCTCAAATATCCATGTCGAGAATTGTCGAACGGTTCTAAAAAAATGGTCGGAGACAAAAAGAAAAATATACTTGAGAGCTTCGCAGCCAGCTATGGAGAACTGTTGAGGCATCTCTCTCGTCGCCATGGTCGCGATGTGGATGCTGACGATGTGTTGCAGGATACGTTCCTGCGACTTCAGAGCATTCCCGTCGAAACTGACATCAAGAACCCGCGATCCTATCTTTTTCGAATGGCCGATAATCAGGCAACGGATCACATTCGCGGCCGGCGGTCGCTTGAGCGATATTTATCTTCTGTAGAGCTTCCTGATTCCGCCGATGATAGACCGTCGCCGGAAAGGGTCGTGGATTACCGCCAGCGTCTCGGCAGCCTTGAACAGGCCATTTCAGAATTGACCCCGCGACAACGACAGGTTTTCCTGATGCACAAGTTTGATGGATTGAGCCATGCCGAAATCGCCCGCGACTTGAAGATAACAAAAAGCGCCGTCGAAAAGTTGGTTATGAAGGCGCTTGCGCACTTGCGGGACCGGCTTGGCGATCTCATTGACTAGAAGTTTCGAAGAAATATGCGCGGCATGGGTGAGGTGCTGTCCGGTCAGATTCGTCTATATGTCGGATATCTGGTTCGGAAAACGTTGGCTCAGCTTGCGCAAGGAAACAGCCGGTGGCCACTATGGCAACAACGAACAACGATAGAAGAAAAAAATCGCGCGATGAGGCGCTGGCTTGGTTTGTGCGCCTAAATTCAGGCGATGCAACCGAAGCGGAACGGGCCGATCACGTCGCATGGATGGCCTCCGATCCTCTGAACCTTACTGAATATGCCAAGCTTGGTGGCATCTGGTCCGATCTTGACCGGATTCCCGATCCACGCAAGAGCGCGGTTGGACAAACACCCCGTCGCCCGCTGGCATCTCGCCGTGCCTTTCTAGCCGGAGGTGCTTCCGCTGTCGCCGTAGGCGCCGTTGTCTTGGTCGCAGGTCCGCCGGATTTCCTGACGAGCGATCATTTTACCGGAACGGGTGAACTGCGCAGTGTAACCCTTGTCGACGGAACGACGGTCGAACTGGATGCGGACAGCGCGATCTCCCTGGCCTATACCGATGCGGTCCGTACTGTACGCCTTCTTCGCGGCCGTGCCTTTTTTGATGTTGCCAAGGATGCCAGACGCCCCTTCACCGTTCTGATTGCCAATGGCAGTACTACTGCCTTGGGAACGCGCTTCGTCATTCACGAATGGTCCGGCACCGTGACCGTATCCGTCGAAGAGAGTGCTGTTTCCGTCATAGGACCGGATCACTCCGATACCGTCGTCAATGCCGGGGAATATGTCACCTATGACGATGAACGGCTTGGCAAGGTTCAACCCGTCGATGTGGAATCTGAAACTGCATGGCGGCGCGGTAAGCTGATTTTTGAGGATCGCCCGCTGCGACAGGTTCTTGCCGACGTGAACCGTTATCGTTCGGGCACCATCCAGGTCACTGAAAGTCGTCTGCTGAATATGCGCGTGAGCGGCATTTTTGACATCAGCAATCCTGATGGCGTGCTTGAAGCGATCCGGACGACTTTGCCGGTTCGAACCTTCCAGCTGTCTCCCTGGCTGGTTGTTCTGCATCCTGCTTGAATAAGAGGGGCGGGCTGAGTTTTCCTCCCATTTCGACCCTTTATCAAAACTTGACGATTATTTTCCACTTTGGGGGTGAGGTGGTGTACCTCGAAATCCGTCTTTGCATCGGACGGGTGCGTTTGCACTCGTGAAATACGCAAGGACAGGAGTTTGACAGGGGCTATGGTGAAGCAGTTTGGGGACAGGTCATCCGGCAAGGCAAACAGACGGATCGGCGGGTTGGGTTTGGCACTTCTGGCGTCAACGGTGATTTCCTTGATGGATGTTACCATTGTTCGGCCCGCAGCGGCGCAGCAGGCATCCGCCACTATCAGTTATTCCGTCCCGTCAGGCGCGCTCGGAACCGCGATTTCCCGCTTCGGTGACCGCTCCAACCTTCAGGTTCTTTATCCGGCCAGCCTGGTGCGCGGCAAAACATCGCCCGGTGTCTCGGGAAGTCTCAGCCGGGATGAGGCACTCGGCAGGCTTCTCGCAGGCACGGGACTGTCCTACCGCTTCACCGCCGCCAATACCGTAACCATAGTCAGTCCCTCAGCGATGTCGAACGCTGGCGCCGCGGTGGATGACTCGACAGTGCTCGAAACCATTACGGTTCAAAGTCACGGTGCGACCACAGAGGGAACTGGCTCCTACACGGCTGCAAACGCCACAATCGGCAAGGGCGAGCAGGAAATACGCCGTATCCCCCAAGCCGTTTCAGTGGTCACACGTAAGCAGATGGACGATCGGAATGTTGCGACGATCGATGATGCGCTCGAAGAGGCCCCGGGCATTTCGCTCTACGACAGCCCGATGGGGTCGAGATATGTCTATTCACGTGGTTCGGTCGTTGACACGATGCAATATGATGGCGTTGCCCGCAGCACCTATTACGCGCAGGCGAACAGTTTCAGCGAAGACATGGCAGCGTTCGATCGCGTTGAGGTTTTGCGTGGCGCAGCCGGTTTGCTCCAAGGCGTCGGATATCCCGGTGCGACGGTCAACATGGTCAGGAAACGGCCGCTCGACAAGCGCCAGCTTTCGGTCTCCCAGGATATCGGTTCGTTCCAGAACTATCGAACCGAAGTCGATGCGACCGGTCCCCTAAATGAGCCAGGATCATTGCGGGGTCGCATTGTAGGTTCATTCAATGACCGCGACTACTTCACCGATACCGCGAAAAGCCGTAACGTTTTTCTTTACGGGATCCTTGAGGCCGACATAACAGATAATACGACCGTGGCGTTCGGAGGCAGCTACAAACACCGGACGTCGACCCCCTGCTTCACGGGACTGCCGCACTATAGTGATGGGTCCGATCTTGGACTTTCTCGCGATACCTGCCTTGGCCAGAGCTGGAACTACTGGGACACCGATCAGGTATCGCTGTTCGCGGACGTCACCCATGACATCAATGAGAACTGGAAGTGGAAGACCTCCGTCGATTACTGGCGCGAGCAGCATGACGTGAAATACGAGTACTCCGTTGGCGCCATCAACCCGACAACCCTTGCCGGCTCTTCTATGATGGGTAGCCTTTTTGACATGGAAACATCGAACGTGGCTTTCGACAGCTATCTCGATGGAAAACTGGATCTGTTCGGCCGTACCCACGACGTCATTCTGGGGGGCAGCATCAACAGACTGGTTAGCGATAACGAATTCGCCGTCGCACGACTGGGAATTGCCCAGAACGTCTTTGATCCCATTTCTATTCCCGAAGTTGATGACAACTTCATCATCGCCAATCGCATTAATGGCGGCAACACACGAAACACGATCGAGCAGCAGGCACTCTACGGCATGACCCGGCTGAGCCTGACGGATCCGCTGGCCGTTATTCTGGGCGGCCGCGTGAGCTGGTACAAACACCGGTCGGTTAGTCACGAGCCCGGTGTCCCGTCTTCTTCCTATCAGGAGAAAGGTGTTTTCACCCCTTATGCAGGCATTGTCTACGATCTCGACAACAACTGGTCGGTATATGCGAGCTACACGGATATTTTCCAGCCGCAGACGAACGTCGATGCTTCGGGACAGACGCTCGACCCAATCCTTGGCAACAATTACGAAATCGGGATCAAGGGGAATGTGCTTGACGGGCGGGCGAACACGTCGGTTTCGCTTTTCCGCAGTACGACAAAGAACCGTGCCGTTTTCGATGATGACAATTATCCATGTGCTTCTTCCCCAACCGGCGAATGCTCCATTGCGGGAGGAAAAGTCCGAAGCGAAGGTGTTGAGCTCGAATTAAGCGGGGAGTTGTTCTCCAACTTGCAGGTGGCCGCATCCTACACCTACACACACAAGACGCTCATCGCGGGTGAAGAAGACTACGCTTTCAACAGGACAATTACGCCTGACCATCTGATCAAGATCTGGGGTGACTACAGTTTTACGGAACAGTTAGAAGGTTTGACAGTCGGAGCCGGTGTCCGCTTCCAGTCGGAGACAAGCCGAACAGTTGGAACTACCAGGGTTACCCAGGAACCCTTTGCCGTTCTTGGTGCCCGGGTCGGCTACAAGTTCAACGAAAACGTCCAGGCGGCTCTGAGCGTCGATAACCTCTTCGACACGCGGTACTATCAGACGGTGGGAGCCCCGGGTTGGGGTAGCATGTATGGCGATCCCCGGACTATCACGCTCAGCCTTAAAGCAACGTTCTGAGGTCCTGATCGTGAAAGAAAAGAAGGACGCCGTGCTTGAGCGGCGGAATTTCCTTATGGCGGCTCTGGGAGCGACCGTTTCGTTCGGATGGTCTGCTTCGGCTACGTCGTTCGACAGGCATTTTCCTGTATCCGTTTCGCATGCATTTGGGACAACCATCATCCCCGAACCGCCTAGGCGCATTGTCACATTGGGTTGGGGCGGCGAAGATGCCTTGCTGGCTCTCGGCGTCACGCCGATTGCAATGCCCAGCTACGGCCAGTTTCCAAATGGCGTCCTGCCGTGGGTCGCAAATAAAATCGGTGATGCCAAGCCTACGCTTCTGAACCAGGGCCTGATCGACTACGAGGCACTCGCCCTGCTCAAGCCCGACCTCATTCTGGCAATTCGGACGAACATCAATGCCCAGGCCTGGCACCGCCTACAGCAAATTGCTCCAACGGTCGCCTATCGATCCGGCCCCTTGCAGGCGGACTGGAAGGAAATCACGGAACTGGCAGGCGCCGCAATTGGGCTCTCCGGACAAGCAAGCGACCTGATTTCAGCGACCAAAGTCCAACTGCGGGATCTTGCCAAGGTTCATCCACATATCCGTGACAGGACGTTCGTCTTTGGCAACTACTTCCCGGCGAGCAACGCCATCGACGTCTACCTCCCGCCCGACGGCCGGGTCGCATCACTATTGGAACTCGGCTTACGGATTGCGCCGAGTGCCTTGTCCTTCGCGTCTTCGACAAGACGGAAGATCGTCGCCAGCATCAGTCTGGAGTTGCTGGATACCATAGAGACAGATCTCTTGATCTTATGGTTCCCGCCGGGCGCGCGGCTGGAACTGGAGGGGAATTCGCTGTTCAAGCGGTTCTCTCCGGTCGTGAATGGTGGATATGTCCCGCTCGACGATCCACTGGCGGTGTGGGTCGCCTGCAATCCAAGTGTTCTGTCCATACCCTATGGATTTCCGAAGTTCGCAAGTCGTCTCGAGGGCACTTCAAAACACAGCGTGGGGATAGACCGTTGAGTACAGCGTCAATGCGGGCGACTGTTTTGTCGCGAGTGTGCCTTACCCCGTCAATGGTGCGTATAGTGCTTGGTGGAGAGGATCTAGCGCATTTTTGCAGCACAGATGCACCCGACGAATTTATCTGGTTGTCATTCACAAAGCCGGACATGACGACTGCGGGTCGTTATTTCACCGTACGGCGATGGGACATGGACAATCGCTGCCTCACGGTCGATTTTGTCAAGCATGACGTCGGTATCGCCACTGAATGGGCTCAACGGGCCTGTGTTGGCGATGCAATAGAAATCTACCTGCCTCGTTCGCGCTTTGATCCGCCTTGTCAAGGTGCAATTCTCCTAATCGGTGACTACACTGCCCTGCCGGCGATAAGTCGGATCGTGGAAGAGTTGCCACACGATCGCACTGTTATTGCGCATGTCGAAATTCCCACCGTTGAGGACCGCGTCGAACTTCCGGCTGGGGGAAATGTCGCGGTTTTCTGGCATGAATCATTCGGCAAAACCCGCAATGCAACCGAGCTTGTCGACATCGCCCGAACGGCGACCTTTCCAGAGAATACTGGCTACGTGTGGATCGCAGGCGAAGCGAAAGCAGTTGCGGAATGCCGTCGACATTTTCGCGATATATGTGGCATCGACAAGTCCCGGATTACGGCGGTTGGTTATTGGGTACAAGGGCAGTCACGCGCATGAGTACCGTTGTCCCTACCCATCAAGAAAAATGCGGCTTGGCCGGGATTATGCCACGGCTGTTCGGTCTGGTGGCCGGTCTTGTCCTTTTGGGTGCCATGACGCTGATCAGCCTTTCGATCGGAGCACGGCCAATCGCCATTTTGACGGTTTTGGAAGCTCTGTTCACCTATGACACCAACCTTGCGGAGCACATCATAGTGCATGATTACCGCCTTCCGAGAACCTTGCTTGGTCTGCTTTGCGGTGCGGCTTTTGGTGTATCTGGTGCACTGATCCAGGCGGCAACGCGCAACCCTCTGGCTGACCCGGGTTTACTGGGCGTCAATGCCGGTACCGCCTTCTTCGTGACACTCGCGGTCGGTATGCTCGGCCTCTATTCCATAGACTCCTATCTCTGGTTTGCATTTCTGGGGGCTATCACGGTCACGCTCGCGGTTTATGCGCTTGGCGCGGTCGGCTCGGATGGCGCGACGCCGGTAAGAATGGTTCTTGCCGGCGTCGCACTGTCGGCCGTTCTCGGCGGTATCGGTTCCGCTATCACACTGCTCGATCCGCAAGCCTTCGATTCCATGCGTTTCTGGTCGATAGGCTCGATTGCGGGAAGGGATATGGAAATTGTCACGACAGTTGCCCCGTTTATCGGCGCTGGGCTTTTGATTGCATTGACTGCCGCCCGGCCACTGAACGCCGTGGCGCTCGGCGACGATCTGGCGCGTTCGCTCGGCGCCAATATTCTTAGTGCCAGGACAATGACGGTTATCGCCGTGACGCTGCTTGCCGGTGCGGGCACGGCTGCTTGTGGTCCTGTCGGTTTCGTCGGTCTGATGGTGCCGCATGTGGTGCGCTGGTTTACCGGCCCAGACCAGCGCTGGATCATTCCTACGACGATGATCTACGCACCGCTGCTCCTGCTGGCTGCAGACGTTGCAGGGCGTTTGATCCTTTATCCGGGAGAACTCGAGGCTGGCATCGTTACCGCCTTCATCGGTGCTCCGGTACTGATCCTGCTTGTACGCAGAAAGAAGGCGAGCGGGTTATGACGCTTCACTCTTCTTCGCAGATCGATTTTGGCCGCACCTTGGTCGCGGTTCGGCTGCTCTCGGGCCGATTGTCGTTCCTCATTCATGCCCGTGCACTAATTGTAGCCACGCTGCTGCTAACGCTGGCGGCCTTTATCGCAGTGGCATCGCTTCTGGTCGGTAAATATCCCGTCACCTTGTCTGAAGTGCTTGGTGCGCTCGCGGGCCAGGGCGACGACATGGTGCGGATAATCGTGGTGGAATGGCGTCTGCCCCGTGTGGCGCTCGCTTTCTTGCTAGGGGGAGCTCTGGGAATGAGCGGCGCGATCTTCCAGAGCCTCACCCGCAATCCCCTCGGCTCGCCCGACATCATCGGCTTCTCCGCCGGCTCCTATACAGGTGCACTGGTCGTCATCCTTCTTCTTTCCGGCGGCTACTACGAGACGGCGGCCGGTGCGCTGATCGGCGGCATTGTCACCGCCACGGCCGTCTACATTCTCTCGTGGTTGCGCTGTGGGCAGGGCTTCCGGCTGATCATTGTCGGTATCGGCGTGGCGGCCATGCTCGGTTCCTTCAATACATGGATGATTCGCCAAGCCGAGCTTCAGGTGGCGATGAGCGCCGCCATATGGGGAGCGGGTTCGCTCAACGGTCTCGGCCTCGAACAGCTTCTGCTGGTCGTCGTCGTGCTGTGCATCGTGGTGCCAATGACACTCTTCCTTTTCCGGCCGATGCGTCAGCTCGAGATGGGTGACGATGCGGCGAGAGCATCCGGCGTCAATGTAAACAGGACGCGGCTTTTACTGACGGTGCTCGGGGTGGCGCTGACGGCAATCGTCACGGCCGCATCCGGTCCGATCGCCTTCATTGCGCTTGCAGCACCACAGATCGCGCGGCGTCTGACGCGCTCCGCCGGTGTCGCACTAATCCCGTCCGCATTGACGGGCGGGCTTTTGCTGCTGGCCGCCGACTTCGCAGCACAGCACGCTTTCGGCGTCCAGCTTCCTGTCGGTGTGATGACGGTGAGCGTCGGCGGCCTTTACTTTGTCTGGCTTCTCATTCGCGAGGGCCGCAAATGACCTCTACCAACATCCATACCACTTCTGACAGACTGCGTGCCGACGCTGTCACGCTTCGCTATGACGAGCGAACGATTTCGCGGAATCTGTCGGTTGCCATTCCCGATGGCTCCCTCACCGTCATCGTCGGGCCGAACGCGTGCGGTAAGTCCACGCTGCTCAGGGCATTGTCACGGCTGCTCGCGCCTTCTGTCGGTCAGATCATTCTCGATGGACGAAGCATCACTGATCTTGCCGTCAAGGAAGTGGCTCGGTGTCTCGGCCTCTTGCCGCAATCGTCTGTTACGCCGGGAGGCATCACCGTCGCCGATCTTGTGGCGCGCGGCCGCTACCCGCACCAGTCATTCTTCCGGCAATGGTCGAAGGCCGACGAGGAAGCCGTCGTCAAGGCGATGGAAGCAACTCGCGTCACTGACCTGTCGGATCGTCTGGTGGATGAGCTTTCCGGCGGCCAGCGCCAGCGCATCTGGGTTGCCATGCTACTGGCGCAGGAAACACCGATCCTGCTCTTGGACGAACCGACCACCTTCCTCGACATCGCCCACCAGATCGAATTGCTCGATCTGCTGGCCGATCTCAACCGACACGGTCGCACCGTCGTCGCCGTGCTGCACGATCTCAACCATGCCTGCCGATACGCCTCGCACCTGATCGCCATGAAGGACGGCGCTATCGTAGCCGAAGGAAAGCCGTCCGCCATCGTCACCGAGAAACTCGTGGAAGACGTCTTCGGCCTGCCGGCCGTCATCATTTCCGATCCGGTGTCCGGAACGCCGCTGATCGTTCCGAAAGCTCGGCAAAGGCTCGATACGGCGAAAACCGCACAGGTCGCGCCTGCCGACACATCTGTTGGCGCAGGGAAGGAGTTACCTCGTGACTGACTTGCTGAAGCGTCTCAAGCTTTTACTCGCAGCTGAACTTTCTTCGTTGCATTCACGCGATCCAGTTTCATTGGAAACACCTTAATTCTGTGTCCACGAAACCGGCGGCAGGATCTGGGGCATTCCCTATTTTGCTGTCAGCATCGCTCTTTGCGGACAACGATGGCGAAATACTGGGCGTCGTCCTTGACCCATTGCGGGACGAGATGTTCACGGCAGTTCGAGGGCAGGGTGCCCGGATGAACGGTAAGGAACTGACACGGTTGGAAGAGAAAAAGCCGGAAGAATCCATCATATCTCTATCTATGCCGATCCACGGACAGTTGAAGTCGATGGACCGCAGTAGTTTCTTCCGGGCCCTTGATACCATCACCAACGAGACAGCAGGCATCCGCCGACTCGGCTCGGCCGCGCTCGATCTCGCATATGTTGGCGCGGGCAGGCTAAATGGCTATTTCGAAGACGGCCTTAGCCATTACGACTATGCGGCTGGCAAGATTATTGCCCAGGAAGCCGGAGCGCTTGTTACCTCCCTCAATGGCGGTGTTGTAAAGGACGGCGGTTCACTGTTGGCGGGAACGTCATCCATACATCAGTGGCTCCAATCCAAGTTTCAGCAAGGGGAGACTCCAAGCTGAAAGGTCTCACAACCGCAGGCCGCTTTTGATGTCGCAACTGTCAAGCTTTAGACCTGACTGCTCTTAGTTCGCCGTAGATACCTAGAGACGCGTAACGTTTTCAATCTTCGTATCGATGCATCGTGCTTTTTCCAGAACACGGGTTTGCGCGGTGATGAGCGTGCGCAAGTCCAGGGGCTGAAGCTTTCGGGTGGTCCTATGCGTTATGATCCAGGAGAAGAGATGCGTGCCCCTTGGTAGCATCGACAGACTTCTCGTGGCTGCGTTCAGGCAGCCACCGGCTGTACCCGGCGCTGGCGCGCCACTTTTCTCAGGGGGCTTTTCAAGGCCACAGGGCCTGTGTCGCTCAGGGCTGACACGACGGCCTGCGTCAGCGAAGCGGCAACGAAGTCGGCGCTTATGTCTTGTGGGTCGATTGGCGCTTCGCGCCCGCCTTCTCCCATCGGCAACAATATGCCGACACGAAGAGAAGGTCTTACACGCTTCAAACGACGGACGATCTGTCGTGCGTGCGATTTCGAGTTCTCATTGAGAAACGTAACGACAACGGTGTCGATATCGTCAGCCACCAGAGCCTTCAAATCTCGCCCTTCAATCACTGTATAGTCTGCTTGTCTGATCTGCGCACCCTGAACCAAGAGAACTTGCGATAACATCGCAGACGCTGCATCGTCCATGGCCCCTCTGCCTCCCAGTGATAGAATTGATCTGCCGTTACCGTCCGGTAGCGCGATTGTCTCTTTGGTCTCTGGCGCTGAAGGCTGTTCGTCTTCCGACATTCCCTCGTTTTCCTCTTCGCTCGCAATCTCTGCAAGATTTTCAATGAGGGCATGGGCGCTGGAGGCAAGAAGCGCGATCTGAGCCTCTGTCATCACGCCGCGCTGGCGGTCCGCTTCGCCCAGGATCAAGGCAGGAAGACCAACTTTTTCATAGTAGTCGATGAGATATTCCTCTTCGAGAAACTCTTCGGCGTTGTCAGTCGCTTCGTTGGGGTCGCCGGAGAGCAGCCGCTGGTAAAGCTTTTCCTGCGGTTGGAGGACTGGTTCATTTCCGAGCAGAACGTCCAGAAAACTGAACTCGGGGACATATCTGCCAAGAACGACCAGACACACCGTGAGAGGTGTCGACAGCATTAACCCCAGCGGTCCCCAGAGCCAAGACCAGAAGATTGCGGAGACGATGATCGCCATCGGAGACAAGCCGGTGTGGCTACCATAAAGCCAAGGTTCAACGACGTTATTGCTGATCAGTTCGGTGATAATGAAAAGTGCCGCGACCCACGCGACCAACGACCAGCCGGGAGAGATTGCAAGGGCGAGGAACAGCGGCAATACCATTCCGATAACGGGACCAATATAGGGCACGAAACGCAGAACCAGCGTCAGCAGACCCCACAGGATCGCGTTCGGAATGCCAAGCACCCAAAGCCCAATGGTGATGGGAAAGGCGTAAAGGGCATTTACCACCAATTGCATCAGAAGGTATTTCCCAACCCGTTTTCCAGCGTCCTGCAGCGCTGCCGTCGTGCGATGCAGGTCACCAAGTCCAACCAGCCTGATGAACCTGTCGCGAAGGTCCTCGCGCTCGATCAACATGAAAATCACAAGAACGATGACCAAACCTGCCGTTGCAAACGGGCTGATAAGCGGAAGAATGAAATTGCCAAGTGTCTCGACCGGATGGGATCGCGTGACGATTTCAACGGGCATCGGCTCTCGCATGGTTGGTGCGGTCGACTGCTCGTCCTGACTTTCGACGGCGCGTGTCTGCAACTCGGCGCCGACACGCTCGACAACCTTGCTCAGATGTTCGAGCACACCATTGCCTGATCCGGCTTGGCTGAGCGCCTGAACCTTGGTGACGATATTGCGCTGATATGTCGGGATGTTTTCGGCAAGATTTGTCACCTGCGTGGCGACGACGAAACTGAACAGCGCAATTGCCATGAAGGCTGAGGCGACCGCCAAAATAACGGCGGCAATCTTGGGCACAGAGTGTTTTCGGAGAAAAGAGACAATAGGTGCCAGAGTGAATGTCAGGAGGAGAGCCAAGGCTAATGGCACGAAGATTTCCTGACCCACGTGCAGGATGACCGCGACGCCAATCAGAATGAGAATCGTTCGTCCAGAAAGCCTGGTGTTAGCCAGCGGACCTTGATGAGAAACGGCCATAAGTTTTCCGATGTCGTTTGTTGTTAAAGCGCCAGTGTCCATCAGCAGTCCGCCTTTAGATGCACCGATGAACTCAAAAAATATGTGCCATGTCCGCATCTGCTTTATGAAGATCAGCTTTAACTCGCGAAAGACGTTAAAGATGCAAGGGCGTGCCTCACATCTTTCTCTCGACCTAGCAGTCCTGTAGTAGCGTCAATGTAAGGGAGAATATTGCTTAAAAATTACTGTGGCCTATCGGAATCGAAAAAGGGGTGTAGGGCCTGAGCGATGCCGGGCGATTGGTGCTGTCACATAGGCAGGATCGAGGCGATTGAGCGTAACTGGTTCGGTTTCAATGGATGCAGATAGCTTGCGCAACGCTCTTGAACGCAACTCTCCACATCCCCATTCATATTAGGCTGAGGCATATCTCTTTTATGGAGCACGATTGTATGACAGCGAGAACGTGGAACGCCCACGGCACATCGGACAACTTCGTGGATAGTGCTGAGCGGCTCCGCCGCCTGCGGCCTGTCGGGCATCGCTCGTATGATGGACACTGCGATCCGCATTCCTGGCACGGGAATCCGTTTTGGTGCAGATTCCATCATGGGTTTGCTGCCACTGATTGGTGATGGTGCGGGCGCGATTGTCGGCCTCTATATCGTCAATGAAGCGCGCCGCCTTGGTGTGCCGCAGGAAAAGCTTGCGCGAATGGTTGGCAACATCGCCATGGATGCTCTTGTGGGCAGTGTTCCTGTCTTCGGTGATCTGTTTGATATTTATTTCAAATCGCACCGCCGTAACGTCGATATGATCATCCAGCACTTTGGCATCCATGGCGACGAGTTGCGGCGGAAGCGCAAATAAGCCTCGACGATGGCCCGAAAAAACCTGGCTGCGGTTCTGGAGTCGCAGTCGGGGTGTACCGTTTCCTCGTCGGTGGTCGAGACTGCGTCCTTCAGCCTGTGCACACATTGTTGGCTGTCGCCTAGGGCGGGTAGGCTCAACTAAGATCCTTCAGTGCCGGATAGAGGCCGCCCCGGCGGACGGGGTCGTCCCTGTTTCGCCGGGGTCAGCCGGCTTTCCTGCGCGCTTGCAATCCACGCGATGGCTGTCAAAACACCAATCCCAAATCTGGACGCTGCTGAGCGCGTCGATATGCCATCCCGTGACGCAGCTAGAACACGGCTACGCAGGTCCATCTTTGAAAGCTCGGGCCATGTTGCTTGCGACCAAATCGCCAGTCGGAGCGCTAGAATCAGAATTCCGCCAGTAAGGGGGGCCTAAACGAGATTCCGCGTTCAACGGACGTGCTCTAGAAATCCAATGGAAATCAGCCTGTGAACAATGGTGGGGACAGGAGCCAACAAAAGATAAAGATACCCCTTGTCTCAGTTCAACAGACCTAACTTTTTTCTAAGTGCTTCCGACCAGACCGCGTAGCCTGCCGTATTCAGGTGAACCAGATCGGGTAAATAATAACGGAACATCGGCAGGCCATTTTCGCCAATGAGGCCGGCGTTCGGATCAAGCCATGTCGTGTGTTCGCGGCCGTTGCACCAGTCGCGCGCCGTCTGGTTGAAGAGATCGAATTCATGGCGGTATATCCAGCGCGCCGGACTGGGCTTGATCGCCAGAACAAAGACGTCCGCCTGCGGTAGCGCTCGAGAGATGCGATCGCGCAAATCCTGCAGGTGCGCAAGCGTCGTCTCAGCCTTGAGGCCGTCGCTGGCAATATCGTTTTCGCCGAAATAAAGCACCACTCTACCTGGCCTCAAGGGAACCAGGAGCCGGTCGAGGTAGTGGCTGGCAGAGAGGTAAGTGCCGCCGCCAAATCCCAGATTGACGATATCCAGCGAGCCGAGATCCTCGGTGACGGAGCTCCAGATTCGAAACGAGGATGAGCCATAAAAGGCGATCGGATTGTCTGGAAGGCCGATGCGCTGAATGCGGGCCAGAACGGCAATGATATCGTTTTCGTGACGGCTGGTGCCGATATTGGCTGGGAAGTCGTACATGATTGGTCCTAGAGATTGTCTTGAAAGCCGGATGCCGCCATTTCGGCAACCGGCGATCGGCAAGGGTTATAAAAGCGCTTGCTGCAGGACAGTCAGAGCGCCTTTTGTGAGGGCGTCATCCGCACCCATGGATGTCTTGAGCCCGAACACATCTGCGGCAACCAGATAGAGATCGTTCAGCCCGTCATTGCCGACGATAGCTGCCTCGTCTCCTTCCGCATACCATCCGGCCTCGCGGGCTTGCCGAAACTCCTGCCCGATGACCAGTCCTCGCACATAGGATCGCAACTGATCCGGCGAGAGCCGGCCCGCAAGCCCGCCGGTTCGCGCCGAAAACAGCAGCGACAGCATGGCGGCGGATCGTTTTGCCTCAGTCAGACCCCAGCGATAGGCCTCCTGATCATCGACCGGCGGCTGCGTGGAACCGCGCGCGATGAAGGAGTGATTGATAAGCAGGTTGAAGATTTCACCAGTCACGAATGTCTGGAAGCCATCGATCCTTCCCGCCGTCACCCGCGCCCATTTGCTGTGTGTTCCAGGGATGATGAGGGTGGCATCGTCGCCAAGGCCGTGACCGACGATCTGGGTTTCTTCGCCGCGCATCACGTCCGGGAAGGGCTGGCGGGCGGGGTCGGTCAGACCGGGCAGGAAGACGAGATCGGACCCGTTCGGCAGCGAACTGCGCACCGTGCCGGCGGCAAGTTCCGCCGGGCCGGCCGGGCACGGCACATAAGCGACCTCGACCCAGCCGTTGCGGCTGGTGATCATTCCGAGTGCGGCGACGGGCAAGGCCCCATGGCTTGAGAACCAGGGTGCGAGTGCATCCATCAGCGCCGCCTCGTGCTCACCCTTGCCAAGGCTCGAAATACCGTCGGCGGTTTCAAGATGATCGAGTTCTTCGCCGCCTTCATCAACGAGCGCCGCCCTCAATGATGTCGTTCCCCAATCAACGATGATCGATGTCGCCGCTGCTGCCATGTCTTGAACCTCCTCGTTCATTTCATCTTGGGGCTTGTCATAGGTCGCAAGTCTATATAGTGTCAATTAGTGAATTCAAGGTATCAAAATATGATACTTAATCGGGAGGATAATGATGGTGGCTGGCCTTAAAGGGATTTTGCCTGTTCTGCCTACGCCGTTTCTGGCTGATGGCGGCATTGACGAGGCGGGTATGAAGCGACTGGTGATCTTTGCGCTCGACAAGGGCGTCGATGGTGTCGTGTTTCCCGGTTTCGCCAGCGAGGTGGAGACTTTGAATGCCGCCGAGCGTGCGGCGTTGCTGAAAATTGTCGTGGATGTGGTGGCCGGGCGGGTGCCGGTCGTGGCCGGCGCAAGTGCGGCCGACTCGCGTGACGTGGTTGAGCACGGGCGGGCGGCATCGGCGCTTGGCATCCGCCACCTGATGGTGCAGGTGCCCAAGTCGGTCGGCACGGATGCGCCGGCGCTGATCGAATTCCTCGGCAGGATCGTCGAGGCGCTGCCCGAAGTTGAAATCATTCTGCAGAACGCGCCCGCGCCGCGCGGCTCCGACCTTTCGCCGCAGGCGATCGTGGAGATCGTGCGGGCGTTGCCGCAGGTGACCTATGTCAAGGAAGAGACGCTTCCTGCCGGCCCGGCTATCAGCCACATCGTCGCCCATGCGCCTTCGACACTGAAGGGCGTCATCGGCGGGGGCGGCGCGCGTTACATTCTCGACGAATATGCCCGAGGTGCTACCGCAGCCATGCCGGCGCTGGAGATCGCCGAGGAACATGTGGCCATCGACCGGGCGCTCGTTGCGGGGCGGCAGGAGGAGGCTCGTCGGATTTATGTGCGCACCCTGCCTCTTCTGGTGCTGCAGGCGGTCTATCGCATGCGGCTGACCAAATATGTGCTGGCCCGCCGCGGCGTGATCGAAGGCGTCGGTGTGCGTGCGCCGACACCCGAGCTTGATGCGGCGGCCATTGCCGATATCGACGCCAATCTGGTCGAACTAGGCCTCGTTGCCGTGGAGGCCGCATGAACAGCCCCATCGCAAGCGTCGAAGTCTTCACCCTGACCCAGCCGCGCAAAGTGCCTTATCTCGGCGCCTTGCGTGAAGGTGAGGTGGTCAATCCCAACGGCTATATCGTGCGCAAGGGAAATCGCACGGTCTACCCGACCTTCGACCGCAGCGTGCTGGTGCGCATGACGACCGAGGCTGGCGTCGTGGGCTGGGGTGAGACCTACGGTATCGTCGCCCCCGGCGCGGTCGCCGCTCTCATCAACGATCTTCTCGCCGGTTTCGTGATCGGCCGCGATGCTTCGAACCCTTCGGCGATCTATGACGACCTTTACGACATGATGCGGGTGCGCGGTTATACCGGCGGCTTCTACGTGGATGCGCTCGCCGCGCTCGATATTGCGCTATGGGATATTGCCGGACAGGAAGCCGGCAAGTCCGTTCGCGACCTGCTCGGCGGCGGCGTGGATACGTTTCCGGCCTATGTTTCAGGCCTGCCTGAAAAGACGCTCAAGGCCCGCGGGGAATTGGCGAAATACTGGCAGGACCGCGGTTTCAACGCCTTCAAGTTCGCAACGCCGGTGGCAGACGATGGCCCGGCGGCCGAAATGGCGAATCTCCGGAAGGTACTTGGACCCGATGCAAAGATTGCCGCCGACATGCACTGGAACCAGACGCCGGAACGGGCGCTGGAACTGATTGCCGAAATGCAGCCCTTCGACCCGTGGTTCGCAGAGGCTCCGGTCTGGACGGAGGACATTGCCGGTCTGGAGAAGGTTTCGAAGAATACCGAAGTGCCGATTGCAGTTGGTGAGGAATGGCGCACCCATTGGGATATGCGCGCCCGCGTCGAGCGCTGCCGCATTGCGATCGTCCAGCCGGAAATGGGCCATAAGGGTATCACCAATTTCATCCGTATCGGTGCTCTTGCTTCCGAGCATGGCATCGATGTCATCCCACACGCCACCGTTGGCGCCGGCATATTTCTTGCCGCCAGCCTGCAGGCGTCGTCGACATTGCCAACGCTCAAAGGTCACGAATTCCAGCATTCGATCTTCGAGCCGAACCGTCACCTGCTGGAAGGCGACATGGATTGCCGGGAGGGCAGGTATCACCTGCCGTCCGGACCCGGACTTGGGGTAAGGCCGTCGGAGGCGGCACTCGGTCTGATTGAACGTATCTGAACTGGTTTTTTGGAGGAGGAAGCCATGAACAAGACAATAAGCCGATTGGCGCTCGGCACCGCGACCGCCGTTTTGATGACAATGGGCAGCCTTGCCCCGGCCAAGGCCGATACCGTTCTGAAATTCATTTCCTGGCAGACGGACGATGCCGGCACAGGCGAATGGTGGCATTCGGCCATTGCCGCCTTCGAAAAACAGCATCCGGGCGTGAAAATCGAATTCACCAAGGCCGAGCGCAGCTCGTATGCCGACACGATGACGACGCTTTTTGCGGCCAACCAGCCGCCGCAGATCGTGCATCTGGCGTCCTTCGAATTTCAAATGTTTGCCGATAGCGGCTGGCTCGAGCCGCTCGACCCGTGGCTGAAGAAGGACGGCATCGACATGACCGGCTGGGCCGGCCAGCAGAAATGCGAATGGAATGGCGAAACCGTCTGCATCATGACCAACTATTTCGGTTTCGTGATGGCCTACAACAAGAAGCTTCTCGAAGAAGCGGGCGTCGCGGTTCCGAAGACCTATGACGAGTTTCTGGCCGCTGCGAAGGCGACGACCAAGGATCTGAACGGCGACGGCATTATCGACCAGTTCGGCACAGGCCATGAAACGAAAGGCGGTCCGGGTCAATATCTGACGGAGATGCTGAACTACATCCTCGACGCTGGCGCCTACTGGACCGACAAGGACGGCAATATCACCATCGATACGCCGCAGATGGTGGAGGGTCTTTCACGCTGGAAAACCGTGATGAAGAGCGGGATCAGCCCGGTCGACATGAGCGCCAGCGACGTGCGCAAGCTGTTTGCCGATGGCAAGATGGCGATGCGGCTTGATGGGCCCTGGCTTTACGGTACCACCGAAAAAGGTTCGGCCAAGGCTGATATCGTTTACGCCGCACCGCCGCTTCATCCGCCGCTTGGCGGCTCGTCCAATGTACTCGCCATGCCGGCCGATATTCCCGACGACCAGAAGGCATTGGTCTGGGATTTCATCAAGCTGACGATGTCGCCGGAATTCCAGCGCAGCTATGCCACCCTTGGCGGCAACACCCCGCCAAGCCCGACGGCCGACGTCTCGGGTGTTGAAAAGACCATCCCGCATTTTCCGGTGCTGATCGAGACGATGAAGGCCGCGTCCGAGGCGGGGATCGACCGCATTCCGACCGGACTTGAGCTCTTCTACAACGAGTTCAGCAAGATGGTGATGGAAGAAAGCCAGCGGATGATCATTCAGGATCTCGATCCGGCGGCGGTGGCGAAAACCATGCAGGCAAAGGCCGAAGCCATCAAGGGTTGATCTCGTTGTCTTGCCATGGCCCGGAAAGGGCCATGGCCATCATCCGCATCCGGCAGGAGGACCATCCATGACCGAACCCGTTCGGGCTGGGCGTCGCAAGTTCTTCGATCTTGCGCGCCCCAGCCGGCAACATCTCCTCGGCTATATTCTGATCGCGCCCGCAGTCCTGATGGTTGCCGCCATCATCGTCTGGCCGCTCGTTTTGGCCATCGACCTGTCGTTCCAGCAGGTCAAGATACCACGGCTTGGCGGTGCCAGCCGGCCGTTTTCGCTGAGCAATTACACATGGTTGTTCTCCTCGCCGGAATTCTGGCTGGCCTGCTGGGTGACGCTAAAGCTGGTTATCGTCGTAACCGCCGGCAGCGTCGCCGTCGGCCTCAGCACGGCGCTTCTGGCCAATAATCGCTTCAAGGGCCGCACCGTCGCGCGGCTGGGAATGGCGCTGCCCTGGGCGGTGCCGGAAATCATCGCGGTCGTCATCTTTGCGTGGATGTTCGACACCTCCTTCGGCCTGTTCGGCTGGCTGGCGATAAAGCTTGGTTTCACCGACCAGATGATCCCCTGGGTCAGCAGTTCCACGGCCGCCTTCTGGGCCGTTGCCATCACCATGGTGTGGAAGGGCTTTCCTTTCGTGTCGATCATGTGTCTGGCCGGTCTGCAGTCCATTCCCACCGATTATTACGCCGCCGCCAAGGTGGATGGCGCCAGTGTCTGGCAGCGTTTCCGCTGGATCACCATGCCGTTGCTGATGCCGGTTCTCGGGGTCACGCTGGTGCTGACCCTGCTTTGGGTGTTCCGCGACTTTTCCATCATCAAGGTTCTGACCGGCGGCGGCCCGCTGCGTTCAACCCAGACGCTGTCGATCATGACCTATGACCAGGCCTTCCAGTATCACAACTTCGGTCGCGCCGCCGCCGTCGGCGTGCTGACGCTGGTGATCTGCATCATTGCCAGCCTGCTGATGCTCGGCCGGCGCTCGAAATCAATCTACTGAGGAGGCTTTGATGAAACGTAGCTTTGCACAGAGCCTTGCCCTCTACGCGACGGTGATCTTTACGCTGGTGATGATCCTGTTCCCGGTCTACTGGCTGCTGGTTACCGCCCTTTCCACCACCGACGAACTCTACCGCCTGCCACCCACTTTCTGGCCGGACGATCCGCAATGGGACATTTTTGCCCGTGTCTGGGCGGCAAAGCCGATCCTTCTGTGGCTGTGGAATTCGATGCTTGCCGCTGTCGGCTCGGTTGCGCTGTCGATGCTGGTTTCGGTCAGCGCCGGTTACGCCCTGTCCCGCTATTCGATGCGGGGCGGCGCTACCATGGGAATGTTCGTTCTAACAGCCAAGATGTTGCCCGCCACGCTACTCGTCATCCCGCTGTTTTCGATCTTTTCGAGCTTCGGTTTGATCGGCAGCCTATGGACGCTTGTGCTTGCACATTCGACCATGATCATTCCCTTCGCAACCTGGATGCTGAAGGGTTATTTCGACACGATCCCGAAGGAACTGGAACAGGCTGCCATGGTCGACGGCTGCTCGCCGATCGGCGCCATGGTGCGTGTCGTGCTTCCCATCGCAACACCGGGGCTTGCCGCCACCGCGCTTTACGCCTTTGTGCTCAGCTGGGCCGATTACGCCTATGCGCGTACCTTTCTGGTCAACTCGCCGGACAACTGGACCGCCAATCTCGGCATCACCACGATGCAGGGCGAATATGTCACCTATTGGAACGACATCTCCGCCGCATCGGTGTTCATCGCGCTGCCGATCATCGCAATCTATCTGTTCCTTGAACGTTATTTGGTCGGCGGTTTGACCGCTGGCGCGGAGAAATAAGCATGGCCAATATTTCCATTCGCAACGTCAGCAAGTCCTATGGCGCGCTCAACGTGCTCAGGCCCTTTTCGCTTGAGATCGAGAACGGCGAGTTCGTGGTGCTGGTCGGACCTTCCGGTTGCGGCAAGTCGACGATGTTGAAAATCCTTGCTGGTCTCGAACCGGCAAGCGAAGGGCAGATCTTCATCGGCGACAATGAAGTCACGGATCTGGCGCCCGGGGACCGCGATATAGCCATGGTGTTTCAGAATTATGCGCTCTATCCGCATCTGACGGTTCGCCAGAACATCGGCTTCGGGCTGAAGATGCGCGGCACGGACAGGCATGAGATTGACCGCCGGGTCGACGATGCGGCGCGCATTCTGGAAGTGACGCCCTATCTGGATCGCAAGCCCAAGGATCTGTCAGGCGGTCAGCGGCAGCGCGTGGCTCTGGGACGAGCGATCGTGCGCCAGCCGCAAGCCTTCCTCATGGACGAGCCGCTGTCCAACCTCGATGCCAAGCTGCGTGTCCATATGCGTGCCGAAATCGGCGCTTTGCACAAACGCATCGGGGTCACTACCGTTTATGTGACGCATGACCAGGTCGAAGCCATGACCATGGCGGACCGGGTCGTGATCATGCAGGGCGGCATCATCCAGCAAATTGCCGCACCGGACGAACTGTTCAACAACCCGGCCAATCTTTTCGTTGCCGGTTTCATCGGCTCGCCGGGCATGAACTTCCTCAATGCGCAACTGCGTGACGGCACTGTTACCCTGTTTGGACAACATGTTTCCGTGCCGGGCGCGGCTGATCGCCAAGGCAGCGTGATCGTCGGTCTGCGGCCGGAACATCTCGTTCTCGGCGATGCGCCGGTCACCTTCGATGTTCACCCGACGCTGGTGGAAAGCCTCGGATCCGAAAAATACGTCTATTTCGACGCGGAAGGCGCAAGGGTGGCCGATGGCGAGGAGGGCAAGTCCAAGGGTCTGATCGCGCGCGTCTCGCATACCGGCAATCTTCCTGGAAACGAGGCACTCCGGCTCGGGTTCGATCCGGCCAAGCTTTATCTCTTCGATGCAAAGACCGGAGAACGGCTATGATCCTCGTCACCGGATCGGCGGGCCGTGTCGGTCGTGCCGCTGTCGCCGCCTTGCGCGCACAGGGCCGCACCGTTCGCGGTTTTGATCTCAGGCCATCGGGAACCGGCGGCGAGGAAGTCGTCGGGTCGCTGGAGGATGCGCAGGCACTGTCCGAAGCTATGAAGGGCGTGAGCGCCGTCCTGCATCTGGGAGCCTTCATGTCCTGGGCTCCGGCGGATCGCGATCGTATGTTCGCTGTCAATGTCGAGGGTACGCGCCGGCTTCTGGATGCGGCTTCAGCGGCTGGCGTGCGGCGTTTCGTGTTCGCTTCCTCAGGCGAGGTCTATCCGGAAGACCGACCGGAATTCCTGCCGGTCACCGAGGATCATCCGCTTTGCCCCAATTCGTCCTATGGCCTGACCAAGCTTTTGGGCGAAGAGCTGGTGCGCTTTCACCAGCGAAGCGGCACCATGGAAACGGTGATCCTGCGGTTTTCTCATACGCAGGATGCGGCGGAACTGCTGGACGAAGAGAGTGTCTTTTCCGGTCCCCGGTTTTTCCTGCGGCCGCGCATCCGCCAGCAGCAGAATTTCGGAAACACCGGCATCGCCGAATTGCTCCAGTCCCGCGATATCGGCGAACCCGCGCACATTCTGGCGCGCAACAAAAACGGCCGTCCATTCCGTATGCACATTACCGAGACACGAGATATGGTGTCGGGAATTCTGCTCGCTCTCGATCACCCCGACGCGGCGGGCGGCACCTTCAATCTCGGCGCGGATGAACCGGCCGATTTCGCCGTGCTTCTGCCGAAGATTGCGGCGCTGACCGGCCTTCCCATCGTGACAGTCGATTTTCCCGGCGACGGCGTTTATTACCATACGTCCAACGAGCGGATCAGAAACACTTTGGGGTTTGAAGCAGAATGGACGATGGACCGGATGCTGGACGAAGCGGCGGCCGCAAGGCTGGAGCGACGCGCGAAGGAGCAGAGGCGATGAAGCCCGAGACGCCGGGCGGCACGGCGGCGCTGGCCAAAGGGCTAACCCTGCTCGATATGGTTGCCGACGCGCCGGAACCGCTACGTTTTGCCGAGTTGTTGCGCGCCTCCGGCCTGCCGAAGCCGACCTTTGCACGCATCCTGCGCACCCTTATCGCCTATGGTCTCGTCCGTCAGGATGCGGCCCGGGGCACTTATGTTCTGGGCCAGCGTTTTCTGGAAATGTCCCATAGGGTCTGGGAGAGTTTCGATCTTGTCTCGGCGGCGACCCCGGAACTCGAGCGGCTGGCGGCCGAACTGGGGGAAACGGTTGCGCTGTGCCGGCTTGACGGCACGATGACGCAATATCTGGCCGAACGTTCGCCGAATGGCCTTTCTGTGCGCGTCGAGGTAGGGCGCCGCGTCCCCCTGCATTGCACGGCACCCGGCAAGGCACTGCTCGCCTTTCAGGACCCCGCCGTCGGCCGTGCCCTCTTGGACCGTCTGACGCTGGATGTGCAGACCCCGAAAACCATCACCACGCTCGATGCGCTCCAGGCCGACCTGACGTTGACCCGGGCACGTGGTTATTCGATTTCTTATGAGGAGCACTTGGCAGGTGTAAACTCGGCAGCCGCCCCTGTCATGGGTCGCGACAATACGCCGATCGGCGTGCTTGTTGCGCTTGGCCCATCATCGCGGCTCAGTTCCTCCAATATCCATCCAGCCGGACGCGAATTGATTGCCGCCGCCCGCCGTATCACGGGTGCGGCTGGGGCTGTCGCCATTAGTTCCAGGCCCAGGCCCCGGTCTGTCACCGGCCGTCCGAGTGCCGAGCTGAGTTGCGTCTTGCCGTGGGGCGCACAGCTTGGCGAGAGTCCAGTGTGGCACGATGGCGAAAATACGCTCTACTGGGTCGATATTCTTCATCCCGCTGTCCACCGGTTTGATCCAGCGAGTGGCCGGAACGAAACCTGCGAGACCGGGAAGTTGGTCAGCGCGGTCATTCCGGTTCGCGGTGAGCGTCTGCTGGTGGCGTCTCAGGATGGGATCGAATGGCTGGATTTTGCATCAGGTCGCCTCACACCCTTCGTCAGCCCGGAGGCAGGCATCGTCGACAACCGCTTGAATGATGCCAAATGCGGGCCTGACGGTGCGATATGGGTGGGATCGATGAGGATTGACGCCTCCAAGCCCACGGGTGCGCTTTATCGTATCAGCACCGATGGCGCATTCGAACGCAAGGAAGGCGGCATCATTGTCTCCAACGGCCTCGGCTGGAGCGCGGATGGGAAAACCTTCTACTTTGTTGACACGGTACCTGGCCTCATCCACGCCTATGATTGCGATCCCGCGACCGGAACGCTGTCGGGATGCCGCGAATTCGCACGCATTCCCGTCGCCGACGGCCGGCCGGACGGTCTTGCGGTGGACGCGGAAGGAGGGGTCTGGTGTGCGATCTGGGATGGCTGGTCCGTGCGCCGTTATCTTCCAAACGGGAAGCTCGACCAGGTAATTGAGATGCCGGTGCCCCGTCCCACCAGCATCGCCTTTGGTGGCCCGGATTTGTCGACGCTGTTCATCACCAGCGCCCGCACCCGCCTGCCGGCCTCGACACTCGCCGACGCGCCTCTGTCAGGTGGACTGTTTTCCTGCCGCCCGGGAGTTTCCGGTGCGCACGTCTCATTGTTCGAAGGATAAAGGATGAACCTTGAAAACATCTTTGGCCTGAAGGGCCGCGTGGCGCTCGTTACCGGTTCAAGCCGTGGGATAGGAGCGGCGATTGCCGAAGGGCTGGCTGGGGCAGGTGCCCATGTCATCCTGCATGGCGTCAAGCCGGGCGCCACAGCGGCTGTACATGAGCGGATTGTTACGCACGGGGGAGCGGCGGATCATCTGGCAGGCGATCTCTCCGAAGTCGGGGCTGGTCGGGATCTTATCGAGCGAGCAGAAGCGATCGCACCACTCGATATCCTTGTTATCAACGCCAGTGCCCAGATCAATGCCCCTCTATCGGCGCTGACGCCAGGTGATCTGGCGTTTCAACTTGCGGTCAATCTGGGCTCGACGGTCGACATGCTGCAGACGGCACTGCCGCGAATGTCGGCTCGGAAATGGGGCAGGATCGTCTCCATAGGATCAGTCAATCAGCTAAGGCCCAAAAGCGTCGTTACCGCCTATGCGGCGACGAAGGCCGCACAGCACAATTTAATTCAAAGTCAGGCTAGAGATTATGCCCGCGACAACGTGTTGCTCAATACTCTCGCTCCTGGCCTCATCGATACGGACCGCAACGCTCATCGCCGCGTCGAGGACCCGGAGGGCTGGAATGAATATGTAAGCGCATTGAACTGGATGGGGCGGGCCGGGCGACCGGAAGAGATGGTGGGGGCAGCTGTCTTTCTGGCGTCGGAGGCATGTAGTTTCATGACGGGCGAAACGATTTTTCTCACCGGAGGTTATTGAGCGGGTGGATATTGAAAAAATGCAAAATGTCCTGAACGCAGGTGTTGGCCCAGCAACTTTTGCGGTGATCGTCTGGAGAGGTCGTCATTCGAAAAACCAGCGCCGATAATGTGGCGATTGTGCGGGCCTGGCTTCGACGTTGTCATCACCGAACTGCCGCATACTATCATCCACTCATGCGTCTGCTTGATTTGCCGAACTTCATCCTCACGCCGCATGTGGCGTGGGTAAGAAGCGCAGCGGTCCAGTCGCTGGTCTATCAGCTGATCGACAATGTCGAGGCGTTCTAGCGCGCCCTTCGTTTGACCGTTATAGCTTCTCATGTAATCGAGAAATGCGCGCATGGCGGCACGTGGGAGGCGGGTCGTAAAAACCATTGCGGTAGGAGAGTGTCCATTGGGAGGAAGCTCCGCCAGCCGGCCGATTTCCTTTTAGGTGTCGCTGTACCTTCTAACGTTCAGCGGTCGAAGTTTCCCAGATATCGGGCAGGCGATGTGCCAAGCGCTTTCTTGAACATGGTTATGAATGCAGAGACGGATTGATATCCAAGATCCCCCGAAACCTGCTGCACCGTTGCCCCCGCTGCAAGGCTTCGGATTGCGACAATCACCTGCAATTGTTGTCGCCAGCGGCCGAAGGTAAGGCCCGTTTCGCTTTGAACGAGACGGGCGAGCGAATTCTCACTCATCGCCACTCGTTTTGCCCATTGCGCCATCGTACTGCGATTGGATGGATCGTCTGCCAGCTCGGATGCAATGCGTGCAAGCCGGGGCTCGTCCGTCAGCGGGAGGTGAAGATGCTCGACCGGCATCCGCGACAATGCCGACAGAAGCAGCGTTTCCATGAGCTCTAAGTCAGCAGTCGCGGCAGCCGATTGGTCGGCCATCTCGATGATCAGTTCCCTGACGAGCGGAGACAGGGAAAGCGTGCAGCACCGGTTCGGCAGATCGGCAGCCCCCGGCTCGATGAACAGGAAAAACAAACGTGCGTTGGCGGTGGCCACATTGCTGTGAAGCATGCCCCCTGGAACCCAGACGCCACAATGAGGCGGAACCATCCACATGCCGCTTGGGACGCGACAAGTCACGCCTCCCAGCAGCGGCATGACAAGCTGGCCCTTACGGTGCTGGTGTTCGGGAGCCTCGCGTTCATTCTGAGACACGTCGATCCTCACAGCGCGAACGCGCGATGAAGAGCTTTCGACATCATTGTCGGCGAGGGCACCGGACAGGGATAGTGGTGGCTGGGGGTATTTAGTGATCATTAGAGGGAATATCTAAATTCGTCCGATCGGTTTGTCGATAGGGTCATCCCGCAAGAAGCTGGAGGGTGATCATGGCACTTCAAAAACACAACGACCGCTGGTGGTCGGATATCTTCCGGACCGAAATTCGTCTGACCTCGAAAGGACCTCGCAGGCTCTGCATCCTGCCCCCATCCCTGATGGGGACAAGGCCGGATCGTGCCGCTGTTCTGAAAAGGATTACAGGCATTCTTTTTTCGAAAGCCCGAGCGTTGCTTGCCCGCCAGCCTCCGGCCATGTCGACTGTTGTGCGCGCTGACCCTGCCGAAGCCTATCTGCACGCGTGCCTCGCTGCACCATTCTTTTTCTACGTGTCGCCAGCGACCTACGGCCTCGCAGACAATGTTGCCAACGATGAAAAAGGCATCGAGCGCAAGGCCACACTGCCGGGGGATGAGGTGTGAGTTCCCGGCCAGTTGTCACCAGCGGGAACGTCATCTTTTCGCTGAAAACATTCCTTGCGGCCATGGCGTGGCAGATGCGCTTGAACTGCTTGAATCGCCTCACATGGCAGATGGCTCACGTAATCCGCTTTTCAGACCCATCCTCTACCGTCAATACGAGGGCAAGCCAAAGCGTCTCCGCCGCATCTGTTGCATCCGATATCTGATTAACGGACTGGATTACTGCAAGACGTGCCCATGTCTGAATAGTCGCTCTAGTCCAATGCATGATGCGTGTTATGGCGATATGCACGATGGATCGACCAATGCCGGCGGCAAGAAACAGAGCTAAGAACTTTGAATTCACGGGCCGGGCTGCAAGGATTTCGCTGCATCTTTGTGCGATTGTCTCACGAAATCGATAAATGCGCGCAAAGGCGCGGGCACAAGCCGCCGTCCAGAATAATAGAGGAACGGGCCGGAAAACCGCAGCCACCATTCTTCCATCACCGGTACCAGATCTCCTCTATCGAAGTGTGGCCTTAGCCAGTCCTCAAAAATATAAATAATGCCAGAACCGGCAATGGCTGCGTCGATGCCAAGATCGGTGCCGCCGCCGAACTGAACAACGAGGCTACCTTTGGGATTTATGGCGATTTCTTCCCCATCGCGTTCGAATTCCCAGGAGGGAAGCGCGCGCCCCGAAAACCGGCCTAAAATACAATCATGCGAAAGCAGGTCTTGTGGATGTTGCGGTTTGCCTCTTCTTGCAAGGTAACCCGGCGACGCGGCAAGGGCGTAGCGCTGCTGGCGCGGTCCGATCGGCAAAGCCACCATATCCTGTTCGAGACGTTCGTCATAACGGATGCCTGCGTCGCAGCCGCTCTTTATGATGTCGACGAAATTCTCATCGGTCACGATTTCCAGCCTTATTTCGGGATAGGCCTTTAGGAACGGCGGCACGATCGGAGGCAGGACCAGCCTTGCCGCACTCATCGGAACATTGAGTCTGAGATCCCCCGAGGTGCGGCCGCGGCTGCTTTTCACCTCGTCGAGTGCCGATGCCACCTCTGCGAATGCGGGTCCGGTGCGCTCTAGCAAGAGACGTCCTGCATCCGTCAGGAGCACGCTGCGGGTGGTGCGATTGAATAGTCTTACCCCAAGGTCTTCTTCGAGACGCTTCACCGCATCGCTCAACGCCGAGGAGCTGACTCCACTTACGCGCGCGGCCTGCCGAAAACCTTTGGATCTAGCAACGAGTAAAAACGCATTCAGATCCGTTAAATCCGACACCCTGCTCTCCAAACGTTAAAAACAATTGTCCGTCTTTACGGACAACCTGTCCGGATTATAGCTTCTTGTAGCGTATATGCCACCTGTCTATTTTGGAGGAACACAAGGAGATGGACCATGAGCACTATTGCAACTTCAGGAACCTTCACGCTTGGCGATTATACGGTGCGCCGGCTGGGCTATGGCGCGATGCAGCTTGCAGGCAAGGGCGTTTTTGGGCCTCCGAGCGATCGTCCGGAGGCCATAGCCGTCCTGCGCGAGGCGGTGGAAAGCGGCGTCAACCACATCGACACCAGCGATTTCTATGGCCCGCATGTTACAAACGAGATAATCCGCGAAGCTTTGCATCCCTATGACAACGACCTTGTGATCGTCACCAAGGTCGGCGCAGGCAGGGGCGCGGACGCTTCGTGGTATCCGTCGTTCTCGCGCGCGGAGCTGACACAGGCCGTTCATGACAACCTCCGCAATCTCGGACTCGATGTGCTCGATGTGGTCAACCTGCGCGCTATGTTCGACGTGCACGGCCCCGCGGAAGGCTCGCTGGACGAGCCTCTTGAAGTTCTGGCCGGTTTAAAGCAACAGGGACTGATCCGGCATATCGGACTGTCTAACGTCACGGCGAAGCAAATCGAGGACGCCGGAAAGATCACCGACATCGCTTGCGTGCAGAACCAGTACAATCTTGCGCATCGGCAGGACGAAACCTTAATCGACACACTCGCCTCCCGAGGGGTTGCCTATGTGCCGTTCTTTCCTCTTGGCGGCTTCTCGCCGCTGCAATCCTCTACCCTGTCTGACGTGGCCGCCCGGCTCAACGCCACGCCGATTCAGGTTGCGCTTGCCTGGCTTCTCCAGCGATCGCCGAACATTCTCCTGATCCCGGGCACATCGTCACGGGGACATCTGCGAGAAAACCTCGCCGCGGCCAGGATAGAGCTCCCCTCGGAGGCACTGTTGGAGCTGGATAAGGTGGCTGCTTAATGCCGCTTGTAGAAATCTGGGGAATTTGTCGACGGGTTGTCATCTGTCCTCACGCCCGCTTTTGGCAAATGCTGCCTAGTCAGCGTCGCCCCAGAAGCAGACATTCGCTGCCATTGTCAGGACAACTTCACTAAGGTGTCGAGGAAAGCGCGGACGGCCGGGTTTGACCGCCGGCTCTCGGGCCACAGCGCCGTGATGTTGTGCCGTTCCACCGCATAATCGGCCAGAACCGGAATAAGCGCTCCACGCCTCACCCAAGTGCTGGCCATGAAATTGGTTGCCATTCCGATTCCGGCACCTGCTGCGATCGTCGCAAGCACGGCTTCGCTCGCGTCAACGATAATGCTAGAGGTGGGCACAATCTCCACCTCCCTGTCCCCTACGTGGAAAGGCCAGCGGAACAGCTGGCCGCTACTCTGGTAGCGCAGGTTGACAGTCTCGTGCTCTTCCAATTGGTCTGGACTGGTCGGCGGGCTGCGCCCGGCCAGATATTCGGGCGAGGCATAACAGCATAGCCGATGTGGCAGAAGGCGGCGCGAAAGCAGGCGCGAATCTGCCACATCACCAATGCGGACCGCTACATCGTAGCCGCCTTCGATAAGATCAACCATGTGATCGCTCAAACGTAGATCTATATTGACCCTCGAATGGAGCCTGCGAAACTGAGGAAGCATCGGCGCTATTACGTGCAGGCCGATAGGCAACGATGCTGCAATCCGTAAAGTGCCAGCGGGCTCGGTGCGCGCTGCTTTTGCCGCCTGCTCTATATCTTCTGCGTCGTGCAGCAGCCTGAGCGCACGCTCATGAAGATCGCGCCCCTCGGTCGTCAGGGCCAGGGAACGTGTCGTACGCGCAAAAAGCGAAACGCCGAGCTGCTTTTCCAGCCGCTGAATGCTTTTGCTGACCGCCGAGGGTGAGATGGACAAGGAGCGGGCGGCGGCGGTGTAGCTTCCGAGCGAGCCGGCCCGAGCGAATGCGATCAACCCAGTCAGTCTATCAATTCCGATTTGTTCCTTCATGGCACTATTAAAGCGAATTATCTGATGATTATCAAGCGAAGGAGATGATCGTATCTTCAGTCATCAAAACGAATATTCAAGCGAGGCCGTGATGACTGATATGATGAAAGCTGTGCGATTGCACGAATTCGGTGGGCCAGATGTTCTTCGTTATGAAGATGCGCCCCGGCCGGAAATCTCGGCGGACGACGTGCTTGTTCGCGTCCATGCCGCCAGCCTCAACCCGCCGGATCTCTATCTGCGCGATGGTTATCGGGCTCTACCGCCGGAATGGCACCCCAGTCCAAGCTTTCCGCTGATCCTTGGCACGGACGTTTCCGGCACGGTTGCGGCCGTTGGTGAAAACGTGTCGCAGTTCAAGGTCAACGACGAGGTCTATGCGATGGTCCGCTTCCCGCATGACCTCATGACGGGAAGCAGCGCCTATGCCGAATATGTTCGCGTTCCGGTATCGGAGTTGGCGTTGAAGCCCGCCGGGATAGACCACATCCAGGCTGCCGGTGCGCCCATGTCGCTTTTGACCGCTTGGCAATTTCTGGTCGATTTGGGACATGATTTGCCGAACCCATTCCAGACCTTCCAGCATGCACCGGTTCCGCTCGACGGCAAGATCGTGCTGGTGAACGGCGCCGGCGGCGGCGTTGGCCATCTTGCTGTCCAGATCGCGAAGTGGCAAGGCGCGAAGGTGATTGCCGTTGCTTCCGGCAAAAACGAGGCGCTTCTCTATGATCTCGGTGCCGATATTTTCATCGACTATACGAAGACGGCTGCCGAAGCAGTGGTGAGGGATGCTGATCTGGTGCTTGACGCCGTCGGCGGCGCGAATATGGAACGCTTTCTCTCCAGCATTAAGCCGGACGGCGCCCTGTTTCTCGTCAACCCGCTGGGTTTTCTAGGCCATGACGAAGCCGCCCGGCGAAAGATCACCGTCTCAACGACACAGGTGCGTTCGAACGGTGCGCAATTGGCAGAGGCCGGTCGTCTGCTCGATGATCGCTCCTTACGGGTGGTGATCGACAGCACCTATCCGCTGGCCGAGGCATCGACAGCGCATCGTCGTGCTTCAGAAAGTAGCATCCAGGGCAAGATCGTGCTGGTTGCCGCCTGATCACCACTTGACCAGTCAAGGCCCCGGTCGCCGAAGCTTGCAAACTCGCTGCCCAAGGGTTTTGCGGTCGAATCGACCGGCCAATCGCTGCAAGAGCGCCAGTCTGGCGACCAGGCGTCTTTGTTGTTGGCGTTTTCGTATCTGGTCGTTGTCCTTGTGCTTACAGCACTTTATGGAAGTCGCTACGTTGATTTCAAATGGTCACGTTTTCACTTTCAATTAGTCATCAACATAGTTTCAAACGGTCATTGGCGAACGGTTTAATGGCTCAAGCTCAATCAAATCCTGAATTGCAACAACGGATCGCCTCTTCTGATCCTATCAAGGGGTCGTCGGCAAAGGCGGTGCGGCTCTGCTTATACCCAGCTTTAACAAGGAAAATCTGATACACCACGCTAGGCATTCTCTGCGAGAAAGATCTGGATGTCCGTTGAGATAGAGACCGCTTCTCCAGGCATTCTACCGAGGAGCTTTGCGATGGTCTCAACTGCCAGGCGTGCTTCCAAAAGGGGTCTCTGGTCGATAACCGCGTTGATCTTTCTGGATTTTAGCAGCATCCGTCGATTGGGCGTGAGTTCGTGGGTGATGACCACCGTATTGTCGGTTCGGCCAAGGCGTTGCAGGGCACTGACAATCGGCAAAGCACCCGCGGACAGATGATATATGCCTCGTAATCCCGGGTCATCCCGAAATGCAATCTCTACGACACGGCCAGCTTCCTCTTGATTTTCTCCGGTCTCCAGAACCACGGCCAGACTGCATTCAGGATAACGCTCGGTCATGATGTCGCGAAACCCGGCTTCCCGTTCGCGATGGCCAGTGATATCGCGTGAGCCGGCAACCACGACGACGCGGCCGCCTTGCCGTCCGAGGAAAAGGCCCATCAGGTCGCCAGCCACCCGACCGGCCTGCCTGTCGTTCGGCCCCACATAGGCGGCACGCCCGCAATCTGTGAGGTCGGTCGCCAGAGTAACCACCGGGACATTGCGCGATAGGAATGCTACGGCTTCTCGAACCCTGATATCGTCAGGGCTGGTGATGACGAGGCCATCATAGGAGCGACAATCGCGGACGGCTGCGGCGATCGCCGCCGGCTTTCGTGGATCGATGTGATGGACGAAGAATTGCACGTTCAGTGTTGCGTACATTCGCGATGCAAGATCGATACCCTCGCGCAAAGACGCGTGAAACGGGTTGACTGGCGGTTGGATAAGGACCGCGACACGTAGCGCGCGTGAAGGGGTACGATCTAGGGCTCGGTCAATACCGAGCGCCCGTGCAGTGGCCAAAACGCGGTCTTCTTTGTCGGTACGCACGCCGCCACGGTTGTTGAGAACCCGATCCACCGTCGCGGTCGAGACTCCGGCTGCCTTTGCAACATCTGAAATGCTTATCTTGCGTGCAGTCATTTCCCTCTCCGCCCGGTTTTCTGATTGAATCCCATCAAATTCCAACTTTGTAAATCGGAGATCTCCAGCTAAACCGCTGCGTCAGGGAGGGTCGCCCACCAAGTGAGCGACACCAGGGAAGGACCAGAATATTATGGGTATAACAGTCACCACAGCACCGTGCTGCTGGGGCGTCGATGACGTGCGCAATCCAAACCTACCGCCGTGGGAAATGGTATTCGACGAAGTCAAGGCGGCCGGATATGGGGGAGTGGAGCTTGGCCCCTATGGTTATGTTCCGCTGAACATCGACATGGTCTCTCAGGCTCTGACAAGTCGAGGGCTCTATATCGTCGCCGGAACGATCTTCAATGATCTTGTCGCTGAGGAAAACCGCGATAGCCTGCTGCGCCAGACGGACGAGATTTGCGCTCTGATCACCCGTCTGCCGACGCCGCCGAAGGCGTCGGGCCAGCGATTTCCCGCACCTTATCTGACGGTGATGGATTGGGGACACGACGAACGCGATTATGCGGCGGGTCATTCCGACAGGGCACCCCGGCTCGATGACGCGGCATGGAACGGCATGATGGATAATATCAGGGCGATATCCGCTCTTGCCCGCGAGAAATATGGCGTTCGCGCCACCATTCATCCGCATGCCGGCGGTTACATCGAATTCGAGGACGAGATTGCCCGTCTCGCCGTTGACATACCCCAGGAGGTTGCCGGTTTCTGCCTCGACACTGGCCATACCTGGTATGCCGGCATGGACCCTGTCCAAACCCTGCGCAAATACGCCGATCGTCTCGACTACATCCACTTCAAGGACATTGACAGGGCCGTCTTCGGCCGCGTGATGGGTGAGCACATTCGCTTCTTTGAAGCCTGCGCGCAGGGCGTCATGTGTCCCATCGGCAGGGGCTGTATCGACTATCCCGCCATTCGCGCCCTTCTTGATGAGCTTGGTTATGAAGGCTTTATCACCGTTGAGCAGGAGCGTGATCCGCGCAACGCGGGCGGTAGCCTCGCCGACGTAAAACTCAGCCGTGACTATCTCAAGTCGGCTGGCTTCTAACAATCCGGGACAGAAACCTCATGATTTACGGAACGCGTCAGACAAAACGACCTCTTCGCTGGGCTATGGTGGGTGGTGGTCGCGGCAGTCAGATCGGCTATATTCACCGCAGCGCCGCCCTGCGTGACCGCTACTTCGATCTGGTCGCTGGCGCCTTCGACCTCGATGCCGATCGCGGCCGCGCCTTCGGTGTTGAACTGGGGCTCGAGCCCTCGCGATGCTACGCCGACTGGCGTGCGCTTTTCGCAGAGGAGGCAAAGCGTCCGGATGGGATCGAGGCAGTATCGATCGCAACGCCCAACAATACCCACTACGAGATCACCAAGGCTGCACTGGAAAGCGGGCTGCACGTTGTGTGTGAAAAGCCACTGTGCTTCACGGTGGCCGAGGCCGAGGATCTTCAGCGTATCGCCGCAGAGCGCGGCCGTATTGTTGGAGTGACCTACGGCTATAGCGGCCACCAAGTCATCGAGCATGCCCGAGAGCTCGTTGCTGCCGGCGAGCTCGGGGAAATTCGTCTGGTCAACCTGCAATTCGCCCACGGGTTTCACAACGAGGCTGTCGAGCTTCAAAACCCGGCGACCCGCTGGCGCGTCGATCCGAAATTCGCAGGTCCAAGTTATGTGCTCGGCGATATCGGTACACATCCGCTTTATATTTCCGAGGTCATCCTGCCCGACCTCCGTATCAAACGGCTTCTGTGCACCCGGCAGAGCTTCGTCAAGACGCGTGCACCGCTCGAAGACAACGCCATGACCCTGATGGAATATGACAATGGCGCGTTTGGCACCGTCTGGTCGAGCGCCATCAATGCGGGTTCCATGCATGGACAAAAGGTGCGCGTCGTCGGATCAAAGGCTTCGATCGAATGGTGGGACGAGCAGCCAAACCAGCTACGATTTGAGGTTCAGGGCGAGCCGGTACGCATTCTTGAGCGTGGCATGGGCTACCTGCACGCAAAGGCACTTGCCGACGATCGTATCGGTGCAGGCCATCCCGAGGGCCTCTTCGAGGCCTGGGCTAACCTCTACGACCGCTTTGCTATCGCTATGGAGGCGCGCAACGAAAACGATGGCGAACGCCTTGCGAGCCTCCGGTTTCCGGGGATTGCGGCAGGGGTTGAGGGCGTTCGCTGGGTTGAGAACTGCGTTCGTTCCGCCGATCTCGGCGGGGTCTGGGTCGATTATCGGTAGCGCGATGGAGGGAGCAGCACCATTGGCGCAGCTCCATAAATGATTGCCACCCACGCGACGTGGTCCAGCAAGCGATGCTTGTCCGCATCGACGCTCCCGTGAAGGGGCGAATTTATATTATCAGGAGGTTTTGATGAAACACGCACTCGATCCGCACATGATCCGTCATTTATCTCTGGAGGAAATTTGCCGAAAGACCGCCGAGCTGGGATACGACTATGTTGAGCTCTCACCCCGTCCGGACTTTCTCTCCTGGTGGACGCGTCCGAAGGTTTATCCCGAGAGGGTAAAGAGCTTCAAGAAGGCCCTCAAGGACCATGGGGTGGGCCTGGCAACGCTGCAGCCAATGTACCGCTGGGCCAGCCCATACCAAGACGAGTGGGAAACGGCGATAGAGAACTGGAAGCGAGCCATCGAAATTGCGGCAGAGATGGAATGCCCGATGTTGGTCTCGGAGTTCGGGCGAGGGGGATCCCCGGATCGAAGCCTGAATGACCGCAGTGGGTTGCATCGTCCGGAGACGTGTGAGGGGCAGTTTTTCCGTGCGATGGATATCCTCGTGCCAATTCTGGAGCGCGAAGGGCTGATCCTCTCGCTCGAAGCGCATCCAGAGGACTGGATTGAGGAAATCGCCCCTGCCATCGATATCATCAAGACGATCAATTCAAAGGCTGTAAAGGCATCGTTCATCGCGCCCCATACCTTCTTCTACGGTCCCGACATGGTTGCTAACTTGCGAGCGACCGAGGGGCTTCTAGCACATGTGCGCCTCGCAGACACCTATGACCATAACAAGTCTTCGCAACTGCGCTACATTGTAAATCCGCCTGGAGCGAAGGTGCGCGTCCATCAACACACCGACTTCGGCCAAGGTGAGATCAACTGGGAAGTATTCTTCTCAACTCTTGCCGACATGAAATTCGACGGTGTCCTTTCAAATTGCGTTTTCGCTTGGGAGGACCGAGCCGAAGACAGTGCCCGTTTCATGCTTCGTGAGACACAGATGTATGTGAACAAGTACTGGCCAAAGTAACGCCTCCTCAATCGCGGAGTGGTCGAAAAGACCCTGCGATATGACCAGGCTTTTGTGGCTCGACCAGATCAACCGGCCTTTCGATGCTACCCCACAGTCGCGGGATCTTTCACTGGGCCACCTCTGGTACGAGCGCCTTCAACGCGGAGAAGGCCTTCTCGTTTCGACAGAGGTCCGGGCTGACTGTGAATGGCGCATGATTGCGCCACGCTTGCCCAACGAGCCGCGAGGCCGAAAAGCGGCAGCTAATGACGAAGTACGTGGTCGGGACCCTTCAAGAGCTTAATTGGACCCATTCATTGCGGCTCGCAAGGTATCGTTGATGCGCTCCTGCCAGCCCGGACCGTCGGCTTGAAAATGCGCGAGCACATCGCTGTCGATTTTCAATGATACAAGCTCTTTGGTGTTAGGAATTGCAGGCCGTTCAACGGCTGGCGCTGCGACCTTCTTTGCCGGTTTGAATAGCGCCTCTGCTGCGTCTTTCGGATTGGACGGTCGTCGGGGTGTTGCCATGGTCATATATCCTCTTGTGTCGTGCGCTTGAACAGCGCAGCCTGTCAGTTTCTGTTTGCAGGCTGTATGTCAAACACAGCGGTGGTCGCAACCCACGTGTAGTGGTTAGCCGAAAGAACGTAATTGCTGCCGATAAACCGTCAGCCTCCCCCGCGCAATCTGGAAGAGATCGTGCACCGTTATCCACAATTGCATCAGGAGGCCGCAGGTTCTTGTCAAGGTGTTAGCGCCCCTTGGCGAGATACACACCCTTCGTGTTGACCTATTCTCATGCCCTTTCCGCTGGCGGAGCGTTTCACTCCCCTGCCGCCACTCCCTCGCGTCGTGGATCCGCGCTGCCGATCAAACCTTCGGCGGTTATCTCGATGGCATGCAAACCGGAATTCATCTCGCCCGGTTTCACCTCGTAACCCAGCGCCTTCAGTGGCCCTGCCAGACCTTCCGCGCTTGTACCGGCCTCGATGTCGTAGGTGCCGAAGCGGTTGATGAGATGCGGCTGGGAGACAATCGCCTCTACAGGCATGCCCCAATCGATATAGGCGATCAGCGCCTGCGCTACATAGCCGATGATCTGGCTGCCGCCCGGCGAACCGATGGCGAGCAGCGGTTTGCCACCCTTCATCACGATCGTCGGGGCCATGGAGGAGCGCGGTCGTTTGCCTGGCTCAACGCGGTTGGCGATCGGCAGACCGCCATCATGGGTCTTGAAGGAAAAGTCCGTCAACTCATTATTGAGCAGGAAGCCGTTCGTCATCAGACGCGAGCCGAAGCCGCTTTCGATCGTTGTCGTCATCGAGACCACGTTGCCGTCCTTGTCGACGATGACAAAATGGCTTGTGGAGGGCAACTCGATCGCCGCATCCCGGCCGAAAAGCAGCGCGTGGTCCCATTCCGGCTCGCCGGCCTTGACGGCATCGTTGGTCAACGCCTTATCGCCGTCGAGCAGCTTTGCCCTCTCGCCCAAATAGGTCTTGTCCAACAGGCCCTTGATCGGCAGCGGCACGAAATCGGTGTCAGCGACGTAACGCTCGCGGTCGGCGAAGGCGAGACGCTGGGCGTCGCCGATAATGCGCCAACTGTCGACATTTTTTGGCCCAAGCGCCTTGAGATCAAAATTCTCCACCAGACCAAGCATCTGGCCGATGGCGATTCCGCCCGACGACGGCGGCCCCATGCCGCAAACGTCAAGAGCACGATAGGCAAAGCAGACCGGCTCGCGCTCGACGACCCGATAGTTGGAAAGATCGGCCAGCGACAGCACGCCGGGATTGTCGGCCGCCTCGCGCACAGCCTTGACGATAGCCTCGGCAATTCGCCCTTTGTAAAAGGCATCGGCGCCGCCTTTGGCGAGCGCCGCAAGCGTCTCGGCATAGGCCGGGTTCTTCAAAGGAACGCCGGCCTGCGGGGCGGCCCCGGAGGTGTCAAAGAAATAGGACCGGGGTTCTGTATATTTCTTCAACCGGTCCCCCTCGGACGCGATCAGGGAGGCAAGGCGTGGCGACACCTTAAAGCCCTCGGTAGCCAGCGTTTCCGCCGGCTTCAGCAGGCTTGCCCATTCGGCCTTTCCATAGCGTTTGTGGGCTTCCTCCAGAAGTCGCACCGTTCCCGGCGTGCCAACAGAGCGGCCACCGACCACTCCGTCCATGAATTTTAGCGGTTGACCTTTGTCATCCAGGAATAGCTTCGGTGTGGCTTCCATCGGCGCCGTCTCGCGGCCGTCAAACGTGGTCAACTTGCCGCTTTTTGCGTCGTAATAGACGAGGAAGGCACCCCCACCGAGACCGGAACTCTGCGGTTCAACGAGGCCGAGCATTGCCTGCACCGCCACCATTGCATCGATGGCGTTGCCGCCCCTGGCGATCACATCACGCCCTGCCTCAGTCGCCAGCGGATTGGCCGCCGCTACCATGAAGCTCTTTGACTCGATGCGTTTGGCAGTCGCAATATCGGTCGCTTTTTCGGGCGCCACCGTGTCGGACGCCTGCTGCGCGGAGGCGACTGCGGTGGAAAGCATAAAGGCGAAAAATGCCTCACCGAGAAATCTCATTTTCATCAGCCAAATCCTCCAGCGACGTACAACTCGTTAATGTAGCAGGGCATTCAACTGAGCCAGCAGGCAGGCCGAACCTTTATCGACCACGGCACGGCCACTTTTAGAACTCTTCCTTCACTGATGCAAAGCTTCGGCCTTCACCGGTATTTCAGCCCCGTCCGTTGGCACGCACCGCTATTGAGCGTCTGTCTGGCGCGCCGCTCTTTTTCGACACTATGGTGGCTGTCTCGCCGCATGTCCATCATGTCGAAGGGTCGACCTATCGTTGGAAAACGGAAATCTGCTCATTTCCCATCCGACAAGCCTTTCGAGTTGGTATATAGCGGCGGACTTCTCTGCCTTCTTCAGGAAACCGGAAGGCAGGCTCGTATTATTTTTCCAACAGTATAGATGGGCAGGTTGGTGTTCATCCAGGCCACGAGCTGGAGGTAATGACATAGGACGGAACGCAAGGGCAGTAAATGCAGGCGCTGTTGTCTCCACGCATCTGCCTTAATAACGGCGTCGCCGGTTCTGATCCTTTCAACTGCGTGGATATGCCAGCGGTAGACCGCTATCAGGATGGCGCATAACGCCCATTCGCGTCTCGTAGATTGCTTGCAGTTGATCCGGGGCCACGATGTCCTCTGGTCCTCCACGTGCAATGAGTTTTCCACAATGAAGTGCCAGGATTTCGTCACAAAAGCGAGCCGCCATGTTCACGTCGTGGAGCACGACGATGGCCCCAAGTCCACGCTCGTCAACGAGCCGGCGAATAAGCGTGAGAATGTCGATCTGGTGGGCGATATCAAGGGCCGAGGTCGGCTCATCAAGGAGGAGACAATCAGGGTTTTGCGCAACGAGCATCGCGAGCCAGACCCGCTGCCGCTCCCCACCTGAAAGCGTATCGATGAAGCGGGCGCGATAACGCTCCACGTCTGTCAGCCTCATCGCTTCCTCCACCCTCGTCTTGTCCTCGGGGCCAAACCGGCCAAGAGCGCCGTGCCATGGATATCGCCCGAGCGCGACTAGCTCACTGACAAGCATACCTGCAGTATCGGGCGCCTGCTGGGGCAAATAGGCCACCTTACGAGCGAACGGCCTGCTGCCCCATTCATGCAAGTCTTTTCCATCAAAGGAAATCTTGCCAGCACTGAGTGGATTTTGGCGGGCCAGGAGCTTGATCAATGTCGACTTGCCAGAGCCATTGTGCCCGATCAGGCCGATAATTCGCCGTGCTGGCAAACCTATTGTCAGTGGTTCGAGCAAAACCCGAGTTCCGACGGAGAAACTGGCCCGCTCCAACTCAAAAAAGGGTATCCTCGAGATGGTTCTCGTTCTGCTGTCTTCGGATATCTGAACCAAGGCTGTTACCTCATTTTAGAACCTGGGGCTTTGTCTGCCCCGCGAGCGGATCACCCACAGAAAGTATGGCCCCCCGATAAAGGCGGCGATGACGCCTGCGGGAATCTCATAGGGAAAGTCGGCAGCCCGTCCCAACCAGTCGGCTGAGATCATCAGCGTTGCGCCGACCGCGCTCGCCGTGAGAAGCGTCAGGATTTGGCCGCGTGCCCCGGCCGCTCGGGCGATGTGGGGTGCCATCATGCCGACGAAGCTTAACGGGCCAACAATCACGGTCGCAGCTCCCGTCAGGACGGCAATGAACAGCAAAAGCACGAGGCGGGATCGCGCCGGATTGAGTCCAAGAGAGCGTGCAGTGCTGTCCCCAAGCGCCAAGACCTCTAGCGGGCGGCGCAAGAGTGGCGAGATGGCCAGCCCGATCAAAACCAAGGCTGCAGCGATGCTCGCGACGAAGCCGGTTGCACGAAAGGTAGGGCCCATGGTCCACGCCAGAATGTAACTTGCGCGCGGATCGCCACTGGCGACAATGAGCGAAATTATCGCAGTCGCGAGCGCACTGATGGCTATGCCAGACAGAAGAACAGGTCCAGGCGCATAGCTTTTCCCTTTTGCCACAAGCAGAATGATCGCAAACGCGGCGACTGCACCGGTTATGCCGCCGGCAAGCGGCAAAATAGGCGACGCCATTCCTCCGGCGAAGAAAGCTGCGATAATCCCCAGTCCGGCTCCGGCACTGATGCCGAGCCCTTCCGGGCTCGCTATGGGATTACGCGTGATTGTTTGTGTGAGGGAACCCGCAATGGCCAGCATTGCGCCAGCACTTGCCGAGGTCAGGACCCTTGGCCATCGACCGGCAAACAACACGGATGTTTCCACCCCGCCAGCTATGAAGCTCTCGGTCAGCGAGAACAACGCGATAACGGCAGCAATGGCAAGAGAACCAGGCAGCAAAAAGCAGCCTGCCAGAGGGTTCTCTCTTTGGTTCAGGGCATTGCTGTTAAGCTGGTCAATGGAATGGGGTACATGTTTGATGAGTACCAACATCACTATGGCGCCGATGATTGCGGTGGCGGTACCCGTTGGCACCTCACCGACGACGGGCGCTCCAGCAAGCACGAGACTGTCAGCGAGCAGCAGGAGGCCGGCACCAAGCAGTCCTCCCCACAGCAGTCGTTGGCGGAGCGTTCGAGCGCCAACTATTCGGGCGAGGTTGGTGGCTGCAAGGCCGACGAACGCGATGACGCCGACGCGGGCTACAACAACAGCCGACAGTACGGTTGCGATAAACAGTACCACCGCGCGCAATCCGCCCGGGGACAGTCCGAGGCTGCGGGCACGGCTTTCATCAAGACCGATAACTGAAAGCGGTCGAAAGAACAGCAACAGCAGCGGTATCAGCACGATCATGCGCAAGGCCAATGCGGTCGCGTTGGAATAGTCATTCTGGATGAGTGAACCACTTCCCCAGATGAACACCCCGCGCAGATATTCGTGGTGAAACAAGGCTAGTATGACGGAGGCCGAGCCGGCGGAAAAGCTGATCACCATCCCGCAGAGAAGGAGTGTCATCGGTGCGAAGTTTGAAGCTTTTCCCAGTCCCGCAACGAGTGTTACGGCGACAAGGCCGCCCACAAGCCCGGCTATCTCGCGCTCGCCTGCCGTAACTGCAACTGTAGAAAGGGAAAGAAGGGTGATCGCCAACTGAGCGCCAGAAAGTATCCCGAGCGTCGAGGGTTCTGCCAGAGGGTTTTTCAGGAGCTGCTGGAATATTACACCCGTGAAAGCAAGCGCACCACCAGCCAAAAGAGCGACGAGGAACCGTGGGACAATCGAGAAATAGACATAGATCTGGCCGAACGAAGCTGGATCCGGCTGCCATAAGGCCGCTGGAATGTCGGAGATCGCCACATAGTGACCAACGGCAAAGGCGTGGAGCGCGATCGCTGCCAGTGTGATGGTAAAGGCGAGGCGCGGTGGGGTGATGAAACGGTTTCTCATGCGATGCCGAGACTCTGCCGCAGGACTTCGGCAAACCGCATTGCTGATGGAAACGCGCCAAATACCCATGTGGGTGGAATCATCGATACACGACCATTCCGTACGGCCGGCAAGGCGTTCCATAGTGCGCTTTGCAAAAAAAGGCCCGGTGGACCCGGCTCGATGATGACCAGTCTTGCTTCAGGATAGCGCGCGATCGCCTCCAAACCCGCCGTTGCGAAGCCCCAGTTATTGGTCTTGCCATCCCATGCGTTGGCAATGCCGATCCGTTTCAGGACATCATCGAACAAGCCACCTGCGCCGTAGATATCGATAAGCCTGTCATCCGTAAACTTGATGATCAAAAGGGCGCGCCCGTCGTAGTCTTTTGCGTTGTGAGCTATCGCGTCCAGTCTCGAATAGGACAGTTCCAAATAGTCTGTCGCACGCTTTTCCCTGCCAATGCGACGTGCAATCTCCTTGAGGGCGTGTTCTGCGGCAAGCAATGGTTGCCGGGCGGGGCCGTAAAGCGGTAGCGCAAGGGTTGGAGCAATCGCGCCGAGACGTTCAGCAGAGATACCATATCCGGCTTGAGACACGATCAGCTCGGGTTTCAGGGCTCTTAGCAGTTCAACGTTCGGCCATGATCTCAGGCCAAGGTCGATCGTGTCTGTCGAAAGTGCAGGTGTTACAACGCGGTCACCGTAAAGAGGGGCTTCGGCAACAGCAAATGGCTTGTAGTCCAGAGCGAGAAGGCTTTCTGCCCAGCCCCAGTCCAACACGGCGAGCCGATGCGTTTCCGTGCTTGCTGTTGCCACTGCTGGCAGGAAAACGGAAGCCAACCCGGCGGTGAATTGCCGCCGCGTCAGCCTGTAATCACGATTTGGGTAACGAGCGTCAGACACAATCCTACCAGCTATACTTGAGAGTAGCGTAGACGGTGCGACCCTCGCCCCAATAGCATCCCGTCGCAGCAATGCAGGTCGAGACATACTTGCGGTCGAATATGTTGCTGACATTCAGCGACGCCTTCAAACCTTCCAGCTTCGGGTCTGCCTTGCCGAAATCGTAGCGAACGGCAGCATCAAATACGGTGTATGAGGGGATGTCGAATTTGTTGGCATTGTCGCCAAAAGTCTGACCGGTGTAACGGGCGCCACCGCCAAAGCTCAGACCATCCCAGATGGTCGATGTCTGCAGTGTGTAGTCCAGCCAAAGCGATGCCTGCTGGCGTGGGACAAAGGCAAAGCGATTGCCCTCGTTGCTGATACCGGCAGCATTTGGATTGGCTCTGGTGATCTCGCTGTCGGTGTATGCATAAGATGCCAAGACAGAGAACGCGTCTGTGATTTCCGCCTTGCCCTCAAGTTCGACACCGCGCATCCTGACTTGGCCCGTCTGCAGACTGTAGTTCGTGAATCCGGGGGTCGTATCTGGCGACAGGACATTGTCCTGTGTGAGGTGATAGGCAGAAAGGGTGACGAAGCTGTTGCTACCGTTGGGCTGGTACTTGACCCCAACCTCGAACTGTTCACCGGTAGTAGGCTCGAAGGCGTTACCCAAACGGTCGGTGCCGCTGGCCGGATTGAAGGAGGTTGAGTAGCCGGCGTATGGCGACAAACCGTTGTCAAAATTATAGACGAGGCCGGCCCTCCAGGTAAACTTGCCGTCTCTCTGATCGACCTGATTGTCAGCGACGCTCGTCCGGGTCCTCGTATCTGTATTTGCCCAGTCGTAGCGGCCACCGAGCGAGAACACGAAATTGTTCCACTCCATCTGATCCTGAGCGTAGAGCCCGATCTGGCTGCGGTCCTGATCGATCCGTGTTGCGATCGGCGGGCGCGTGATCGCCGTTGCGCCGTAGACGGGGTCAAGTCCATTGAAGGGAGTGAAAATTGGGGAAAGCGCGGACTCTTCGTAGCGGCTGCTTTCGTAGGAATAGTCTAGGCCGAACAATGCGGTATGAGCGACGTCCCCCGTTTGGAAATTTCCGATCGCTTGGTTGTCCACGGTGACGGCGCGGGCACTTTCGGGAAACGCCCAGGCATATCGGTAGAAGGCCGTGGGATTGCAGGCTGCCGGGCAATAGGGCTGAACGCGCTGAGTATCTGTTCCGATATAGGAGTAGCGAAGGTTCTGTCTGATGGTCCAGGTGTCATCGACTTCGTGTTCAAACTCGTAACCGACAGATGCCTGGTCGCTCTTGTAGTGGTCGTAACCCGGTTCGCCTGGGAATGCACTGCGGGGCAATTCCGGATACATGCGGGTATAGAGTGTGCCGTTCGCGGGAAGCGCCGGCGCTCCGCCGCCGCCGGGAGAGTCGATGTGCTGATAGCTACCGTAAACCGTCAGTGATGTTCCCTCATCCGCCTTGAAAGTGAATGAAGGCGCAATATATCCCTTCTTCTCGCGCACATAGTCATACTGGGTATCGGTCAACCGGCCGACGCCGACGATGCGGTAGAGGAAGCTGTCATCGTCACCAGCGCCACCGCCGAGATCGAATGCTGTCTGTATACGCTTATCGGTGCCGAACTGCATCTCCACTTCATTGAGAGCAGTTGCGCTCGGCCGTTTTGATACCATGTTGATCAGACCGCCGGGATCGCCCTGGCCATAGAGGACCGATGCTGGACCCTTGAGGACTTCGGCGCGCTCGAGGCTGAACGGTTCGACACGTGGCTGGGCGTAGCCGCGCGATCCAAACGGTAGGCGCAGGCCATCCAGATATCGACTTGGTCGAAATCCACGTATCGTAAACCAGTCATAGCGCGAATCGTCGCCATATTGGCTGATGACGCCTGGCGTATAGCGAAGAGCCTGGGTCAGCGTGGTCGAACCTTGAGCAGCAATCTGGTCTTTCGTTACAACATTGACGGCCTGTGGAGTGTCTTTGAGTGAGGTGCCCGTCTTCGTCGCTGTGGCGCTCTGTGTGGCGACAAACCCCTCTACAGGCCCACGAGCGTTCTCTCCCTGCACGACGATGGGCTCAAGGATTGTCGCGCCAACCGCACTGGCGCTTGACGAGGAGTTTTGCGGGTTGATCAAAAGGACCGTATTTGCGGTCGTAAATCGGAAGGTCAGTCCTGTGCCCGCGAGAAGGCGTCTAAGCGCGCCCTCAGCCGAGAGATTTCCGGCTGTACCGACGCTGCGCAGGTTTGCCGGCAGAGGACCGTCAAAAGCGACATCGATACCGGTCACCGATGAGAAGCGCACCAGCGCAGCCGACAGGGGCTGACCGGAGATCGCAAATTCGTAGCTCTTGGCGGTCTGAGCAACTGCTCCTGTTGACAAGACGACGGTGGTGAAACTGGCGCAGGCGGCCAACAACATTATACGGTACAGTCTCATGCGAAAGCCGCCGGCTTGGTTTTTCTGTGTCACTCGTTTTGCCCCCTGCAAACGGACCAATACCCGAGCATTTTCGGGCTTCTGAACAGGGGACGTTTCAGCTTGGAAAAAACCTCGGTCGATTTTCTGATTTTTTATTGCGGATAGATCAACGTCAGCAAAGGCGAGTAGCTGGCAATACGGATAGGCAGGCCGTGCTCCAGATTTTCCAGTATCCGACCGGCCCTGCGCACGTCCACGATGATGCTGATCGGCCGGCGGGCCAGGGCTCTGTCCATGACAATCATCTTGCCGTAGCGCCATTTTGACAGGGCAGCAACGACATCCTCGAACGGAGCCGAGATGAAAACGAGCCTTCCGCTTCGCCACGAAAGTCTCGTCTCAATATCCGTCTGTGATGGCACCGACAGTTTGTCATTGGCGAAAAGCACGGACTGTCCCTCCTGGACAATCCGCTCTTGGCTCAACGATGAGACCTTTACCGTATGTTCTGCAACCGCAACGACGATACCTTCCTCATGCATCCCAACGGAAAACTGAGTGCCAAGCGCTAAAGCTCTAAGGTCCCTACAATCAACAGAGAACGGTCGAGCAGCGTCCCGCGCGACGGTGAAAAACGCTTCGCCTTGTTGTAAAATGACGTGTCGCTGGCCCGCCGTGAAATTTAACGATATGGCGCTCGCCGTCGACAGTTCGGCAACCGATCCGTCGGGCAAGGAGAAGCGCGCGGTCTCTCCGACGCCCGTCCGGTAATCTGTTTGCTGCCTTAAATATGCGTGCGTCCCAAGCCCGGCGGTGGTCAGGATAGCAAGTGCACCGCCGGATTTGAGGATTTTTCGCCGTCTGACAGATGCAGGGCTTGATACCTCTGGCAGGGCCGAGGCTCCAAGCCACAAACGCTCCAGTTCGGCATAGGCTCTCGCATGGGCCGGGCTTTGTTCGAGCCAAACCCTGAAATTGGCACGGTCGAGTGGTGTCGCGCTGTCATCGAGAAGCAGCGCGAACCATTCGGCTGCACGGCGTGATATCTCTGGATCATTGTCAGGACAGTGCTCCTGAAGGGAAAAATCCTGCATCCGCCGCCTCATTCTTAGCCGCCATGCGACTTTTAGCGCTCGTAGTTGACCTCTGCACGCAACCGCTCAAGCGCCACGACCATGTGACCAAAGACCGTTTTGGGCGATATTCCCAGTCGTTCGCCAATCTCGACATATGTCAGGCCGTCAATACGAGCGAGGATAAAAACCTGCTGGGCGCGTGCAGGCATGTGTTCCAGTGCGGCCTGAACGCGAAGCAGTTCCTGACGGCTGATGGTAGCTGCTTCCGCAGATGGTGCGGGATCACGAATGGATTCAAGGCCTTCGATCCCGTCGACAAAGGGGGCGATCTTGCGGCGGCGTTCGTGATCAAGCGCAAGATTGCGGCCGGTAATCATGAAATAGGCTGCCAGGTCGACAACATCACGTAACAGGCCCGGCCGTTCCCAAAAGCGAAGAAAAGTATCCTGAAGGAGATCTGCAGTTGTCGCCGGGCAATGGACCCGACGGTAGATGACGCGCATCAGACGAGAGCGTACGCCCATAAAGGTCTCGAGGATTTCAGGGTGTTTTGCGCTTTCCATGAAAACGCTGCTACCATTGGCTCGGGATCAAATCAAGATAAGATGAAATTTGCAATCAAGTTTTTACGCCGCCAAGCGCTTGCGTATTGCAGCTGATTTGATCGGCTCGCCATTGATGCTTGTGATGCCCAGCAGCAATCTGCTCTTCGCAGAGCCTTCTCCGTACCCGGCGAAGGCGGAACCGACGCCATGCCGAATGTCACAGCTTGGCGTGTTGCCAGGACCAGATCTTGTTCCGACGCCTTTTTGGCGACCGCGAATGCTGACCTGTGGACGCCGGCCTATCGAAAGTTGGATATGAAAAACCAGACTCGTGCCGCTGCCTTGGACAAGCGGATGCTTCTATAGGTTGCAACCTGGGCGGCCGGGTGAGAGCCCGCATAATAACCAGATGCCATTTAAAAGGCACAGCTGATACGAAACGATTGAAATTTAGCTCTGTAGTTTTTCGTGGACGAGTTTTTGCGATTTCAACGCTGGCAGATGCCTATGATTTAGGCGATATCGAAAAATTTATTAATGCAATCTTAACGATGTTGCGTCGCAAAAAAACTTAGTGAACTATTTTAATACTGCGGGAGGAAAGGCTGTTCAACAAAACAGGAGTTGATATCATGCTGTTCCGCAATAGAGACAAAGAAGTGCGCCAAAGTGCGTCGGTGAAGCTGGCCTCCTATACTGTCCTTGGCGTTGTCGCCACGGTGTTTTCATCTTCTGTGTTTCCGCCGGTCTTCACATCCCAGACGAACCGCGCCCTCATCAATGCACCAGTCATTCCGCTGACGACACCGATCAGCGGTGTGGTAAAGATATCCGACAAGAACGGTAAGGCTGCTATTGAAAACGACAAGGTCGACAATACCACGCTCATCGGCCTGAAGGTGCAATTGGCAGCACTCGATAATGAACTTCGCCAGAAGAACGGAATTATTGGCGACTATGCCAGCCGCATCGACGATTTGAACAGGGATCTTGCCAGTCAGCAGGCGGCGTTACTGCAAAGAACCGAATCTGACCTACAGGCAGCCAATGCAGCCTTGCAGATGGTGACCTATTCGACCCGAATTGCAAAAGCGGAAGCCACGCGAAAACAGAAGCTGATGGCGAAGGGGATGTATTCTGGAATCGGAGAAGATATAGCGGACACAATACAACTTGAAGATACAAAGCTGCAAGCTGCCAAAGTCGCCGTTGACAAACTCACCAAGGAAATGAACTTCGCGCGCCAAGGCATCTATATCGGCTCCGATTTGCAATCTCTGCAAAATCTTCAGCAGGAAATTCGCACACGGGCCGCAGATCTGCTGCAGATCCGGATGCAGATGACCACCATGCAGACGCGCAAAAGCGAGCTTGAAACGCTGGCATCGGCGGAGAGCGCACGTATTGAAAGGCTGACCCGCGCCGATCTTTCCATTCCACCGGGCACAACGCTCTACAAGCCCGTGGCTGCGACCGGCCGTGAAGTGGTTGCAGGCGACACGCTGGCGGAGGCGCTTGACTGTCGCAACGCTTTCGTCGTGGCGATTTTTTCAGAGCGTCAGGCACAGGCGCTTTCCGTCGGTTCTCGGGTGAAGGTGAGTTCCGATGCCTGGGCGGAAGAATCCGATGGGGTGGTGGAGCGCCTGGTGCCACGTACTACCGAACGTGTCGACCTGGATTATGCCGTGCCCTTTCCACCAACAGAGCGGCGAGAGCTTTACGCCTATATTCGCATGGACGGCAGGGCACAGGAAAAATTGACCGAGAACGGCGCCTGTTCGGTCGGCACGTGGGTGAGTGTGAGCCTGCCGCGCGAGTGGCTCGGCAAAACCCGGAACTATGTGCATGAAGCATCAGCCAGCCTGTTCCAGTTTGCAAAGACCTCCGTCAGCGAATTGCCGGATGTCAGGCAGGCCGCATGGGCACTGATCGAAACGTCGCGTGATACGCTATCCGCACACACTGGTATCGAGTGGCCACAACAGCGGCCGGACGTGCCTGGCCGGGCACATCAGCCCGATATCATCACCCAGCACCCTTTCGGCAATACGGATGCCACCGGAAAGGCACCGCGCACCCAATCCTGACACCCGCATGGATTGGACGGGCCCCTGCGGGAGTGCGATGCAAACCCGCAGGGCGACCCACCACCTGTTTAAGACACTCGAAGCAACCTCATTCACGCGCGGCGTGCCGCGCGCCTGACCAACCATGAGGATAAGTCGATGTATTTCAGCCCTGATGGCGATGTTCAGTCGGTACTCTACGTCAATCTTGTCATCGCCCTTTGCGCGATCCTGTTTACCATACTGGCCGACCCGCGCAGGGTCCTGGACCGGTTGGCCTTCAGTGCGATTATGCTGCTGTCTCTTGGCCTTTACATATTTTGGCGCGCCACCGATACGCTGCCACCCTTCGAGCTTTCTCTGGAGACTGCCTGGAACTACATTTATTTCACCTTCGAGCTGATCTCCGTTCTTTACGCCATCGGCTCGATCCTGATCCTGACGAGGCGGACGGACTGGTCTTTTTTGGCTGATAGAGGGGAAGCCGCGATTGAAAATAATTCGGATGCGCCACTCGTCGACGTCTTTATCTGCACCTACAACGAACCTTTGAATGTCCTTGAGAAGTCGGTTATCGCGGCCCAGGCCATGCAATATCCGCAGCTGCGTGTTTTTGTCTGCGACGACACGCGCAGGCCGGAAGTGAGGGACTATTGCGAGACGGTCGGCGTCAATTATGTGACGCGCCCGGACAATAGACATGCCAAGGCGGGAAATCTGAACAATGCACTTGAACACACCAATGCGCTGCCACAGGTTTCCGATTTCATCATGGTTCTGGATGCGGACTTCGCGCCACAGGCCAACTTCCTTCGTCGCGTAACCGGTCTTTTCGCCGATCCCAAGGTGGCAGTTGTGCAGACACCGCAATTTTACTTTAATTGCGACCCAATCCAACACAACCTCGGCATCCGCAATTCCTTCGTCGATGATCAACGTGTATTCTTTGATGTATTCCAGCCGGCCAAGGACGCGGTCGGTTGCGCTTTCTGCGTCGGGACGAGTTTTGTCGTGCGGCGGGCGGCGGTCAACGAGCTCGGCGGGTTTCCGCATGATGCACTTTCCGAAGATATGCTGCTGACCTACCGCCTGATGGAGCGAGGTTACGTCACACGCTGGCTCAACGAAAAACTCAGTGTCGGTCTATCGGCTGAGGGCCTGCCAGAATATATCACACAACGCACGCGGTGGTGCCTGGGCACCATTCAGATCGGCCTTCTGCGGACGGGACCATTGTGGCGCGGCAAGTTCACGCTGACACAAAGGCTGCATTATCTGCACGGGCTGTTTTGCTGGCTGTCGAAGCCTTTCATCCTCTGCCTGTTGCTGGCACCATCGATCTACTGGCTCACAGGCGTTTCCGCCCTCCAGGCTGACGAGCTGATGTTCATGAAATTTGGACTGTCGTCACTGGCTTTGTTTTGGGCCTACTCCACCTGGATATCGGGAAAACGCACCCTACCGCTGTTCACCGAAGTGACGCATGCGCTGACCGCTGTTCCCATCACCATCACCTTGTTTCAGGCTATGCGCAAACCCTTCGGACGTCCCTTTAAAGTCACGGAGAAAGGAGGTGACCGGTCACAGGTGCGCATTCATGGGCCTACAGCGCTATTTTTCGCAATCGTCACCGTCACCTCCGCGGTTTCAGTTCTGCTCGCCGTTTACGCATGGGACGCCCCTGTAGAATTTTCGGCGCGAGATTGTCTCAACCTCATCTGGTCGGCGGTCGCCATGGTGATTGCCTTCACCAGCCTCATCTGCTGCATTGAGTTACCACGTGTCGACAAGGAAGAGCCGATCGGCGTGGATCTCGAAGGCCGATTGCGGTGCGCAAGCGAGGTGAAGGCGGTACGGATCGTGGCGCTTTCGACCGAAACCGCGACCCTGGCGGATTTCAACCGGTCTTACGCCGAGGCAGAGTCCCTGTACGTGCCCGATGTGGGCTGGCTGCAGATCGATGCAACGAAGGTGTCGCAAACGCCCGGCAAATTCACTCTCACCCCCACTGCCGACCAGCATCGTGCAATCTTGAGGCTGCTTTTCCGCAATGCGCCCGAAAATGTCGCGGAACAGGGCGACCTCTTGAAGTCCATGCAGATGTTACTCGCAAGGGCCTTCAGCTAAGACAATTCGCGCCAAACCCGGGACCGTGCTCGACGTAAACCGCAAGCTAGAGGCGGGCTTGTTTGGAAGAGCGCCTACCAAACGGAAAACTCATGTCTGTCAAATCGATCGTCGCGACAGTTCTCATGACCTGCTTCACAACAGGAGTGGTCGCTGCTGGCGATGGGCGCACCGGTTCCGGATCAGTTCGCGACCGCCTTGCTGTGAGCTTGTGTGCGGGTCTCGTTGGGAAGATGGACAAATCCACCACCCCCTTCATATTTCGGAGCTTTGAGCCTGCACCAGGCGGCAAAGCGCTTGATCCCGCTCTTTCAAATGCGGGTTTCACCTATGACAATGCCTTGGCGACGATTGCCCTTTTTTCCTGTGGCAACGACGCCGAAGCAAAAAGGGTTGCCGATGCGCTGCTGCTCGCCGTCAACAACGATCGCTATTACAGCGATGGCCGCCTGCGCAACGCCTACCGTTCCGGCCCCGTTGCGAACGAAAATGATGCGATGCTTTTGCCCGGTTTTTGGAGTGAGGCCAGCAAGACGTGGGTCGAGGATGACTATCAGGTGGGCAGCGCAACGGGCAACCTGGCCTGGGCGGCACTTGCGCTTCTCACTGCCAGTGAACGATTAAGCAATCCGTCCTATGTGCAGGCAGCGACCAAACTCATGCGCTGGATCGATGCGCATACGGCGGGCGTCCGTGATATCGGCTACACAGGTGGCACATTCGGTCATGAGCCTGCACCGACCAAACTCGAGTGGAAATCGACGGAACATAATCTCGATGTATATGCCGTTGCGGGTTGGCTCGCCGAAATTGAGGGAGCGCGCGCCTGGCAGGCGATGCGGGACAAAACACGCAAATTTCTTGATGCGATGTGGAATGAGCAGCAGGGACGGTTTTACGTCGGCAGCCAACCCGGAAGCGACACACCCAACTCGAGCCAGTCCGGAATAGATTCCGAGCTCTGGCCCATTCTCGCCGTGCCGGAGTTTCGGGGCCGCAGTGGGCGTGTTCTGCATTGGGTTGATCGGCATTATGCGGTTGCGGGAGGTTTTGATTTTAACGACGATCGGGATGGTGTGTGGCTGGAAGGTACGGCCCAGGCCGCGCTGGCGTTTCAGCAGGTCGGCGATGCCGACCGGGCCGAGGCGCTGCTTGCCACCATTGCCGCACAAATATCTCCCGATAACCTGATCTACGCGACAGTCGGGGACGAACTGACGACCGGGCTGATGATCGGGCCGACCTCGACATTTGCCGACTTCAAATATTTCAGGTTGCCGCATGTCGGGGCCACTGCCTGGGCAATCCTTGCAGCGAAAGGCTGGAACCCTTTTCTTAGAAAGAGCGGTTGTATTCGTCTTTGTGAGGGATAATCGTCCGTCTCGGCGGCAGCAGAAGGATATTGCTCCAGGCCGTTGCGCCGGAGATTGAAAACTGGGACGCATGACGCTGCTGAAAGCGGCGAAAAGCGTAAAACCGCAACGTTGACTGCCGCGCCGAATGCAAGCTACTCGGTCGGAACCGGCGATGGAAACGCAGACTTAAGGACATAAAGATATCGTTATATGATGTTGACCGATGACGTAGCTTACAATATGGTCGTCACGCCTAAGGTTCCCCAGTCGTTGCACGCAACGTGCCGGGGCTAAGAGGGAAGTCGGTGCTCCGTGTCATGCGGAAAAGCCGACGCTGCCCCCGCAACTGTAAGCGGCGAGCTGAAGTCCAATATGTCACTGGTTTACCCCGGGAAGACGGACGGAAGTGATGATCCGTGAGCCAGGAGACCTGCCTTTGGTGAAATAACGTCCACGGGCGGGGTGTCCCAGTGTGCCGTAGCAAAGGCTGCATTGTCGCGGCCTGTCTTGCTATGCGTCCGCAGACCCATGCCCCCAACTTTATAGGGGCACAACATGTCTCAGACCTGCATTTTTACGATCACGAGCGTACCCTTCGATGAGGACTATCGTCCTTCAGAAAATACGCGCATCACCACCAATTTCGCCAATCTGGCCAGGGGCGAAAAGCGGCAGGAAAACCTGCGCAATGTCATGCGCATGATCGACAGCCGCTTCAACGCCCTCGCGCACTGGGATAATCCCAAATCGGACCGATACTCGGTCGAGTTGGAGATCATTTCGGTCGACATGAGCTTCGATGTCGCAGGTGAAAAATTTCCCCTCATCGAGATACTGAAGACGACGATCATCGATCACAAAACCAGTGAACGTATCGACGGCATTGTGGGGAATAACTTCTCCTCCTATGTGCGAGACTACGACTTCAGCATTGTGCTGCCGGAGCATAACAAGAGCGTTCCTGCCTTCAGCATTCCGGCCGACTTCGGCGACCTCCATGGAAACCTGTTCAAGTCTTTTCTGCGGTCGGATGCCTACCGCTCGTACTTTCGCAAGCCGCCGGTCATTTGCATCAGCGCCTCGACCAGCAAGACCTATTACCGGACCGAAAATCATCACCCCGTGATGGGCGTCGAATACCGGCAGAATGGGTTCTCGTCCACCGACCAGTATTTCGGGAAAATGGGATTGCAGGTTCGCTACTTCATGCCTGCAGGCAGCGTTGCGCCGTTGGCCTTCTACTTTGTTGGGGACTTGCTGGGCGACTACTCCAATATTGAGCTAATCGGCGTCATCAGCACGATGGAAACGTTTCAGAGAATTTATCGCCCCGAAATCTACAATGCGAACGCAGCAGCTGGGACATTTTACCAGCCCAACCTGAAGCACCAGGACTATTCGCTGACCCGGGTCATTTACGATCGCGACGAACGAAATCGCTTGGCGGTGGATCAGGGTAAGTTCACCGAAAAACACTTCATCAAGCCATACCGCGCCGTCCTTGAGCAATTGTTTGCTCACCGCCCCGCTTGAGCATCACTTAGAAGAGGTCCCACCGTGAAGAAACTTCTCCCCACATCGACCGCTGGCAGCCTGCCGAAACCCTCCTGGCTTGCGCAGCCCGAAAAACTGTGGTCGCCCTGGAAGCTGGAGGGCGAGGAATTACTGGAAGGCAAGAGAGATGCCCTGCGCCTTTCACTGGACGATCAGCAACAGGCCGGCATCGACATCGTCAGTGATGGCGAGCAAACACGCCAACATTTCGTCACGACTTTCATCGAGCACCTCGACGGGGTCGATTTTGCAAAACGCGAGACAGTCAGAATTCGCGATCGCTACGATGCGAGTGTCCCGACAGTCGTCGGCGCCGTGTCTCGCCAGAAGTCCGTGTTCGTCGAAGACGCCAAGTTTTTGCGCCAGCAGACCAAACAACCCATCAAATGGGCGTTGCCGGGTCCGATGACGATGATCGATACTCTCTTTGACGGCCATTATAAGAGCCGTGAAAAGCTTGCCTGGGAATTTGCCGTGATACTCAACGAGGAAGCAAAGGAATTGGAGGCTGCCGGCGTCGATATCATCCAGTTCGACGAACCTGCCTTCAACGTTTTCTTTGACGATGTGAATGACTGGGGTGTCGCCACTTTGGACAGGGCAATTGAAGGGCTGAAGTGCGAGACCGCCGTCCATATCTGCTACGGTTACGGCATAAAGGCCAATACGGATTGGAAAAAGACACTCGGGTCAGAATGGCGGCAGTATGAGGAAACTCTCCCCAAGCTGCAGAAATCCGGCATCGGTATGATCTCCCTCGAATGCCACAATTCTCATGTCCCCATGGATCTTCTGGACCTTGTTCGAGGTAAGAAAGTGATGGTTGGGGCCATCGATGTGGCAAGCGATACCATCGAAACCCCGGAGGAAGTCGCTGCAACGCTGCGCAAGGCGCTTAAGTTTGTCGACGCAGATAAACTTTGCCCCTGCACCAATTGCGGCATGGCCCCCCTGTCTCGTCGTGTGGCAAGAGAAAAGCTGAATTCCTTGAGCGCAGGAGCTGAGATCGTCCGAAGAGAGCTCACTGTTTAGTTTTTTGATAGTCTGAACCTGCGGATGGCAGCCGTTCGCCGCCACCGCGCCCATCGCGACAAACGCTGGGAGACTTACGAATGGCTATAAGGTCACGGCGCGGATCATCCTGACAGCTTCGACGGATGTCCGCCTCTTGGCGCAAAGCTGCCAAGACCGCCTGTTCTCTAAAAATCGGCCCTGTTTCTGCTGAGTGTCTGCGCCAAACGTCTCGGTTGGAAGACATTTATTCCAACGCCACCGACGTCTTCGTGACTTTCACCAAACAGAACAACTTCCCAGACGCCGAAAATCTCGGGAGCACGACGGCCGCTAAGATCGCCGAAAAAAGTGGGTCTCAGTCAGCAGGACGTATTTGCCGAGAGCAGCAATTGCCTTGTGGAAATGGGGACAGTGGTGGCCACCCGGTAGCAGCGATCCCAAGACAAAGAAGCCGTTGCCCCAGAACATCGCTTCAGCGAAAATTCCAAAACGATACTATCGGCCAGAGACTTGGCAATCAGTGACTTTGTCAAATCGAATGAAGGTGTGGCGTTCGTATTCCATCAAGGCTGAATGCGCGAATCGCTACGGCAGCTTTGCACCTGCGCACTAGACATTGCGGTAGTATGAAAATCGGCTAACTTCGCAACGTCGACAGACAGGAAGAGCAACGAGGTGGCAATGATTGAACCCGGCGGGGATGAGCAATTAGTTACCCCACGTGACGACGGAGCAGCCAGGCATTTACCCGGGATGGAGTTGCCTAGCATTGGTTTGGTTGCGACGGATGGCACGGTAGTCGATCTGCGTGAGCCGGGGTTAACCGTGGTCTATGCTTACCCCCGGACAAGCCCGCCCGGAGGCAAGGCTATTGACGGATGGGACGCAATACCCGGCGCGAGGGGATGTACACCACAGTCCTGTGCCTTCCGTGATCATTTCGCTGAACTGAAGGCATTGGGAGCAACGCGTCTGTTTGGCCTTTCTACGCAGACCACGGAGTATCAGCGAGAGGCAGCAGAGCGGCTTCACCTGCCGTTTCCTCTGATTTCCGATCATTCACTCCTTCTGGTGTCAGCCCTTCGCCTTCCAACTTTCCAGGCTGGAGGCCTGACACTGCTCAAGAGGCTCACGATGATTATCGAAACGGGCGTTATCAAGCATGTCTTTTACCCGGTCCATCCGCCAGAGAAGAACGCAGATGCCGTCATCGATTGGTTGAGTGCTACGACATGATCAGCCCGCCATCGACATTAATTGTCTGGCCGGTGATGTAGGCCGCATCCTCGGAGGCGAGAAACGCCACCAAGGCTGCCACTTCGGCTGGTGTTCCTGCGCGGCGCATAGGAATGTTGCGCACCCATTCGGCCATGAGTTCGCCGGGCTTATAGTCACCGAGCATCTGGCCCCAGACTCGATCGTTATAATCCCACATTTCGGTGTGGATGATGCCGGGGCAAATGGCGTTGACGGTGATGCCTTCGGGCGCCAGTTCCTTGGCCAGACTTTGCGTCAGGCCTACGACGCCGAATTTTGAAGCGGCGTAATGGGGGGTATAGATAAAACCCTGACGGGCCTGGCCGGAGGCGGTGTTAACCAGGCGGCCCTTGGTGCCACTTGCGCGGAAGCGGCGGATCGCCTCCTGGCAGCACAGAAACGCGCCCTTGGTGTTGACATCGAGGTTGAAGTCCCACTGTTCCTGCGTCAGCTCCTCGATCTTCGAAATGGTGATGACGCCGGCGTTCTGGACCGAGATGGAAAGCGGACCGATTGCCTCTTCGGCTGTGCCATAGGCCTCGCGCACCGCCGCCGCATCCCGCACATCGAGGATCACGCCATGGGTGACGGAGCCGGTTTCGTCCGCCAGCTTTTTGGCGGCATCATTGGTGTCCTTGTCGACAGAGGCGATGGCGACTTTCGCGCCTTCCTCGGCAAAACGGCGGGCGATGCCGTAACCGATGCCCTTGTTGCCTCCAGTCACGAATACGGATTGACCTTCAAAGCGCCTCATGTCTCCTCCTTATGGGATAACGGCTATGTTTATGTGCCGACCAGTCGTTCGGCGGTGAATTTGTCGGTGACGAGAACATCGATCACGCCGGTTCTGAGCGCGCCGGCGATCGCCTCGGTCTTTTTCGAGCCGCCGGCGAGTGCAATGACGCGGTCGACATTGGCAAGGTTCTCCAGCGGAAGGCCTATGACCCGGTCATCGAGCGGTGTCTTGACGGGCTTGCCGTCCTTGTCGAAAAACCTGAGCGAAATATCGCCCACGGCGCCCGCCTGTGCGAGATCGGCAAGCTCCTTGGCGGAAAAGATATTGCCCGAGCGGGCAAGAAGCTCCGATGGCTCGACGGCACCGACACCGACGATGGCGAGCGTGATCGAACCGAAAAGATCGATGGTTTCGCGCACGAAGGGATCGGCCAGCATCAAAAGCTTGGCCTCGCGAGAGGTGGCGACGCCGGGGACCGGCAGCAATTTCGGTTCGGCCTCCGTTAACCGCGCCAGCCGGGTGGTGATCTGGGTCGCGTGCGTCTGCACGGAAGGATCGCCCATGCCGCCCAGCGTCTGGACGATGTAACGCGCTTTGGCGCCCTTCAGCGGATGGATGTTTTCCACCATCTTGAAGATCGTCTGGCTCCAGCTGGAAACGCCGATGATCTCGTTTTGCGACAGCGTCACCTCGAGAAAATGCGCGGCAGCCTCGCCGATGCGGGCCATGATCGCGCCGTCGCGATCCTCGCTGCAATCGACGACAATGGCTTCCGGCAGGTCGAAGCGTTCGCGAAGCTGTGCTTCAAGATCGCTATAGGTACCGGGCGGCGGAATGATGCTGGTGCGCACGATACCTTCCGTTTCGGCACGCTTCAGCATGCGCGAGACGGTGGCCTGCGAAAGATTGAGATGTTCGGCAATCTCCGCCTGCCGCCTGTGCTCGCTGAAATACATCTGCGCCACGCGGGATATCATCCGAAGTTCGTTGATCCTGCCCATAAGCCCTCCAGGGTGAATTTTTATTCACCCTTACCCGACGTCACAGGTAACGTCGAGCGCGCAATCGCGTCGCGCCAGACGGCAAGCCGTTGCCTGCCGTCACTGGACGAAGGCGGGATGGCGTTGCCGTGACTGTTGAGCGCGGCGATGGCGTCGAGATCGCTCCACAGACCGAGGGCGAGGCCGGCAAGATAGGCCGCGCCAAGCGCGGAGGCTTCCGGCGCGTCACGCTGGATGACGGGGTGGTCCAGCATGTCGGCGACGCATTGCATGAGGAAACGGTTCTGGCTCGGCCCGCCATCCACGAACAGCTGTCCGAAGCCGGAGGGCGACTGCGCGCGCATGGTCGAGAAGACGTCATAAACCTGAAAGGCGATGGAATCGGTAACGGCGCGGGCCATCTGCGCGCGACTTGTGCTGAAATTGATCTGCGAAAATAGCGCGCGGCAATCTGAATCCCAATAGGGCGCGCCAAGGCCGACAAAGGCCGGGACGAAACCGGGGCCATCTGGTTCAGCGGTTGCGGCAAGCTCCACAAGAGATGCGACATCTGGCAGGCCGAGAATGTCCGTCATCCACGGCAGGGAGGCGGCAGACACAAGAATATTGCCCTCGAAGGCGAAAGTCGGCTTGCCGTTAATCCTCCAGGCAACTGTCGTGGTGATGCCGCGCTCTGGCGCGATGAAATCCGGCAGGGTCGTCATCACCGATGAGCCGGTGCCGAACGTCACCTTGCCGTCACCGGGATTGAAGGCGCCGTGGCCGAATAGGGCGGCGTGGCTGTCGCCGACGGCAGCCAGAATAGGCGTGCCGTCCTTGATGCCGGGAACACCTGATGTCACGCCGAAGTCGCCGCTGCTGTCGCGCGGGTCGGGCAGGGCGTTGATGTCGATGCCAAAAAGGTCACAAAGCTCTTCGCTCCACACCTGCCGGTTGAGATCGAGCACCTGGCTTCGGGCCGCGTTGGAGGCGTCGCAGGCATGCACCTTGCCGCCGGTCAGGCAGTGGATGAGCCAGCTATCGATGGTGCCGAGGCGAAGGCTGCGGCCCTTCGGTGCACGCTCCAACAGCCAGCGCATCTTGGCGCCGGGAAACATCGGGTCAATAGGCAGGCCGGTCAGCGCCATGACACGTTCGGAATGGCCCTTGCCGATGAGATCGATGCATTCCTGCGCGGTGCGACGGCATTGCCAGCTCAAGACCGGGCCGAGCGGCTCGCCGGTTTCACCGTCCCAGATCGTCACCGATTCGCGCTGGTTGGAAATGGCGATGGCTTCAATGCTGACGGCAGAGTGTGCCGAAGACAGGCAGGCGGAAATCGCTTCGCGCACCGAGGCCCAGATACGGTTCGGATCCTGCTCCACCCAGCCGGGCTGCGGATAGGTGATGCCGACCGGCGATGAACCGCGCGCCAGCAATTCTCCTGTTTCAGAAACGAGAATGGCCTTGGAATTGGTGGTGCCCTGATCGATGGACAGAATGGCGCGCATCACTTGAGTTCTTTCGTCGGCAGTTTTTTCGTTTCAGCCTTGCGGTGATTAAACGACGATATTGCAAAGGGTGTCGCCGCGCATCCGAAGACACGCGACGACCCTGGGAGGAGACTTACTTTCTCTTGAGCAGCGCTGCTGCAGCCTCCGCGATGGCCGCGGGTGCCATGCCAAACTCATCGAGCAGCCATTCTGCCGAGCCGGTATGGGCAAAGACGCCCGGAACGCCGAGGCGCTTCATCGGCACGGGGGCGTGATCGACAACAACTTCGGCGATGGCAGAGCCGAGACCGCCGAAGATCGAATGTTCTTCAGCCGTCAGGATTGCGCCGGTTTCCTTCGCTGCGGCAATGATGGCCGCCTCGTCGATCGGGCGCACGGTTGCCATGTTAAGCACACGCGCCTTGATGCCACGACCGGCCAGAATATCGGCGGCCTTGACGATGCGGTGTGTCAGCGTGCCATTGGCGATCAGCGTTATGTCGGAACCTTCGCGCAGCAGGTTGGCGCGGCCGAGTTCAAAGACGTGGCCATCAGGCAGAAGGTCCGGCACGCCGACGCGCGACAGGCGAAGGAAGCAGGGCCCGGCATAGTCCGCAGCCCATTTGACGGCGGCGGCCGTTTCGATGCGGTCGCAGGGGGCAATGACCGGCAGGTTCGGCAGAACGCGGGTCCAGGCGAAATCCTCGATCGAGTGATGTGTCGGACCCAGTTCGCCATAGGCCATGCCCGAGGAGATGCCGATGAGCTTCACATTGGCGTTGGAATAGGCGAGGTCTGCCTTGATCTGTTCCAGCGCGCGACCGGTCAGAAAACAGGATGCGCCGCAGACGAAGGGAAGCTGGCCGCCATTGGCAAGGCCGGCGCCGACGCCCACCATGTTCTGTTCGGCAATGCCGACATTGACGAGGCGCTCGGGGAATTTCGACTTGAAGCCGCCGAGCTTCGAGGAGCCGACTGAATCGTTGCAGACGGCCACGACCCTGTCGTTTGCAGCGGCCAGCGCTTCCAGCGTTTCGGCGAAGGCGTCGCGGCAATCATAGAGTTTGGCGGCGGTTACGGGCGCGTTCATTACAATGCCTCCGAAAGTTCTTTGACGGCAATTTCGTATTGTTCCTTGCTTGGAACCTTGTGGTGCCAGTCGACGCGGTCCTGCATGAACGAAATGCCGTGACCCTTATTGGTGTGCGCAACGATGCAATGCGGGCGCTTGCCTCGATGTTCGAGCGCCGGGACGATCTCTTCCATCGCGTTGCCGTTGATTTCGCTCACCTCCCAGCCGAATGCTTCAAGCTTCGGGCGAAGCGGCGCGACGTCGTTGGTTTCCGAGATCGCAGCACCCTGCTGGAAACGGTTATGGTCGATGATAAGCGTCAGATTGTTAAGCTCGAACTGCGCGGCGGACATGATGGCTTCCCAGTTGGAGCCCTCCTGCATCTCGCCATCGCCGGTCATGACATAGGTATGGTAATCCGCTCCCGAAAGCTTGGCCGCCTTGGCCATTCCGACGGCAACTGGAAGCCCGTGGCCAAGCGGGCCGGTATTGGTCTCGACCCCAGGTACCTTGTTACAGTTGGGGTGGCCATTGAGGCGGGAATTGGGTTGCAGGAAGGTCGAGATTTCCTCTTCCGGGATAAAGCCACGTTTGGCGAGCGTCACATAAAGCGCGCAGGCGGTGTGGCCTTTCGACAGCACGAAACGGTCGCGGGCAGGGTTCTTCGGTTCGTCCGGCCAGATGCGCAATACGCGGAAATAAAGGGCGGTCATGATGTCGATCGCCGACATTTCTCCGCCGATATGGCCGGCACCCGCTTCGAAAACAGCCTGGACGTCGCGAAGGCGAATCTGGCGCGCAATGCGCTCTAGCTCTGTGGGCTGCATGGGATCCTCTTCAAAACATGCGTGTGAATATTTATACAGCTGTTTATATAATTGCAGACGTGGCGTTTCTGTCAAGCCGGAATTGTGAATTGTCCTGTTTCAATCCGTGCCGATTATTTCTGCCGCTTCATTTTCACCAATGATGAAGCGCGCCTCCCCGCCTCATTCCTCGGTCCGTAAAAGGAACCTGCTCAGCCTAAGTCCTTTGGCTGAAAGGGCTCTCCTTGCCACGCAGGCGCGCTTGCGCAGGATTCCCGCGATGCGCACCGGAACGGGATGAGAGGCGCAGGTGTGAAGCCATCCCATCACCCGCAAGGCCCGTCCCGCCCTCCAAGCCTATTGACAAGTTTCTCTCAACTGGCTTATGCATGTTTCACCTAGCATGAATAATTATTCTAATCGGTTTAAAAAATGCAAGATAGCCACTTGGAGGAGCCATGTCCGTGCTTGAACGCAATGAGGGGGTTACGCACACCAGAAGCCCGCTTGCCTGGCTAAGCGGTGCGACCGGACCTCTTTTGGGCCTGCTGCTGCTGTGTGTCTTCCTGACCTTCACCAGCGAAAATTTTCTGTCGCTTCGAAACGGTCTCAACATCCTCGACCAGATCACCGTGCTCGGCATCATGGCCGTTGGCATGACCTTCGTCATTCTGCTCGGCGGCATCGATCTGTCCGTCGGTTCGGTGCTGGCGCTGTCTATGATGATCATGGGCTGGACAGCCAATGTCGCGGGCATGCCCATGGGCATGGCCATCATGCTGGCGCTCATCGCATCCGCAGCCTGCGGCCTTGTCGTCGGCGTTCTCGTCACCGCCTTCCGGGTTCCGGCCTTCATCGCGACGCTTGCAATGATGTCGGTGGCGCGCGGCCTTGCCAATATGATCACGGACGGTCAGCAGATCGTCGGTTTTCCTGACTGGTTCATGATGCTGGCCATCGACCGCCATTTCGGCGTGCTGACGGCGACCGTGCTGCTGATGCTGGTCGTTGTTCTGGTATCGTTTCTTTTCCTGCGCTTCCGCTCCGAAGGCCGCACCGTCTATGCGGTTGGCGGCAACCCGGAAGTGGCGCGACTTGCCGGCATCAACGTCGCCCTGGTGACGATCTGCGTCTATGTTGCCTGTGCGGTTCTTGCCGGTCTTGCGGGTATCGTTCTTGCAGCCCGTCTCGACTCGGTGCAGCCCTCCAGCGGTTTTGGCTACGAGCTGGATACGATTGCGGCTGTCGTCATCGGCGGGACCTCGCTTTCGGGCGGTGCCGGCGGCATCGGCGGAACGCTGATCGGCGTGCTCATCATCGGTGTGCTGCGCAACGGCCTCAACCTGCTCAATGTTTCTCCCTTTCTGCAACAGGTCATCATCGGTGTGGTTATCGTGCTGGCCGTGGGCGCTGAAACATTGCGCCGGCGCAGAAGCTGAATTTGCCTGCGGAGGGCGATGAGCCGTCCGCGCAATAGACGACCCTCCCGGTATGGGAGGCGTGAAAAGCGGCCGAAGGGGAGGAGGTTTGATCTGCCCGAAGGTCAAAAATCAACAAATGGAGGAATAATCATGAAATTTTCACGCATTCTGCTGACATCCGCCACCCTTCTCGCCCTGTCGCTCGGTTCGGCCAGCGCCGCCGAAGTCAAGAAGATCGGCCTTGCCGTTGCCAATCTTCAGGCGAACTTCTTCAACCAGATCAAGCAGGCCGTCGAAGCCGAAGCCAAGACGCGCGGTATCACCGTTGTCACCGTCGATGCCAAGGGCGACGGTCCGACGCAGGTCAACCAGATCCAGGATCTCCTGACGCAGAACATCGACGCGCTGATCTATATTCCGGCTGGTGCCGCTGCGGCGACCGTTCCGGTCAAGCTTGCCAAGGCGGCCGGTGTGCCCGTCATCAACATCGACCGCAATGCCGACGGCGCACCGGGCGATACCTTCCTCGCCACCGATTCCGTCGCTTCCGCCAAGTCGGTCTGCGACTACATCATCAAGCAGGCAAGCGGCTCGGGCAAGATGGTCATCATTCATGGCCAGAAGGGAACGACACCGGAAGTCGACCGCACCAAGGGCTGCATGGAATCGGTCAAGGCCAATTCCGGCGTGAAGATCGTTGCCGAACAGTGGTCCAACATGTGGAGCCAGGATGAAGGCTTCCAGATCATGCAGAACATGCTGCAGGCCAATCCTGATGTTTCCATCGTCTTTGCCCAGGCAGACGGTCTGGCGCTCGGCGCGGCACAGGCGATCAAGGTCGCCAACCCCTCGCAGAAGATCGTCGTTGGCGGCTTCGATGGCGACACGGCAGCGCTTGAGGCGCTGAAGAACGGCGTCTTTGACGTGACAGCGACGCAGCAGACCCAGAAGATGGGCCGCACGGCTGTCGAGATGGCCGTCAAGATCGTCGGCGGCGAGAAGGTTCCGGCCGTGCAACTCTCCGAGGCGACGCTGACGACGAAGGAAAACGTCGACGGCTTCATTGCCAATCATCCCTGATGCATCCGCCCCCGCGCACTCCATCCGGATGCGCGGGGGCGTCATCTGTTCGTTTTCAGGCAATTCGGACGCAAAGCCGTGGCGCATCGCTGCCACGCGTGTTTCCCAGGAGGTCCCGTCATGCGCGAGCCGGTTCTTTCGCTCCGTGGCATCAGCAAACGTTACGGCCCGCTCGAGGTTCTGAAAAGCGTCGATCTCGACGTCTATCCGGGTGAAGTCGTGGCGTTGCTGGGTGAAAACGGGGCGGGCAAGTCCACCCTGTCAGGCATCATCGCCGGTTCCCGCGAGCCGTCCGAAGGAAAGATGACCTGGCTTGGCCAGCCCTATACACCCGCTTCGCCGCGTGAGGCGATAGACAAGGGCATTGTACTCATCCATCAGGAGCTGAAGCTTCTGCCGGAGCTCTCCATCGCTGAAAACGTCTTTATCGGCCGCTGGCCGATGAAGAACGGCATCGTCGACCGCGCCGAAATGGTGCGAAGGGCGCAGCAGCAGCTGGCGCGGCTCAATCTGCATATTCCTGCAACCCGCAAGGTTTCGGGCCTTTCGACCGCGAACCAGCAGCTGATCGAAATCGCCAAGGCGCTGGCGCTCGATGCCAAGCTGCTGATCCTCGACGAGCCGACGGCGGCCCTTGGCGGTGCGGAAACCCAGGCCCTGTTCGAGCAGGTTCGCAAGCTGCGCGCAGAGGGCGTAGGCATCATCTATATTTCCCACCGCATGGAAGAGATCAAGCAGATCACCGACCGCATCGTCGTGCTGCGCGACGGTGAGCGGGTGCATGAATTTGAAGACAGCGCGACACCGGTGCGCACCATCGTCGAAAGCATGGTTGGCCGGTCGTTGGAACGCCTGTTCCCGGCGCTGCCCGAACCGCAGGAAAAAACGGTGCTGGAGGTCAAGGGGCTGACTGGCACGGGCAATTCTTTCCGCGACATCAGTTTCGGCGTCCGTGCAGGCGAAATTCTTGGAATTGCCGGGCTGATCGGCGCGGGGCGTACCGAACTGGTGCGTGCCATTTCCGGTGCCGATCCGACCAGTGCGGGCGAGGTTTTGCTCGATGGACAGGTGCTGACGCTGAAAAGCCCGGCGGATGCGATTGCGAAGGGCATCGTCATGGTGCCGGAAGACCGCAAGCTTCAAGGGCTGGTTGTCGAGCATGAGATCGGTGAGAACCTGATCTACGCCAATCTCGACCGTGTCGGCACCGGCTGGATAACGCCTAGCATCAAGCGTGGTTTTACGAAGGAGGCAATTGCCAAATTCGGCGTGAAGGGCCGCAGCGAACAGCCTGCCTCGGATCTCTCCGGCGGCAACCAGCAGAAGGTCGTCATCGCCAAATGGCTTGCACGTAACCCGCGCGTGGTTGTGCTGGACGAGCCGACGCGCGGCATCGATGTCGGCGCGCGGGCTGGCATTTACGATATTATCGTCGGTCTGGCCAAAAGCGGCGTTGCCGTCATCGTCGTCAGTTCCGATCTCGAAGAGGTGCTGGGCGTTTCAAACCGTATCCTCGTTCTTGCACAGGGAAAACAGGCCGGAATCCTCAATCGCGACGAGGCCAACGACGTCTCGGTCATGGAACTGGCAACCATCTGAAGAAGGAAATAGAGATGTCCACCATCACGCTCAACGCGCCGAAACTTTTCGATCTTTCCGGCCAGGTGGCGTTCGTCACCGGTGCCGGTTCCGGCATCGGCCAGCGGATCGCCATGGGGCTTGCCCAGTCCGGTGCCGATGTCGCGCTGCTTGACCGCCGCACCGATGACGGCCTGGCGCAGACGGCCGATTTCATTGCCAGGGCTGGTCGCAAGTCGATCCAGATCGCCGCCGATGTTACCAGCAAGCAGGCGCTGAGCGAAGCGGTAGCACGCACGCAGGCCGAACTCGGTGCTCTCTCGCTTGCCGTCAATGCCGCCGGCATCGCCAACGCCAATCCTGCCGAGGAAATGGAGGAAAGCCAGTTCCAGACGATGATGGACATCAACCTGAAGGGTGTGTTCCTCTCCTGCCAGGCGCAAGCCAATGCCATGCTGAAGAACGGTCGCGGCGCAATCGTCAACATTGCCTCCATGTCCGGCGTCATCGTCAATCGCGGCCTGATGCAGTGCCACTACAATGCATCGAAGGCTGGCGTCATCCACATGTCCAAATCCATGGCGATGGAATGGGTGGGGCGCGGCATCCGCGTCAACACCATCTCGCCGGGTTACACCGCGACGCCGATGAACACGCGGCCGGAAATGGTGCACCAGACGAAACTGTTCGAAGAGCAGACCCCGATGCAGCGCATGGCGGGCGTCGATGAAATGGTCGGCCCGGCAATCTTCCTGCTGTCAGATGCGGCGAGCTTCGTGACGGGCGTGGACCTTTTGGTAGATGGCGGGTTCTGCTGCTGGTAGGGTTTGCGCGGCAGCGCCGCCCGAATTGATGACCACGTGCAAGAGGTAAGGTGGTCTGCCTTTTGATTTTACGCCCGGCTTTCGCCGGGCGTTTTTTATTCACCGCACAGGCGCGTGAAGACTAGGCAACCTGCTTCTGCGCCACTTCCTCGACAACCTCGCCCTTCAGATAGGCAACGAGGTCCTTGATCGTCACGACGAGCAGACCGTGGCGTTCGGCGAAGATTTCGAGCTGGGGCAGGCGGGCCATGGTGCCGTCGTCATTGGCGACTTCGCAGATGGTGCCGCAGGGGTACTTGCCGGCCAGGCGGCACAGATCGACGGCGGCTTCCGTGTGGCCGGTGCGGCCGAGCACGCCTTCAGGGTTGGCGCGTAGCGGGAAGATATGGCCGGGGCGGGCGAAGTCTTCGGGACGCGAGCCTTCCGACACCAGCGCACGCACGGTCTTTGCCCGGTCGGCAGCGGAAATGCCTGTCGTGGTGCCGGGAATATAGTCCACGGAGACGGTGAAGGCTGTCTTAAGGGATTCGGTATTGCGCGACACCATCAGCGGAATGTCGAGCGCGTCGAGGCGCTCTCCCGGCATGGCGACGCAGATCAGCCCGCGCGCATGGTTCATCATGAATGCGATCTGCTGCGGGGTTATGCTGTCGGACGCGGCGATGATATCGCCTTCGTTTTCGCGGTCTTCGTCGTCAACGACAATTACCATCTCGCCACGGGATATGGCTTCGATTGCGTCTTCAATTTTAGCAATGGTCATTTTCTTTCAAGCCTTTCAAGGGTTATGCCGTTTTGCGGCATTTTCGCGCTTCAAGAAGCGCCAAATATCCCTTGGGCGAACAATGCAATGCGAAGCCCGCTGCATGCGGGCGTCTTTTGCCTTGTCCTCTTCCATCCGGACTATACCGTCGGCTCCGGCCTCTCACCGGATCTGCTGACCTTCCGGCTTTGGAGACCGGAAGCGCTCGCGGGCTCCGGGAATATCCCGATACCGCCGGTGGGGAATTACACCCCGCCCTGAGAACATTGCCAACATAAGTTATCAAATGGGGAGGAAGCAAGCGGCAATATTTTGCCAGGCTCCGCGCGCGCGAAACGGATATCCCGATTATATTCGAGACCGGGTATTTCATTTCGGAATAAGAATTATCTGGGCAAGAGACCGGACGGTGGCGGTTATGGGTAGCGCAATTGCAAGTTCGGCGACGAGAAGCATTTGGTAGGCTGCGTCGCGGTCGATCCAAAAGGAAGGCTGTTCAATGAGTTGAGCTGTTCTGAGGAAGCGAACTCGAGGCACTAGATCTCCCAAGTCTTTCAGCGTGCCTTTCCTCGACGAGGATTGATGGTTTCGATCATGTAAAAATCTCGCTCATTATTGGTGAACAAGCAGCTATTGGATTGAGCAATGGCAGCCACGATTGTGTCCAACCCGCTTCGCGGGCTGCCCACTGCCTTTCCTTGCGCCATTAGCTTTTCCCAAATGAGCGCAGCGTCCTTATCAAGTGCAATGTCAAGGCATGATGCCTTATTAGGAAGTTGCGGCCGCTGCAGTTGCGGTTCGTGGATAGGTTACCAGACCCTGTTTTATGCTGGTCGTTACGCCAATCGTTTCCATTCGGGAACCGAGCAATGCATGCGCCTCACGCCGAGCAAGTGAAGGCACTTTTGGTCGCTCACCCTGACGCTCTCATCTTTTCATTCCGTTTCATATTCGGCTTTCGGATGGTAAGTGCTGTCATCACCCGTCTTTCCGGTGTGTCCCCCTTTGGTTTTTTCACTATCAATCTGGTCAGTGCTTTGGTCTGGGGGATAGTCGTGGCGACCGCCGGCCATTTTTTTGCAAACGCGATCGAAACAGCTTTTCGCCATTTGGGATTCTACCCTGACCTCGTTGTTGCGCTGGTGATCGTTCGGATCGTTTGGGGACTGGTCATTTGTCTCACACAAAACGAGCCAGGACCTCCAGGCCGAGCTGCGTTTGGCGGCAGAAGACAAGCCACGCTGTGCAATCATCCGCAACATCTGGCGTGCCCTGGAGACCTGAGCGCGAAATCGGAGACACCGCCACAAGCCGGGCGCAATCAAGACCCGCTCAGGCAGCCTGCGACAGTGCAGGGGAACCAATGCCTCAGATCGCGGCGACGGCGTCTTGCAGCAGACACCTCACCTGGCCAGCGACCGTCTTGAGGTGGGGATTGTCGATCGCTTGCATCGAGGCGACGGGATCGATGGCGCTGACCATGATGGTCCCTTCCTCCAGCGATCGCACGATCACATTGCAGGGCAGCATGGCGCCGACCCTGGGCTCCATCTTCATCGCCTCAAGCGCCATCATCGGATTGCAGGCGCCGAGAATGAGATAGTCAGCTATATCGACGTCGAGCTTCTTCTTCATTGTCGCTCGCACATCGATTTCGGTTAGCACACCGAATCCTTTGGTCGACAGGGCCTCCCTCGTGGCTGCGACCACAGCGTCAAATGGCATGCCTTTGATTGTCTTATCGAGTGTATAGGCCATGATCTCACTCCCTGGCGACCGGCGCATGCCGATCTTGTTGCCGGTGTTGGACCCACACCGGAGTATATCCTCTGAGGGTCGCGCACCTCCTAGACGGCGGTGCCCACCAGCGCGCCAATGCCTGCCGTCAGCGCCATGGCAAAGGCACCCCAGAAGGTGACCCGGATTGTGGCTTTCATCACGTCTGCCCCGCCAGCCTTGGCGCCGATGGCTCCAAGCAGCGCGAGAAACAACAGCGAAGCAGCCGAGACGAGCCAGACAAGTTGGTCTGCCGGCGCCAGCCACACCATTGCGAGCGGCATCGTGGCACCGACAGCAAAGGTCAGCGCCGATGTCAGGGCAGCCACGATCGGTCTCGCAGTGGTGATCTCGGAGATGCCGAGTTCTTCGCGGGCATGCGCCTCAAGCGCATCCTTCTGCATCAACTGCTCGGCCACCCTTCTGGCCAGATCGATATCGACACCGCGTCTGGCATAAAGTTGCGCCAATTCTTCTCGCTCCAGATTGGGTTGGCTCTCAAGCTCCAGTCGTTCGCGGTTGAGATCGGCCTGCTCGGTGTCCGCCTGGGAGCTTACCGAGACATATTCGCCCGCCGCCATCGACATGGCCCCTGCCACAAGTCCTGCGATGCCGGCGATCAGAATCTCGGAACTCCCCGCCGCAGAGGCTGCCACCCCGACGATCAGGCTTGCGGTCGACACGATGCCGTCATTGGCGCCGAGAACGGCCGCTCGCAGCCATCCTATCCGGGAAACGAGATGCGTTTCGCTGTGAAGGCTCCTCATAAGGCCCTCCGGATGACGCCATCAAGGCGAGCTGCGAGAGCGATGGTGTTGGAGATCGTACCGTATTTGCGGACGTTCTTGTGCAGGAGTTCGAGCCGCTGTTCGCTCTCCTCGGTATCGACCAAGAGTTCGTAGTCGATGGAGACGATACGCGGCAGATCATCCTGCCGGACGGCATGAAGCATCACTTCGACACCATCGAGAGAGAAATCGAGGAGGGGCAGGACGCGCTCGATCCCCTTGATCATGCAGGCTGCAATCGACGCCAGCAACAGTTCGGCCGGATTGAAGGCGTCGACCGGGCCGGTCAGTCCGGTAGCAAGCCTGATATCTGCATTCTCTGTGCGCGCCACGCTCTCGCTGGGATCAATCCGCCGTGCCAAGATTCTGTATTCAAGCATCACAAGTCCTCCCTCATGTGACCCTCTTGGAGGAACACGAGAGACACCGTATCATCTGACCTCATGCGGGACTTGATCGACGTCAAGACAAGGGAAGACCGTCCACCACCAAGATCATGAGGCTCGCTGCAAGGACAGCATAGGATATGCAGTTGGGGCAGACTAAGACCTCGGCAGGCGAGACAAGCTCTAGCCACTTGATGCAGATCAGCACCAAATTTACAGTTGCAAACGGAGCCAGTGTGTCTCACGAGGTCAGTTCGCCGGCCCCTACGGCGGTATGGCGGTTGAGAAGATGAGGATCAGCATCATGCCGATCCCGGTGGCGACAATCGGCGTGCCCGTCCACCTGCTGACCCGACCCAACACCGGCTGGAGGTTTGCATGTTGCGCCAGGCCTACCCGTGTGATCATTATTATCGTACGCGCGATGATGCTGTTCAGCGTCGCGACGACGGCGCTCGCGCTCAGACGGTTCGTATCCTTTCAATGGGAGGCCTGAAAGCGACCTCCCATCGGATGAAATTAATCAGACCCACGTCGTTATGAGTCAACGGGGAAGTCGGTCGAGACCGAGACGGTGCGCCATTCGGAGAGAATGGCGTTGTCCTGTGCATGCTTCTTTTCGATCGCTGCGACGGTATCACTACCGAGCGGGAGGCGGACCGGCGGATTGGGGGCGTCAGCGAAGGCGATCAGGACCTCTGCCAGTTTTTGAGGGTTGCCCGGCTGGTTGTGGCTGAGTCCGGCCGCTATCGTGCGGACCTTGCCAGCGGTCGCTTCGTAGTCGCCAATGATATTGCCGCTCACCGACAAGGACGAACCGTCGAGGAAATCCGTGCGGAAATAACCCGGCTCGATGACGGTGACACGGATGCCAAGCGGCGCCAGTTCGTCATGCAGGGCTTCGCTCAGCCCCTCGACGGCAAATTTCGTCGAGGAGTAGACCCCGAAACCTGCTGCGCCGCGATAGCCGCCGATCGACGAGATATTCAGGATGCGGCCGGAACGAGCCCGGCGCATGAAGGGCAGAACGGCGCGGGTCACGTTGAGGAGACCAAAGACGTTGGTGCGGTATACAGCCTCGACCTCAGCCACGGTTGCTTCTTCGACGGCACCCATCAATCCGAACCCAGCATTGTTGAGCAGGATATCGATGCGGCCGAAGCGCTCGATCGCTGCCTTCACGGCTGCGCTCGCCTGTTTGTCGTCGGTCACGTCGAGGACGACCGGAAGCAGGTTGGGGTGTTCGCCGAACCGCTCGGTGATCGCCTTCGGATTACGGGCGGTGGCGACGACGGCGTCGCCCTGTGCAAGAGCGCGTGTGGTGACGAGGGCGCCAAAGCCGCGCGAGGCGCCGGTGATGAACCAGATTTTCATGAGGGTGTTCCTTGATGCTGGATTGATGGGGAAAGCGTTGGGCCGAGGGCTCAAGGGCGCGGCGATGTCATGGTGCAGAATGTCAATTCCATGTCGCGGGCCAGCAGCTCCGGAAAGCGCGCCATGACGGCTTTGGTGTAGGGCTGCTCAAAATGCGCATCGAGATCAGCGCGCGATCGCCAGTTCTCATAGAGAATCCAGACGCTGGGATCATGGTTGTCGCGGTGCAGGTGATAGTCGATCGATCCCCCCTCGGCGCGGGTCGGTAAGACCAGAGCCTGCAACGCTTCGCCAAGCGTCGCGGCACAGTCCGGCTTGGCCGTCAGCCTGGCAATCAAAGTCAATGTTTCGGTCATGTCAGTCTCCCTTGAAGGCGTCTGCGGGGTAAACGGCTTCCCACCCTGCGGTCGGGTCCGTCGCCAGCGTCCAGATTGTGTCGGCTGCCTCTCTCGCCTCTGTCGATCCGGGGCCGACGAGTGTGGCGATTGTCGCCACCGCGATGCGGATGCCGCGTTCGGCGAGAGGGCCGGCCAGACCTTCGACGACATTTCTAAGGGCCGCCTTGCCAAGGCCGAGACTGGCATAGCCGGCATGGGGTGAGACGGCGAGGCCGCCACCTGTAACCAGAATCGTACCGCCGCGGGCACCGAACAACTCAACGGATGCCCGGATCGTGTGAAGGCCGGCAGCGACATTGGTGGCGAGGTCGTCCGTGACCTCATCGTCGCGCATGCTGAACAGATCCTGTTCACGCACGAACGCGGCATTGAAAAGGACCGCCGTCAGCCCGCCGGACATGCGGTCGCCCTCGGCGACCGCCTTGCGCAGTGCGATCGGGTCGGTCGCATCAGCTTGCAAAGTCGAGACGTGGAGACCTTGCCCGGAAAGGGTTCTGGACAGACCGGTGAGACGATCGGCATTGCGAGCGGTGAGCACGACATGCCAGCCTTCCCGCCCGAATTTCTCCGCAACAGCCTGCCCGATGCCGGGGCCGGCGCCGATAATCATGATGGAGTTCGTCATGGGATATTCTCCTGATGTGCTGGCCATCGCGATGCCGTGACGGCCAGCCGGGTGAGAAAGGGTCACGGCAGGACTTCCGCCAGCTCGATCAGATTGCCGAAGGGATCGCAGAAGAAGGCGAGGCGGCGGCTGATTGCCAAAAGCTCGAACGGCTCGGTCACGATGGTGACGCCGCGCGCCCGCAATTCCTCGACAGTGGCGTCGACGCTTGCGACATTCAGGCAGAAATGGTGGTAGCCGGCATATTTGAGGCTATCGCCGAGATCGGTATAAGGGCGGACCTCCGCCGGCGCCGGATCGCCGCCACCCAGGATTTCCACATAGAAATGGTCGTCAGTCGCGGGTGCGAGATAGGCCAATTGTTCGTCGGCGTAGTCCCATTCGGCAACGACACGGAAGTCGAGTTTCTCGACATACCAGCGCTTTGCGGTTTCGAGGTCCGGCGTGCGGACGGCAACGTGATGACCGCGCATGTCGGCAAAGGGTGATGCAGTGTTGTGGGCGGGAGGAATGAAGTCGGCCATTGTCCTATCTCCTGTGTGGTCCGGCACAAGCGCCGGTTTGCGAGGAGAAATCTGGACCTTTTCAACGACCAGGATTAGAGAGATAATCTTCCTCTCAATGATGAGTGAGATTTGACAATGCGCAGTACGGATCTCTCTGAACTCGCGGCCTTCGATGCGGTCGCCCGTCACCGCAACTTTCGCCGTGCCGGTGAAGAGCGCGGGGTGACGGCCTCGGCGATCAGCCATGCGGTGGGTAATCTCGAGGCACGCGTCGGCATTCGTCTGCTCAATCGAACGACCCGCAGCGTGTCGCTGACTGATGCCGGGGCAATGTTGCTTGCGCAACTGTCGCCCGCCTTCGGCGAGATCGGCTCGGCGCTCGATGCCCTCAACCAGTTTCGCGATACGCCTTTTGGCAAGGTTCGCATCAATGCGCCCAATTCGGTCGCACCGTTCGTATTCCGGTCAGTCATCGGTCCTCTGATTGCAGAAAATCCCGGGCTTCAGCTGGAAATCGTCGCTACCGACCGGCTTGTCGACATTGTGGAGGAGGGGTTCGATGCCGGCATCCGTCTTGGAGAAAGTCTGCGCGATGGCATGACGGCTGTGAAGATCAAACCGCGGCTTCGGTTTGCCGTCGTGGGCTCAACAAGCTATTTCGAACGTTATCCGCTTCCTAAAACCCCGGATGATCTGCGTGGCCATGTCTGCATCCGCAATATTTATCCAAGCGGCAAACCCTACCCTTGGGAGTTCAGCCGCGCTGGCAAGATCATCGAATTCGAGCCGACCGGATCTCTGTCGCTCGATGACCATGAACTGATGGTCGAGGCGGCACTTTCGGGCGTGGGGCTGGCTTACGTCTGGGAAGAGCGCGCGCGTTCCTATGTCCAGAGCGGCAGCCTGGTCGAATGCCTGGCATCCTGGAGTGCGCCCGAGGACTGGCTGTATCTCTATTACCCGACGCGGAAATACCTGTCGGCCGGCCTGCGCGCCGTCATTGATGCGCTGCGTGTGTGAAGGGACTGCAGCCCGACGGTTCGATTTCTATGAAGGCGCTAAACCTCGTCGAGCGAACTAAGGCGAGATTGGTGGCCACTCGTGAAGTGGGGAATGTTAATTCGGCACTTCTGAGGAAGCTTCGCTCGACATTGACAGGTTTTTCGCTGATGGCACGCTTGCGATCAAGACGGGTACCAGCGTTCATGAGGGACAAGGTTTCTAGGGTGCCCAATGGCTGTAACGTGATGCAAGAACAACGCGAGAAAGTCATGCAGGAAACTGGCATCTGTGTTTAAGGTTGGGGTAGCTGCGAGGCTTTCAGTTGGCTGCAACACAGATGACCGGACAGGTGATGACATGACAGAGCTGATGCTTAGGTTTGGCGTCGCTATCGCCATAGGGCTGCTGGTCGGGTTGGAACGGGGCTGGCGTGAACGCGACGAACTGGAAGGCAAGCGTGTTGCCGGCATAAGAACGTTCTCAATCACGGGACTGCTCGGCGCTGTGATCGCAGCTCTCTCACAACTCTCTGGGGCTCCCTGGATGCTTGTGATTGGATTTGCAGTGTTGGGTGCATTAGTCGGCTGGTTCCAGTTTTGGAAGGCGAGTCAGGACGAAGATTTCAGCGTCACGGTCGTAATTGCGGCGCTGTGTGTCTTCGCATTGGGTGCACTCGCTGTTGTCGGTGATTACAAAGTGGCCGCCGCTGGTGGAGCAGCTTTGGCAGGGCTTCTGGCCAGCAGGGAAATCCTCCATTCTCTGCTGAAGCGGTTGACATGGCCTGAAGTCAGGTCGGCGGTCCTCCTGGCTGGGATGACCACAATCGTACTGCCGCTGCTGCCGAACCGGACCATTGATCCGTGGGGTGGATTAAATCCTCACGAGGTTTGGCTGTTCACCGTCCTGACGGCCGCACTGTCCTATCTCGGCTACATTGCTGTCCGCATGCTTGGACCGACGAAGGGTACCCTTATCACTGGACTGTCGGGCGGCATTATCTCATCGACATCGGTCACCGTCGCCTTGGCGAAAAGCGCACATGGTGTAATGAATGCCTTTCCACTGGCGGGCGGGGCTTCGCTTGCAGCAATGGTCTCGATTATCCGTGTCTGCATCGTAGTTGCTCTGCTGAAACCTGATTTGCTAAAGATAATTGCGCCATCGGCGATTGCTGCAGCGTTGGCATTTGGCCTGTGCGGTTTGCTATTGCTTTCGTTCGGGCACGCGCAGAAGGCCGACGAGAGCTCGCTCCCCCGCAATCCTTTTGACCTTATGCAGTTGCTGATATTTGCTGCAGGTTTCGCGGTTGTTTCAACGCTCAGCGCGGCCTTGGTCGAGCGATTTGGGTCAGTCAGTGTTCTTGCGAGTTCTGCTCTGTCTGGCGTGTTCGATGTCGATGTTGCCGTGCTGAGTGCAATCCGCCTCGATGGTGCTATCATTTCGACAGGTCAGGTAGGAGAGGCTATCCTCATGGCAATAGTCGCAAACGGGGCTGGACGCCTTTCACTGGCAATGGTCGCCGGACCCAGTCGATTTTGGCTTCCCCTTTCCGGAGCGACGTTGCTTGCAGCGGGAATTGGCGCGGCCGTCTTCTTTGTCACCGATTTCTCGTGATCCTGCAAACTAGGGATGTTGAGTCAGTCATAGGAAGGGACACTGATTCATTGCTGGGTGTTAGAAAGATGACTGGTCCTGGATAGTCCAAGCCTGTGCTTGAGGAGATTTGTGGAAGCCTCCGGGTGCACAAGAGAATTCTTCTGATATGACTTCTGAGTTTGGTGCGGACATGTGTTCCGCTTCTTTCGCGGCAGAACATAACCGCCAGCCAGTATGGAATACGTAGGCTCGGTCTACTTCACGCTTGTGTGCTCATGACCGAAGCCCGTTAAACGCATTCTCACCGATATTTGGTCGGTAAGTTAAACCGCTTGCGCCACCATCCTCATATTACTGTCCATTCCTGACAACGTGGCCTGTCAGGATTGGATCGTTGAACAGCTTATGAAGCTCCCGCTCAAGCTGATCCTGCGTGTAAGGCTTGCCGAGCCGGGAAACGTCAAGATCAACTCCAGGCGGCAGTTCTGCATAGCCCGAGGCGATGAGTATCGGAAGCTTTGGGACAATATGGCGCACTGCAATTGCCAGATCTCCGCCGGTCATACCAGGCATTGAATAGTCGGTGATCAGGAGGTCAAAGCCGGTTCCGTCTCCCAGCTGTTCCAGTGCCTCTTTCCCCGAATGCGCTTCAACGACATCGTGACCGAGGTCCATCAGCATATCGGCTGAGCTCATCGCTATGAGAGGGTCGTCATCCACCAGCAGTATTCGTTTCGGTCCTGATGCGCTCGCGGTCGGGCCAGCCGAGACCTCAATCGCTGCGGAGTCATTTGTGATTTCGGATGTCGAGATTGGGATCCACAGTTCCGCCCTTGTGCCCTTACCCAGTTCGCTTGTCAGCTTGAGGTCGCCTTTCAACTGGGACGCCAGGCCATGGATCATGGAAAGACCAAGTCCGGTGCCTTTTCCAAGTTCCTTGGTCGAAAAAAACGGCTCGATAGCCTTTTGCAGTGTGTCACGATCCATTCCGTGGCCCTGGTCGACGACCGAGAGGGCGACGTAATTGCCTGCCGCAAGCTCACCGGCCTGGACGTTCTGATGGACATGGTCCAGCCCGATAACGATCTCGCCTCCGTCAGGCATGGCATCACGGGCATTGACAACGAGATTGAGGAGCGCGAGCTCGACCTGGTTGGCGTCGGCCGAGACCAGAGGAAGGTGATCTGGCACGTCAGTTTTGATCACCACGGTCGAGCCGACGGACCTTTTCAGAAGGTCTTCCATTCCGGTAACCAGCGCTCGCATATCGACCGGGTCAATGCGTAGGTCCTGCCTGCGCGAGAAAGCGAGAAGCCGCTGGGTGAGGGAAGCGCCACGTTTTGCGCCCTGTTGGGCACCCTCGATGAGGCGGATTGCCCTTGCGTCATTGCCAACGCACTTTCGCAGCAACTCAAGATTACCGAGGACGGCCATCAGGAGGTTGTTGAAATCGTGCGCCACGCCGCCGGTGAGTTGGCCGATCGCTTCCATCTTCTGGGACTGGCGCAAGTGTTGCTCAGCTCGTTCTCGCTGGCTTACCTCTTCCATGACAGTAGCATATGCTTCTTCCAGTTCACGCGTTCGCTCCGCGACGCGCTCTTCCAGAACCTCATTCAACTGCCGTTGATGCTCTTCCGCTTTCAGACGTGAGGTTATGTCGGCCGATACGCCAACAAGCTTGATGGCCTTGCCAGTGCGGTCCCTGTAGAGCTGGGCACGGATCTCCACCCAGTGGGTAGACCCGTCATTCCAGACCGTTCGGTATTCTATCGCGTAGTCGGCGCCCGTTTCGATCGTTGCTCGAACAGCCAACTGCATGCGCTCGAAGTCATCAGGATGGACCGATGCTAAGAGGTCCGCATAGGAAAACTCTTCGTCGGGACCGCGGCCAAAAATTAATCGACATGTTGCCGAAGTGGTCAGTTCATTGGTTGCAAGATCGAGCTCCCACGCGCCAAGCCGGCCGGCGGCAAGGGCCGTCTGGAGGCGACGCTCGCCTTCATCGAGTGCTTCCATTCGGGCCCGGGCATCGAACTGCCGCCGGCGACCGCGCATGGCCGACCGGGCAACACTTATGAAAGTCGTCGCATGAAAAGGTCGCTCGACAAAGCTCACATTTCCCAGAACCTCAGAGAGCCTCGCCGCAGTCGGGTTGCGTTCAGGTCCTCCGCCGCGGTTTGTCAGGATAATGAATGGCAAATCAGACCAACTGGGCTGCGCTGCGATCCAAGCAAAAATCCCTTTCAGGTCCGCTGAACGAAATGCCTCCTCGGTCACCACAGCGAAGGCGATGTTGTCCCCCAGACCTGCGACAAACGACGCAATGTCAGCCACGGTGGTGGAAGATACACCAGCTTCCTTCAGGAGTGACGCTGCAATTTGCGCATCGCGGCCGATCGGAGCATAGACAAGTGCGCGTGTGTCGCCGTTAGGAATTCTTGCTACCCTCCCCGTTGAGAGGAAGAAGCGGGTGTTGATCGCCGACAAAGTTTGGAACGCCGCGAAGGATGCCCTGGAAGTCGGAAAGTGGTTCTCCGAGGGTCAGTCCGTTGCCGGATATTCTGAACTCACGGATCGTGTCTTCGTGAGGGCCTGTGCGCTTCTTGATCACTGATACGGCGCGACGCACTTTTCCGAGCGCCTCGAAATATCTCAGGAGGATGACGCTATCTGCCAGATAAGTGACATCGACGGGCGATTTCATGTCCCCGACGAGGCCATGCTGGGCGACCGTCAGGAATGTGTTGGCTCCCTGCCTGTTGAGGTACTGTAGCAGTTCGTGCATGTGCAAGATGAGAGCATTCTCTTCCGGCATGGAAGCCTGGTAGCCATTGATGCTGTCGATCACCACTGTCTTGGCATCGAAAGTTGATACCCGGTCGCGCACACGCTGTGCAAATTCCCCCGGTGATAGTTCGGCGGCATCGAGTTGCTCGATGTGGACGTGCCCATCTGCCTGCAGCTTCTCCAAGTCGATACCCATTGATCTGGTGCGTGCGTAAAGGAGACCAAGTTCCTCATCGAAAATGAAGACCGCAGCCTTTTCCCCACGCTCGACTGCGGCGTTGACGAACTGCAGAGCAAACAGGCTCTTTCCGGTTCCAGCAGGGCCGATGAGGAGAGTGCTTGATCCACGCTCCACGCCCCCACCGAGAAGGCCGTCGAATTGGGAAAGACCGCTCGACAGGGTCGTTCGTTCGAATTCGGTTCTGTGCTCAATCGCGCGAAGGCGCGGAAAAACTGCAACGCCACCAGTCTTGATAGTGAAATCATGATAGCCGCCGCGAAACGACTGACCGCGATACTTGATCACTCTCAACCGACGCCGCTCGGAGCCGTAATCGGGAGCAAGCTGTTCGAGATGAATGACACCGTGGACTACGCTATGGACCGTCTTGTCAAAATTTTCCGACGTCATGTCATCAAGCAGCAGCACCGTTGCATCGGAGCGAGCGAAGAAGTGTTTCAATGCGAGGATTTGTCTGCGGTATCGCAACGAACTCTGCGCTAGAAGGCGAATTTCAGAGAGGCTATCAATTACGACGCGCTGGGGTTTGATCCGCTCAAAGGCTTGGAAAATCAGTTTTGTCGTTTCACCCAACTCGAGATCTGAGGAGTAGAGCAGGCTTTGCTGTTGCTCGGCGTCGAGAAGGCTTTCCGGGGGGACGAGTTCAAATATCTCGATCCCGCTACCAATCTCCATGCCATGCGATCTGGCGCAATCGCGCAATTCTTCGTCCGTTTCCGACAGGCTGATGTAAAGGCAGCGCTCGCCGCGTATTTCTCCTTCAATAAGGAACTGCAAAGCAATCGTTGTTTTGCCCGTCCCTGGAGAGCCCTCAAGTAAAAAGACATGCCTGCGCGTAAAGCCACCGGAAAGAACATCATCCAGTCCCTTGACGCCAGTTTCTGCTTTTTGACTTAAAACCTGATGCATGTTTCCTCCGGACTTTCTAAAACATCTAGGGCGCGACCTCAGGAGAATCAAGGGCGTAGCGGCGGGAGTGTCTGAGCCCGGACTGCCGATGGCGCCCGCCTCAGCGCCGCAGCGCGCAGCGTTTGGCGACGGTTGGCACCGTAATTTGCACAGGCCGGAAGCTGACTTCGCCGGGTACGCGTGGCTCTTTCGGGAGTAATCTGCGGAGGTCAGGTCACAAACAGCATGATCTCGATTGCGTCCCCGGGGAAGAAGGTTCTTCTTCCGAAGACTGGATCAACCTTAAGCACTGAAGCAAACCCTCCTCAGTTGCGTGTTTTCAATGGCACGCGCTTTGTGTCCACTCGGACGCCACGGTCTTCGTGATCCGCACCAGCGATCGCTATGAAGATTGGGATGGTAGCGACGATTAGCCAGAACTGCTCTTCCGTTCATCGAGGGTGGCCACGGAAGGCGCTGGCGATGGTGCCGACCTAGTGGTGCCCTTTGCTATGCATAAAAACACCATCGGTGGGTGACACCGAAACGTTGGAAGAGACTTGGCGCGAGAAAGCCCCTGGTTCACGTTTGCGCCGCTCGAAGAACGACTTCAGCGGCCCCGTTTCTGGTTGCCGCTGAACATGCCGCCACGATATACCTGGACGTCAGTATCGAACGAGAACAAGACGATATCGGTCTCGGTCAATGCCGTTGGATGTTGTTCGAACGAGGTCACGAACACGCTCTCTCCGTCGGAGACCGTCTCGTTTCCAAATCGAATTTTCCCCTTGAAGACAAAGAGCAGGCAAGCCAACCCGGAGTTATCAGGGGTTGGCAATCTCAGCGTCGTGCCTGCGCTGAGGCGCACGTCAAAGACCCAGACATCGGATCTTACCGTCAATGGCGCTTTTCGTGGCCCTGCAATCAGTCTCCAGCTATCGTCACTGAATTCATCGACGAAATCATGAAACTGCACCATTGGCTCAAGATTTTGAGCGTTAGGACGCAGGAAAATCTGTAGGGCCCGGACGGGTGTTTCCCCAAGCATAAGCTCTTCATGCTGGAAGTGATGGCCGGCGTTCATCATCATGAAACGTGTCTTGTCGAGCTTTTTCTCGTTTCCGACGGTGTCTCGGTGCAGCATCTCGCCGCCGCGCATGTAGGTCAGTATTTCGTCGTCCTTGTGCGGATGCATGCCTATGAGATGACCCGGCTGAACCTGGGCGCGGTCAATCCTGCCGATGGGACCGATCCCGCTGTCGTCGGTTGTCAGTGACAGCCCCGGATACATGATCTCGACGCCGAAGCCCTGGCCTATATTGCCGCGCATACGTCCTGCAGGGATTTTGGTGATGGTCATTGGACTGTTTCCTTCGATCTCGGGCGCGGGCGACAATCGCCCGCGCCGAACGCAGCGACTTGCGCTGTCAGTGGTAGTTCAGGATACCGACGAGCTTCTGGCCGAGCGGCCTCGTCCAGTCGACGGCGAGTTCCGAGATGATCTGGTCGACAGTGGTGATAATTGCGCCTGCCTTTTCCATGCGCCTCAGGGCGATATCGTCGCCGTATTTGGTGTAAGAGGCGGATGCGTCCGCCGAGACCTGCACCTCGTAACCTTCGTCAAGCATCTGGAGGACCGGAAAGGTGACGCAGATTTCCGTGGTCACGCCTGCGACGAACAGCTTGTTGCGGCCGATCGCCTTGACGGCCTGGTTGAAGCCGTCGTGGTGCATGGCGTTGACGATACCCGGCCGCTTGATGCGGGCTTCGAACGCCTCGGGCAGGATTTCCTTGAGTTCCGGAATCAGCGGCCCCTGGATTTGTTCTTCCATGCTGGACGTCAGGATGGTCGGGATGTTGGCGGCTTTGGCGATCCGGGCGAGCTTGAGTGCGTTCTGCTTGACTAGGTTGATGTCGTGGGAGTGGGTCCAGGCCATCGTGCCGATCTGATGGTCGATCAGCAGCATGGCGGAATTCTCGGGAGTAAAGACGTCCTTATGCATTGTCGTATTCCTTTTTGCGTTGTCGGCGGCTGTCGGGTTGGATTTAGGTCCGCTCGATGAGTGGAATTTAGCGTTGCGATAGACGGCACGGTAGCTCTAGGATGAGCCACTCTGTGGAACGGAAAATGGAACGCAATAATGGTCAGCTTCGAAGATATGCAGACTTTCGTTGAGGTCGCCGATGGCGGCGGGATCACGGTTGCGGCGCGACGTCTCGGATTGCCGAAATCCATCGTCAGCCGTCGCCTCGTTCGTCTAGAGAGCGAGCTGGGCGTCCAGCTCCTCGCCCGGACCACACGAGGTGCATCGCTGACGGAGGCTGGAGCGTCGTTTCGCGAGCATGCCGCGCGCATTTGCCTGGAAATGGAGGTTGCGCGCGAGGAGATTGCGCCGACCGGGGAGCTTCGGGGACGGCTGCGCGTCGCCGTTCCGTCATCCTTCGGTCCGCGGCATTTTGCGCCAGCGCTCGCCGAACTGGCCCGCCAGCATCCGCTCTTGCAGCTCCATGCGCACTACAGCGACCGTTACGTCGATCTGGTGGCGGAAGGCTTTGATTGCGGGATACGTGTCGGTTATCTGCAGGACTCGAACCTGACGGCGAGGAAGATCGGTGCATTCGCGGCTGGATTGTTTGCCAACCCCGAATACCTCCGGAAGCATGGCGTCCCGCGAAAGCCTTCCGATCTGCTTGACCATCAGGCGATCCTGCAGGGCACCGAGAGCTGGAAGGTGTCCGATGGCAGCCGAACCATCGTCATCAATGCGCAGGGAAGGTTCAAGGCGGATAGTGCCCTTGGCATTGCCGAAGGGACGGCAGCCGGACTGGGCATCGCTGCACTGCCGGTTGTGATCGCGGAAAGCTATGTTGCCGCAGGGACCCTTGTGCCGATTATGTCGGACTACGGCCTGCCGGAGATCGGCGTTTACATCGTGCGTCCGCCAGGATCGCACGTGTCCCGGAAGGTCAGAGTGCTAATCGACTTCTTCGTGCAGCGCTTCGCGGCAAAGCCCGGTCCCTGACGCGGATGACCGGTCATGCCTTCGTGGATTGACAGCGACCTTGGAAGGAAACTCCCCAGTCGCGCATCGCCATCAGCACGGGGGCCAGCGTTTTTCCGAATTCGGTGAGGGAATATTCGACGCGCGGAGGGACCTCGGCGAAGACCTCGCGGCTCACGATCCCGTCGGCCTCGAGTTCGCGGAGCTGCATCGTGAGCGAGCGCTGGCTCGGATCGCCGACCAGGCGGCGCAGCTCTCCAAACCGGTACGGACCGTCGAGTAGACGATAGATGATCATCGGCTTCCACTTGCCGCCCGTGACATCGACGGTAACTTCTACCGGGCATTTTGGGCCAACAGCCATTCAGTTCTCCATTAGTGTACTTTTTATTCCTATAGGCAAAACTGTTGCCTACTTGCAAGTTTGCCTGTGTCACGCCCAGATGGAAGCCACATTTAGGAGAGGTGTGTTATGCGAGCTGCGTTCTACGAACGGCAAGGAACTGCGAGAGAAGTATTGACCGTTGGAGAGCTTCCCGATCCCCAGCCCGGGGCGGGGGAAGTCCGGGTCAGGATCGTGGTCTCGGGCATCAATCCTTCGGACATCAAGACGCGTGTCGGCTTCGGCGGTAAGGCCATGCCATTTCCCAGAATCGTTCCGCATCAGGACGGGTCGGGCGTCATCGACAGTGTCGGCCCCGGCGTGTCGCAGGAACGTATAGGCGAGCGGGTGTGGGTCTACATGGCCCAGACGGGGAGGGCGTTCGGGACGGCTGCGGAATTCGTCGTGGTGCCGTCGAGGCAGGCAGTCAGGCTGGCCGACAACGTCCCCTTCGGGGTCGGTGCGTCGTTCGGCGTCCCCGCGATGACGGCGCATCGATGCCTGTTTGCCGATACAAACCTGCGAGGTAAGCGGGTTCTCGTGCACGGTGGCGCCGGTGCGGTCGGTAACGCCGCCATTCTTCTTGCAAAGTGGGCAGGGGCGTGGGTGGCGGCAACGGTGAGCCGCGACGAACAGGCAGACGTTGCCCGCGCAGCCGGAGCCGATCTCGTCGTCAACAGGCATGCCGGTGATGTTGCTGTGAAAATAAGGTCGGCGACCGATGGTCACGGCGTCGACCGTATTGTCGACGTGGACATCTCCGCCAACATCGACACGGCAATCGCCTGCCTTGCGCGTGACGGGGGCGTGTCGGCTTACTCCACGGGATCGCCGCAAGCCAGGCTCTCGATCCCGTTCTTTCCGGCGCTCGTTGGTGGCTTTTCTTTCCGTTTCGTCTACGTCTATACGATGCCGGAAACAGCGATGCGCGATGCTGTCGAGGAAGTCTCGGCCTGCGCGGCTTCGGGAGCCTACGTTCCCAAGATCGCCGTAACGCTCGGGCTTGATCAGATTGCCGAGGCCCATGAACTGCAGGAAAGCGGCAAGGCCATTGGCAAGATTCTGATTGGTTTTTGATCTGCCCGCTGCGCCCGGATCAGTTCAGGAGACGGTTCTCACGCAGGCGGGCAACTGCCATGTCAACGAAAGCCCGCACCTTTGCGGGTGCATTCCGACCCTCTGGATGCATGATGTGGATAGGCAGGGGCGGCTCTTCAAACTCGCTGAGCACGATCTGAAGGTCGCCCGCCATAAGGTCAGGGCCTATCTGGTAGTTCAGCACGCGCGTCAGTCCCCAGCCCTCGCGTGCGGAGGTTATGGCCGCTTCGTTGGTGTTGCACTGAAGAGCAGCGTCTATCGTCACGCGGAAATCGTCGGAAAAGCGCCATTCAGGGGAGGCCCAGGCGCTGGTGGACGCCGCGATGCGATGATCCCTGAGGTCGGATGGCGTTGTCGGAATGCCATGTCGGTCAAAGTATGCCGGTGAACCACACACGACACGCCTGACGCTCCCGACCTTTATGGCGGAGAGGCCGGAGTCGGGGAGGTGACCAATGCGGACAGCGACATCGATGCCTTCATCGACAATATTGACAGGCCGGTCGATAAACAGGGTTCGCGCCTTCATGGTTGGAAATGCGTCCAGAAAGCCCGTCACGACGGGCAGCACATACATCTGCCCGAACATGACCGAAGCAGTTACGGACAGGGTGCCTGTCGGTGTAGCGTAGGAGCCTCCCGCTGCCGCCTCTGCTTCAGCAATGTCTGACAAAATCTTGCGGCAGTCCTCGAAATACCGGGCACCCGCCTCGGTCATTTTTACCGAACGGGTCGTTCGCACGAACAGGCGTGCTCCGATGATATCTTCCAGGGCTGCAACAGACCGTGTGACGGCAGGAGCACTCATGTGCATCTGGCGGGAGGTATCTGCGAAACTTTCGGTCTCCGCTACTTTCACGAAAATCCGCATTGCCTGCCAACGATCCATCCGGTCCCCCATGCCCTCGATACGGTGTCCATAGTAGAATCCTGGACGACAAGACCGCAAGCCGTCCGCGGCATGGATTAGCTGCCAGCGACCTGTCGGTTGGCAGCAGCAAGGTGCTCGATTTCGACGCAGCTTCGCTCACAAAGGCCAGCGGCGCTTGCACGTGCACGTGTGTGCTCATTGATCGCGAGCGCAAACGCTATGGCCCTCGCTATTTTCAGATCGAAGCTCAGGCCACGGCGTGCCAGATCGATTTCCGCACCCGTCAGCCCAAGCGCACGGCTATCGTCTTCCTGCTTGCGCTTCCGCGACAGGTCGCCGCTCGATGCGGTAAGAGCGAGTTCAACGGACACTCGAACTCGCTCGTTGAGTTTGAACGACGGCATTGACGAGGCCAACGGACCGACGCCCGGCTCAAAAGCCGAAGTCGCTGAGACCGGGATGGTCGTCAGGCCTTCGGCCGAGCGGCCAGTGAAACCTGCGGTCGGCTTCAGCGATCGGGTGTTCGTTGATGCTGGCGTGACGCGCCCGCATCAGGCCGTCTTCGGCAAACTCCCAATTCTCGTTCCCGTAGGCCCGGAACCACTGGCCGCTGTCATCATGATATTCGTAGGCGTAGCGCACCGCGATCCTGTTGCCCGTGAATGCCCAGAGTTCCTTGATCAGGCGGTAGTCGAGTTCCCTGTTCCACTTGCGGCCCAGAAAGGCCTCGGCTTCATCGCGGCTCGTTACGAATTCGGCACGGTTGCGCCAGCGAGTATCCACCGTGTAGGCGAGCGCTACCCTGGCAGGATCGCGGCTGTTCCAGCCATCTTCCGCAAGGCGGACCTTTTCGATGGCGCTCTGTTCAGTGAAAGGGGGAAGCGGGGGACGGGACATTGTGATGGCTCCAGGTTTCGTAAGGGGGAGGGAAGGATGACGGCTCTCGTGTCACC
>NZ_WJOK01000014.1 GCF_009649785.1 Agrobacterium tumefaciens | reverse complement strand
CCGGCGCAAAGCCCACCCGTGATGGCAAGGAGCGGAAGTCTTCTGCCCGCGCGGAAGCGGAAAGCCTGTTCAAGAAGCCATCCGCCCAGGCGGAAGCGCGCCGCAACGTCGTCAGGCATGCCGATTCCGAGGGCGAGTGGATCCGTTCGGATTCCCCGCGCGAAGAGGAAGGCGGTCGTGGACGTGGCGACGGCCCGCGCGGTGGAAAGAGCTTTGGAGATCGCGGCGGGAAATCCTTCGGTGACCGCCCGTTCCGTGACAAGCCACGTGAAGCGGGAGATCGCCCGCGTGGCGACGGTCCTCGCGGCGAGAAGAGCTTCGGAGATCGCCCCGCACGCGGTGGAAAACCGTTTGGCGACCGTCCGTTCCGTGACAAGCCACGTGAGGAGGGTGATCGCCCGCGCAGCGACCGCCCACGCGGCGAGAAGAGCTTCGGAGATCGCACAGCACGTGGTGAGAAACCTTTCGGTGACAAGCCAAGAGGCGCAAAACCGGGTGGAAAACCCGGCGGCAGGCCCTCATCGGGCAAGCCTTCTTTTGGAAAACCGGGTGAACGTGGCGAACGTTCGGGTTTTTCAGGCAAGGGCAAAGGCCCCGGTGGCGGTAGCGGCCCCGGCGGCGGCAAACCGGGCGGCAAAGGCCCGGGTGGCAAACCTTCTGGTGGCAGGGGAATGACACGTAATGCGGATCGTAGGCGGTGAGTTCCGCGGCCGAAATCTGGCCGCGCCGAAAACAAATTCCATTCGTCCGACAATCGACAGGACACGGGAAAGCCTCTTCAATATTCTAAGCCACGCCTATCCGGAAAGTCTTGACGGTACGCGCGTTCTGGACGTTTTTGCCGGAACGGGCGCGGTCGGGCTGGAGGCGCTTTCGCGTGGCTGTCGTGTGGCGCTCTTCGTCGAAAACGGCGTTGAGGGCAGGGGGCTGTTGTGGGAAAATATCGATGCGCTGGGGCTGCATGGGCGTGCCCGCATCCTGCGGCGTGACGCGACCAAGCTTGGCGGCGTCAACAATATCGAGCCCTTCGATCTACTGTTCGCCGATCCGCCCTATGGCCAGGGCCACGGGGAGAAGGCATTTGCTGCTGCCCATGCTGGCGGCTGGCTGGCACCCGGTGCGCTCGCCATTCTGGAAGAGCGCGGCGATGTTGTGGTCAATGTCGAGCCGGTGTTCAAACCGCTCGAAAGCCGCATCTTCGGTGACTCGAAAATGCACTTCTACCGCTACGAGCCCTAGAGCATTTCCAGCAAAAAACGGCCCCGGTTTCCGTGCGGAAATGCCGCAAAACAAAGAGTTAGAGTGTTTTCGCGATTTGAAGAAAAGCGAAAACGCTCTGACGGCAGCACTTCCCGTCACGTCACGGTCTTGTCTTGTTTGCCGAATAGGCAGAGGCTTTGCCGTGGAAAGGGTCTTGGGTATTTGGCATGGAGCAGGGTGTAAACGACAGCGTCACAATGGTTCACGCCGGGCAAGAGGCAATCGATGCCAGCCGCGAGATCGGTCATGAGCCGACATTCGGCCTGGCGCTCGGCGGCGGTGGCGCACGCGGCATCTGCCACATCAACGTCATCGAGGCATTCGACGAACTAGGCATTCGCCCGGTCGCGCTTTCCGGCTCCTCCATCGGCTCCATCATCGCAGCAGGCATGGCGGCCGGCATGAGCGGCAAGGAAATCCGCGAATATACGCTTGAACTCATGGGGCGGAAGGGTTCGGTCGCCAACCGTCTCTGGAGCCTTGGCCCCGCATCCATGCGCCATGCGGTCGATGGCTTTCGTCTTGGCCAGTTCAATCTCGAACTCATTCTGCACGCCTTGATGCCGCAGGCCCTGCCGAAGGATTTTTCCGAACTTGCCATTCCCCTGAAAGTGGTGACCACGGATTATTATGCGCAGACCGAAGTGGTGGTGGAAACCGGCGAGATCATTCAGGCGCTGGCGGCTTCTGCGGCTATTCCGGCTCTATTCATGCCGGTGCGCGTCAACGGCCGCATCATGATCGATGGCGGCATCTTCAATCCTGTGCCCTATGAGCATCTGATGGATCAGGCCGATATCATCGTCGGCATCGATGTGGTTGGAGGCCCTGAAGGTGATGGCACCACCATGCCGAACCGGCTGGACAGCCTGTTCGGCGCCAGTCAGCTGATGATGCAGGCGGCCATTGCCCTGAAACTCAGATTGCGCCCGCCGCATATTTTCCTGCGCCCACCGGTGCACCGTTTCGGCGTGCTGGATTTCCTCAAATCGGAAGAAGTTCTGAACGCTTCCGCCGGGATCAAGGATGATCTGAAACGGCAGATCGAAATGCAGGTGGAACTGTTCCATCGCGGGCAGGGCGTGGAGGCTTGAGCGGTACTCCTTGAGTATTCGCTATGGGCGAGCGCGTGCCGCTTAGTGGGTGACTGCTATTTCACCCTCGTCTTCGTCCTCTTCTTCCTCGCGCTTTTCCACCTTGTTCTTCGGCTTCATCAGTGGCTCGGGCTTCACTTCGCGCACCGGCTTGTTGTGCAGCATCTGCCTGCCGGCGGCGAGCCCTTCCACGGCCTGTAGCTGCAATCTCTCCTCGTCGCGCTCGCGTATGTCGTCGGAAATGGCAAGCGCCCTTTCGCCGTCCATGTCCAGCCCTTCCAGAATGCGGCGGCCAAACAGCAGGCCGGATTCCAGCGTCTCGCGGATTTCGTATTCCACGCCCTTTTTCCTGAGATCGAGGGAATGAATGCGGTCATAGGAGCGGGCATAGATGCGCACGCTTGGAAATTCCGACTGGATCATGTCGATGATGCGGTCGGTGACTTCCTTTTTATGGGTGCAGACCGCCACGAGATCGGCGCGCTCTATGCCAGCCGCGATCAACACGTCCTTGCGTGTACCATCGCCAAAAAAGATGCGGAAACCGAAGCGGGAAGCCTGACGTACACGATCGGCCGAACTGTCGATGACAGTCACGTCGCGCCCACCGGCAAGCAGGATTTGCGAGGCGATCTGGCCGAAGCGCGAAAAGCCGATCATCAGCACATCGGCGCCAGCCCCGTCAAAATCCTCGTCCAGCGTGTCCTCATCGGCATCCTCCGCCGTCAGCCGGCGAGAAACCACTGCCAGCAGCGGCGTCAGCGCCATGGAAAGCGTCACGATGGCGACAAGGATGGAAGCCGTCGCCTGCGGAAACAGGCGGGAGGCGGCGGCAGTGGAAAACAGCACGAAACCGAATTCGCCGCCCTGCGCCAGCAGCAGCGCGATACGGCTCGATGCATAACGGGATGAACCGGCGATGCGGCATAGCCCATAGATTACGGCCGCCTTCACAGCCATCATCGCCGGCACGGCGATCAGGATGAGAAGAATGTGCTCGTAGACGATGTTGATGTGCAGCGACATGCCGACAGCCATGAAGAACAGCGCCAGAAACAGCCCGCGAAACGGCTCGATATCGGCTTCCAGCTCGTGCCGATAAGAAGATTCCGACAGCATCAGCCCGGCCAGCAGCGCACCCATGCCCATCGAAAGCCCAACCGCCTCCATGATGGCGGCCGCACCGATGACGACGAAGAGGGCGGCGGCGATCATCACCTCCCGCGCACCCGTGCGGGCGATGATCTGGAACATCGGCGTCAGCAGATAACGCCCGGCCAACACCATGCCCGCCACCGCGACAACGGAGGCGACGAGATCGTAGGCCATCGAATCCGTTGGTACGTCCGGGCGGTTGGAAAGAATGGTCACAAGGGCGAGAAGCGGTACGATAGCGAGATCCTGAAACAGCAGGATCGAGAAGGAGCGGTTGCCATGCCGCGTATTCATGTCGCCATCGTCTTCAAGAATCTGTAACGCAAAGGCGGTGGAGGAGAGTGCAAGGCCGAAACCCGCAACGAGGCTGCCGCGCGCGTCGATCAGTCCGGCCCACCAGGCAATCAATGCCAGCACGCTGCCCGTCACCAGCACCTGCGCCAGCCCCAGCCCTAAAATATCGCGCCGCATCTGCCATATGCGCGATGGCTTGAGTTCGAGGCCGATGATGAAGAGCAGGAAAACCACGCCCAGTTCCGAGACGTTGAAGATATCTTTCGCGTCTGTCACCAGATGCAGGAACGGCCCGATGACGATGCCCGCCACCAGATAACCGAGCACGGTGCCAAGGCCGAGTTTGCGGAAAATCGACGCCGCGATGACAGCGCCGGCCAGAAGCAGCAAGGGTTCGGAAAAGAGAGCGTCGTGCTCGGTCATGCTGGCTGACTTTCGAATATGGTGGCGACAAAGCCTTGTCGATGGAGAAAGCGGCGTTTCGCCCTTGATGCGGGGTTGATGGCACAATAAATGGAACAGGAATGAAAGGCCAACTCATGTCCTCAGAAATAGATTCTTCCAAACTTCTCGATCGCGCCAGCGAGCTTGTCGATCTTGCCCGTGCTGCAGGCGCGGATGAGGCGGATGCCGTCGTCGTCCGCTCTCGGTCGCAATCGGTCGGCGTCCGGCTTGGCAAGGTGGAAAGTACCGAATCCTCCGAAAGCGATGATTTTTCGCTTCGCGTTTTCGTCGGGCGGCGGGTGGCGAGCGTTTCGGCCAATCCCGGCTTCGACCTGAAGACCCTGGCGGAACGGGCGGTGGCCATGGCGAAGGTTTCGCCGGAAGACCCCTTCGCCTGCCTGGCAGACAAGGAACGGCTCGCAACCTCCTACGACGATCTCGAGCTTTTCGATGCGACCGAGGTCTCTACAGATCAATTGCGTGAGGCAGCCCTCGCCTCGGAAGAGGCGGCGCTTGCCGTCAAGGGCGTCAGCAATTCCTCCGGTGCTGGCGCATCGAGCGGCATGGGCGGCCTCGTCCTTGCCACCTCGCACGGTTTTTCCGGCAGCTACATGGGCAGCCGTTTCAGCCGTTCCGTCAGTGTCATCGCCGGCGAGGGCACGAAGATGGAGCGCGACTACGATTTCGACAGCCGCCTCTATTACGCCGATCTGGATGCAGCCGAAGAGATCGGCCGCCGCGCCGGCGAAAAAGTCGTGCGGCGGGTCGGCCCGCGTCAGGTCGATACCGGCAGCAATATTACCGTGGTTTTTGATCCCCGCATCGCGCGCGGTTTCGTCGGCGCCATTGCCGGCGCGATCAATGGCGCTTCCGTTGCCCGCAAGACCAGCTTCCTGCGCGACAGGATGGGGCAGCAGGTTCTGAAAAAGGGCCTTTATCTGACGGACGATCCGCAGATCGTTCGTGGCCCCTCGTCGCGTCCTTTCGATGGCGAGGGTGTCCGGGGCGAGAAGATGACGATGATCGAGGACGGGGTGCTGAAGCATTGGTTCCTCTCTACCTCGGCAGCGCGTGAACTCGGCCTTGAAACCAACGGTCGCGGCGTGCGCGGTGGCACTTCGGTATCGCCGTCCTCAACCAATCTTGCGCTGGAGCCAGGCGATATTTCGCCGGAAGATCTGCTGAGGGACGTCGGAACCGGCTTTTACGTCACCGAATTGATTGGCCATGGCGCCAATATGCTCACCGGTGAATATAGCTGCGGTGCGAGCGGCTTCTGGATCGAGAATGGTGAAAAATCCTTCGCGGTTTCCGAGGTCACCATCGCTTCGAACCTGAAGGACATGTTCATGCGTGTCACGCCGGCTAACGATATCGACCGTAAATACGGTGTCGCAGCACCGACGCTTGCTATCGAAGGCATGACGATCGCGGGCAAGTGAGGCGACCTGCGGGTTGTTTTCGCCAGCACTTTGTGTGCAAGTGCGAAGGGAAAAACAGGCGCGCCGTATGAGGCGCGCGGAAAAGACGGCAAAATGAACGATATGGCTGAGGCCCGCTGGGCTTCCGATCTGAGGCTGGTCCTCGAAGCCGCACGCAAGGCGGGCGAGACGGCCCTCGGTTTCTTCCGCAAGGACCCCGAGGTCTGGTGGAAGAATGGCGGGCTTTCACCGGTCAGCGCGGCCGATTACGCGGCAAACGAAATTCTCGAAACCATCCTGCGTACCGCCCGGCCGGAATATGGCTGGCTGTCGGAAGAGACGGATGACGATACGACAAGGCTGGCCCGCTCCACCGTCTTCGTCATCGATCCCATCGACGGAACGCGCGCCTTCATCGGTGGGCGGGATACCTGGTGCGTCAGCGTCGCGGTGGTGCATGAGGGCCGACCCGTCGTTGCCGCCCTTGTTGCGCCTGCACTCGCAGAGGAATTCACCGCGCTTGAAGGCGGCGAAGCGCTGAAGAACGGCAAGCCGATTTCAGCCGCCCGCGAAAACACCGGCGTCTTCCATCTGGCCGCACCGGAAGACGTGATTACGCATCTGCCGGAAGTGGTGCGCAGCACCGTCAAGCGCATTCCGCATGTGCCCTCGCTCGCCTACCGGCTGGCGATGGTGGCGGATGGCCGCATCGATGGAACGCTGGTCAAGGCGAACTCGCACGAGTGGGATCTGGCCGCCGCAGACCTGATCCTCGAAAGGGCAGGCGGCAGTCTGGTCGGACTTGACGGAAAACCCCTGATGTACAATCGCCGCGAGGTAAACCACCCCGCATTGTGCGCTGCAGCAGAATATGCGCTTCCCGCGCTTTTGAAAGCGTTTTCACATCTGTCCGATGGTTGACGTTTGCCCGGAAATCCCGCAGATGAGGGGCTCTCAGAGCTTAAGAAAGAGACAAGACATGACGGAATCTGGCAAACAGAAACAGCTGCTGCACCTTGTGTTCGGCGGCGAACTGGAAAATCTTCAGGATGTTCAGTTCCGGGATTTGAATGCGCTCGATATCGTCGGCATCTATCCTGACTACGCTTCCGCGCTGACCGCGTGGAGATCCAAGGCGCAGATGACTGTTGATAACGCCCATATGCGTTATTTTATCGTGCATATGCACCGTCTTCTCAATCCCGACGATAAAAATTGAGTCCTTTTGCCCTTGCGTTGTAATACTATTGGGTGAAGGCGAGTTTTCCCGTGATTCCTGCCCGGAATGGCAGGCAGGAAATTCGGTTGCGAGAAAACGTGATCGCGCTTTTGTTTCCGATGATAAAAAATGACGCAATTTGAGAAGAAGTAGGCGGCGATAACAACAAAGAACAGGGGCAGGGCATTGCGCGGAATGATCAAGGGCAGAATGTCATGAGCAGCCGTATCGCACGTTTCGCTCTTTCCGGTTACAGGATTGCCGGTATCGCCGCTTATCCGTTTGCACGGCCTTATCTTTCCTATCGGGCCGCAAAGGGCAAGGAAGACAAGCGCCGCCGTCTGGAACGTTTCGGTTACGCCAGCGCGGAGCGCCCCCGTGGCCCGCTCGTCTGGTTCCATGCCGCAAGTGTCGGCGAAACGCTCGCCCTCATTCCGCTGATCCGCGAAATACGCAAGCGCGATATCTTCGTGCTTTTGACCACAGGCACCGTCACCTCGGCCGAGCTGACCCGTACCCGGCTTGGCGATGATGTGATCCACCAATATGTGCCGCTCGACATCAAGATCGCGGTCAACCGTTTCCTCGCCTACTGGGCACCGGATGCCGCCATCACCGCTGAATCGGAAATCTGGCCGGTGACGATGATGGAGCTGGAGCGCCGGCACATTCCGCAGATCCGGGTCAATGCGCGGCTCTCAGACCGTTCCTTCGACCGCTGGAACAACCGGCACGACATTGCGGAATCGCTGTTCTCCAAGCTGGCGCTGGTGGTTGCGCAATCCGATGTCGATGCCGAACGCTTCCGTGATCTCGGCTCCTGGCCGGTGGTGATATCCGGCAATCTCAAGGGAGATACGGATCCGCCGCCTTGCGACGAAGCTCTGCTCGAGCACTATCGCAGGCAGATCGGCCCCCGCAAGACATGGGCGGCGATCTCCACCTTCGACGGTGAAGAGAAGGCAGCAGCCACCGTGCATGCGGCGATCAAGTCGCGCAACGGTCAATTGACCATCATCGTGCCGCGCCACCCCGAGCGCGGCGACGACGTGGAAGCCATGCTGAAGGGCATGGGGTTGACCGTGGCGCGCAGAAGCCGCAACGATGTGATCACGCCGGAAACCGATATCTTCCTCGGGGATTCCATTGGCGAAATGGGGCTTTACCTGAGGCTCACCGAACTTGCTTTCGTCGGCCGTTCGCTGACGGCCGAGGGTGGGCAGAACCCGCTGGAGCCGGCAATGCTGGGCTGCGCCGTACTGTCAGGCGCGCATGTACAGAATTTCCGCGAGGCCTATCAGAAGCTGATCCGCGCCGGCGGCGGGCGCATCGTCCGCGATGTCGAGATGCTGGCCAAGGCGGTGCATTACCTCCTGGTCAACGACAATGAACGCTACAAGATGATCGATGCCGGCAACCGGGTCATTCAGGACATGCGCGGCGCGCTTTCCGCCACCGTCAAGGCGCTGGAGCCCTACATCAACCCGCTCACAGTCACCGCCAAGCTGCAGCCGCGGAGTGCCATCGGTTCATGGTAGCGGATATGGAGATTGATGCGACCCGATCGATTGCCGCAGTCCTTTTCGACAAGGACGGTACGCTGTTGGGTTATGACGCAAGCTGGGGGCCGGTGAACCGCGAACTTGCGGCGATTGCCGCCAAGGGCGATCCCGTTCTTGCGGACCAGCTTCTCGCCGCCTGCGGCATGGATCCGGTTACCGGGCATGTGGTGCCCGACAGTCTTTTGGCTGCCGGCAATACGGCGGAGATAGCTGCCGGTCTCGTCGCCGCCGGTTCGCCTTGCGATGTCGTGGAGTTGACTGCGCGGCTCGACCGGCTATTCACTGAAGCAGCGGATAAATCCGTGCCGGTCACCGATCTCAAGGCATTTTTCGCAAGGCTCAAGGCACGCGGCTACAAGCTTGGCATCGCCTCCAGCGACAACGAAAACTCCATCCGCCAGACGGCGATCCGTTTCGGTTTCGAAAGCGATGTCGATTTCGTCGCGGGTTATGACAGCGGTTACGGCACCAAGCCGCAACCCGGCATGGTTCTCGGTTTCTGCGACGCGATTGGTCTTGCGCCTGCGCGCGTGGCAGTGGTCGGCGACAATAATCACGATCTGCACATGGCAAGAAATGCCGGCGCAGGATTGCGCATTGCCGTTCTCACCGGAACCGGCTCGCGCGAAAGCCTTGGCGCCGACGCCCATTATTGTTTCGATGATATTACCGCGCTGGAAACCCTGCTTCCGGAACGCGTTGTTTAGGTCATGTCCCCGCAGTGCGCGCCACTTGTCGCACAAGATGGGAAGAGACAAGCTGCGCATGTATAGCCGGGTTTTGCAATTCAGGGTTTTTTCTGGCAAATACCCATGTGACTTATCGAATTTAAAGCGCAATGCCGTGGGTGATGCGGCCGGGAGCAGGCATATATGGTTTCTGAAGCGCCGCCTTTCTGGTGGCAGAAAGCAGGCTGGCAAGCCTGGCTGTTATCACCGTTTTCCCTTCTCTACGGCAATATTGCCGGCCGGCGGATGCGCACGGCAAAACGGGCGAGCGTTCCCGTTCCGGTCATCTGCATCGGCAACTTCACCGTAGGTGGTGCAGGAAAGACGCCGACCGCAATGGCAATCGCCCGAGCCGCCACCGCAAAGGGCCTGAAACCCGGCTTCCTGAGCCGTGGTTATGGCGGCACACTTGATGTCACGACCCTCGTAGATCCCGCGCAGCACCGCTCCGCTGATGTCGGCGATGAACCTCTGCTGCTTGCCCGCGAGGCGGTGACGGTCATCTCCCGCAAGCGGGTGGAAGGTGCACATCGGCTGGTGAAGGAGGGCGTGGATCTCATCATCATGGATGATGGCTTCCAGAGCGCACGCCTGACATTGGATTATGCGTTGGTCGTTATCGATACGGTGCGTGGCATCGGCAACGGCCATCTTGTGCCGGGCGGCCCGGTCCGGGCGCCGCTTGCCGAACAGATGCGGCATATGACCGGACTCTTGAAGGTCGGTAACGGCCATGCGGCCGATCCGCTGGTCAGAACCGCGGCAAAGGCCGCCAAACCGGTTTTCGTCGCGGCGATAAAGCCGCAGGAACCGCAGGATTTCAGGGGAAGGCGCGTGCTGGCCTATGCTGGTATCGCCGATCCCGCCAAGTTTTTCCGAACTGTCGAGGGGCTTGGTGGCGAAATCGTGCTGCAGCGCTCCTTTCCTGACCATCACCATTTCAGCGATGACGAGATCGCCGATCTTCTGCAGGACGCGGATAAGGAAAACTTGCAGCTGGTGACAACGGCCAAGGACGCCGTGCGTCTTAACGGGCACCATGGCCGTGCGGAAGAATTGCTGTGGAACAGCCTGGTGATCGAGGTCGACATGGTGTTCGACGATCCCAATGCGGCCACAACGATCATCGAGACGGCGGTGCGGAACTGCCGCGCCCGTTTGCTGCGGGAAAATGCGCGGACGTCATTCTAACAAATATACCAAGTATTTTGTGGTAGGCGCACCAAAATAAAGATTTATATTTCAGTGCGCTATGCCATACTCGTCTTAAGGGCATTCAGGCAAGCTTAGGAGGTTATTTGGTTGATCACCGTCTGATGTAGTTTTTAGATACTTGTTTCCATAAGCACTTTTGGCCACGACTACGTTGACCCTATCCCCTGCAGGACGTTCTACATAGAACGCGTAAGTTTTGTTCTCGATGCCTACGATTGCGTCGTTGAGCGTAAGTTTCCAGTTCTTACCGTCCGGGTTGACGCCGCCGACGCTTCTTATGCGTTCCCAAGCGCTGCTTCTGTCAGTTTTATTGATGCATCTAATTCTGGCAGTGATCATAACGAATCGTTCCTTTGCTCGTTGAACAAGAGAACTATCGCATACCTCAATTTTCGCGTGAATTAGTGTTTTCTATAATACCAGTGCTCGCGAAGCATATTCACTACATCGTCGCGTCTACACTATGCTGGCAAATTACCAGCCTTGCGCTCTGCCTCCAGTGAGGCGCTGGCATCCACATAGGCTTCCTGCCGGGCGACGCTCCAGTAGCGCAGCTCATCGACCGGAATGGTCTTGCCGGTGATGGCGCATATGACATGCGAGCCGGTCTGCACGATCCGGAAGTCACCGTCGAGATATTCGATGACGGCGATGCGGTTTCCGCCTCCCTCAAATCTGTTCATCCGTTTTCGTCTCCTGCTATGTCCTGTCAGTGCATCCAGCCCGAAACGGCGTAGCGTTCTCCTGAACAATCCGGATGCTCCAGTCCCTTGAATTTATATCGCTGAGCTACGCCCAAGGCCAGCCCTGCCTGCTGCCCCCGGGGTTAAGGCTCAGCTTCGGCCGAAGAGACGTTCTATATCGGAAAGTTTTAGCTCAATATAGGTCGGACGACCGTGATTGCACTGTCCTGAACCCGGCGTGTTTTCCATCTGCCTTAAAAGCGCGTTCATCTCCTCCGGCCGCATGCGCCGCCCTGAACGCACCGAGCCGTGGCAAGCCATGGTGGCGGCGACATATTCCAGCTTGTTGGCAAGCGTGGAGGCAGCGTCCCATTCAGCGATCTCGTCGGCAAGCTGCCGCACCAGCCCCTGCACGTTGACCTCGCCAAGCATCGCCGGCGTTTCGCGAACCGCGACCGCCCCCGGCCCGAAACGCTCGATGACCAGTCCCAGTGCATCGAAACCAGCCGCATGGTCCATCAGCCGGTCGCAATCCTCTTCGGGAAGGTCGATGATCTCAGGAATGAGCAGCACCTGTGAAGGCGGGCGTCTGGAATGCAGCGCATTGCGCATTTCCTCAAACACCAGCCGTTCATGCGCCGCATGCTGATCGACGATGACGAGGCCGTCTTCCGTCTGCGCGACGATGTAATTCTGGTGCAACTGCGCCCGCGCAGCGCCGAGCGGATATTGTGACGGTTCGAGCGACGGGCTTGCCGAGGCCTCGTAAACCTCGCGGGGTTCTGCCCGCGCGGTCGGCATGGTGATGTCGGAAAAGCGCGATTGCACGGCCTCGGCAAATTGCATGTTCCCGGAAATGGCAAGCGGTCGGGAAGGCGAGGCCGCGGCGGACCATGTCGCAGCGGCAGACGGTCGGAGATTGGACGGGCTGTAGCCGGGGCGAAAGGCGTTCATCATCTGGCTGGCACCAGTCGTCGCCGCCCTGTCACCGTCGCGGGTCAGCGCCTGGCGGATCGCACCGACGATCAGTCCGCGAACGAGGCCGGGATCGCGAAAGCGCACATCTGATTTCGCCGGATGCACGTTCACGTCGACAAAGGCGGGATCGAGCGTCAGGGACAGCACTGCGACCGGATATCGCCCGTGCGGTACGGTTTCGGCATAGGCACCGCGAATGGCGGACAACAGCAATTTGTCCTGCACCGGGCGACCGTTGACGAAGACATATTGATGCGCCGAGTTGCCGCGGTTGAAGGTCGGCACGCCGGCAAAACCGGAGAGCGTTACATCCTCGCGCCCGGCATCGATTTCGATGGCGTTGTCCTTGAACTCGGCACCGAGAATCTGCGCCATGCGGGCAAGATGATCGTCGCCGGTGGAGGGGATTTCAAGTGTGGAGCGGTCGGTGCCTGACAGCACGAAGCGGATATGCGGAAAGGCAATTGCCATCCGCTTGACGACTTCGGTAATGGCGGCTGCCTCCGCTCGCTCCGTTTTCAGGAATTTCAGCCGTGCGGGCGTCGCGAAAAACAGGTCGCGCACCTCGACGATGGTGCCGGCATTGGCAGCGGCGGGCCGGACCTCGGAGACTTTGCCGCCGGTGACGGAGATCACCGAACCCTGTTCTGCGCCGTGTTGCCGGCTGGTGATGGAAAGCTTGGCAACCGAGCCGATGGAGGGCAGGGCCTCGCCGCGAAAGCCAAGCGTGCGGATATCGTCAAGCGTGGTGGATATTTTCGAGGTGCAATGGCGTCGGACCGCAAGCTCCAGATCGGCAGGCGACATGCCGGAGCCGTTATCGGTGATGCGCACCAGTCCCTTGCCACCGCCCGCCGTGGCGATTTCGATGCGCGTTGCGCCCGCGTCGATGGCGTTTTCCACCAGCTCCTTCGTGGCGCTGGAGGGTCTTTCTATGACCTCGCCGGCGGCGATCTGGTTGATGAGGGTTTCTGAAAGCTGCTTGATGGCCATGATCGTCATTTTCGCGGATTCGTCACGGCTTCGAAAGCAAAAAACTCAAGTCGTGAAAGTTTGCACATGTTTTGCGGCCTGCCCGGCGTTTGATCATTTCCGTTCAACGTCAGGTTAAGCGTTAATCCGCCTTTAATCGGCCTTGCATATGGTGAGGCGGCTTGAAATGACTGCAGGAACGAGGCCCCCCGTCGCCGGGTGGTGTGACGTCGTATATGGGTGAACGTCATCTTCCCCTCAAGACTGCTTCAAGTAGCGAACCCTGATGTCTCTTTTGCGGAATTTACCGTTTCATCCCGGCATTTGCCTCGGACGATTCCAATAGAAACATAAGCCTGACCCTGAAAACAGGTGGGAGTTTGCAGTTGAGTGATTTGGCGTCCTCCGGCGCGGGCGTTCATACAGTGATGCTTGATGCCCTTTGCGACGCGCTTGGCGCGGCGATCGTCGTTTACGACCGGAACGATCACATCGTTTTCGCAAGCCGGAAGCTTTTGAGTTTTTTTCCACTGCAAGAGGCCGTTATCGGGCCGGGCGCGCGGCTGCGCGACTATCTGAGCGCGCTTTACGATTGTTATCTTCTGGAAGCGGAAAGCCTGTCCGCCAATGCCCGGCAGCTGGGACGCGAGGAATGGATTGGCGAGCGGCTGGCGCTGCACTGGAAGGAAAGGTCTGAAAAAACCGAGCGGTTGAAGGGGGAGCGCTTCCTGCGCTTCGTCATGAACCGCCTGCCTTCCGGGCTGGGCATCAGCGTCGTTGCCGATATTTCCGAACAGAAGAAAAGAGAAGAACAGTGGCGCATCGACCTCGAACGCGTGCAGCTGATCGAAGACATTCTCGACAATCTGCCGTTTCCGGTCCTCGTCAAGGACCGGAACCTCGCCTATGTCGCCGTAAATAAAGCCGCCTGCACCATGGTCGAGACCAGTGCAGAGAGCATTCTCGGCCGCACGGTTTTCGATCTGCATTCGCGCCAGGTCGCAGGCCGGATCGACGCTGCCGATCGCATGGTGCTGGACAGCGGCACGCCGAGCATCCTTCCCGAAAGGGTGAGGCGCGCGAATGGTGAAGAGGTGCTGACGATTACCCGCAAGCAGCGGGTGGGTCGGCCTGGCCGGCATTTTCTGGTCACGACGATGGAGGACGTGACCGCGCTCGCCACCATCGACGCGAACGGCATGCCCGTCATCCCCTCGCTCGAACATGTCGATTTCGTCGCCTCCACCTATGGCAAGGATGAAGATCGCGATTCCGCAGGCGGTCTGCTGAAAAGCAAGGCAGTGCTGGTGGTTTCCGGAAACGGGCGCTTTGCCGAAGCCGCCTGCCACCGGCTGGCCGCGAGCGGCATGGATCATGCCGTGGTGAGGAGCGAGGAAGAACAGCGAAGTTTCATCGATATCGCCGCTTCCGCAGGCGTCGGCATCGATGTCGTCGTCGTCGACGCCCAGATGAGTGTCACATGCCTCGATATCGCGGCTGCGCATGACCTGCCGGTCGTCACCATCGAGGAAGAGGAGATCGATGCTTCGCTGCTGCATTATCTCGCCGTCGGCCTCAAATCGTCTCCGAAGCAAAAATCCTCCGACGAGGACTGGGAGATCATGACCGAAGACCTGCCCAAAATCCTCAAGACCGGCGGCGTCTGCGAGATACTTCTCGTCGAGGACAACAGGGTCAACCAGATCGTCTTCTCACAAATCCTCGAGGGATTGGGGCTTTCCTGGCGGCTTGCCACGTCGGGTGAGGAGGCGTTGCGTCTTTTTGAGGAGCAGGCACCGTCCGTCGTCCTGCTCGACACCACGCTTGGCGATATCGACGGTTTCGAGGTCGCCCGCCGTATGCGTGCACTGGCCGGCGACGAGCGCATTCCCATCGTCGGCGTCATCACCCACGCTTTCGAGGGCGATCTCGACAAATGCCTGGCGGCGGGCATGGAAGACATGCTGCTGAAACCCGTCAGTCCCGATATGGTCGATGCCGTTTTTCTGCGCCTTTTCGGCAAGGATGCCCTGCGGCTGCAAGCCTGAAGCTCCTCCATTTCAGCTTTTTGTGTTCGAGCCGCTGGCATTGCGGAGACGCCGCCGCATTTTCGGTGCGCGGTTCTATGGCTTTTTTAATACTTGCCCTGCATTGTGATCGCGGTCGACACGGGATTCACGAGATGCAGGAATGAAACGGGCAGAGCCGCAGGCGTTGCACGTCAGCCAGAACGAGCTGCAGGCGATGGCTTACAGCGATCCGCTGACGGGGCTTGGCAATCGTTACCGTTTGCGGGACAAGATCCGCATGCTCGCCAGCGAGCGTTCCAGCGATCCCGCGCCCTTCACCGTCGGCATTGCGAATATTGACGGCTTCAAACCCATCAACGATCTTTTCGGCGTGCAGGCGGGCGACGAGATTCTGTGCCAGGTCGCGCATCGGCTGAAGGCTTGCATTCCCGATGGCGCCGCCGTGACACGCCATGATGGCGACGAGTTCGCCTTCGTGCTGCCGCTGGTATTCGAACGCACCGGCGCAGAGCGCATCGGCAACATGATCAAGGACGTGCTTTCTGCGCCTTACGACCTCGGCGACCGCAACGTCCGGCTTTCCTCATCCTTCGGTTTTGCCATCTATCCCTTCGCCGGCGATGATTTCGAGGATTTGCTGAAAAGCGCCGAGACCGCGCTTTACCGCTCCAAGCGCCGTGGCCGTGGACAGATAACGGTCTATTCGCGCGAGATTGCGCAGGAAATGAAGCGCGCCACCCAGCTGGAACAGGCGTTGCGGAACGCCATCATCACCGATGCGATCGACGTGCATTTCCAGCCCATCGTCAGGCTGGAAGAAGCGAAGGTCATCGGTTTCGAGGCACTCGCCCGCTGGAACGACCCCGATCTCGGTTTCGTGTCGCCCGCCGTTTTCGTGCCGCTGGCCGAAGAACGCGGTTTCATCGACGCGCTGTCGGAAGCGCTGCTGAGGAAGGCGGCGGAAGCGGCGCTGTTCTGGCCGCGAGAGCTTTTCCTGTCCTTCAACCTGTCGTCCGCGCAATTGATGGACCCAGGCACAGCGGATAATATTCTGTCCATCCTGTCGCGTGTCGGCCTTGATCCGCACCGGCTGGAGCTTGAAATAACCGAAACCGCTGTCATGACTTCCGCCGATACCGCGCAGCGCATCATCAGCGAATTGCAGGGTGCGGGTGTTCGTATCTCTCTTGACGATTTCGGCACGGGCCAGTCGAGCCTTGGCCGCCTGCGCGACTTCACCTTCGACAAGGTCAAGATCGACCGCGCCTTTGTCTCCCGCATCAGCAGCGACCGTCCTTCGGAACATATCATCAAGGCCATCGTCGCCATGTGCGAAGGGCTTGATCTCGAGGTCGTCGCGGAGGGTATCGAGGAGCAGGCGGAAGAGGAAAAACTGCGCGCGCTCGGCTGCGCTATGGGGCAGGGCTATTTTTACGGCCGCCCCGCCGATGCCGCCGCCACGCAGCGTTACCTTCACGAGAACTATCGCGAGATCCTGTCGGATATTCCCTGAGAAATGGAGTGGCCTTGCACATAAGGCTGTAGGGACCTCCCCAACCTCATCCCTGTGACGAGCACAGGAATGAGAAGGCGGCACGCGCCGCGCTTCACAACCGGTAGAGCGGCTCGAACCTGCCCTTCACCTCAATCCCGAGCTCGAATGTCTTTCCGTGCTGCGGATTGGCGGCAATGGCGTCGTCGTCAAGATTTTCGCGGGCGGATGTGACGAGAAGGCGCGACGCATCGGGGCCGATGAAGGCCGGGCAGGTCGTCTGTCCCGCTGGCACCAGATAGCGTTCGATGTGGTTGCCGTCGGCATCGTAACGATCGACCGCACCCATCCCCCAGCGGGCGTTCCAGATATGCCCTTCCGCATCGCAGACCGATCCGTCGACGCCACCGTCGATGCCGGCGGTGTCAATGAACACCTCTGCCTTGCCGGTGGGAAGTCCCGTCTCGGCATTGAGCGGCACCCTCATCAGCTCGTTGACCTTGGTGTCGACGTAATATCCGGTCGCGCCATCGGGCGAAAAGCAGATCGAATTTGGAATGCTGACATCGGCAAACAGCTTGGTCACGGTTCCCCTGGCAACGTGGTAGATGCTGCCCGCGCCGATTTGCGCCTTGCGGCCCATGGTGCCGATCCACAGCGCGCCCGAGGGATGCATACGCCCGTCATTCGAGCGGTTGTCGGGCATGTCCTTTTCAAGCTCCGCATGCAGCGTCAACACGCCGGTTGCCGTATCGCGAAGGAAAAGGCCGTCATCGGAGGCGATCAATTGCTTGTGGTCGCTGATTTTCGCCAGTGCGCTGCCCATGAAGGGCAGGGCGTGCACCGTTTTGCGGCCGGAAGCGAGATGCAATTCATGCAGTTCGCGCCCGATGATATTGAACCACCAGGCCGTGCCGGTCACCGGGTCGAAAGTCGGGCCTTCGCCAAGCGTCATCGGCGTTTCGTCAAGAACACGTCCGGCAAAGGGAAAAACGGTCGCCATGCTTTTATCCTCCAATTGCTGCATCATAGGCCGAAACTGTGACGATGGCGCGCTCGCGCACCTCCGCAGCCGTCATGCCGGGCTTGTAGAGACTGGTGCCAAGCCCGAAAGCGAGGATGCCGGCGTTGGTATAGTCGGCGAAATTCTTGTCCGAGACGCCACCAACGGCGGCAATGACCAGATCCTTCGGCAGGATCGTCCGGATCGCTTTGATGCCGGACGGGCCGATGATGCTGGCGGGAAAGAACTTCAGCCCGGTTGCTCCGGCTTTTGCGGCAACCAAAGCCTCGGTCGGAGTCAGAACGCCCGGCATCGTCACCATGCCCTTGACGCGCGCGGCGGTGATGACGTCGGCATCGGCGTTGGGGCTGACCATCAGCTTGCCACCGGCGGCGTCCAGCGCATCCACGTCTTCCGTGCTGAGCACGGTGCCGGCGCCGATCAGGCAATCGGCGGGCGCCATCTTCGCGGCGATCTCGATCGAGCGGAACGGATCGGGCGAATTGAGCGGGATTTCGATGGCGCGGAAGCCGGTCTCGATCAGCGCGCCGACGACGCCTTCGGTTTCCTCGGGTTTAAGGCCGCGCAGGATGGCGATCAGCGGATATTTCATGGCGGGGAAGGGGATACGCATGGTGGGTCTTTCGTCCTTGAGCGGGATGGCGAAAAGCGTGAGCGGTTTTCGCCTGGAATTCCGCTCCACTGAATAATCTATGACCAGATGGCATTTGCGGCGGCTAACAACCCGCGCCGAACGGCCTCGTCTGCGTCGATGACAGTATATTGAATCTCAAGGGCTGCGAATGCACCCTCGTAAAGCGCACCGAGCGCGCCGGAGCCGATCAGCACCACCGGCGTGTCCCGCCGTACGGAGGAATGCGCACCGGCGATTTCCAGTCCGATCATGATGCCGGAAAGCTTGGCCTTGGCATCTGTCGCGGTGAGGCCGTGCAACAATTGTCCAGAGCGCAGGGTGAACAGACGGTTGGTGGCGAGCTGCGGATTGGCATAGACGTCGCGCACCGCCGCCCTGAATACCTCGTGCTCGCCGGTAAAGGCGTCGGCTTCCGCCACCGCATGGGAAAGGATGGTCTGTTTCGAGATGACCTCGAACAGCTCACCGGTCATGAAGGTGGCAAAGCCCGTCACGTCGCTGCCATCCACCGTTACCCATTTGGAATGGGTGCCGGGCATGCAGACCAGCTTCTTGCCGCCACCGGCGGAGCTGAGTGCACCGAGCAATTGCGTTTCTTCGCCACGCATCACATCAGGTGCGTTTTTGTCCCGCTGCGCCAACCCCGGCAGAATGCGGACGTCCCGCTCCTGACCCGGCACGCGCACCGCACCATCGAGAACCGCTGAAAGCGATGCAGGCACGTCGATATAACCGGCTTCCACCCAGCCCTGCCGCGCACCCGCCATGCCGCAGATAAGAACCGGCAGTTTTTCCGGTGCGCCGATGGCATCGAGATGCGATTGCAGCACCTCTGTAAAGCCGGTCCGCATGGCCGTCGTCATGCCTTCAGCACTTCTGCGCTCAGCCAGCACCGCGCCGGACCGGCTGAGCAGCCAGAGCCGGAAACTGGTCGTGCCCCAGTCGACGGCGATAAAAGCGGGTTCAGACATTATAACAGGCCTCCGTCTACGATTATGGATTGCGCGGTGATCGCGCTCGATGCCGATGATGCGAGAAACAGGCACGGACCCACCAGATCGGCGGCGACAAGCGTGCGCTTGAGACATTGCCGTGCCGTGGTCGAGGTGACGTTGTCTTCCGTCAGCCACAATTCTTTCTGCCGTTCCGTCACGATCATGCCCGGCAGCAACGTGTTGACGCGGATATTTTCCGGCCCCAACCGTCCGGCCAGGCTTTTCGTCAGGCCGATGATGCCGGCCTTGGCTGCCGCATAAGAAGGAAGCTCGCCCATGTTCAGCAAAAACGAAATCGAGGAGAAATTGATGATGGCTGCGTCCTGCGCCTGCCGCAGATGTGGCAAGGCGGCCTGAACCGTGAAGAACATCTGCTTGAGATTGACTGCCTGATTGGCATCCCAATAGGCTTCTGTGACGGTATCGATGTCGTGGCGGTCGTCCCATGCGGCATTGTTGACGAGCACCTTGATGCCGCCGGTTGCAGCTGCCGCCGCCTCCACGCTCTGCCGGGTCGCCGCAATATCGCGCAGGTCGGTCTTGAAGAAATGGACCGGATGGCGTGCGGCATGAGCAAGCCGCGCAACGAGCGCCACACTCGGCTCTTCGGCGATGTCGATGAACGCGACCCTTGCGCCCTGCGCCGCAAAGGCCTCCACCAGCGATGCCCCGATGCCGGAGCCGCCGCCGGTGACGAGCACGCCCGCGTCCTTGAGGTCAGGGAAATGGGCTTGCATCATCGGCATCGTCTCGTCCAGTGAGGGGCTTGATTGTTCCATTATTTGGAACTAGATTTTACTAAGTGGAATTATTCTCTTGGCCGCAGGCTTATGTCAAGACAGATGACGGTGGATGTTGCCATGCCCGATCACAAAAACCCAAATGACAGCGAGCATGAGGTGGTTCCTGCCTTGGAGCGAAAAAAGGAAAGCGTAACCGGCACGCTTGGTAAGGCCGTCTCGCTTCTGGAGCTTATCGCCCTTGCCGAAAAACCGATGCGCTTCACCGACGTTGTCGAGGCTTGCGGCCAGCCGCGCGGCACGGTGCACCGCCAGCTCGCCCATCTCGTGGCCGAAGGTCTGGTCGATCATGTCGCCGACCAGACCTATGTCGTGGGTCTGAGGCTGCTGCAATTGGCTGCCAAGGCCTGGAGCAGCAATGATCTGCGCAGCGTTGCCGCGCCGCATCTGGCGGCATTGCAGGAGGCGACGCAGGAATCCGTGCATCTTGCCGTTCTGAACGGCGGGCAAGTCACCTATCTGGACAAGATGGAGGGCAAGCATACTTTGCGCATGCACTCGCAGGTGGGCAAGACATCACCCGCCTATTGCACAGGGGTGGGCAAGGCCGCGCTGTCAATGCTTTCCCCTGACGATCTCGCTGCACTTGCCGCAGAGCTGGACTTCCACCGCTTCACGCAAAATACGATCGTAACCCCGCAAATGCTGGCGCAGGATGTGGCCGCCATTCGCAGCAATGGCTACGGTTTCGACCTTCAGGAGCATGAAATCGGCATCCACTGCGTTGCCGCGCCGGTAATGGCGCCGGGGCGCAATTTTCTCGCGGCGATTTCCGTCACCGGCCCAGCCTATCGCGTGGATGTGGAGCAACTGCGGAAATGGGGTCCTCTGGTGCGCGAAACGGCCGATCAAATTTCGGCGGAACTTGCCTGCAGATTATCTCCGGTTGCGAATGGTTGAGAAAAATGGATGCGTGAAGCTGTTGGTTTCCGCTTCAAAAACGGCAGATCGCGCGCCGATGCGTGTAAGTGAAATCTTATTTTCGATTATTCGGAATTAAGTTTCAACTTTTGTTTGCATGAATCATTTTGGCGAGTAACATCCGCGCAATTTCCGCACGAAGGCAGGCCTTTGCGGCGGTATTTTCTCTTTTTTGAAGAACCGCTTCATGCAGAAAACAGAGACGGCCGCCGTTCAGTCGATTGGTGTTGATTGCGTTCGCGAGATCGCCGGTCTCAACACGCAATTTGATATATTCCGGTTTTTGAAACGGCTGACGGAAGCCTGGGGATTCAAGGCCTTCATGGTGCTTGACCTGTCGGCCGAAATGGCGAGCGAATTGTCGCAATGCACCATCATCACCAGCTGGCCGGCCGAGCTTTTGCAGCGTTATGACGAAGAGGGCCTGCTGCAGAGAAGCCGGGTTATGGCGCAGTTGAAAAAATCGACCACTCCCTTTTCCGTCTCCCTGGATTTTCTGGTCAGCGGCGACGAAAACGCGCCGAAGAAACCGGTCATCGGACTTTTTGAGCGGTTCGATATGATCAATTCGGTGTGGTTTCCCGTTCACGACATCACCACGATGCGGGGAGCGGTGTCTTTTTCCGGTAACAAAACGAGTTTGCCCACCAGCCAGCTAGCGGAACTTTTTTACATTTCCAGCCACATCTTTGCCCGGCTATCTGAAATCCGCCGCCTTGACCTGCGGGTTCCCGAGACATTGAACGAGCGCGAGATAGATTGTCTGAACTGGACGGCCGCCGGCAAGACCAGCGCCGAGATCGCTGAAATCATGATGCTCTCGGAACATACCATCAATCACTACCTGAACCGTGCGACGAAAAAACTCGATACGGTCAACCGCACCCAAGCCGTCGCAAAGGCGCTCCGGGTCGGTCTGATTAAATAGCGAAACCGCAAATTTATCATTGTGATAAATGGGTTCCTGGGCGATCCTTCTTTCGAATCACCGGGAAGGAGAAATCGTTTGCCGGAACGGCATAGGATAAAAGCGGGGTTTTCTCCGACTGTCGATTGCGCCGTACTGATAGCCGCTGCCGAAAAAGGCTTTGCTGCCGACGAAGGCGTCGAACTGGAACTCATCCGAAAACAATCCGCGCGCGCCGTGCTTGCAGCACTTGGCGAGGACGAGGTTCAGATCGCCCATTTGCCCGCCGCGGTTCCTGTCGGTTCCGCGGTTGGCCTCGATGACCTGCCGGCCGATATTGTCGGCGTCTTCACTCTTTCCCTTGGCGGATCGGCAACGACCGTTTCGCACGGATTTTTCGACGAGCTTTACCGGGAGGGCATGAAGCTGCCGGACCCGGCCGCGTTCGGGCGGGCGATGGCCCGTGTCTGTTCCGCGCGCCGGGCGGCGGGTGAAAAACCGCCGGTCTTTGCGATCGAGGATATCGTGTCCACGCCGTTTTATGCGTTGCGTTATCTGCTCGGAAGCTGCGGTGTGCTGCTCGGCCGCGACATGGAAATCGTCGAAGCCCTGCCGAAGGCTATGCCGGCACTTTTGGAAAGCGGCAAGGTCGATGCGCTCTGTACCGCCGAACCGGCGGGCAGCGCTGTGGTGCTGGGTGGCGGCGGGCGGATCGTCACCACGGGAGCGCTGATCTGGCACAATGCGCCTGAAAAGATACTGGCCGTGAAGCGGCCCTGGGCGGAAGAGAACGCCACTGTGCTGGAAGGCTTGCTGCGTTCGCTTTATCGCGCCGGCGAATGGTGCGCCAACTCCGCCAATATCGAGGAACTTACCGGCATTCTTGCCGCCCCCCATTATATTGACGAGAACGGCGAATTCCTGCTTCCGGCGCTGACAGGCTATATTTCCACTTCGCAAAGGGACATGCAGCGTTTTCAGGAGTTTTTCGTAACAAGCGCCAAGGCCGCCAATTTCCCCTGGCAAAGCCAGGCGCTGTGGTTCTTCAGCCAGATGTTGCGCTGGGGCGAGGTTCCCCCCGATCGCCGGTTCGATGCAGCCGTGGTGGAGGCCGCACGCAATGCCTATCGGCCGGATATCTTCCGCAAGGCGATGAAGCCGCTTTTCGTGCCGGTGCCGGGCGCGAACCTGAAGCTGGAAGGCACGTTGCGGGAGCCGGTCCATGTCGGGGCGTCACGCTCGGGTCTTGTCCTCGGCCCCGACTGTTTTTTCGATGGTCGGGTTTTCGATCCGGAAACGCTTGATATGGACGACGAAATCTGAAGTCTGCGAATAAACCGTCGCGGTGATCCGCTGTTTGCGGTTTGGCATTGGCGAACGGGCCGCGTTTGTCTATGGATGGCGCGGAATGCAGCCCATATCCGGCGGGATGATGTAGCGGAGTAAACATATGGCAGAGGTCAGCAAGCACCAGGTCGAAAAGGCTTTGGAGGCAGTCATCTATCCGGGCAGCGGCAAAAGCATTGTGGCGCTTGGCATGGTCTCGGAAATCTTCATCGCCGACGCGAAAGCCTATTTCTCTATTACCGTCCCGGCCGACAGGGCAGCCGACATGGAGCCGTTGAGGCTTTCGGCTGAACAGGCCGCCAAGGGCGTTCCGGGTATCGCCGGTGCCGTCGTCGCGCTGACGGCGGATCGCAAACCCGGCACACAACAACCCGCACCGGCGCGCCCGGCACCAGCACCCGCGCGCCCTGCGGCTGCGACCGGCCGCCCGCCCGCGCAACCCGGCTCGTCGAAGGTCGGCGTTCCCGGCGTCGGCGCGATTATCGCCGTTGCCTCGGGCAAGGGCGGGGTCGGCAAGTCCACGACCGCCGTCAACCTGGCGCTGGGCCTGCAGGCGCTGGGCCTCAAGGTTGGCATGCTCGACGCCGACATTTACGGCCCCTCGCTGCCACGACTGCTGAAGATTTCAGGACGCCCGCAGCAGCAGGAAGACCGCATCATCATCCCCATGGAAAATTACGGACTGAAGGTCATGTCCATGGGATTTCTGGTGGATGAGGAAGCGGCGATGATCTGGCGCGGGCCGATGGTTCAGTCCGCATTGATGCAGATGTTGCGTGAAGTCGCCTGGGGTGAACTCGATGTGCTGGTGCTCGACATGCCGCCTGGCACCGGCGACGCGCAACTCACCATCGCCCAGCAGGTGCCGCTCGCCGGCGCCGTCATCGTCTCCACGCCGCAGGATCTGGCGCTGATCGACGCGCGCAAGGGCATCACCATGTTCCGCAAGGTGGAAGTGCCGCTGCTCGGCGTCGTCGAGAATATGAGCTACTTCATCGCACCGGATACCGGCGCGCGTTATGATATTTTCGGCCATGGCGGTGCCAAGGCAGAGGCTGAGCGGATTGGCGTGCCGTTCCTCGGCGAAGTGCCGCTCACCATTTCCATCCGTGAAATGTCTGATGCCGGAACGCCGGTGGTTGCCGCCGAGCCGGATGGTCCGCAGGCCGCCATCTACCGCGATATTGCGGAAAAAGTCTGGGCCCGCATCGGTGCGGGCGAAAGAAAAGCCGCCCCGAAAATCGTTTTCGAATAACGTACCGGTTGCGGAAGAAAAAAAGGCCGGGCGGTCGCCCTGCCTGGATATATTTTAAAAACAATATGTTAACTGGTGGCTTCGGGAAAGGCCGATGCATTTGAACGCCAGAGATGCATCGCCTGCAATGCTGTCGCGAGAAAATATTGCTTGATTGGGTCTCGCTTTGGGAGCATAGCCCTGCGCCGTTTGGTTCTTGGTCCGTCAGTCCGGCGGGATGTGAAAATCCCGCTCGTTCCGGTGTTCCCTGAAGTGTCGTCCAAAGGTTTGCCGACCTTGAACAGGATATGTTAAGCAGCATTGCGGCTGAAGCCAGCGATGCGGACCGGAGAAACGGATTGATAAAAGCCTATCGCGCCAACTGCGAGGCGATCAGCCTGTCGCCAGACGACGGCCGTGAACAGATTCCCGACGATATCGTCTGGATCGACCTTATCAATCCGACGAGAACGGAAGAGCAGTATGTTGAAAAACTGCTGGGGCTTGAGCTGCCCACCCGCGAGGATTTGAAGGATATCGAACCTTCCAGCCGCCTTTACATGGAAGATGGCAACGTCTTCATGACCGCCTCTCTGGTTTGGAAGGCAGATTCCGACGGTCCACGCCTGACCGATGTCGCCTTCATTCTTGCCGGCAAGCGCCTTGTGACGATCCGTTATGCCGAGCCGAAATCATTCCACCTCTTCACCGCCGCCATCACCCGCGTGCCGCACGAGATGCGCAGCGGCACCGCGCTGTTGCTGAAACTGCTGGAAACCATCGTCGATCGCACGGCGGAAATTCTCGAAAACTCGGTGGCAGGCATCGACAATCTCGCCGCCGATCTTCTCGGCAGCCAGGCGCGCAGCAAGCGCAAGGCGCCGCGTTATCTGGAAGACCGACTGACGAACATTGCCGCCTATCACCGGCTGATCTCCAAGGTTCGCGACAGCCTTGCTTCCCTTGCACGCCTGCAGACTTTCCTGTCCACAAGTGGGCAGGTCCAGCAGGACAAGGAAGCGAGGGAACAGAGCAAATCGATCGGTCGGGATATCCAGTCGTTGAGCGAACATGCCTCCTTCGTTTCCGGCAATCTGACATTCCTGCTGGACGCTTCTCTCGGCATCATCAACATCGAGCAGAACGGCATCATCAAGATCTTCTCGATCGCGTCGGTCGTGTTCCTGCCGCCCACTCTGGTGGCGTCGGTTTACGGAATGAACTTTCAGCTCATGCCGGAGTTGAACTGGACGTTTGGCTATCCACTCGCGCTCGTCGTCATGCTGATGTCGGCAATCATCCCGTTTCTCTTTTTCCGTTGGAAGGGCTGGCTCTAAGGAGCCAGGATCATCATGTCTCAAATCGCAGACAAGGACTTTACCGAGAAGCCGGATTCGGATGACAAGCATCAGAACAAGGGGCTTTATGCCGCGATCCTTGGTTCTATCGGCGTCGTCTACGGCGATATCGGCACCAGCCCGCTCTATGCCTTCCGCGAAGCGCTAAAGCCGATCGCCTATGATGGCGTGACGAGAGAAGAAGTCATCGGCCTGACATCCCTGATGATCTGGTCTCTGACGATCATCGTGACGTTCAAATATATCACGCTTCTGCTGCGCGCCGACAATGACGGCGAGGGCGGCACACTCTCGCTTCTGGCGCTGTTGATGAAGACGGCGGGCACTCACCGCAGCGTTCTCATCGTGCTCGGCCTCATCGGCGCAGCCCTGTTCCTGGGCGATGCCATGATCACGCCGGCGCTATCAGTGCTTTCGGCGGTGGAGGGTCTGAAGCTCGTCACTCCGGCCATGGACGACTTTATTATTCCGATCTCCGTCTGCATTCTCATCGGTCTATTCGCGATCCAATCGCACGGTACGGGAACGGTGGCGAAATTCTTCGGACCGATCACCGCTGTCTGGTTCCTGGTCATGGGTGTAGCCGGCCTCATTCACATCGCCGATGATTTCGGCATTCTCTATGCCTTCAACCCCTGGCATGCGGTCGAGTTTCTCGCCAATGAAGGCTTTTATGGCATCGTCGTGCTGGGCGCGGTTTTCCTGACGATCACCGGTGCTGAAGCGCTTTATGCCGATCTCGGCCATTTCGGCCGCCGTCCCATCCAGTGGGCATGGTTCTGTCTGGTTTTCCCGGCACTGACGCTGAATTATCTCGGTCAGGGCGCGCTGGTTCTCAAGGACCCGGCGGCGATGTCCAATCCGTTTTATCTGATGTTCCCGCAATGGGCGATCCTGCCGGCCGTCATTCTGGCGACCGCCGCCACCATCATCGCCAGCCAGGCGGTTATAACAGGCGCGTTCTCGCTCGTGCGTCAGGCGATCCATCTCGGCTATCTGCCGCGCATGGAAATCCTCTTCACTTCGGAAACCAATACCGGGCAGATCTATCTTCCTGCCGTCAACACCATCCTGCTGTTCGGCGTCGTCGCACTGGTGCTCACCTTCAAAAGTTCGGATGCACTGGCCACCGCCTACGGCATTTCCGTTACCGGCGCGATGGTCGTCACCAGCATGATGTTCTTCGAATTCGTTCGCAAGCGCTGGCAGTGGTCCATCTGGCTGGCGATTGGCGTGCTGGCGCCGCTTCTGCTGCTGGAACTGATTTTCCTCGGTGCAAACCTGCTCAAGATACATGATGGCGGCTATGTGCCGGTGTTGCTGGCAATCGCTTTCACCATCATCATGACCACCTGGCAGCGCGGCTCGAAAATCCTTTTCGCCAAAACCCGCCGCAGCGATGTGCCGCTGAAGGCTTTCGTGGCTTCGGTGGAAAAGGAAAGCGCCCATGCGCCGGTGCGCGTGCCCGGCACAGCGATTTTCCTGACTGGCGATCCGGATGCCGCACCCGCTGCATTGCTGCACAATCTCAAGCACAACCACGTCCTGCACGACAAGAACGTGATTTTGACGATCCGCACGGAAGACCAGCCGCGCGTCCGCCCCGAAAATCGTTACACACTGACGAAGCTGAGCGATCGTTTTGCCGTGGTCGAACTGCATTTCGGCTTCATGGAAACGCAGAACGTCACCCAGGCGCTCGGTTACCTCAGGCGCACGGGTTACAAGTTCGACATCATGTCCACCTCGTTTTATCTCGGTCGCCGCAAGCTGGTGCCGGATCCGAAATCGGGCATGCCCGGCTGGCAGAACCGACTGTTCATCGCGCTTGCCGAAACGGCCGCCGATCCCTCGGACTACTTCCGCCTTCCGGCCAACCGCGTGGTGGAACTCGGGTCTCACGTCGTCGTCTGATTATTAGAAGGTGGTTACACATTAACGTGAAGCCGCGCCCGCGCGCGGCGTTAACCAAGCATCAAGGTTAATAAGAGATTCTCGAACACCTGTAACAAATATGGTTCCTGGTGTTCGGAGTGCTGGTTTTGCGTTCGAAAAGAGTAATGCGTCGTCGGTCCTTTGCGTCCCTTCAGGCATGGACCTCACCCATTGTCTTCGGCCTAGCTGCCTGGCTCGTCTTTCCTTCCATTGCCGCACGCGCGGATTTGGCCTCCCTGCTGGCAGGGCTGGACAATGGCGGCGAGCAATGGCGCATGGTGCTGACCGCGTCTCCGGCAGGCTCTGTCCATAATGCCTCGCTCACCTTTAACGATGCGGAAGGGGAGGCGGCGTTGCATGGCAGCGGCATGACCCTGCCCGATGGCCGCAAGGTGGCTTTCGTTACCAACAAGAAGGGTGACGAGACGACACCCGACAGCGAGCGCGTCAACCGTGCCGCCAAGAAGGGTCGCATCGTCGCAACCGAAATCATGCAGCCGCCAAAGGCCTTCACCGCCGGTTCCGTGCTGGAACGCACCAGCATGCTGGATATAGAGCCGCTGAAGCGCAAGGACCGCACGGCTTTTGTGAAACCGAAACGCGGCAGCGACGTCAAACTTGCCTCCTTCTATTTCCGCCGTGATGAAAAGAAGGCGGACAAAAGCGTCTCTCCGATGCTGGCGGAACTCGTCACCAACAGGACTCCCGATATTCTCGCCACGGCTTACGCGCCGGCCGAACCGGATTTCGCCCGTGAATCGCCGTTCGACGCCATTCTGAAAAAGCCGGAGGCCGGCCGCTTCGTGCCGTTGATCGGCGCGGACGATCACGCATGGGCGGCAACGCCGCTGCCCGCTGCCGTGTTTTCCGCAGCCGAACAGCAATGCCTCGCATCCGGCATCTATTTCGAGGCGCGCGGTGAATCGGTCAAGGGACAGGCGGCGGTGGCACAGGTGATCCTTAACCGCGTACGCAACCCCGCTTATCCGAAAACCATCTGCGGTGTGGTTTATCAGAACAAGGACTGGCGCAACCGCTGCCAGTTCTCCTTCGCCTGCGACAATATAAAGGACCGGGTGAATTCCGAACGTCACTGGAAAATGGCGCGCGAAGTGGCCATGGCAACCACCGCCGGCAAAATCTGGCTGACGGAAGTGGGCTCGGCGACTCACTATCATGCCGTCTATGTTCGTCCCGCCTGGGGAAAATCCATGAAGAAGGTCGGCAGGATTGGCTTGCACGTCTTTTATCGAACCTATGGTGGCGGCTGGAGCTGATACCACCGCCAATTTGTCGCAATTTGCGTGTCAAAAATGCCGATTCCCGGGGGAAACATCGTCGACAAACGGCGATTTGGCGTTAAGCCTTTGTTTTTAAATATTTAATTTGTCAAAAAACAAGCTTCGCCAGTGCCTTGACTAGCGAAGCCCCTAAAACTATGTTGCGCGCGACTTCAGAGCGGGCTGGAACAGGCTTAATCCGTCACCGTTTACAACTCCAAAGGGTTCTGGCATGGCTGGAACGGAGAAAATGGGTGGGATTTTAAGATGACTGGCAACCGTGACGATAGTCTGGACGAGCGTCGCAAGCGCCTTGCCGAAGAGTTGGCAAAGGTGAAGGCGGAGGATGAGGCGGAAGTGAGGGCGGAGACCAATGCCGCGGAAAGCCGGAAAGGCTTTGCGATGGCGGTGAAGCTCTCATCGGAGTTCATTTCGGCCATCGTGGTCGGCGCTATGCTGGGTTATCTTCTGGACTATTTTGTCGGCACGACGCCGTGGGGGATGATCGTTCTTCTTCTTCTCGGTTTCTGCGCAGGCGTATTGAATGTGTTGCGCTCCACGGGCGCGGTGGCAAAGCCGCCGCTGCTTGAGAGAGCCGACAAGCGAGACGAGGGTGGAAAAGACGGCGTTTAAGCTGTTTTTTCTTGCAGTTGAGATGCCGCCGTGAGCGGCGACAGGTAAAGAGGGCAGCCGGTGGCAAACGATCCGACCCATCAGTTCTTGGTGCAGCCGATCATTCCGATCGAAATTGGCGGCGTCGATTTTTCCTTCACCAATGCGTCGCTTTTCATGGTCGCGACCGTGGCCGCCGCTTCCGGTTTCCTTTATTTCGCAACGTCGAGCCGCGGTCTGATCCCGACCCGCATGCAGTCCGTTGCTGAAATGTCCTATGAATTCATCGCCTCCATGCTGCGCGAAGGCGCCGGCAAAAAGGGCATGGTGTTCTTCCCATTCGTATTCTCGCTGTTCATGTTCGTGCTGACTGCGAACCTTCTCGGCATGTTCCCGTATTTCTTCACGGTCACCAGCCAGATCATCGTCACCTTCGCGCTTGCCTGCCTCGTCATCGGCACGGTCGTCGTTTACGGTTTCTACAAGCACGGTCTGCATTTCTTCGGCATCTTCGCACCTTCTGGCGTGCCGAAGGCGCTTTTGCCGCTTGTCGCGTCAATTGAAATGATTTCGTTCCTGTCGCGTCCGATCAGCCTTTCCGTTCGTCTCTTCGCGAACATGCTGGCTGGCCACATCACGCTCAAGGTTTTCGCAGGCTTCGTCGCCTCCATGGGTGCGCTCGGCGCGCTCGGTATCGGCGGTGCAGTCCTGCCTCTCATCATGACGGTCGCAATGACCGCTCTCGAATTTCTCGTTGCCTTCCTGCAGGCTTATGTGTTCGCGGTACTGACTTGCATGTACCTGAACGACGCCGTGCATGGTGGTCACTGAGAAGTAAAGTCGCTGGCCCCGGCAACGGGCGCCAAAAGATAGCCGCAACAACCAATATCTCAAGGAGTCTCACATGGAAGCGGAAGCAGCAAAGTACATCGGCGCAGGTCTCGCATGCCTCGGCATGGCTGGTACGTCCCTCGCACTCGGCCGTATCTTCGGTGATTACCTCTCCGGCGCACTGCGCAACCCCTCTGCTGCCGACAGCCAGTTCGGCCGTCTGGTATTCGGCTTCGCCGTTACGGAAGCTCTGGGCATCTTCTCGCTGCTCGTAGCTCTCCTTCTCCTGTTCGCTGTCTAATAACGGCATCAGGTCTGGATCACGGCTCGCGCAAATTGCGTGCCGTGATCCTTCGCATTTGCAGTCCCCCTGGAGGTGAGCATGTTCGTGACCGAGGCTTATGCCCAGTCAGCACCGACCGTAGGTGAAACGCATACGGAAACTCCGGCTGTCGGCCAGCCGCAACCGGAAGCCACGCACACGGAAACCGGTGTAGCGCACGGCGCCGAACACGGTGCTTCCGGCGTTTTCCCGCCGTTCGACCAGTCTACTTATGCATCGCAGGTCCTGTGGCTGGCGATCACGTTCGGCCTTTTCTACCTGCTCATGCAGAAGGTCATCGTTCCTCGCGTCGGCGGCATTCTTGAAAACCGTCATGGGCGCATTGCACAGGATCTCGATGAAGCGGCACGGCTGAAAAGCGAAGCCGACGCAGCCGTCGAAACCTATGAAAAAGAACTCGCGGCAGCCCGCGCCAAGGCAAGCTCGATAGGCTCCGCGGCACGTGACGCCGCCAAGGCGAAAGCCGATGCCGACCGCGTCGCTATCGAAGCCGGACTTGCCGAGAAGCTTGCCGCCGCCGAAAAGCGCATTGCGGGTATCAGGGATCAGGCATTCGCGGATGTCGGCGCCATTGCCGAGGAAACCGCGACCGCAATCGTTGACCAGCTGGTTGGCGCCAAGGTCAAGGATGCCGACGTCAAGGCCGCCATTGCAGCCGCTTCGACTGTGAAGGGAGCCTGATATGGCGTTTGATGCATCATTTTTCGCTCTTGTCGGTCTTGTCCTTTTCTTCGTCCTGATCGCCTATCTCAAGGTTCCGGGCATGCTCTCCAAGTCCCTGGACGAGCGCGCACAGAACATTCAGGACGAACTGGCCGAAGCCAAGCGTCTGCGCGAAGAGGCACAGCACCTGCTGGCCGAATACCAGCGCAAGCGCAAGGAAGCCGAAGCTGAAGCAGCCGGCATCGTTGCCGCTGCCGAACGCGAAGCGGCCGCCCTGACCGCCGAAGCCAAGCAGAAGACGGAAGAATTCGTCGTCCGCCGCACGGCCCTGTCGGAACAGAAGATCAAGCAGGCCGAAGAAGACGCCATCGGCGCCGTTCGTGCCGCCGCCGTGGACATCGCCATTGCAGCTTCCGAGAAGCTCATTGCCGAAAAGACCACCGCTGCCGCAAAGGCCAAACTTTTCGCCAACACCATTGGCGAAGTGAAGTCGAAGCTGAACTAAGTTCATCTCGGGCTATTCAAAACCCCTCCGGCACCCGCCGCGAGGGGTTTTTTGTTTTATGCCTCAACCACGGGCGGTGTTGGCAAGCTCGCGGTTGCACACTGTGGTGCCGGCTTGCAGCGTGTCTATCGATGTCTGTCGACCTTTGGAGAAAAAGCATCGGCTTTGTGGACTGGATGCTGGCCGGCAATTCGTGGCTGCCAATTTGTCGAGGCTTGTTAAGTGATCGCGGGATAGATTGTCTTGGCCTCGAGCGCTATCAGCACCGCCAGTACAAAAGCTGCCGCGGTGGCAACCAGAAATGCGCCACTGAAAGCCAGGCCTGCTTTCGCGATGCCCAAGCCGAGATCCTGCATCAGCCATCTTATCTGAGCCTGCGCATACCAGATCGTGGCGAGCGCGATAATGGCGAGCCCTAACGTAAGGCCATGTTCCAGAGGCATGGATGCAAAATCGAAACCCAGAACCAGGACAAATGTAAACGGCGCAGCCACGTAACATTGGCTGAAGAACGGCGGACGCAGGGAGTTTCGCGTGATCCTCACCCGTTTCCACCGCAGAAGCGTGACGGCCATACACAGCGGATAAATCCCGAATATAACGCCACGCGCTATGAGCAGGTTCGAACCCGAACCAAGCTCCCGGGCGGCCAATGCGGGATCGTAAATGGTCGGAAGGGAAGCGGAGAGCCCCTGCGAAAATAGCAGAGTGATCAGGAGGAAGAGGGGCGGACTCAGTGTGTCGTCATACTGGTCCTCAAGCCGATCCGCGAGTTCGCTATCGGCGTAGCGCATCATGCTGAGCGGTGCGACGACCGATCGCCACATTGTCAGCGGATAGAAGAGGAGCCATGAAACCAGCTCGTAGAGAAGTTCTTCGAGCGACTTCAACAGTTTCATGAAATCCAAATCTCTTCTCCCAAAGCCCGTCAAGTCCACGCATTGAGATAGAATTCTACCAGTGGAGACGGAGATCGTCACCTCATGGCAGGGCGCTGAAATCCCGGGCGAGACCGCATTCTCCGCTTCAGGATCGTGGTTTTCGATCAGTCCTGCTTCAGCGGCCTGAAACTCATCCGGTGCAGCGGGCAGGGCCCATGGCTTTCTATAGCGCGCAGGTGGGCTGGTGTGCCGTAACCCGCATGGCCTTCGAAACCATAGGAGCTGTGCACTACACCGGCCCGTTCCATCATCCGGTCACGGGTCACCTTGGCGATGATCGAAGCGGCGGCGATTGAGAGGGAGCGGGAATCGCCCTTGATGACGGCCTTCGACTCGCAGGTGATGCCCGGCGGCTTGTCGCGGCCATCTGCCAGCACGAGGGCTGGGGAAATTTCGAGGCCGAGTACGGCGCGACGCATCGCGTCGAGGCTGGCGCGCAGGATATTCATGGTGTCGATAAGGCCGGGGCCGGAGGAGGCGACGGAAACGATCGATGTTTCCATGATTTGCAGAAACAGGCTTTCCCGTTTCAGCTTGGTCAGTTTCTTGGAATCGTCAAGACCACCAGGAATATTGTCGGGATCGAGAATGACAGCTGCCGCAACCACTGGTCCCGCGAGAGGCCCCCGGCCTGCCTCATCCGTGCCGGCCACGGGCCAAAGCCCCTTCTTCCTCGCTTCAAGTTCGAAGGAGAAATCGGGGCCCGTATCGGCGAGATCAAAGAGGGCAGGAGAATCGGGTGTGGTGCGGCGTTTCATGCGGCAGAAACTTGCACACACACCCGATCTCCTGCAAGCCCCCGGAAGCGGGCGATGACGGGCGCGGCCAGCCGGGTCAAGGGGCGTGGCCAACCGTGCCCCTTAGGTCGTCATGACCTTTGATCCTCCAACGGGGCGGCGGAGGAAAAACGATCGCACGCGAGGCGGCGGGTTCCGGGGGTGATGTCCGACGGGCCAGGGAAACCCGCCGGGCATTTCGTCAAGAGCATGGCCCCGTCAACAGGAAAGGGCTGCCACTCCTTATGTGTCTGCACCGCTGGGTATCGTTGCGCGCATCGTAATGCGCCTTCGATCGGCCAAGCGGGCCTCATATTTTCAAAGCAGCGACAATTGCACGCCGGCACCTCCCGGCGGCACGAAGATATCGTCGCGCAGGTTAATGCCGCGGCGGATGAGGCCAAGCCGTTTCGTCGCCATTTCGAAACGCCTGCCGATCTGCCATGCATAGGGACCAGCACCCTTCATGCGTTTTCCGAATTCCGCATCGTAATCCTTGCCGTCGCGCATGGAGCGCACCAGCGACATGACATGCCGGTAGCGGTCCGGATAGTTGCGCAGCAGCCAGTCGCGGAAGAGGGGGCTGACCTCCAGCGGCAGGCGCAGCAGCACATAGGAGGCCTCCGTTGCGCCAGCGGCCTTGCCGGCTTCGAGAATGCGTTCGATCTCATGATCGTTGAGTGCGGGAATGACAGGTGCCATCATCACCGCCACGGGAATGCCGGCATCCGTCAGCGCCTTGACCGCTTCCAGCCGCTTTTCGGGCGTGGCGGCGCGCGGTTCCATGCTGCGTGCCAGCTTGCGGTCCAGCGTCGTCACGGAAATACCAACCTTGACGAGACCTTTCTTGGCCATGGGCGCGAGAATATCGATATCCCGCTTGATCAGGGCCGATTTGGTGACGATGGCGACGGGATGGTCGGCCTTTGCCAGCACTTCCAGTATCTGCCGCATGATCCGCCATTCGCGCTCGATCGGCTGGTAGGGGTCGGTATTGGTGCCGATGGCAATGACGCGCGGCTTGTAGCCGGGCTTCGCCAGCTCCCTTTCGAGCAGCTTTGCCGCATCCGGCTTGGCGAAAAGCTTCGCCTCGAAATCCAGCCCCGCAGAGAGCCCCATATAGCTGTGCGTCGGACGGGCGAAACAGTAGATGCAGCCATGTTCGCAGCCGCGATAGGGATTGATGGAACGGTCGAAAGGGATGTCAGGCGATTCGTTGCGGCTGATGATGCTGCGCGGCTTTTCCACCTGCACTTCGGTGCGGAACTCCGGCAGCTCCTCGAGGGTCTGCCAGCCATCGTCGAAAACCTCCCGCTGCAGGGCCTCAAAGCGCCCACCCGGGTTAAGTCCGGCACCACGCCCGCGACGACGGTCGATCTCGATGCGCAGGCCCGACGCATCGGCCAACGCATTGGCAATGTCAGGCGTATGGCTCGGCTGGAAAGCAGCCTGCCCCGAAAGCGTATGGTCTCTCATCTGGATGCTCCCAGGGTGCCGCACGCCTCTCAAGGCAAGCCAACGCCCTAAACCGTTTCCACTCGAACCGGCGTTTCATTGCCTCTTCGAATGATTAAATTCCTACCGCAAAAATGAGAACATTACAAGAACAAAAAATGCAAAATCGATAGCTGGCCGACCCGCGGCCGGGGTCCTGTTTGTGTCAATCCCACCTGAAGGTGGGTTAGAGTTAAGCCTGAACGGTCGCGGATTTTCTGACATCCAGCGCAGTGGCAATTTATTGTGCGATGCGTTAGAGCTATGCATATGTTGACAGTCATAATGGAATGCCGGGATCAGGAACCGGAACTGGCGCATACGCTGTCTGCGCTTGTAACCGGGGCCGTGGAAGGGCTGGTAAGCGACGTTGTGATCCTCGATCACGGTTCGCGCGATGGATCGTCGCGCGTCGCCGATGCCGCTGGCTGCCGTTTTTATGCGCAGTGGGATATTGAGGATGTCATGCGCTCGGCGCGCGGGCATTGGATCCTGCTGGTCGAACCGGGTGCGCGTCCGCAGAGCGGCTGGATCGAAGAGATTCTCGAATATGTGGCTGTCTGTGCCGAGCCCGCGCGTTTCTCGCCGTCCCGGTATCACAAGCGGCCCTTTTTCAGCCGGATAGTGCGCCGCCGTCCTCCCTTGGAATGCGGCTACCTGATGCCGAAGAAACATGCGGTGGCGATCGCAAAATCCGGCATGGGCCTGACACAGCTCGTGCACGCGCAAAAGCCGCGCCGCCTGAATGCGGAACTGGTTCCCGCCTGGACGGCGAGAACTTCCAACTAACATGCAACGATGATGAAGCTGCTGTCCCTAGCGGGCGGTGATCACCTTGCCGGGGTTCATGATGCCCGCGGGGTCAAAGGCGTGTTTGATGCGTCGCATCAGGTCCATTTCAATGCCAGGCCTGATCGCGGCCAGTTCGTCGCGCTTCAACTGGCCGATGCCATGTTCGGCCGAAATCGAGCCGCCGAGCGACAGTACGATGCCGTGCACGATCTCGTTCATATCCCGCCAGCGACCGATGAATTCAGCTTTGTCCGCACCAACCGGCTGGGAAATATTGTAGTGGATGTTGCCATCGCCCAGATGGCCGAAGGCGCAGACGCGGGCGCCGGGAATGGCGGCAAGAACGGCCTTTTCCGCCGTTGCCATGAATTCCGGTATCTTCGACACCGGAACGGAAACGTCGTGTTTGATAGAGCCGCCTTCCGGCTTTTGCGCATCCGACATGCTTTCGCGCATATGCCAGAGCGCCTGACGCTGCGCTTCCGATGAAGCGATCACCGCATCCTCGACGAGCCCAGCGGAAAAACCGCGGTCCAACAGCGATTGCATCATTGTTTCAGCCGTCTCAGCCGAATCGGAGGTGGAGATATCGATGAGCGCGTACCAGTCATGCGGCGTTTGTAGCGGATCGCGCACGCCGGGAATATGTTTGGCGGTGAATTCCACGCCGATGCGCGGCATCAGCTCAAAACCGGTCAGCGCCGTGCCGCAGAGGTTTGAGGCCATTTCGAACAGCTTCAACGCGTCCTCAGTGGATCGAAGACCGGCAAAACCCACCTGATGGCCGAGCGGCACGGGGAAAAGCTTCAGCACCGCACCGGTGATAACGCCGAGCGTGCCTTCCGAACCGATGAAGAGATCGCGCAGATCGTAACCCGTATTGTCCTTTTTCAGCCGGCGAAGCCCGTCCCAGATTTCACCTGTTGGCAGCACCACTTCAAGCCCCAGGCAAAGCTGGCGCATATTGCCATAAGCGAGAACTGCCGTGCCGCCGGCATTGGTGGCCAGATTACCGCCGATGCGGCACGAGCCCTGCGAACCGAGCGACAGCGGGAACATCCGCTCCACGGTCGATGCGGCCTTGTGAATGTCGTCGAGAATGCAACCGGCATCCGCAACGATGGTGTTGGCGACCGGATCGATGTCGCGGATACGGTTCATGCGCTCGAGCGAGAGGATGATGTCGGTTCCGTCAGCACGCGGCGTCTGGCCACCCACAAGGCCAGTATTGCCGGTCTGCGGCACGATGGGCGTGCCGGTCTCGCTGGCGAGCTTCAGGATGGCTGCAACCTCCTCGACAGTGCCGGGCTTGAGCAGCAGCGGTGACGCACCATGGTAAAGCCCGCGATTTTCCACAAGACGCGGCGCCATTTCCACAGCGTCGCGCACCGCGTTTTTTTCGCCGACAATGGCAGTGAAGCGGTCGAGGATGTCGGAGGAGGGGGCTGCGATTGTCATTGGCGTCTCGCTGTCATTTGAAACGGTGGGCGAAATGGTGAAGTGCCGTCAGCCTCGCGGCGCGGCGGCGCGGGAAAGGCGGTCATTGATCGCCTCTCCAAGACCGTGGGCGGGAATGGTTGTGACCGCGATTGTCGCGGCACCGCTCGCGTCGGCCGCTTTGAGATAATCGAACAGATTGGCGGCCGCCTCGGCAAGGTCGCCGGAAGGGCTGAGGTCGAGAACGGTACGGGCCGTCTCTTGTCCCTCAACCGCGATGCCGCCGAACCGGATCAGTGCCTCGTCGGAAGAAACGGACGTCGCGTCGAGGCGAACAGCTGCACCGGGCGCATAATGCGAGGCGAGCATTCCGGGTGCCTCGATGGCAGCTGATGCCTTTTCCGGCCGTTCGAGCTGGGTGCCGGTGATGCGCTCGATCTCCTCGGTGACGATGCCGCCGGGACGAAGCAGCCGCACCCGCCCGTCGTCTTCCACTTTGACGATGGTGGATTCGACACCGACGGAGGCAGCACCGCCATCAAGAATGAGGTTGATCCTGTTACCGAGATCAGCCTCGACATGGGCGGCACTGGTGGGGCTGATCTTGCCTGAACTATTGGCACTGGGCGCAGCAAGAGGTTTGTCGAACCGGCGGATCAGATCACCGGCGAAACCCTGCGGAACGCGAATGCCGACGGTATCGAGCCCGGCCGTTGCAAGTGAGTGAATGCCGCTTGCCGGTTTCAGCGGCAGAACCAGCGTCAACGGGCCGGGCCAGAAGGCTTCGGCGAGGCGTCGCGACACGGGATCGAAAACCGCATAACGTTCGGCCATGGCGATATCGGCCATATGGCAGATCAGCGGATTAAACTGCGGCCTGCCTTTCGTTTCGTAAATGCGGGCAATGGCCGCCGGATCGGTTGCGTCCGCAGCAAGGCCGTAGACGGTTTCCGTGGGCAGGGCGATTGGCTGGCCGCGGGAAAGCTCCTCGACGGCCGCCTGCAAGGCGGTTTCCCGCTCGTTTTCGATATCGATATGACGCGCCATGATGCTGCCTTTCAGGGCGTCAATAGCGTATTTCAGGGCCTTATGGAAAGCGCTATCGTGGCTTTTATATTGCCTTGATGATCTTGCGCATCTCGTCCGAGCGGGCGCCGAGCATAAGCACGTTTTTGAGCGCAACGCGTGGGTCGTGGGTCTGGAACAGCAGGCCGCCGCGATGGAAGGAGGTATCGATGGCGACGTTCTTGTTTGGAAGCGCGTTGATGGCGACTGCGAAATACATCCGCGAATAGCGCGCATCGATGTTTTCGAAGAAGTTCTCGGCCCCGCTCAACTCGGCGAAGAAATTCGCGAAATAGAATGACCAGAGCACATGACGCTCGGCGTCGAAACTGGTTTTCGCTGCCGTGACATGGCAATAGCCGAGATGCGGCCGCTCATCCAGCAGATGGTGGAAAACCATCTTGGGAAAACGGATGGACTGGTGAAAGCCATTGAGACGGCTATGGGTGGCGTCGGCAGCAGCCTCGAGCTTGCGTCCGGTCATCGCCGCCACTTCTTCATGGCTGTAATAGACGCGTTCCCTCGGCAGCCAGCGTTCTTCGTAGCGGCTGATGCGCCCGGTTCGCAGGAAATCCGAATGCGCGGTCTTTGAACGTATCGGCGTGACCGAATGTTTGCCGGCATCGAAATAACGTATGCGTGTCGCCTTCTCCACCTGGAACGCCCTCGTTGTTGTCGATCAGGCAATATAGTTTAGGGCATGTTAAAACTCCGTTGCGCCACACCCCCCGTTTTTTAACGGGTAGAGAGGGAGCTGCGCGACATCATGCGTCATATTGCGACGTGGTTTCCGGCGGGGAATAGCTGCCGGATTTCGCAGCGGAATGGCGTGCAACGGCCATTGGCGCATGTCGCAATTTGTCGCCAATGCGGAAGCCGATGTCGCTGTCTGCGCTACCGCAAATGAACGCTGATGTTTAGATGGGATCACACTTCCGCAGTCCGATAAATGGTGTGGGGCAGGGCGGTTTGATCGAGGATTTGGCCATGGAATTGCGTGATACCGTACTGCGTCAGCTGAAGAACCGCCGCGAAGGCTTCAGCCTGGAACAGTCTTTCTACACGGACCCGGATTATTTCAATCTGGACATGGAAACCATCTGGTACCGCGACTGGCTGTTTGTCGGCCATGATTGCGAAGTGCCGAAGGCCGGCAACTACATCACAGTTCAGGTCGGCGCCTATTCCGTCGTCATCATTCGCGGTCGCGACGGACAGATTCGCGCCCTCCATAATTCCTGTCGCCATCGCGGTTCCCGCGTCTGCTCTTCTCATAAGGGCCAGTCCGCACGCCTCGTCTGTCCCTATCACCAGTGGACCTACGATCTGGACGGCAAGCTGCTGTTTGCCCGCCATATGGGCGATGATTTCGACAAGGCTGAATTCGGCCTGAAGCCGGTCCACTGCGAAACCGTTGCCGGTTACGTCTTCATCTGCTTGGCAGACCAGCCCGCCGATTTCGCGCCGATGCGCGCCGAGGTCGAAAGCTACATGGCGCCGCATCGCATCTGGGAAGCCAAGGTCGCGCATGAAAGCACGATCATCGAAAAGGGTAACTGGAAGCTCGTCTGGGAAAACAACCGCGAGTGCTACCATTGCGCCGCCAACCATCCGGAACTCTGCCGCACCTATCCTGAAAACCCGAGCGTTACGGGTACGGACGGTGGTGCAAGCGATCCCGAGATCGGTGGCCACTGGGCACGCTGCGAGGCTGCCGGCCTGCCGAGCCGCTTCAAGATCGATCCGAAAGGCCAGTTCCGTGTTGCCCGCATGCCGCTGATCGGCGAGGCGGAAAGCTACACCATGTCGGGAAAACGCGCCGTGCGCCGGCCGCTTTCGGATGATGTCAGCATCAGCCATATCGGCGCGCTGCTTCTGTTCCATTATCCGACGACCTGGAACCACTTCCTCGGCGACCACACCATTTCCTTCCGCGTGCTGCCGCTCAACGCCAATGAGACCATGGTCACTACCAAATGGCTGGTGCACAAGGATGCGGTTGAAGGCGTGGATTACGATCTCGAGGATCTCACGCACGTCTGGAACGAAACCAACGATCAGGACCGCCGCATCGTCGAGGAAAACGCCTTCGGCATCCGTTCGCCCGCTTACCAGCCCGGCCCCTATTCCATGGAAGACGAGGGCGGCGTGATGCAGTTCGTCAACTGGTATGCCGATTTCATGGTTGACCGGCTGTCGGGCGACAAGGCCCGCCTTTCGGCAGTAGCGTAACGCGAAGATGAATATGGCTGTGACCTACAAGCACATAGACGAGATGAAGCCGTGGAGCGACAAGCTCCACCTGCTGGAATGCATTTCGGTGACGCCCGAGACGCCTGACGTGATGACATTCCTGTTCCGGTCGGAGGATCAGAACTGGTTCCGTTATCTGCCGGGCCAGTTCGTGACGCTGGAATTGCCGGTAGGCAAGGAGCCGCTCTACCGCACCTACACATTGTCCTCCAGCCCGTCGCGGCCCTATGCGCTGTCGGTCACGGTCAAGGCGCAGGCCACCAGCATCGGCACGCGCTGGATGTTCGACAATCTGAAGCCCGGCATGAAAATCCGGGCGCTCGGCCCGCTCGGCGATTTCTCTTATGTACGGCATCCCGGCGACAAATACCTGTTCATCTCGGCCGGCTCCGGCGTGACGCCGATGATGTCGATGGTGCGCGACATGAGCGACCGCGCGCCGCAGAGTGACATCGCCTTCATCAATTGCTCGCGCTCGCCATCCGATATCGTGTTCCGTCACGAGCTGGAATATCTTGCCCGCTTCATGCCGAAACTGTCGCTCGGTTTCATCGTGGAAAATTGCGGCCGCACTGATCTCTGGTCCGGCTTGAAGGGCATGGTCGACAAGGCCAAGATTGCGCTTCTGTCGCCTGATTTCATGGATCGCACGGTGTTCTGTTGTGGACCGGAGCCTTTCATGGCCGCCATCCGCTCCATGCTGGATGCTTCCGGCTTCGACATGAGCCGTTACCACCAGGAAAGCTTTTCGCCAGCCGCCCCGGTTGCTGTGGGCGAGAGTATTCACACCGTGGCGGATGGCGAAGCACTCTCGATGGTGGGGTTTACGCTTTCCGGCAAGGAGGTGCCGTGCCAGCCCGGCCAGACCGTTCTGATGACGGCGCGCGCCGCCGGTGTGCGCATCGGTGCCGCCTGCGAATCGGGGATATGCGGCACCTGCCGGGTGCTGAAGCTCTCCGGCGAGGTGGAGATGAACCACAATGGCGGCATTCTCGATGACGAAATCGATGAAGGCTATATTCTCGCCTGCTGCTCGCGGCCGTTGACCGACGTGAAGGTGGAAGCCTGAGCGCACGAAATCCTGCGTCTTATGCGGGAATCTATTTTTGAACCGGAACCAAAGGTCTTAAAACTCGTTTGCACGTCATCGAATTCTTTTCGGGTGTTTCAATGGGGCTGCCCCTACCTCCGACAAGACCGAGTAGTTAGAAAGCGCGGTTCAACGCGCTACAGCAAACGGAGGAAAGATCATGATGAATTTCCGCACGACGAGCGTCGCTACGGCGGTTGTCCTGTTCCTGACAAGCTTCACGCCGTCGCAGGCGTTCCAGGCACCTGTTCCGATGGCGAAACCGGCAATCTCAACCGAGAATGTAGTGCCGGTGCAGTATCGTGAATGGGACCGCCGAGGTGACCGTAGATACGGCGACCGCATGTATCGTCCGCGCCCGTCGCGGGACGGATATTATAACGGCCATCGCGGCTATCGCGACCGCCGTCCGGGCTACCGCTATCACAACGGAATGTGGTTCCCGCTGGCGGCATTCGCCACTGGCGCAATCATTGGCGGTGCCATGGCGCAGCCGAGACCGGCTTATGGCGGCAGCCATGTTGCCTGGTGCCAGAATCGTTGGCGCTCTTACCGCGCCTACGATAACAGCTACCAGCCGAACAGCGGTCCGCGTCGTGTATGCGTATCTCCATACAGCCGTTAAGCACGCCTTTCGAAAGCCCGGATCGGATCCGGGCTTTTGTTTTCGGGTGGCGAGTTTCGGTAACCGAAGCGTGACAACGCCGTTAATGCTGGGTTCAGGCGAAAGCGCCTAGCCTGCAACCTGTGATGTTCCAGCCAGCACCGACAAACTGGCTGGATAAAAAGAAAAAGGTGTAATTATTCACGTGCAACGGCCTGTCGACCGTCGTGAATGGAGGAAGTCAGATGAGAAGCTATGTGAAGAATATCCTGGCTGTCGGTCTTTCTGCAATCGTGGTTGCAGGAGCGATTGTTCCCGCTGAGGCAATGCCATTGCTGATGGCGCCGAAGAGTGTCGAGACCCTGGGTAACGATGCCGGCAAGAATGTCGTCAATGTGCAATACTGGCGCGATCGTGACAATCGTGGCGGCTGGGGCGGCGAACGCCGCGGCTGGTACGGCGGCCATCGCGGTTATCGCGACTACCGCCCGGGTTATCGTCACCACGACGGTTACTGGTTCCCGCTCGCAGCCTTTGCGACGGGCGCGATCATCGGCGGCGCACTGTCGCAGCCGCGCGAAGTCTACCGTCCGGTTCCGGAATATCGCCCGCGTCCGGTCTACCGCGAATATCGTCCGGTCCGTCGTGCCGGCATGAGCCAGGCGCATGTGAACTGGTGCTATGGCCGGTATCGGTCCTACGATGCCTATAGCAACACGTTCCAGCCCTACAATGGCCCACGCCAGCCCTGCTATTCGCCTTACAGCTGATAGCACTACTCCGTCACTCCGGCCTTCATCCGGCAAGACGGAGTAGCGATTGACCAGCCTGATAGTTATTACGAGCCGCCCGGATACGGGCGGCTTTTTGTTTTCACAGAATGCGCGCCCGCTTCAGCACGAACCAGGCAAGCATAACCGAAATCACGATGAAGATGCTGGCCGCCATCGTGCCGCCGGTGCCGACCGTAAATGGCAACTCATCCGTGTTCATGCCGAAGAAGCCAGTGACCAGCGATGGCGGCAGCAGGAATGCCGTCATCAGCGACAGGATATAAAGATGCCGGTTGGTTTCGGACGAGAGCTTGGAATCGATTTCCTCGTGCAGCAGCCTTGCGCGTTCCTGAAGGGCGTAGACATCGTGATCGACGGCCTCGAGGCGGCCCATCAGCCGCGAGGCGACATCCTCGAAACCGTCAGGCATCTCGTCCTCATCGGCGGCAGACGCCCGCCGCATCAGGGTGAGCACCGTGCGCAGATGCCGGTGGAGGCGAACGACCGTGCGCCTGAGCGGCGCAAGCCGCCGCCGCTCGTCGCGGTTTTCGCTGTCATAGACCAGATCCTCGATGGCATTCAGCTCTTCGGTCGTTTCCATCACCAGGCTGATCAGCGAACGCTGGAACTCCGCGACGAGGCCTTCGAAGACATGGGCCGGCGTGAGGTAGCGGTTGGAATTCTTGTCGACTGCCGCTTTCAGCCGGTCCACTGAGCGCAACGGTTGCAGACGGGTGGTAATGATGAAACGGTCGCTGACCGCGAAATGCAGCCAACCGAAATCACGCGTTTCCTGATCGAACTCGCGCTGGAAATCGACCAGCGTTCCATAAAGTGACTTTTCATCCACCGTGATGGACGGATGGGTTTCATGGGTGGTGAGGCTTGCCAGCGCTGCCGGATCGAGACCATCGATCGTTTCGAGAAAGCCCGCCACCCGCTGATCCGCGAGATTGAGGTGCAGCCAGAAGAAGCCCTCGCATTGCGCCATCTCGCTAAAGCCCGCATCGGGCGCAAGCCGCCTGCATGGCGCCGTTCCGGGGTGGAATTGATAGGCCCAGACAAGGCCGGGGATAGCGGGCGTTATGAGATCCATCGTGGCAGTCCTGACCGGCGGAATGGGAGGGGAGGCGTCCGTCGCCCCAAGACGGAAACGGCAGCGGTGGCACGGCACCTGTCAGCGCATGCTGAGCAAATTCATATGACAGTTTTATAACAATCCCGCTGAAAAGGCGGGAATTTTCAAATTGACGTTTACGTAAAAATCATTTAGCCCGAAAGCAACAGCACGATAGGCAAGAGCTTCGGGAGGAGGCAGCATGTATACCGCGCCGGTGGATGATATCGCCTTTACACTCAAACATGTGGCGGGTCTGCAAGACGCGTTGTCCAGGGGTGCTCTGAGAGACCTCGGTGAAGATGTGGTCGATGCCATATTACAGGAGGCCGGCCGTTTCGCCACCGAGCAGGTCGCGCCGCTTGCCGATATAGGCGACCGACAGGGCGCGCGGCTGAGCGACGGCAAGGTCTCAACGCCGGACGGCTGGGCCGATCTTTACCGGCGCTGGGCTGAGGCCGGCTGGAACAGCCTCACCGCACCGGAAGAATTCGGCGGCCAGAACCTGCCGCATATGCTGAATGTCGCCGCACTCGAAATGTGGAATTCCGGTTCCATGGCTTTCGCGCTTGCGCCGACGCTCACCATGGGCGCGGTGGAAGCTCTCGTTGCCCACGGTAGCAAGGACCTGAAGCGCATCTATCTTCCCAAACTCGTCTCCGGCGAATGGACCGGCACGATGAACCTCACCGAACCGCATGCGGGATCGGACCTTGGCGTGCTGAAAACCCGTGCCGAGCGTAATGGTGACGGCACCTACCGCATTTTCGGGCAGAAGATTTTCATCACCTGGGGCGAACATGACGCCGCGGACAATATCATCCACCTCGTTCTTGCCCGCCTGCCGGATGCGCCGGCCGGCACGCGCGGAATTTCGCTGTTCCTCGTGCCGAAATTCCTGCCCGAAGACGATGGCACGCCGGGCAGTCGCAACGACGTCTTCTGCCATTCGCTGGAGCACAAGCTCGGCATTCACGGTTCGCCCACCTGCACGATGATCTTCGGGGACGGAAAGTTTGGCGAAGAGAAGGGTGCCTTGGGCTGGCTGATCGGCGAGGAGAACAAGGGTCTCGCCTGCATGTTCACCATGATGAACAACGCCCGCCTTGCCGTTGGCATGCAGGGCGTGGCAATCTGCGAGGCGGCGACACAGAAGGCAATCGAATACGCCAGGGAACGCACGCAGGGCAAGGCGCCCGGCTGGCAGGGTTCGGGCATGAGCCCTATCATCGAGCATCCCGATATCGCCCGCACGCTGTTGACGATGAAAGCGCTGACACAAGGTGCGCGCGCCATCTCCTTCAACTGCGCCCACGCCATCGATATGGCGCATGCCGCCGAGGACGGGGCTGAACGCGCCCACTGGCAGGAGCGCGCAGCTCTTTTAACGCCAATCGCAAAGTCCTTCTCCACCGATGCCGGTGTCGATGTCGCTTCCATGGGCATTCAGGTGCATGGCGGCATGGGCTTCATCGAGGAAACAGGTGCGGCGCGTTACCTGCGCGATGCCCGCATCGCGCCGATCTACGAAGGCACCAACGGCATTCAGGCGATCGACCTGGTGGTGCGCAAGCTGCCGCTTTCCAATGGCGCACAGGTGCGCGGTTTCATCGCAGAATTGCGCGAAATCGTCGCCCGAACTGCTGCCTCGAACCGCACCGATCTCGGCGAGACTGCCCGTTATCTCGAAACGAGTCTCACCGATCTCGAAACGGCGACCGACTGGTTGCTGGAACGCCTGAAAGCGGGGGAAACCGAAACCGCGCTCGCCGGTGCCACGCCCTATCAGCGCCTCTTCGGGCTGGCGCTCACCGGAGCCTATCTTGCCAAGGGCGCCCTGGCCCAGGTGGATGACGGCAGGGGAGCGCCTCGCGCATCGCTCTGCCGGTTTGCGGCGGAAAACCTGCTGGCGGAAACGGCAGCGCTGAGGGATCGCGTCATTGCCGGTGCAGCAAGCCTTGCCGCCGCCCGCGCCGTGCTGGGTTAAGGAGAAAACCATGTCGGACGACCATATTTTAGTCGAGCGGGTCAGTCATGCGCCTGAGGTTCTGACCATTCGCTTCAACCGGCCGGAAAAGAAAAATGCCATCACCGATGCAATGTATATGCGCATGGCAGAGGCTCTGAAGGCCGCCAATGCAGACCCGGATATCCGTGTCGTCGCGTTTCTGGGTACGGAAGGTTGCTTTTCCGCCGGCAATGATATGGCCGATTTTCTTGCCTTCGCCATGTCTGGCGCAAAGGGCAAGCTCGCGGTGCTCGATCTTCTGAAGGCGCTGGCAACCTTCGAAAAGCCGCTGGTTTCGGGCGTCGATGGGTTGGCCATCGGCATCGGCACGACGCTGAACCTGCATTGCGATCTGACCGTTGCCTCCAACCGCAGCCTGTTCAAGACGCCGTTTGTGGATCTGGCGCTGGTGCCGGAAGCCGCGTCCAGCCTGCTTGCGCCAAAGCTCATCGGCCATCAGCGCGCCTTTGCCCTGCTGGCCATGGGCGAAGGTTTTACCGCCGAACAGGCCTTGCAGGCCGGAATGATCTGGAAAGTCGTGGCGCCGGAACATGTCGAAAGCGAAACGCTGGCGCTTGCCACGCGGCTTGCCGCCAAGCCGCAGCAGGCGTTGAAGATTGCCCGCGATCTCGTGCGCGGCAATCCGGCAGATGTGCTGGCCCGCATCGATGAGGAAGCCCGCCATTTCACCGCGCAATTGCAGAGTGCCGAGGCGCGGGCCGCTTTCGAGGCATTCATGCGGCGTTAAGCGTTCCGGCAGGAATTCCTTGCGGTTAAGGAACCGGGTAATATGGCTTGGGTTAGATAACGCAACGTCATCCTTCGAAGGCCACCCGCCATGCGTCACTTTGTTTTCGCCCTGACCGTCCTCCTCTCCGCTGCGACTGTCGCAGAGGCGGCGGCGACCGTGCCTTTGCCGGGTTCGAGCAATAACGTCATTCTGGCGCAGTCCACGCAAGAGGACAGCCCGAATTATTACTCCGGCAATTCCCGCGATCGCCAGCGCCGCGCGCGTTTCGTTTGCGTCATCACTCCACCGGACAGCGCCAATCGTCGTCGGCCCTATGTCTGCCCCATCGAGCAGGGCCGCGTTGGCGGCGCCTGCCGTTGCTCGGGCGTGGTCGGCAACGGCACGGTCGACACCGCCTGGTGATTATTTCTCCAGCGTCGCCACCGCTTCCACATGCGGCGACCACAAGAACTGGTCGACCGGCGTGACGCGCGTGACGCGATAGCCGCCCTCCACCAGAATGGCGAGGTCGCGCGCAAGCGTCAGCGGATTGCAGCTGACGGCGACGATTTTCTTCACCGCGCTGCGCGCAAGTTCCTTGCACTGGACTTCCGCACCGGCGCGCGGCGGATCGAACACCACGGCATCGTAATTCTTCATTTCGCTCGTCATCAACGGCCGGCGGAAAAGATCACGCTTTTCGATGCTGACGGGTTTCAGGCCCTGCGTGTTGCGCGCGGCGAAATCGAGCGCTTTCAGCGGCTTGTCCTCTGCCTCAACCGCATGCACGCGGCCGACGCGCGCAAGCCGCAGCGCAAACGTGCCGGAACCGCAGAAGAGATCGGCGATGCGTTTGGATTTGCCAACATGGGCAAGCACCAGTTCCGCCATGGCGTCTTCGGCCTGTTTGGTTGCCTGCGTGAAACCGCCGGCCGGTGGGGAAACCGGAATGCCGCCGAATTCGATGATCGGCTTTTGCGGTTCGATCAGGATTTCGCCTGATAGCGCGACACGGGCGATGCCACGCATGGCCAGCACCGTTTCCGTCAATGTACGCCGCTGTTTGTCGCCGACGGATTTGATGCCTTCGACGGAAATGTCGAGGCCCGAAAGCGTTTCAAGAACGGTCATGCGGAACGGTTCGGCATTCGACGCAAGGGAAAGGCCGATTGCGCGCACGGCGTCCAGCCGCGCGACGATACCAGGCGAGGTGACGGGACATTCCTCGATGGCGACGATGTGATGGCTGTTTGCCTGGTTGAAGCCGAGCAGCAGGCCCTTTTCCGTCTTGCGGGCGGCAAACACCGCGCGGCGGCGCTCGCCGGGGCGACAGATGACGAGATCGTCTACTGGCGGCGTCAGGCCTTTCGATCTCAGCGCCGAAACCACCAGCTCCCGCTTGAAGGCGTGGTAGGGCTGGTCGGCAAAGTGCTGCAGCGAACAGCCGCCGCAGGTGCCGTTAACGCCCTCGGGGCCGAAGTGGCGGCACACGGGTTCGCGGCGATCCGCGGAGGCTTCCGCAATCGAGATGATGGTGCCGGTATCCTTGACCTTGGCGATCGCCACCGTTTCGCCGGGCAGGGCGAAGGGCACATAGACCGGGCCGTCGGGACAGTGCGCAATGCCGTCGCCCTGGGCGCCAAGGCTCTTGATGCTGACGGTCTGCGTGCTCATGGCTTTTCGCCTCCGAGAAGAAATTCGATATTGCCATCGCCGCCGGAAATCGGCGAGGGGATGAGGCCGAGGCTCTTCCAGCCCATGTCTTCAACGAGCCAGCGTTCCAGTTCGGCAGCAACGGCAGGCGCCGTTTCCGGCTCTTTCAACAGCCCGGCCTTGCTGATGGCATCACGGCCTGCCTCGAATTGCGGCTTGACCAGCAGAACCGCTTGCGCGCCGGAGGCGGCAAGCGCGAGTGCCGGGGCAAGGGCGAGCTTTATGGAGATGAAAGACACGTCGGAGACGATGAAGTCCACGGACCGGTCATCAATGTCGTCGGTTGTCAGGAAGCGCGCATTCAGCCCTTCCAGATTGGTCACGCGCGGATCGTTCTCGATCCGTGGATGCATTTGCCCGTGGCCGACATCGATGGAGGTGACGTGTTTTGCGCCGCGATGAAGCAATACCTCGGTGAAGCCGCCGGTGGAGGCGCCGACGTCGAGGCATTCATGGCCCTTCGGATCGAGCCCGAAGTGTTCGAGCGCGGCGGTGAGCTTGAGGGCGGCGCGGGAAACATAGGCCTGCGCCGGATCGGTAATGGCGATCTTGACGTTTCCGGCAACGGTTTGGCTGGGCTTTGTGGCCGTTTTCCCGTTGACGCTCACGGTGCCGCGCGCAATCGCATCGCGCGCACGCGAGCGGCTGGCAAAGTGGCCGAGCGAAACAAGAAGCTGGTCAAGCCGTTCATTTTCAGGTGTTTTGGACATGGTCCCGTGTCAATGACCGCCAAACCCCGCAGATGCAAGCGATTTATCGCGCGCAAGGCTTCGCAACGGCACCATTTGCCGCAGCGCAGGGTCGTTTCGTGGTCTTTAACAGCATATGCGATTAATCCAATATAAAGGCTTGTATTGCACTTTGTCTGCAAGGCCCGTGCGGCCAGTCGGAACCTGCCATGACGGCATCTCCTCCCATTTCCAAAATTGCGACCGTTGCAGCGCAGACGCTTGCTCCGTGGCATCAGGTCGCCGAGAGAGTTTGCGATGTCGCTAAAAAATTTCCCCATCAACATTAAGCTCATTGTCACCTTCTGCGTCTTGATGGGCGTTTGCCTGCTCGCCTCGGCGGTGGTCTTCTGGCAGACGCTGGGGAGCGAGCACGTCACGGTCCAGAACAACAAGGCCAACAACATCCTGCATGCGGTTGACGGTGCGACGGCCGCAATGCTGGAACAGGCCGTCAACCAGCGCGGCTTTCTGCTGTTTCGCAGCGACAGCACCTACAACGATGTTTTCGCCCAGCGCGATCTGATGCTGAAGAAGCTTGGTGAAGCCCGTGCGCTTGCCGCCGGCCAGCCGGACATTCTGAAATCCATCGATGACATGCAGGCATCCGCCACCGTGTTCTTCAAGGAACTGGCGGAACCGCAGCTTGCCGCCCGCAAGACGACCGAAGCACCGATTTCCGAAATCATCGAGATCGGTCGCAATCAGGCCAAGGGTCAGCTCGACGGTTTCCGCGCCTCCGCCGCCAAGATCAAGGACCAGCTGAACGGCTTGTCGGCAAGCTACGCCGCACAGCAGGACGCTGCCGCACTCAACCTCAAGCTCGCACTTCTGGGTGGCGGCGCGGTTGCCGGTCTTCTGGCCGTGGCCCTCATCTGGGCCCTGTCGCGCTCCATCGTCACGCCGATCGTCGGTATGACGGCGGCTATGAGCAGGCTTGCCGACGGCGATATGACCACGGAAGTTCCGGCTCTCGACCGCAAGGATGAAGTCGGCAAAATGGCGAAAGCCGTTCTCGTCTTCAAGGAAGCCGGGTTGGAAAAATCCCGCCTTGCCGGCGAAACCGAGCGCATGCGCTCCGCAACCGAGACCGAGCGCCGCCGCAACGAAGAAGAGAAGGCCCAGGACGAAGCCGCCAACGCCCTTGCGCGTGACGAGCTTGGCAAGGGTCTTGCGGCTCTGGCGGAAGGCGATCTCGCCTACCGTATCGAAACGCCGTTCGCCTCCTACATCGACCCCATCCGTATCGACTTCAACAGCGCTGTCGAAAAGCTGCAGCAGGCCATGCGCGCAGTTGGCGAGAATGCCGCTGCAATCAATGCCGGGGCTTCGGAAATGCTCTCTGCTGCCGACGACCTGTCGCGCCGCACCGAACAGCAGGCCGCTTCCATCGAGGAAACCGCCGCAGCACTGGAAGAAGTCACCACCACGGTGCGTGACAGCGCAAGGGGTGCTGAGGACGCTGGCAATCTGGTTCAGCGCGCCCGCAGCGGAGCGGAAAAATCCGGCATCGTGGTCCGCAAGGCGGTTGCCGCCATGCGCGAGATCGAAAAATCATCAGGCGAAATCGGCAATATCATCGGCGTCATCGACGATATCGCTTTCCAGACCAACCTGCTTGCGCTGAACGCAGGCGTCGAAGCCGCCCGTGCGGGTGATGCGGGCAAGGGCTTTGCCGTCGTCGCGCAGGAAGTGCGTGAACTCGCCCAGCGTTCCGCCAATGCCGCAAAGGAAATCAAGACGCTGATCGGCGCTTCCAGCCAGCAGGTGGAAAACGGCGTCAACCTCGTCGACGAGACTGGCAAGGCGCTCGAACTCATCGTGGCAGAAGTCGAGGAGATCAACGCCCATGTCAGCGCCATCGTCGTCGCTGCCCGCGAACAGGCGACTGGTCTGCAGGAAATCAACACGGCCGTGAACACCATGGATCAGGGCACGCAGCAGAATGCCGCAATGGTTGAGCAGCAGACCGCCGCCAGCCATTCGCTCGCCCGTGAAGCGGAAGCGCTCAATAGCCTGCTCGGCCAGTTCAAGGTGGGCGGCGTTCGCGGTGCCGTTGCCGGCGCCGGCGGATATTCTGCTCCTCGCCAGTCCTCGGTGAAGCCTGTCTACCAGTCCGCACCCGCCGCACCAGTCAGAAAAGCCGCAGTGAAGCCTGCCTCCACAACCGCAAGGCCGGTCGCTTCACCCGCCCGCGCCCTTGGCCAAAGCCTCGCCCGCGCCTTTGGCGGCAAAGCGGAAGCGCCGGCTGCCAAGGATCAGGACTGGACGGAGTTCTGAGCCTGACGGTCACGATCATCAAGCGTGAATCAGGGGGCTGTGAAGCCCCCTTTTTGTTGCTAGATTTACGGCGCGAGCACTCAACCACGCTTTCTGTCGCAGTTTCCCAACAAAGGTGATTTCGAGATGGCACCTAGGATCAAGTTGAAAGTTCTGGATGGTGCATATGGGGTGGCCCGACTTGAGGCATCTGAAGCCATTCCGGCCTGGGCCGATGGCGGTGGCTTCGTCAGTATCACCCGGACCGATGATGAGCTTTCCATCGTCTGCCGGGAAGATCGTATACCTGGGCATGTCAGATCTGATACGGGTTGGTCCTGTCTAAAGCTACAGGGGCCATTTGCCTTCGATGAAACGGGCATCGTCTTGTCCGTTATCGAGCCGCTCTCGACCAATGAGATCGGTATATTCGTGGTTTCGACTTTCGATGGCGACCACCTGCTTGTGAAATCGAACGATCTGGAAAAAGCTTTCGTTCTGCTGAAAAATGCAGGGCATTCGCTCATCTAATATCCATTTCGCAGCGACACTGATGCACTATGCGTTGGTGGGACGATGATAGTCTCACGCGGCATGATCAGCCCGCATGGGGTGCCATACGGAGATATCGCGCGGGGCATCCAGAAGCTCGGGCAAGGCATCGTGCCAAGCCTGCCGATAGGGACGATGAACCTGAACGTCTAGGACATCCTGATGGTCGCTCCAGGTCTCATGCAGCAGGAAGTGGTTTTCGTTTTCGCCGTCCCGATGCAGGGTTGCGTTCACAAAGGTGTTCTCGTGTCGCATGGCGTCGAGCAGATCATTCAGCAATCCTAGAAAACGTTCGCGCTGATCGGCACGGACCTTGAAGCCGATGAGATAGGTGGTGTGCATGGATAGTTACTCCTTTGTACCGTTCATCAGGGCGGCGCGGGTCTCGGCGTCGGCCGGGTAGAAACATTCCAGCACCAGCTCGGACAACGTCACATCCGTGGCGGTTCCGAAAACCGTGGTGGTCGAAATGAAGCGCAGCACGCCTCCGGACAACGGATCGCGTAGTTCGAGCGGTATCGCCAGCGGATCGGCCCCGGCGGAATGCCGTGGAGCTGCAGGCGCGGGATAGGCGGAAAGTTCCGCATGCAGCCGGGAAAGCGTCTCGTCTCCGGTATCTTCGACTTGGCGGCGTAGGCGATCCAGCAGGTGATGCCGCCATTCGGCAAGATTGACGATGCGTGAACTCAAGCCATCAGGATGCAGGCTCAGCCGCAATACATTGAGGGGCGGGTGAAGCAGGTCTTCGGATATGCCGGCGAGAAGCGATTTGATCGCATCATTGGCAAGAACCAGATTCCAGTGGCGGTCGACGGCAAGTGCCGGGAAGGGCATGTGGCCCTGCACCACGGTTTCGACGGCCTTACGAACGGCCGTCATATCAGGCGCATCCAGTGATCGTTCGGAATGGATCGGCGCATAGCCTGCCGCCAGCATCAGCCGGTTGGCGGCGCGGGCTGGCATGGAAAGCTGCTCTGCCAGCCTCGCCAGCATTTCACGGCTGGGCGAAGATCGCCCGCTTTCCACAAAACTCAGATGGCGCGCCGATATCTCGGCATCGGACGCCAGATCGAGCTGGCTCAATCTGCGGCGCGCCCGCCATTCCTTAAGCACCTGGCCGACATGTTCTTGATGATGTGTCATGCCCCGCAGCCTAGCAGAAGATATCGGCAATGCGATTACCTCGCAGGTAATTGTTCTGCGTCACAGCCGCCGGCATGCTCAGGCCGTCAACCAAAAGGAGCGCAATCATGACGCAACATCTCAAAATCGCCGAAACCTACCTCGCTGTCTGGAACGAGGAGAGCGATGAACGCCGCCAGCGCCTCGTCAGCCAAGGCTGGGCTGAAATGGCGTGCTATACAGATCCTTTGATGCAGGGTGAGGGGCAGCAGGGGATTGCCGCGATGATCGAGGCGGCGCGGCAGAAATTTCCGGGATATCGCTTTGTGCTCACAGGCACCCCGGATGGCCACGGCAACTTCACCCGTTTTTCATGGCGTCTCATTTCGCCTGACGGAGAAGATGTTGCCGGCGGAACCGATGTCGTCAGCCTAAATGCCGAGGGGCAGATTGAAAATGTCGTCGGTTTTCTCGATGGCGCCGCATCCTGAGGCAGAGGCGGGTCGTCCCGCCTTCAGTCCCGGTAATGCTGTCAGCCGGCGAAACCGACGCCGGCCTGACGCTGGCCGAGCGCATTGAACACGGTGGAAACGATGCCGGCGCGGTCGAGGCCGGCATTGGCATACATGGTCTCGGGCTTGGCCTGCTCCACCCAATGGTCGGGCAGCGTCAGGGTCCGGACCTTCGGGCCATGGTCGAGCAAGCCTGCGCTTGCCATGAAATGCAGCACATGTGCACCGAAACCGCCGACAGAGCCTTCCTCGATTGTCACCAGAACCTCATGATGAGCGGCAAGCTGGCGGATGAGGTCGAGGTCGAGCGGCTTGGCGAAGCGCGCATCGGCAACCGTGGTCGAAAGTCCGGCGGCATCGAGGTCTTCGGCAGCCGCCAGGCATTCGGCAAGGCGTGTGCCGAAGGAAAGTAGTGCGACCTTGGTACCCTCCTTGATGATGCGGCCCTTGCCGATCTCAAGAATCTGGCCGCGTGCGGGCATCTCGACGCCCACGCCTTCGCCGCGCGGATAACGGAAGGAAATCGGGCCTTCATCATAGGCTGCGGCTGTGCGAACCATATGTTTCAACTCGGCCTCGTCGGACGCCGCCATAACCACCATGCCGGGCAGGGTGGCAAGGAATGTGGTGTCGAAAGAGCCGGCATGGGTCGGTCCGTCTGCGCCGACGAAACCGGCGCGGTCGATGGGGAAGCGCACGGGCAAGCTCTGGATCGCCACATCATGCACCAGCTGGTCGTAACCGCGTTGCAGGAAGGTGGAATAAAGCGCGCAGAACGGCTTGTAGCCATCCGCCGCAAGCCCCGCCGCGAAGGTGACGGCGTGCTGCTCGGCAATGCCGACATCGAAGGTGCGGGCCGGGAAAAGCTCGGCCATCTTGTCCAGCCCGGTACCATTAGGCATGGCGGCGGTGACGCCGATGATCTTGTCGTCGAGGGTCGCTTCCTGGATAAGCGCTTCGGCAAACACGCTGGTATAGCTCGGCGCATTCGGCTTGGCTTTCGCCTGTGCGCCGGTAATGACATCGAACTTGTTGACGCCGTGATATTTGTCCGCTGCCGCTTCTGCTGGCGCATAACCCTTGCCCTTCTGCGTCACCACATGGATGAGAACAGGGCCTTTCTGGTTGTCGCGCACATTGCGCAGCACCGGCAGCAGGTGATCGAAGGAATGACCGTCGATCGGGCCGATGTGATAGAAGCCAAGCTCCTCGAACAGCGTGCCACCGGTCACGTAACCGCGCGCATGGGTCACGGCGCGGGTAATGGCGCGGTCGATGGTCTTGCCGAGATAGGCGGTGAGTTTCTTGCCGAAATCGCGAAAGCCCATATAGGTGCGGCCGGAGGCAAGCCGCGCGAGATAAGCGCTCATCGCGCCCGTCGGCGGCGCAATTGACATGTCGTTGTCGTTGAGGATGACGATCAGCCGCGCGTCGAGCGCACCGGCATTGTTGAGCGCCTCAAACGCCATGCCCGCAGACATGGAGCCATCACCGATGACGGCGATAACCTTGCGGTCGCTCTGATCCAGCCCCGCCGCCACCGCCATGCCGAGACCGGCGGAAATGGAGGTGGAGGAATGGCCGGCGCCGAAATCGTCATATTCGCTCTCGGCCCGACGCGTGAAACCGGAAAGCCCGCCTTCCTGGCGCAGCGTGCGGATGCGCTCGCGACGGCCGGTCAGGATCTTGTGCGGATAACATTGGTGGCCGACATCGAAGATCAGCCGGTCTTCAGGCGTGTTGAACACCTTGTGGATGGCAATCGTCAGCTCCACCACGCCCAGACCGGCACCCAGATGCCCGCCGGTGCTCGACACCGCGTCGATCATCTCGTCGCGCAACTCCCTTGCCAGTTCCGGCAGGTCGCGATCGTCGATCTCCTTGAGATCGGATGGAAAATTCACCCGGTCAAGCAATGGGGTCTGTGGCATTCCGGTCAATCGTTCGGCCTTTTCTCGTGTCAGCGGTGGGCACCAGTGCGTCTTTCATATGGAAAGCCGGCAGTTGAGCCCTGCATGTCGTTCACTTCTATAGAATTTCAACCCTCCGGCAAAGGGACAAACTCTTCTTCGTCGCCGGGAACGATATCGAAGCGTCCGGTTCTCCACTCCTGTTTGGCCTGCTCTATGCGTTCTTTTGATGACGAAACGAAGTTCCACCAGATGTAACGGCGCTGGTTGAGTGCCGCACCGCCGAAGATCATGATGTGACAGCCGCCGCTGCCGCTCTGCAATGTGATGTCGTCGCCGGGCCGGAAGACGAGCAACTGGTCGGCGGCAAAAACGTCACCTGCGACATCCAGAGAGCCGGAAAGAATGTAGATCGCCCGTTCCTCATGGTCGGCAGAGAACGGAAATTTCACACCCGGTTCCAGCGTCAGGTCAACGTAAAGCGTGTCGGTAAAAGCCGAAACGGGGGAAGTGAGGCCTTCGAAATCACCGATAACGACCCGGCCGGATGCGCCCTTGATATCGATCAGAGGCATGTCTTCCCGGGCGGTATGGGAAAAAGCCGGAGCGATTTCCTCCATATGATCGGGGAGGGCAAGCCAGGTCTGCAGGCCGGACATGGAAAGCGGATGGCCGCGCAGGTTTTCCGGCGTGCGCTCCGAATGCACGATTCCGCGCCCCGCCGTCATCAGGTTGATGTCGCCGGGCCGGATGACCAGTTCGGTGCCGAGGCTGTCGCGATGCTTGATTTCGCCGTCAAACAGATAGGTAACGGTGGAAAGCCCGATATGCGGATGCGGCTTGACATCCAGCGCCTCGCCCGCCTTCAGGATGGCCGGACCCATGCGGTCGAAAAAGATGAATGGGCCGACCAGCCGCCGCTGCCGCGTCGGCAGCGCCCGCCGCACGGCGAAGCCGCCAATATCGCTGGTGCGCGGAATGATGAGGTTTTCGATGGCGTCGCAGGCGAAAGCATCACCCGCGACAGGATCGTTGCCGGGAAAGAAGGACATCCGAAGCTCCTCGTATCGTTACACGCAAGCTTACCACGAACGATACGACGTGGGAGCGCCGTAATGTTGAACGCTGTGTCGCCCCCGTTCAACAGGACGTGTTTATTCCCCGTCCAGCGGCTCCACGCCCTGCGGTTTTCCGGCGCGGTCGAGACGGATCTTCTCGATACGCTTTTCGGCGGCGTTCAACAGCGTCTCGCAATGTTTTTTCAGGGCTTCGCCGCGCTCGTAGATGGCGATCGACTCGTCCAGCGCCACGTCTCCGCGCTCCAGGCGTGCGACAATGCTTTCCAGCTCGGCGACGGCCTTTTCGAAGGAATAACCGCTGACATCGGCTGTGTTGGCATTTTCCGTCATTTTCAACCCTTCATCATTCTCAAAATATGCATGGCCGCCGATTCCGCCAGCCCTTCCAGATCATAACCGCCTTCAAGCAGGCTGACGACCCGGTTCGAGGCGTATTTGTCCGCCATTTCCAGCAGCCGCCCCGTCGCCCAGTCGAAATCCTCGCCCACCAGATTGATCTGCGCAAGCGGATCGCGGTGATGCGCGTCGAAACCGGCGGAGATGATAATGAGATCGGGCGAAAAATCGGCAATCGCCGGCAGGACTCGGGATTTGAACGCCTCGCGAAAATACTCGCTGCCGGTATTGGGGGAAAGTGGCGCGTTGACGACATTGTTCTTCACGCCAGTTTCGTTTTTATCGCCGCTCCACGGGTAAAGCGGCATCTGGTGGGTGGAACAGAACAGCACTGACGTGTCGTTCCAGAAGATATCCTGCGTACCGTTGCCGTGATGCACGTCCCAGTCGATGATGGCGACGCGCTCTGCGCCGTGCACCTTCTGGGCGTGACGGGCGGCGATTGCTGCATTGTTGAAGAGACAGAACCCCATGGCCTTTGCGGTTTCCGCATGGTGGCCGGGCGGGCGGGACGCAACGAAGACGTTGTCGGCGGCACCCGTAAACACGTCATCTACCGCCACCATCGCAGCGCCAATACCGGTCAGCGCCGCTTGCAGGCTTTTCGGCGAGACATAGGTGTCGGCCTCGACGCGGTTGATCTCGCCATCTTCCTCGGGAATCTGGCGCATGACGGACAGCAGATGCTCCTCCGGATGCGCCAGAAGCACGGCATCCTCGTTGGCCTGCGGTGCTTGCTTGCGGACCAGTCGCTCGAAATTCGGATGTTCGAGCGCAATGTTCAGAGATCGCAGCCGATCCGGCCGCTCGGGATGGCCTTCCGGCGTGATGTGTTCAAGGAAGATCGGATGTTCGTAAAGACGGGTCGCCATTCTCTAATCCTCCCGAAATAAGCTGATCAAGCGCGCTGCGGCAAAAGCGGATAACCGACCATCACAGCGCGGCCGGCAAGGGCGGCAAGCACGGCCTTCAACGCATCGCCGGGAATGAAGGCGAGCGAACCCATGAACGCCTTTTCAAACCCGAGCCCGACCACCAGCGCCAGATAGGAGATGCCGAAGGCATAAAGCACGACCACGCCGCCGGCGAGGCTGGCGATGAGGAAACCGATACCCTGCGTCAGAGCCGACTGGCCGCGATTGACGAGTTTTTCCGAGAGCGTGCCGGTGACGAAAGCGGCAGCAATCCAGCCGATCAGGAAGCCCGTGGTCGGCGTGGTGAAGATGGAAAGGCCGCCGCGTCCGCCTGAGAGGACTGGCAGGCCGATGGCGGCGATGAGGATGGTCAGAAGAACCGCGAGCGTGCCGCGTTTCGCCCCCAGCACGACACCGGCCAGCATGACGCCAAGCGACTGCGCGGTGATGGGCACCGGAATGAAACCAAGCGTGATCGGCGGCAAAAGTCCGAGTGCGATGATGATGGCGGAAAACAGCGAGATCAGCACAAGGTCGCGGGTCGTCATGGCTCGGGAACTCCGGATGGTTGTTTTGCCGTCAGCTTTGGCCTCTGAAACCGCGCGCGTCAATGGCGTCGGCGATGGCATCCGCATCCTTCAACGTCATAATGACGAGCGGCACGATGATCGTGGCCAGCCGAACGGGGAGGCCGCGCGCGCGGTGCGCATCGCGCACCGCATGGTAACGATTGACGATCTCCGGCACGAACCGCACGACGAGCCCGACCGCGAGCCCGATATCGGCCGCCTTGACCAGCCCCAGCCTTTCCAGCGGGGCGGCGGCAAGCGAGATTTCGTCCATGAATTGCGAAATGCTGACGGTGATGGTGACGGCGGTGGCGAGAAGCGCCAGTGCAGTCAGCCGCAAAAGATTGACACTCGCATCGTGTACCGGAAGCAGCAGATAGCTGAAGGCGGCAACGAGGAGAATGGTCAGCATCACCGGGCGTAGCCGCAGGCCGATCTCGCGGAATTGCAGCCGCGTCTCGCGCAGAATGGCGGCGGCGACAACGACGGCGCATCCCAGCAAAAGCAGATCGCGGGTGAGAAACAGCGCAATGCTGAAAACCATTAGCGTCACGAGCTTGAGGCGCGGAGAGACGCGGTAGAGCCAGCCCGTGCCTTCGACATGCAGCGACTTCATCGCGACGCAACCTCCAGATAACGTGCCACCGCCTCTTCGGGGTTGGCGTCTGCAACAAGCTCGCCTTCGTGAAAAACCAGTACGCGATCGAAGCCGGAAAGCAGCGGCAGATCGTGGGTGATGACGACAAGCGCCTGCGACAGCGCAGCCATTGTCTTTTCAACGATCGCGCGGTTTTTGAGGTCGAGCTGATTGGTCGGTTCATCGAGAATGAGGATTTGCGGTTCAGTGACCAGCAGGGCGGCCAGCGCCGCCAGCTGCAATTCGCCGCCGGAAAGCTCGTGCGCGCGCCGTTCTTCCAGATGAGCGATACCGAGCCGGGCAAGCACGGCCTTGACCCGCGTTTCTGTCTCCGTCTTGCCGATACCGAGTCGCTTGAGGCCGAAGGCGACATCGTCGCGTATGATCGGCAGGATGATCTGGTTCTGCGGATTCTGGAAGATGAAACCGACTGCCTGCAATACCGCTCTCGCATCTTTGACGGTGTCGAGACCGTTCACCGACACCTTGCCGCGCGTCGGCTTTGTCAGACCATTAATCAGCCGCGCAAAGGTGGTCTTGCCCGAGCCGTTGAGGCCGATCACGCCGATACGCCGTTCAGTCAATGTCAGGGACACGGGCTGTAAAGCCTGCCTGCCCTCGAAGGCGACGCCTGCGGTGTCGAAACGGATTTCCAAGATTGATGCATCCCTCTATCGCTTTCCGGTTCTATATCGTGTCATCAACAGAAGTGAAACAAAGAACAAAAAAAGAACATTGCAATCCTGAAAAAGCCGTCATACCTTCTGCTTTATGACGATCAAGGTTTCAAACGAAGCGGCAAGGCGGATTTTTTTGGCGCGGCAGGGGCTTTGCTCTCCGCCCGGAAAGGCGCTTTCCAAGGATGGACTGCTGCAGCTCATTACCGATATCGGTTTCGTGCAGGTGGACAGTATCGGCACGGTGGAGCGCGCCCATCACCAGATAATATTCTCCCGAAACCAGACCTACAGGCGCGAACATCTGACAGCACTGCTGGAAAAGGACCGCGCGCTGTTCGAGCACTGGACGCATGATGCCTCCATCGTGCCGACCGAATTTTACCCCTATTGGAAGCACCGCTTCCGCCGCCGCGAGCCGATCATTCAGGAGCGCTGGCGCAAATGGCATGGTGAGGGGTTCGATGCGGCTTTCGCCGAGACGCTGGAGCGCATCGCCGCCACGGGTCCTGTTCTGGCGCGTGAGTTGAAGGAGGAGGGGCATCAGTCCGGCGGCTGGTGGAACTGGCATCCTTCCAAGACCGCACTCGAATATCTGTGGCACACCGGCAAGCTTGCCATATCCGGCCGCGTGAATTTCCAGAAGGTCTATGATCTGGCGGAGCGGGTCATTCCCGGCGAGCACCACGAAAGCGAAGTGGAGCATACGCAATTCGTCGACTGGGCCTGCCGGCAGGCGCTCACCCGGCTGGGTTTTGCCACCCATGGCGAAATCGCCGCCTTTTTTGATCTCGTTACCCCGCAGGAGGCGAGGGACTGGGTCAAGAGCCACCGTGACGAACTGTGCGAGGTCTCGCTTCTCGCAAGCGATGGCGGTGCTGCCCGTCCGTCCTATGCTTTTGCGGATTTCAGCGCCGATGTCGCCAACCTGCCGGAGCCGTCGTCCCGCGTCCGTGTGCTGAGCCCCTTCGATCCGCTGTTGCGCGACCGCAACCGCACGGAGCGGCTGTTTGGCTTCTATTACCGTATCGAGGTCTTCGTACCCGAGCCGAAACGGCAATATGGCTATTACGTCTTCCCGCTTCTGGAAGGCGACCGGCTGATCGGCCGTATCGACATGAAGGCAGACCGCAAGCGCAGCACGCTGGATGTGCGCCGCCTGTGGCTGGAACCGGACGTGCGCGCCTCAGCAGGAAGGCTCGAGAAACTAGACGCGGAATTGTCGCGGCTTGCGAAGTTTACGGGGGTGGAGAGTGTGAATTATCTAGAGGGGTGGCGGGAAGTGTAATTGCGCCTTGAGCCGGCGACTGCCTCTTCCGTCATGCTCGGGCCCGTCCCGAGCATCTGCAACGAAAAATGTATAGGATGCGTCTGCAGATCCTCGGCACAAGACCGAGGATGACGCCGGACGGGCGGAGAGGACGCCAAATCGAAGCGCCCTCGCGACGTCCCTAAATCACCCGATATCCGTTGCCGAAATCTTGATCCCGAAGCCTTCCAGCCCGACATAGTGGCGCTCGCGGGTCGTCATCAGCTTGATCGAGCTGATGCCGAGATCTTTGAGAATCTGCGCGCCGAGGCCGATTTCCAGCCACTCATTTTCGCGGGAGCGGGCCTGTGCGTGCGCTTCGTCGGGATCACGCGCCTTGCGCCGTCCGTCCACCTGGCCGACGCCGACAGAACCTTCGCGCAGATAGACGATGACGCCGCGGCCTTCTTCGGCGATCTTCTGCATATAGTGCTGCACCGGCTGGCGGTCGCCGAACACGTCGTCAGCAACGTTTTCAGGGTGCAGGCGGACGGGAATATCGACGCCATCGCGGATATCGCCGAAAATCACCGCCATATGCTGCATCCGGTCCCATGGCAGGGAATAGGTATGCGCCTTGGCCGGTCCGAACGGGGTTTGGATGGTGAAGGAGGATTCCATCTCCACCAGCGTTTCCTTGCGCTGGCGATAGGCGATCAGATCGGCGACCGAAACATGCTTCATGCCGTGTTTTTCGGCGAAATCCAGGACCTGCGGCCCACGCATCACGGTGCCATCGTCATTGACCAACTCGCTGATGACGCCTATGGGCGGCAGGCCGGCGAGCCGGCAGAGATCGACGGCCGCTTCGGTATGGCCGGAACGCATCAGCACGCCGCCTTCGCGGGAAATCAGCGGGAAAATGTGGCCTGGCCGGGTGAAATCCGACGCGCCGACATTCGGGTTGGCGAGGTTGCGCACTGTCAAGGTGCGGTCATCCGCGGAGATACCGGTCGTGGTGCCATGCTTGAAATCGACGCTGACGGTGAAGGCGGTCGTGTGGGCGCTGTCGTTTTCCGCCACCATGGCGTTGAGGTTCAGCCTCTTTGCCTCATCACGCGGCATGGGCGCGCAAACGATGCCGGATGTGTGGCGCACGATAAGCGCCATTTTTTCCGGCGTGCAATGAACCGCCGAAATAATCAGATCGCCTTCGTTTTCACGGTCGTCGTCGTCGGTCACGACAACGATCTCGCCAGCTTCGAAAGCGCGGATAGCGTCGACGACACGTTTCTGATCATAGGCCATTTCGGATTTACCTCACTTCAACCGGCCGGTCTGGCCACGATCTCTCAAATAATGGTCGGCAACGGTGCAGGCCACCATCGCCTCGCCGATCGGCACGGCGCGGATGCCGACGCAGGGGTCGTGGCGGCCCTTGGTGCGCACATCCACGTTGCGGCCGTCGGTGTCGATGGACTGGCGCTCCGTCAGAATGGAGGAGGTAGGCTTGATGGCGAAGCGGGCGATGACGGGCTCGCCAGTCGCGATGCCGCCCAGAATGCCGCCGGCATGGTTCGACAGGAAAATCGATTTGCCGTCATTGCCCATACGCATCTCGTCGGCATTCTCCTCGCCGGAAAGCTCGGCCGAGGCAAATCCCTCGCCAATCTCCACGCCCTTGACGGCGTTGATCGACATCAGGCTGGAGGCAATATCCTGATCGAGCTTGGCGTAGATCGGCGCGCCGATGCCGGCCGGAACACCTTCCGCCACGACTTCGACGACCGCGCCGATCGACGATCCCGCCTTGCGGATGCCGTCAAGATATTCTTCCCACACCGGCACCATAGCCGGATCGGGGCAGAAGAACGGGTTCTGATCGACCTGGTCCCAATCCCAATTGTCGCGGTTGATCTTGTGTTTGCCGATCTGCACCAGCGCACCGCGCACGTTGAGGCTCGGTACCACCTTGCGGGCGATTGCGCCTGCGGCAACACGCGCCGCCGTCTCGCGGGCGGAAGAGCGTCCGCCGCCGCGATAGTCGCGAATGCCGTATTTCAGATCATAGGTGAAGTCGGCATGGCCGGGGCGGAAGCTGCGGGCAATCTCGCCGTAATCCTTGGAACGCTGGTCGGTATTTTCGATCAGCATGGAGATCGGCGTGCCGGTGGTTATCATCGTCTCGCTGTCCTCATCCAGCATCACGCCGGACAGGACTTTGACGATGTCATCTTCACGGCGCTGGGTGACGAAGCGGCTTTGGCCGGGCTTGCGCTTGTCCATCCAGTGCTGCACCTCGGCAAGCGTGAAGCGAATACCGGGCGGGCAGCCGTCCACCACACAGCCCAAAGCGGGCCCATGGCTTTCGCCCCAGGTGGTAACGCGAAAAAGATGACCGAAGCTGTTATGCGACATATTTCTCTAGACCGGAAAACGAGGGCGCGCCTGCGGACAGGGGCCGTTTAAAACAAGCGGATTTGTCATAGTAGAAAATCGGACCAAGGCAAAAGCCTTTCTTTCATCGCAAGTCCGATAAGAAGGTGACGCACCGTTCACGACGCCGAGCAGCCCGGAAAACGACAGGCGTGACGATGGCTGACGACTGGCCGGATGAATGATTCGGCGGAAACGGCGCAGGGTTTTCCAGATGACAAAAGTGTAAAGGTGCTGGTGTTTTCCACGCTGTTTCGCGGTTTTCCAATATTGCCGGGAAATGCGGTGTAAAAATCACTAACGACTTGAACGTGATCCAAAATCCGTTCATCAATTGGGCCGAAAATGTCATGGTTGCGGGCAATTTCCGCCACATTCGAAAGGCAATTCTTCATGCATGTAAGGTTTTCACGCAAATTCACGAAAGCTAGATCGATGCGTATGATGATTGCCGCCCTTCTGGCCACCGCCAACTTGCTTATGCCTATCAACAGCTACGCCCAGAGCGTCGATGTCGAGGGAACGATCAGCAAGATCGACGTGAATGCGCTGACCATTACTTTGAACGACGGCAAGAATTACCGTGTGCCGGAAGAGTTCAATTTCGAAGGCCTGAAGGCAGGCGTGAAGGTCGTTGTTTTCTACACGGAAGTGGACGGAAAACGCGTGGTCGACGATCTCGAGGTCGTGCAGTAAACTGCGGTTTCTGCTCTGCCTGTTGTCGAGGCAGACCTCTCTAATCCCGGTCGGGAAGCTCCAGAATTTCCATTATGCCGGACTTGATCCGACATCCAGCCGACGAGCGTCTGCGTGGCGGGATTGGTTTTTTCAGCCTAAAGATTTGGGCTGGCCGGGTTCCGGCTCGAGGCCGGAATGACGGAGCAGGATCGATACCCTCACGAAATCCACTCAGCACTGTTCCTGTCGATCTCGACCTTCAAAATCCGGTCCTGCGGGATCTGCGTCGTAGAGGCTTCATCCTTGTCCATGCCGGAAACCAGGCGGAAGATCGAGCGGATCACGCCGCCGTGGCAGACACATACCGTCGGCACCTCGACTGAGGAAAGCCATGCGCCAATACGCCAGGACAGGATTTCATAGCTTTCGGCATGCTGGCCGGGGGGAATGAAGTCCCACTTGTTGGCCTTGCGCGCCTTTACCCGGTCGGGAAATTCTTTTTTCAGTTCCGGCAGTGTCAGGCCTTCCCAGTCGCCGAAGGAAACTTCGACGAGGCGGTCATCGGTACGGTATGCGTGGGGATCGAGCCCCATCGCTCCGCGCATCAGCTCCATGGTCTCGCGCGTGCGCCCGAGCGGGCTTGCCACGTAATCGAAATCACGCGCGGAGTCGCCGAGAATTTGCGCCAGAACCTTGCCGTTGCCGACCGCTTGCGCGCGGCCGAAATCATTGAGCGGAATGTCTTTCTGGCCCTGAAGCCGGCGTATCGCATTCCAGTCCGTTTGTCCGTGCCGGATCACATAGACGAGCAAGGCGATACCCCTGTTTCAAAGTTCGGTCGGCTCAGTCCTTGACCACCGAGATATCCGGCGCGTCAACGGCCTTCATGCCGATGGTGTGATAACCGGAATCCACGTGGTGGATTTCGCCGGTGACAGCCGTCGAAAGGTCGGACAGCAGGTAAAGCGCCGACTTGCCGACTTCTTCGATGGAAACGGTGCGCTTCAGCGGCGCGTTGTATTCGTTCCATTTCAGAATGTAACGGAAATCGCCGATACCGGAAGCCGCAAGCGTCTTGATCGGGCCAGCGGAAACCGCGTTGACGCGGATGCCGCGACTGCCGAGGTCTACCGCGAGATAACGCACGCTGGCCTCGAGTGCAGCCTTGGCCACGCCCATGACGTTGTAGTTCGGCATGACCTTCTCGGCACCGTAATAGGTGAGCGTGATGATCGAACCGCCATCATTCATGATCGGCTCTGCCCGCTTGGCAACGGCGGCCAGCGAGAAGACGGAAATGTCCATGGTGCGGTTGAAGTTGTCGCGGCTGGTGTCGAGATAACGGCCGGTCAGCTCGTCCTTGTCGGAAAAGGCGATGGCGTGCACGACGAAATCGATCTTGCCCCAATGCTTTTCCAGCCCGGCAAAAACCGCATCGATCGTCTCGAGGTCGGTCACGTCACAGTGGCCGGCCATGAAGGCGCCCAGTTCCTGCGCCAGCGGTTCAACACGCTTCTTCAGCGCGTCGCCCTGCCAGGTGAGCGCGATTTCCGCGCCCGCGTCCGCGCAAGCCTTGGCAATGCCCCAAGCGATTGAACGATTATTGGCGACACCCAAGATGATGCCGCGTTTGCCAGCCATAAGGCCGGATGCCTGAGCCATTGTATGCTCCCTGATACTTTCGATTGATCCTGCCTATGGCATAGGCTGCAATCCTGTTCAAGATTGCCGAGGATCATCTACTGTTAGGGAACGTAACAAAGGGTGCGTTGTCCCGCCTATTCGCAAAACTTTTACAAATAAAGGCCTTCGCGCATGTGGCGCATGAGGTCGGTTACCTTCTCGTCCGGCTTTTCGAGCAGGATGATGCGCAATTCGATGACGAGATCGCCATATCCGCCCTTGCCGTCCGCAAGCCCCTTTTCGGCAAGCCGCAGCTCGCGATCGGAGCCGGACCAAGCAGGAATGGTGACGGTTTCCTCGCCAAGCGGCGTCCGGATACTCGTCTCGCAACCCAGAACCGCGTCACTGAGAGAGATTGGCAGCGTCGTATGAATATCGAAGCCGCGAAGGGAAAAGGCGTCGTCGCGTGCCGCCAGCAACGTGACGGCCAGATCGCCACGCGCAATGTTCGGCAGCTTCAGCCCCTGGCCCTTTAGTCGCACCACATGACCGTCCGTCATGCCGGGTTCAAGCTGGAAGCGTACCTCGCGTTCGTCGGCAAGGGATACGGTGATCCATTTGCGCTCCAGAAGTTCGGTGACCGTAACGGTGGCTTCCGCCGTGATGTCAGGTGCCTTTTCCGGCGGCGTCTGCGGGGGGCGGAAGCGACGCACGAGAGCGCTGAAGAGATTGGCGGCGAGCGAGGCGGCTGCGGTTTCGCTTGCAGACGTCTGCGTGGTCTCGCCAGCACCGGGCGCATCGCCTTTAACGCCCGTGGCTGCGGCTTTCGCCGCTTCGGCTGCCTGCTGCACCTTGGGGTCGTTCTGCGCGTCTGCGCCGAAAATCCGCTCGACGATATCTTCGGCCGTTTCGGGTTTTGCATCGGCTTTCTGGCCGGTTTGCGCCCTGTTGCGGGCATCCGCACGGGCCAGTTCCTCCATCAGCTTCTCAGCGGCCCTGGCGCGCTCGGCGGCCTCGCGCGCCGCCTCCCGCTGCTGCATGATTGTTTCGCCGCGCTGCTTTTTCTCGGCCGCCTTGCGGGCCTGGTCGTAAAGATCGCGCTTTTTGGGGTCTTTCAGAAGATCGTAGGCCTGCCCGACCTCGGCGAATCGCGCCGACGCGTCAGGGTCATCGCGATTGGCGTCCGGATGGACGGTTTTCGCCTTCGTGCGCCAGGCAGCCTTGATGTCTTCGTGACGAGCGTCACGTTTTAAGCCGAGGATAGAATACGGATCGCGCATGCGAAACACCAGTTACGTTGGCTCAGGCACGTGCAGCCGCTCATGGCGCAATCCTGAAACAAACCCCTCCGAAAAGGGATGCCTGCGATCATTCGCATGCATGCCCTCGGTTCAAACAACGTCGACTGTGGCAATAAGTTGCTAAGCAGTTGTTTACGGGGAATGCGCGCCGCCATGCGGCCGGATTAATTCCGCGCGCCAGGGTAAACAGTTTATTTCTGTTCGAAGCGGGTGAGTAACCATTCGCCGGTTTCCGACAGGCAGGCCTGTCCGGCATAACTCGCCACACCTTCGAAAGAGTGGCGCGTCGTCTTGAAATCGCGGCAGACGAAACCGCTGGACTTGTCTTCGTGAATGGTGGTGACGACACCAGCGCTGCCGGTTGCGGCATTGGCCCAGGGCAGGGGCTGTTCCGCGAGTTTGGTGAGATCCGCCGATGTGACCGCATTGCGGATGGTCGCGTCGTCGGTCTGCGGGTTATTATTGGGCTGGTTGGGAACGGAGGCGGTGGAAAGCGAGCGATCGACCTTGTCGCCGCCGAACAGGTCAAGGCTGACGCATCCGCTCAGCACCACAAGCATTGACACGATGGCGGAAACTTCCGCTATCGATGAAAGGAGGCCCTTTGTTCGACTGTTCGACTTTGCTATGACGGTCACCATCTTTCGCCAGAGATCATCTCTGGGGTCCAAATCAGCTCGGGAGCATTTTAGTCAATATGTCGGAAACGGGGTTAACATCCAGTGACTTCACTGAAGAAAATGAACCGTTCACGCTTTTTGCCGAATGGCTGAAGGACGCGACGGCCTCCGAAATCAACGATCCGAACGCGGTAGCACTCGCAACCGTCGATGAAAACGGCCTGCCGAATGTGCGCATGGTGCTGCTGAAGGACGTCGACGATCGCGGCTTCGTTTTCTATACGAATTTCGAAAGCCAGAAGGGGCGCGAGATCCTGGGCCAGAAAAAAGCGGCCATGTGTTTCCACTGGAAAAGCCTGCGCCGGCAGGTGCGTCTGCGCGGCAAGGTGGAGATCGTTACCGACGCGGAAGCGGATAGCTATTACGCCTCGCGTCCGCGCGGAAGCCGCATCGGCGCCTGGGCGTCGAAGCAGTCGCGGCCGCTGGAAGGCCGGTTTGCGCTGGAAAAGGCGGTTGCCGAATACACCGCGAAATATGCGATCGGCGATATTCCGCGCCCCTCCTACTGGTCCGGTTTCCGCATTCGCCCGGTCAGCATCGAGTTCTGGCACGACCGCAAGTTCCGCCTGCACGACCGTGTCGAATTCCGCCGCGAGACGCCGGATGAACCGTGGTCCAAGGTCCGCATGTATCCTTGAAAGCTGCAGGAGGCAGGCCGTCCTTGCCTGCCTATTTCAGCAGCGAATCAAATAGCGGCAGGCCGATGACGGCGGAAATTGCGATCAGGCCGTAGCAGATGCGCCTGAACGCCGCCTCGTCGGCAAGCCCGTGCAGCCGCGCACCGGCATAAAGACCCGCCCCGTAAAACGGCAGGGCCAGCAGGAAAAAAACAAAGACGTCAGCGGTGAACAGGCCACCAAAAAAATAGCTGGTGGCCGAGATCACGGTCGAAATCGCGAAATAGAGAATGACATTGGCGCGCACGAAAGCGCCCTTGAGGGCGCCGCCAAGCCAATAGGCGACGATGGGTGGACCGCCCAGTTGCGCCGCACCCGAAAACAGCCCGGCAACAAGCCCGGTGAACAGGGTGAGCGGTGTTTTCGGCCGGCCGCTGTAACGCCAGCCGGAAACGAGAAATAACAGCAGCACGACAACCACGATGGAAATGATCCAGCGCAGGGTGAGCGGATCCCCACCGGAAAGCAGCAGCGTTCCAAGCGGGACGCCGACAAGCGCACCGGCTGCCATGGTGAAGACTTCACGCCGGTCGGCCATGCGCCAGGCCGGCGGTATCATGCCGAGCGTCAAAACGCCGTCCACCACAAGAAGAACCACCGAGGCGATGCGCGGGCCGACAATGGCGCTTGCCAGCGGAATGAAGATGAGGGCCGCACCAAAGCCGGAAAAGCCGCGGGCAAGTCCGGCGAGAAAGGCGGCGCCCGCAAACATGGCGAGCAGCGTCGGACTATGCGCGGTGATGAGAGCCGAGAAAAAATCGAGGAGAGGCATGGGTGACTGCATGGGTTTCGAATACCTCTTTATCCCGCATGCAGGCACCTGTCGCGGAAATTTCAGCTGATTATCGCACGATACGCTTTCGAATCGACGCCGCCGGAGAATCGTGATCAGAGTTGTATCTCACGAACAAAGGATGAACAAATGCTTGCTGTCTTGATGCGCCAGTTTGAAGCTGCCTCACAGAAATACGCTGAGGAAAATGGGATCGTCCGCGATCCCGACTGGTATATGCTGAAGCTCCAAGAGGAGGTTGGTGAGGTCACGCAGGCCTGGAACCGGCTGACGGGGCGTGGGCGCAGCAAAGGCAGAAGCGAAGAGGAGATGAAACTCGATCTTGCCGACGAAACCGCCGATCTCCTCGGCCACGTTTTGCTGCTCGCCCATTATAACGGTCTCGACATCGAAGCATCGATAGAGCGCAAGTGGCGTTTTAAACCGTCGGTTTGACAGTTTGCGGGGAGGGACGCGGCCCTACCGCTGCGGCTCTGCCGCTGCCGCGATTATGAGAGCAAAACGATAGAGAGCATAGCTGCTAGAATGGCGGCCACCGGCGTCATGACCTGCCGCAGGGTAATCTCAAATGCGGAAAGAGCGAGCAATATCAGCGCCGCTCCGTTTATGGATGTGCCGACAAATGAATTCGGGCAGGATCGTCCTGTCAGCCTATATGGCTCCATAAAGACCAATGGCTAAAGGCATGTGACGCGCCTTCATGCCTCTGATAACGGCGCCTGTTGCAGGAGGCCGGCAACCGCATGAAGGTCGGTTGAAACGGCAATGCATTTTTCCCGCATTTCCTCGGTCGGCGGCGCGACATCCGGCACCATGATCGTCATCATGCCCGCCGAGGAGGCGGAGCGCACGCCGTGCCAGGAATCCTCCAGCGCCAGGCAACGGCCCGGATCGATGCCGAGACGTTTTGCGGCAGTAAGATATGGCATGGGCGACGGCTTCGGCTCCGAATAGTCGCCGCGGGCGACAATGGTATCGAAACGTTTGAGCAGGTCATAGGGGCCGAGATGACGTGTGACGGAATCGTGCCGCGAGGAGGTGGCGATGGCGCGGCGTATATCGAGCCTGTCGAGAAGATCGAGGATTTCGACGACGCCGGGTTTCAGCGCCACGCCTTCCGCCATCATCACGGCAAGATGCCGGAGCCAGGCGTCACGGAAGCTGTCGATCGGAAAATCCGCGCCATAATCGGCGAAAATGGTGCCGGTAATGACATCCCACGGGCTGCCGCAGACCTTCTGATAGGTCTCTACCCGCATTCCGTGGCCGCCCTCATCTGACGCGGCCAGAAAGGAATCGCGATAAAGCGTCTCGCTTTCGATCAGCAATCCGTCCATGTCGAAAACGACAGCATGCGGGAGAAAAGGCAGCATGGCGGCTCAACCGAACCGGAAGGGGCGTTCGCCGAGGCTTTCGAACGGGCGGAGCAGGTAACCGTCCGGATCGGCAACGATGAATTGCCGGTTGCCGACCTCGACTGTGCCGCGCCTGTACCATTTTTCCTCTGACGGCAGGACAAGATCGATCGAGGCCCGCTCAAGCCGCGCGAGGATTGGCAGCAGGGAAGGAACGGCAAGTTGCAGATTCATGCCGCGGCCCAGCGGAAATTCAAGCGCTGCATTTTCCGCCACGAAGGTCCGGGTCGCACCGATCTGGTCGATCATCAGCTGCGCATCACCCAGCGCCAGATAGGCAAAGCCCTCTTCGGCGCGCTCATAAACCACATGAAAACCGATCAGGTCGCAATAAAAAGCGCGGCTTTTCTGCCAGTCGCTGACGGCTAGTTCCGGGACGAGGGCATTTCGTATGATGGTCATGGTCTCCTTTGCCGCGCAGGCCCGGCTATGGGAGGCGTGGCCTGCGGTAATGGGGCGATATTATCGTCTTCCGGGTGACTTGCCAGAGGAATCCTCATCATGGCAGCCATGTGCGGAGTTGTGGGCTGAAGCAGGTTCAACTTTTCGGCCTACCACAGCCTTTCTCACCTCATGCCGGGCATGATCCGGCACACAGTCAGCCCAAGTCCTTGGGCTGAAACGGCTCATCTCGCCAAACGGACGCGGGTAGGCTGGATTCCGGCTCGAGGCCGGAACTACGCCTTCGTGCCGCCGACGGTGATCTGGTCCATGCGCAGATGCGGCTGGCCGACGCCAACCGGCACCCATTGCCCGGCCTTGCCGCAATTGCCGATGCCGGTGTCCAGTTTCGAATCGTTGCCGATCATCGAGACGCGCTTCATTGCGTCCGGCCCGTTGCCGATCAGCATTGCACCCTTCACCGGCGCGCCGATCTTGCCGTTCTCGATGAGATAAGCCTCGGTGCAGCCGAACACGAACTTGCCTGATGTGATATCCACCTGACCGCCACCGAAGGAAACGGCATAGATGCCCTTCTTGACGGAGGAGATGATCTCCTCGGGCGTCTTGTCGCCTGACAGCATGTAGGTGTTGGTCATGCGCGGCATCGGCACATAGGCATACCCCTGCCGGCGGCCATTGCCTGTCGCCTTCGCACCCATCAGCCGGGCGTTCTGGCGGTCCTGCATATATCCCACCAGCCTGCCGTTCTCGATCAGCACATTATGGGCCGACGGTGTTCCCTCGTCGTCGACGGTGAGCGAACCACGGCGGCTGTCGATGGTGCCGTCATCCACCACAGTCACACCCGGGGCTGCCACCATCTCGCCCATCAGGCCGGCAAAGGCCGAGGTTTTCTTGCGGTTGAAATCGCCCTCGAGGCCATGGCCTACAGCCTCATGCAGCATGACGCCGGGCCAGCCGGAGCCGAGAACCACATCCATGGTGCCGGCCGGCGCATCGACGGCGGTCAGGTTGACGAGCGCCTGGCGCAGCGCCTCGTCGGCACCGCGCTGCCAGTTCTCCGTGGTGATGAAATCGCCAAAGCCGACGCGGCCGCCAATGCCGTAGGAGCCGCTTTCCTGCCGGTCGCCTTCACCTGCGACCACGGAAATATTGATACGGGTCATGGGCCTGACATCGCTGACGCGATGGCCATCGGCGCGCAGAATATCCACTACCTGCCAGCTTGCGGAAATCGTCGCCGTCACCTGCCGGACATTCGCGTCTTTGTCGCGCAAATAGGCGTCGATATCGGTGAGAAGTTTCACCTTCTCCTCGAAGCTCGGGCTGCCGATCGGGTTTTCGTCGCCGTAGAGCTTTTTGTTAGTGCGTTGTGGGGCTGCGGCATAGGAACCGGAATAACCTCTGGTCACGGCGCCGACAGCATCCGACGCCCGCTTCAGCGCAGCCTGCGACAGCTCGCCCGCATGGGCGTAGCCGACGGTCTCGCCGGCAACGGCGCGCAGGCCAAAACCCTGGTCGGTATTGAAGGAGCCGCCCTTGAGGCGGCCGTTATCGAAGGTCAGCGATTCGGCCTGCGCATGTTCGATGAACAACTCGCCATCGTCTGCGCCGGTGAGCGCTTCCGCGACCAGCTTGCGCAACTGCGTCTCGTCGCAATCGAAGAGATTTACAAGGTCGTTGGTCATGGGAGGCTCCAAACTGAATAGTGTCTGGCAAGCATGTAGGATTGTGGGGCGTCGGTGGCAAGCCAAAGCGTGATTTGGCTCAAGTCAGCTTGAATATGAGGTGCACGAAAAAAGCCATGGCCACATAGACAGGGACGCTATGGAGAAGAACCAGCAACGTCAGACGTCCCCAGTGCTCAGGCGGATTCGGCACGACGCGTTCCCAGTGGAACTGCGACAGAATATTCCCAGTGACAATCATAATCAGCATTTGCGGCTGCGCGTTTCCTACCATGAAATCGGGCAAGAGGCCACTTTCATGAGCAAAGCTCACCGCAAAAGCAAATAGTAGAAGTACCAGAAAAACGCCGCGAAACTGACGGAGGGTTACCGGTTTTCTATATTTCATGATATCCGAAAATAGTTAAAACAATACTTTCATGGTAGAGTTTTAGTCTCTCGGATTCAACCTTATTGTTTAAGGAAGCGCGTCGTAGCCTTCGGCAAAGCCGGTGAGCTCGATCGGAATACCGACACGATCCTGATCGACGGATTCACGCAGCGCGAAAACCGCGTTCTTGCCGGCGCGCAGAACCTTCAGCAGCTCGTCGTCAATATCGACCTCGACATAGCAGCCTTCGGAGAAGCAGCGGGTGAAATAGGCGCGGCCAATATTGTTGTTGTCGATATAAAGCTCCATGCCGTCCTTCAGAAGCACGCCAAGCGGTGCGAGGATACGCAGGATGCGCGACTTGCGGTCCGCGGTTTTCAGGACCACCACCGAAAGCCCCACTTCCGGGCGGTCGTCGGCAATCACGTTCTGCATCAGGGCGCATTGATCTTCGGATGCGCCTGCCGGCTTGTCGCAGATCACCGACCATGCTCCATGCGTCGACTTCGGCGTTCCGGGCGGCTGCTGTTGCGCCAGCGCCGCTGCGGCGGGAGCGATGATGGCAAGACCGGCGGCGGCAAGAAAAGTGCGCGCGAGCGGGGAAAGACGCATGGATACCTCTGGGATTCGAATCAGTGCGGCTATTTTGACGCCATAATCCGGAAAAAAAAGCCTTGGTACCTCAATTCCAGCCGAGTTGGGCGGAAATAGGACCTGTTGCCGGGTGCAGGCGCCTGATTTGACCGTGCGGCAGCCGGTGCCTGTTGGCTGAAGCCTGCTGCAAAAGCGCTGCCAGCAGGGGCTGCGCCGGATTTTGACCATTGCCAAGCGCGCCTGAAATATCTTGCAGGATACGGGACATGGGAAACTCGGCTGCGACGAACAATGGTGAAATTGGCTGACATCCGTGTCCTTACGCATATTGCGGCAGAGGACAAACTGTGGTTTGAAGTTAGTACCATAAGCATGGATTCTGCGTCTGTAATTGATCAAGATCAGACGCGTGAGGGAGAGGGTACCGTGACGAATAGGATTTACGCAGCATTGGCGGGGATGACCTGTCTGCTCACGGCTGTCGGCGCCCAGGCCGATCAGCCGGTGCATTGGCAAATGGGCATGCAGGAGGCCGCCACGCCGATCATGCACGAAATACGCTGGTTTGAACAATATACGCTCTGGTTCATTGTTCCGGTTACGCTTTTCGTTCTTGCGCTGCTCATTATCGTCGCCTTGAAATTCCGTGCAGCGAAAAATCCGGTGCCGTCCAAGACCAGCCACAACACCGCGATCGAAGTGGTGTGGACGCTTGCGCCGGTTCTCATTCTCCTGTTCCTCGCTTTCCCGTCGTTCAATCTTCTGAACGCGCAGCTGACGCAGCCGGAAAACCCTGACCTGACGCTGAAGGCGACTGCGACGCAATGGCTCTGGAACTACGAATACAAGGCTGCCGAGGGCGCCGAGCCGCTCGCCTTCGACAGCTATCTGCTGAAGGAGCAGGATCGTGCAGCTGCAGGCAAGGAGGACAAGGCCCGCTACCCGCGTCTTCTCGCGGTAGACAATGAAATGGTCGTTCCGGTCGGCAAGACCGTTCGCCTTCTGGTGACGGCGGCGCCTACGGATGTCATCCACGCCTTCGCCATGCCCGCTTTCGGTGTTAAGATCGACGCCGTTCCGGGCCGCCTCAACGAAACTTGGTTCAAGCCGGAGAAGGAAGGCCTTTATTACGGCCAGTGTTCCGAGCTTTGCGGCAAGGACCATGCCTTCATGCCGATCGCCATTCGGGTGGTTTCCGAACAGCAGTACAATGCCTGGCACGCCGCCGCCGCTTCAGATCTGAACGGCGCGAACCGGGCACTGATAGCCTCCGTCGATGGCGCTCCGCGCACGGTCGACGTTGCCGCCAACGAAACCAACTGAGACCTGGAGTGACGACAATGGCTGGACCTTCCGCACACGACGATCATCACTCGCATGGTCAATCCGCTCATGATGGGCACGCGCATGATGATCATTCTCATGATCATTCCCACAAGCCGGGCTTTTTCGCCCGCTGGTTCCTGTCGACCAACCATAAAGACATCGGCACGCTCTACCTGATCTTCGCCATCATGGCGGGTATCATCGGTGGCGGGCTTTCGGTTGTCATGCGTATGGAGCTGCAGGAGCCGGGCATCCAGATCTTCCACGGTCTGGCCTCCATGGTTTACGGTTTCGAGGGTGACGCTGCCATCGACGGCGGCAAGCACATGTTCAACGTGTTCACGACAGCGCACGCGCTCATCATGATCTTCTTCATGGTCATGCCGGCGATGATCGGCGGCTTTGCCAACTGGATGATCCCGATCATGATCGGCGCTCCTGACATGGCTTTCCCGCGCCTCAACAATATTTCCTTCTGGCTGATCGTTCCGGCGTTCATCCTGCTGCTCCTGTCGCTTTTCGTCGAAGGTCCGGCGGGCGGTTACGGCGTGGGTGGCGGCTGGACCATGTATCCGCCGCTTTCGACCAACGGCATGCCGGGACCGGCGGTGGATCTTGCGATCTTCTCGCTGCACGTTGCCGGCGCGTCCTCGATCCTTGGCGCCATCAACTTCATCACCACCATCCTCAACATGCGCGCTCCGGGCATGACGCTGCACAAGATGCCGCTTTTTGCCTGGTCGGTTCTGGTCACCGCATTCCTGCTGCTGCTTTCCCTGCCGGTTCTGGCTGGTGGCATCACCATGCTTCTGACCGACCGTAACTTCGGCACGGCATTCTTCTCGCCGGAAGGCGGCGGTGATCCGATCCTCTACCAGCACCTGTTCTGGTTCTTCGGCCACCCGGAAGTGTACATCCTGATCCTGCCCGGCTTCGGCATCATCAGCCACATCGTGTCCACCTTCTCCAAGAAGCCGGTCTTCGGCTATCTCGGCATGGCATACGCCATGGTCGCCATCGGCGCTGTCGGCTTCATCGTGTGGGCGCACCACATGTACACGGTCGGCCTTTCGCTGGAAGCGCAGCGTTATTTCGTCTTCGCAACCATGGTCATCGCGGTGCCGACAGGTATCAAGATCTTCTCGTGGATCGCGACAATGTGGGGCGGTTCGCTGACCTTCTCGACCCCGATGGTCTGGGCAATCGGCTTCATCTTCCTGTTCACGGTCGGCGGTGTTACCGGCGTCCAGCTCGCCAATGCCGGTCTCGACCGTTCGCTGCACGACACCTACTACGTCGTGGCGCACTTCCATTACGTTCTGTCGCTCGGCGCGGTCTTCGCGATCTTCGCCGGCTGGTATTACTGGTTCCCGAAGATCACCGGCTACATGTACAACGAGTTCATCGGCAAGCTGCACTTCTGGGTGATGTTCGTTGGCGTGAACCTGATCTTCTTCCCGCAGCACTTCCTCGGCCTTGCCGGCATGCCGCGTCGTTACATCGATTATCCCGATGCCTATGCCGGCTGGAACCTGGTGTCTTCCTATGGTTCCTATATCTCGGCCGTTGCCGTGTTGATCTTCCTCTTCGGTGTTTGGGAAGCCTTCGCCAAGAAGCGGATCGCTGGCAACAATCCCTGGGGTGAAGGTGCGACGACGCTCGAATGGCAGCTGTCCTCTCCGCCGCCATACCACCAGTGGGAACAGCTTCCGCGCATTCGCTGAATGCCGGACCGGAGTGCGCGGGCAGGGCTTGCGAACTCCGGAAGCTGAAAAGAGGGGATGGTGCGGGCTTATCCGCGCCGTTTCCCTTGAGGCGGACGGAGTCTGCTGCTGCGTGAGGCATTTTGTCCAAGCGAAGCTTTTCGTGCGACATGATAAAAGCCAAGTACTGCCACTATGAATGGGCAGACGCAGCAGGGCGACGGAACGGGCGTGGCGATATGCCAGGCGCATGGCATCGGGTCTTTGACCCCGGTGCTGCCCGTGCCGGAACGTTCGGACCAATGAATTGACGCACCGTGCACGCCGAAAACGACACTCTGTTTTCGGGCTGGTGCAAGGGATGCCGCGACAAGCGGCATCTGAAGAAAAACAGGATACGAAATGACCGTCATCGACAATCGCGAAATGCTTGGCCTGGAAAGCTCCGAACTTTCGGAAGCCGGCGCGCGCGATTATTTCGAGTTGCTGAAACCGCGCGTCATGTCGCTCGTCGTCTTCACGGCGTTTGCGGGCCTCGTGCTGGCGCCGGGCCACATCAACCCGGTCCTCGGCCTCATCGCCATTCTCTGTATTGCCGTCGGTGCCGGCGCATCCGGCGCGCTCAACATGTGGTACGATGCAGATATCGACGCCGTGATGAGCCGCACCGCCAAGCGGCCGATCCCGTCCGGCCGCGTAGCACCTGGCGAGGCGCTGGCCTTCGGACTGACGCTCTCGGCCTTTTCGGTGGTCATCCTCGGGCTTGCGGTCAACTGGTTCTCCGCCGGATTGCTCGCCTTCACCATTTTCTTCTACGCCGTCGTTTATACGATGTGGCTGAAACGCTCGACACCGCAGAACATCGTCATTGGTGGTGCTGCCGGCGCTTTCCCGCCCATGCTTGGCTGGGCCTGCGTCACCGGCGGCGTTTCGCTTGATAGCGTCATCCTCTTCCTCATCATCTTCTTGTGGACACCAGCCCATTTCTGGGCGCTGGCGCTGTTCAAGATGCGCGACTACGGCTCCGTCGGCATTCCGATGATGCCGAACGTGGCGGGCGAGCGCTCCACCAAGAACCAGATGATCGTTTACGCCGTGCTGACGGCTGCAGTTGCGGTCGCGCCGTATTTCACCGGTCTGGCGAGCCTCGGTTATGGCATTTTCGCCGCCGTGCTGAGCGCGATCTTTGTGTACTGTTCGCTCGATGTCCGGCGCATGCCTGACGGTGACGAAAAAATGCTGCCCGCCAAGAAGATGTTCGCCTATTCGGTGCTTTACCTCTTCGCCGTCTTCTCCGGCCTTTTGGCCGATCATTTCGCTCCGGCCCTGAAAGCCGTGATTTCGGGAGTTTTTTGATGGAAACCGTGGAACTGAGCGCGGCGCAGAAAAAATCGAGGCGCGGGCGCAACGTCGCGCTCGGCGTCTTGCTCGCCGGTCTGGTGGTGCTGTTTTACGTCATCACCATCATCAAGATCGGCTCGCATTGACGGCCTGACAGTGAGGGCATGATCGGAGGAGAGGAGGGGGACATGGCGAATACTGGGGCAAATATCGGGGCAGACAAGGCAACGGCCGGCACGCAGCGGGTGAGCAATCGCTCCATCCTCGTGCTCTGTCTCGTCTTTTTCTGCGCTATGATCGGCATGGCCTATGCCGCCGTTCCGCTCTACAGCCTGTTCTGCCGCGTCACTGGCTATAACGGCACGACCCAGCGCGTCGAGCAATATTCCGACGTCATTCTCGACAAGACCATCAACGTCACCTTCGACGCCAATACGTCGAATGGCCTCAACTGGGATTTCCGCCCGGTCGACAAGCTGGTCACGCCGAAAATCGGCGAGACGGTGCAGATCAATTTCAAGGCGACGAACCGCTCAGCGGTGGCAACCACGGGCACGGCGGTCTTTAACGTCACGCCCATGGAAGCAGGCGCTTATTTCAACAAGGTGGAGTGTTTCTGCTTCACTGAAACGACGCTTCAGCCGGGCGAAACGCTCGAAATGCCGGTGGTGTTTTTCATCGATCCGGATATCGCCACGGCGCGCGAAACGAAGAACATTCATACTTTGACGCTGTCCTATACGTTTTATCCGGCCAAAACCGAAAAACCGGTTGCGTCCTTGCCGGTAAAGACTGAATCTGGCGAAAGCAAATTGTGAGAGGAGACTTGGGCCTTTTGAGTAGGGCCGGGTCTGGGAAGAGATACCAGGGGATTGTCACACATGGCAGATACGCATCAGAAGAACCACGACTACCACATCATAGATCCAAGCCCCTGGCCGCTTCTGGCCTCGATCGGCGCCTTCATTCTGACCTTTGGCGGCGTCTGTTACATGCGTTACCTGTCGGCTGGCTCCTTCAAGCTGTTCGGCATGGAACTGGCCAATCCCTGGCTGTTTTATATCGGTCTCGTCATCGTGCTTTACACCATGTACGCATGGTGGGCAGACACGATCAAGGAAGCCAATGAGGGTAGCCACACCCGCGTCGTTTCGCTTCACCTGCGTTACGGCATGATCATGTTCATCGCCTCTGAGGTGATGTTCTTCGTCGCGTGGTTCTGGGCCTATTTCGATGCCAGCCTTTATCCGCACGAGGCCATTCAGGCGTCCCGCCTCGAATATACCGGCGGTCAGTGGCCGCCAAAGGGCATCGAGGTCATCGATCCCTGGCACCTGCCACTCTACAACACCGTCATCCTGCTTTTGTCGGGCACCTGCGTGACATGGGCACACCATGCCCTGCTGCACAATGACCGCAAGGGGCTGATCACCGGTCTCGTCCTCACCGTTGCCCTCGGCGTCCTGTTCTCGACCGTGCAGGTTTACGAATACATGCACGCCCCGTTCGACTTCAAGAACTCGATCTATGGTGCGACCTTCTTCATGGCGACCGGCTTCCACGGTTTCCACGTTTTCGTCGGCACGGTTTTCCTGCTGGTCTGCCTGCTGCGCGCCATTGCCGGCGGTTTCACGCCGAAACAGCATTTCGGCTTCGAAGCGGCTGCCTGGTACTGGCACTTCGTTGACGTCGTCTGGCTGTTCCTGTTCTTCGCGATCTACATCTGGGGCGGCTGGGGCGCGCCGCTGGCGGAGTGATGCGGTTTGTTTTCTGACTCGGAGGGCGGCATCTGCCGCCCTTTGTGTTTAAACAGGCGGGCCGGACGGAGGTTTAACCGGCCCAAGGCGGGAGGCCATCATGTCTGAACCCGGAAACGGCGGCTTTGCGCCGGTGGACCCAATAAAAGTCGGGCTGAAGGGCTGCTGCCCGCGTTGCGGCAATGGCAGGCTGTTCGACGGCTTCCTGACCCCGAAACCCGCATGCAGCGCCTGCGGGCTGGATTATGGCTTTGCCGATGCGGGCGAAGGCCCGGCCGTCTTTGTCATGCTGATCGTCGGTTTCCTTGTCGTCAGGCTGGCGCTTTGGTTCGATCAGCGTTTTGCGCCACCCGTCTGGGTGCATGCCATGCTCTGGTTGCCTTTCGCGGTGATCGTCTCCCTCGTGCTGCTGCGCAAGATGAAGGGCATCATGATTGCGCTGCAATACCGCAACAATGCAAGCGAAGGCAGGCTTGATCGTGAATGAGGTTTCCCACATGAAGGCGGCGGAAAGACGCATCTGGTTTGCCGCGCCGCTCGTCCTTTTGGCACTTGCCATCCTTCTCGGGCTAGGCACATGGCAGGTGAAGCGGCTTTACTGGAAAGAAGCGCTGATTGCCGATATCGAGGCGCGGCGCAACGCAAGTCCGGCCACGCTCTCGCAGATCGAAGCCATTGCCAAAAGCGGCGGCGAAATTGAATATCGCAGGGTCAACGTTTCCGGCGTTTTCGATCATGCCCGCGAGCGGCATTTCTTCGCCACCCACCAGGGCAGAACCGGCTATTACATCTATACTCCGCTGTCGCTTGCCGATGGCCGCATCCTCTTCGTCAATCGCGGCTTCGTGCCGTTTGAGATGAAGGAGGCGACGAAGCGGCCTGAAGGGCAGGTCGCTGGCGAGGTGCAGATCAAGGGGCTGGCGCGCGCGCCTCTCGTTGCAAAACCGTCTTCCCTGCTGCCGGATAACGATATCGCCAAGAACATCTTCTACTGGAAGGATCTGGCGGCCATGGCGTCGAGCACCGATATCCCGCCCAACAAGCTGGTCAACCTGTTCGTGGATGCCGACGATGCGCCGAACCCCGGCGGCTGGCCACAGGGCGGCGTGACGCTGATAGATTTGCCCAACAATCACCTGCAATATGCGATAACGTGGTATGGTCTGGCGGCGGCCCTTGTCATCGTCGCCGGTTTTGCCTATTTCCGGAACGGTAAGGCGCAAGGTGAATAACGCGCGCCCTGTCCGGTAAGGCTGGCTACCGGGCAAGGGCAAGGAGCACGCCAAGGAGCACGAATGAACATCGCCGTTTCCAAACCCCCTTTGACGATAAGGCTGTGCGGACCGCGCGGCTTTTGCGCGGGCGTGGACCGGGCGATCCAGATCGTCGTGCTGGCGCTGAAAGCCTATGGCGCGCCGGTCTATGTCCGCCACGAAATCGTCCATAACCGATACGTGGTCGAGGGGCTGGAAGCCAAGGGCGCTATTTTCGTCGAGGAACTGCACGAAATCCCCGCCGAGCATCGCGAGCAGCCGGTGGTCTTTTCCGCCCATGGTGTGCCCAAATCCGTGCCGGAGGATGCGCAGGCGCGCAACCTGTTTTATCTCGATGCCACATGCCCGCTCGTCTCCAAGGTCCATAAGCAGGCCATGCGCCACCAGCGCCTCGGCCGCCATGTCGTGTTGATCGGCCATGCCGGTCACCCTGAGGTCATCGGCACCATGGGCCAGCTGCCCGAAGGTACCGTTTCGCTCATCGAGACGGTGGAGGATGCCGGCACCTATGAACCGGTGGACCGAGAAAACCTCGGTTTCGTTACCCAGACAACGCTGTCTGTCGATGATACCGCAGGCGTTATTGCCCGGTTGCAGGAACGTTTTCCGGCCATTCAGGCGCCCGCCGCCGACAGCATTTGTTACGCCACCACCAACCGTCAGGATGCGGTGAAGCAGGCGGCCCCCGGCTGCGATCTCTTCATCGTGGTCGGCGCGCCCAATTCGTCAAACTCGAAGCGGCTGGTGGAAGTGGCGCTGCGCGCTGGCGCCAAACATTCGGTTCTGGTGCAGCGTGCGGCGGAAATCGACTGGGATGCGATCGGCGATATCCGCACCGTCGGTCTTTCGGCGGGCGCTTCTGCGCCGGAGGTCATCGTTGATGAGATCATCGAAGCCTTCAAGGCGCGTTTCGATACGACGCTCGATCTGGCCGTCACGGTGGAGGAAACGGAACATTTCCTCGTCAACCGCGAACTGCGCAGCATCGAGCTGACGACGGACGACATGGCTTTCGTGAACGGCAATGCCAGCAATGCCCTGCCACCGAAAGCCGCCACTGGCGCCTAGACCGGGATGGCGAGATATGTGAGTGGTTCCCACCGCGCATATGTCATCCCCTCTTCAGATTTTCACTCCATCCTTCATCAAGAGATTTGAAATTGGCAGTTTATACGGACATCACCGAAGATGATCTGAGGAATTTCCTCATACAATACGACGTTGGCAGCCTTACATCCTATAAGGGCATTGCCGAAGGCGTCGAAAACTCCAATTTCCTGCTGCATACGACGAAGGATCCGCTGATTCTGACGCTTTACGAAAAGCGAGTGGAAAAATCCGATCTGCCGTTCTTCCTCGGTCTCATGCAGCATCTGGCCGCCAAGGGTCTGTCCTGCCCCTTGCCGCTGCCGCGCAAGGACGGGGAACTGCTGGGCGAATTGTCCGGTCGCCCAGCGGCGCTGATCTCCTTCCTTGAAGGCATGTGGCTGCGAAAACCGGAAGCGAAACATTGCCGGGAAGTCGGCAAGGCGCTGGCCGCCATGCATCTGGCCGGTGAGGGGTTCGAGATCAAGCGCCCCAATGCACTCTCCGTCGATGGCTGGAAGGTGCTGTGGGACAAGTCTGAAGACCGCGCCGACGAGGTGGAAAAGGGCCTGAAGCAAGAGATCCGCCCGGAAATCGATTATCTCGCCGCCCATTGGCCGAAGGATTTGCCCGCGGGCGTCATCCATGCGGACCTGTTTCAGGACAACGTGTTCTTCCTCGGTGACGAGCTTTCCGGGCTCATCGATTTTTACTTCGCCTGCAACGACCTGCTCGCCTATGACGTGTCGATCTGCCTCAATGCCTGGTGCTTCGAGAAGGATGGTGCGTACAACGTCACCAAGGGCAAGGCGCTGCTGGAAGGTTACCAGTCGGTGCGCCCGTTGAGCGAGGCGGAACTGGATGCCTTGCCGCTTCTGGCACGCGGCTCGGCGCTGCGCTTCTTCCTGACCCGCCTCTATGACTGGCTGACGACGCCAGCGGGCGCGCTGGTGGTGAAGAAAGACCCGCTGGAATATCTGCGCAAGCTGCGGTTCCACCGCTCCATCAGCCATGTCGCCGAATACGGGCTGGTTGGCGAATGAAACATGTCGATATCTTTACCGACGGCGCCTGCTCCGGCAATCCCGGTCCGGGCGGCTGGGGTGCCGTGCTGCGATATGGCGAGACCGAAAAGGAATTGTCCGGCGGCGAGGCTGATACCACCAACAACCGCATGGAACTGCTGGCGGCCATCTCGGCGCTCAACGCGCTGAAAAGTCCCTGCGAAGTCGATCTCTATACCGACAGCGCCTATGTCAAGGATGGCATCACCAAGTGGATTTTCGGCTGGAAAAAGAAGGGCTGGAAAACCGCCGATAACAAACCGGTCAAGAATGTGGAGCTGTGGCAGGCGCTGGACGCTGCGCAGGAGCGCCATAAAGTGACGCTGCACTGGGTCAAGGGCCATGCCGGCCACCCGGAAAACGAGCGCGCCGACGAATTGGCACGCAAGGGCATGGAGCCTTTCAAACGCCGGTAACGGAAGACTGATTTCTTCCATTCGGCCCTGATCCGGCCCAACCGTGATAAGGGATTGTGAAAACTGAAACCCGATCTATCTTGTCGTCAAACAGTTGGACGATGTTCCAGCGGAGGAGAGACATTCAGATGATCCTGCATTGTGTATTTCTACGGTTCAAGGCTGCAACGGCATCCTCTGAAAAACACGCGGTGTTTGAAGCAATTGCGGCCCTCAAGGACGTGATACCCGGCATAATCGACGTGAAATACGGCCAGAACGTTTCGCCGGAAGGCCTGAATGGCGGTTTCGTCGATGGCTTCATCGTGACGCTGGACAGCCCGGAAGCCCGCGACGAATATCTGGCGCACCCGCAACACATGGAAGTCGGTCAACGTCTGGTCTCGCTGACCGATGGCGGTCTGGCCGGGCTTCTGGTGTTTGATATGAATGTGTGAAAAAGGGCGGTTTGACCGCCCTTTAATGGATACTGTACTTCATTCGCGACGACAGAGAGGTGGCTTAAAGCTGCTCGATCATCGCTGCAGCGGCCGAGACCGTCGCCTGGCCGGGATTTTCTTCCACGTTGAGCGATGTAACCACGCCGTCTTTCACCAGCATCGAATAGCGCTTGGAGCGCACGCCGAGGCCACCGCCGGAAAGGTCGGCATCGAGGCCGAGCGCCTTGGTGAAGGCGGCGTCCCAGTCGGCGAGGAAGTGAATTTTGCCCTGGCCGCCGGACGATTGTGCCCATGCGCCCATGACGTGCCAGTCGTTGACGGAAACGACGGCGATGTCATCCACGCCCTTTGCGAGAATGGCGTCGCGGTTTTCGAGGTAGCCCGGCAGGTGGTTCAGCGAGCAGGTGGGAGTGAAAGCGCCGGGTACGGCGAAAAGAACCACCGTCTTGCCGCCAAAAAGCGCATCGGTGGTGGTTTCCACCGGGCCATCGGCGGTCTTTTCCTTGAAGGTTGCGGAAGGCAGTTTTTCGCCGATCTTGATAGTCATGTCCATGCTCCTATGGCCGTTTGGTTCGCGCGACTATAGAGCAAGGAAAAGAAAACTGTCATACGGTTTTCGCGGGAAATTACATGGCTGAGACACCCGTTCGGGATATGCCGCCTGAACCGTCAGGGCTTTGGAAAATTGAGCATGGTCTCCATGGTCCGATCGCCGGATTTGACCAGAATGGGCCAGCTGTTGCCCTGCACCTGATAGGTTTTTGGCAAGCCCTTGATGTTCATGTAGAAGGAGAGCTTGCGCTTGTCTCGCACCAGGTTCTGCGGCTCATAATAGGCAAAACCGGAGGGGCCGGCGATGAATATCTCGGTCTCCTTCGGCGCGTTTTCCGGCAGCTGCAATTGCACGCCAAGCATGGTCTTGTCGGGCGTGATGTGGAAATCGACAACCTTGAAATCGTCGGACGCAGCCTCTGGCAGCGTCTCGCGCGCCTCTTCCAGCAATCGCCGCTCTTCGTGGTCGTCATCGCCCGCATTGCCGCGGCTGATCGAAAACGTCGCCTCAAAGGGAATGCAGATATTCTGGCAGACGCCGATGAAGGCGGTGAGGTCGATATTGCCTCCCGCTTTGGCGTCCACGGCTTTCAACTGAAAGGGAATGCTGACGGCGTGATCGTAGCCGATATCGGTGATATCGCCGTTCTCGATGAGTTTGGGAACGGGATAGGCCATCGATGTCAGGCTTATACCGCTTGCCGGATCAAGCGTGATCTTGGGCGGTATTCCAGCTTCGCCCGGTTCGCGCCAATAGGTTATCCAGCCGTCTTTCGGCTCGATCTGCAACACGCCGCGCACCACGCCGTCCGCATCCATGGCAAGGCTTGCCACACGCATCTGGCCGCCTTCACTTCTCGCCCAGTCGGTAATTTCGGCCTGCGCTAGTTGCCAGCTACCGAGAAGGGCGGCGAAGGCAACGGCGAGGCGAAGATGTGAAAATCGAAAGAATGTCCTGACGCTCATTCTTTCCGTCTAACCCAACATCGCCTGATGGACCAGTTACGAATTCGTGCGGTTCATCATTTTCGGTTGATTGATCGGGCGCGATGCCGCATCCTGTGCTTTGTCGAAGTGCGAACGCCGCTTTCCCGTTCAATGGTGGAATTCGGCAAGCTGGAGGCGCCGGTGAGCTTTTCAACCCTGATGGACAAACGCGAACGTGGCTTTTTTGACAGCCAGTTCCTCATTGCGATGCCGGGGCTGGACAATGGCAATTTTGCCCGTTCGGTGGTCTATATCTGCGCCCATTCGGATGCCGGAGCCATGGGTTTCATCATCAACCGGCCGCAGCAGATCACCTTCACGGATATTCTGCTGCATCTGAAGCTGGTGGACAGCAACGACGCCATCATGCTTCCCAACCGCACCCGGGAATTTCCGATCCAATGCGGCGGCCCGGTCGAATCCGGCCGGGGTTTCGTGCTGCATTCCGATGATTATTTAAGTGAATCGAGCATTCCGGTCAGCGACGACATTTCCTTGACGGCAACGCTGGATATCGTGCGCGCCATTTCCAATGGTCGCGGCCCGCAAAAGGCCACCATGATGCTCGGTTATGCCGGCTGGGGTCCGGGCCAGCTGGAAAACGAGATCGCCAATAATGGATGGCTGAATTGCCCGGCGGCGGAAGAGCTGATTTTCGACCGCGGACTGGACAACAAATACGAGCGGGCGCTTGCGCTTATGGGTGTGGATGCTCGCATGCTTTCTGCGGAAGCCGGCCACGCCTGATTTTTTCGTGATGCTCCTTTTGTCGACTGCTGGAACCAATCCCAATCCCTGACGTTAACAGTCCCGAAAGCCGCACAGACAGTACGGCTCAACTAGGGAGCAGTAACATGGGTAGCACATCAGACAAGATCGCCGGTACAGCCAAGGAAGTTGCTGGCAAGGTCAAGAAAAACGTCGGCGAAGCAACCGGCAACAACGAGCTGCGCGCCAAGGGTGCCGCTCAGGAAACCGAAGGCAAGGTACAGAAGAACGTCGGCAAGGCCAAGGATGCGGTCAAGGGTGTCGTTGATCGTATGTAATGCCGCCTGACGGGCTCCCGTGTCTTTGATGCGGTGCTTTGGAGCGCATGTGTTATCGCACATGCGCTCTTGTCGTCTGGGGGCCTGAAGGGCGGGTTTGTGACGCCTTTCACCTTTGTCTCTTATATTCGCCTTCACCCAATTCATCCACCGCAAGGGTTTCATGAATGAAGCTTTTTTCCTGCGCTTCCTGTGGCCAGCCGGTCCACTTCGACAATCGTTTCTGCGTCTCTTGCGGCCATCGTCTGGCCTTCGTGCCGGAGCGCCTTTCCATGGAAGCGCTGGCGCCTGCGGGTGAGCCGAATTGGCAACTCGTAGCCCAGCCGGAAAGACAGGTGCGGTTCTGCGCCAATGAGGTGAACGACATCTGCAACTGGTCTGTGCCGGCGGAAAGCCAAAACGCCTTTTGCCCGGCCTGCAGCCATAACCGTCTCGTGCCAAATATCGCGACGGATAAGGGCATCGAACAATGGCGCGGCATCAGCCAAGCACAGCGGCATTTGTTCTATTCGATATTGCGTCTCGGCCTGCCGCATCCCAACCGCGATGCCGATCCTGTCGGCGGGCTAGTCTTCGACTTTCTGGTTGATGAGGTCGCGCCTGACGGTTCCGTCATTCCCGCCATGACCGGCCACGACGAGGGCCTGATCGCCATTCGCGCGGCAGAGGTGGATGATGCGACGCGCGAGCAGGTGCGCGCCAACATGAACGAGCCCTATCGCACCATGCTTGGCCATTTCCGCCATGAGGTTGGGCATTTCATCTGGAACAAGCTGGTTCGTGATGAGAACCGACTGGAGGCCTGCCGCGCGGTATTCGGCGATGAGCGCGAAGACTATGCCGCGGCGCTACAGCGCAATTACGAGCAGGGGCCGCGCCCCAACTGGCAGGAAACCTTCATAAGCGCCTATGCCTCCGTGCATCCCTGGGAGGATTTTGCCGAGTGTTTCGCGCATTATCTTCACATTGTCGATACGCTGGAAACCGCGCGCGCCTTTGGTGTGGCGATAGACCCCGATGGACATGAGGAAATGGCGGCGGAGGTCACTTTCGATCCCTATAATGCCCGTAGCGCCGCACAACTGGTCAAGGCCTGGATTCCGCTCAGCGTCGCCATCAACTCGATCCAGCGCAGCATGGGGGAGGCGGACCTTTATCCCTTCGTGCTGGCCCCGCCTGTTGTGAGCAAGATGGAATTCATCCACGACCTGCTACACGGCAGGATCGACGCGATGCCTCAACAGCAGATGCAGCAGTTCTCGATGGCGCAGTGAATACGAGACACGAGAAGTCATAGTCAGGAAACGCGTCGTTTCCTTCTCCCGTCATTCCGGCTCAATGCCGGAATGACGGCGGTGGATGGAGTAGCCCTTTACCACCCCATATTCCAATTCCTCTTACGAAGCTCGCTTCGTCGGCTGGAACCGCTCCCGCAGAAGCTTCAGCGCCGCATCGCCGGAAACCGGTGTGCCGAACAGGAAGCTCTGGCCGAAATGGCAGTTCATGCGTGAGAGTTCCGCCGCATCCTCAGGCGTTTCAATGCCTTCCGCCACCACCTGCATATCGAGAGCGCGCGCCATGGCGATAACGGAGCGCAGCAGCACGTTGCGCTTGTCGCTGGTATTGGCCACCAGTGCCTTGTCGAGCTTGATCGTGTCGAAGGGGAAGCGGGTGAGATAGGCAAGTGACGAATAGCCGGTGCCGAAATCGTCCATGGCGAGGCTGATGCCCGTTTCCTTCAGCTTGGAAAGCACCAGCCGCGCCTGTTCCGGGTTTTCCATCACCACGGATTCCGTCAGCTCCAGCTTCAGCTGCTGCGGATTACAGCGCGTTCGCGTCAGCATGCCGCGCACGTCGTTATACAGTTCGTTATTCAGCAATTGCGCGCTGGAAATATTGACGGAGATGAAGATCGGCATCTTCTCGATGGAATGCTGCCAGTCCATCAGGTCGGTCGCTGCCCTTTCCAGCGCGAACATGCCGAGCGGTTCGATCAGACCGGAGGCTTCCGCGATGGGTATGAATTCGCTTGGCGGAATGTTGCCGCGCTTGGGGTGTTCCCACCGCATCAGCGCCTCGAAACCGGCCAGCGCGCCATCGTCAAGCTTGACGATGGGCTGATAGGCGAGCGACAGCTCCTTGCGCTCGATGGCGCGGCGAAGATCGCTTTCCATTTGCAGGCGGTCGGTGCCGGACGTGCGGAAAGCGGGACGGAAAGGCTCGACGCGGTTTCCGCCAGCGCGCTTGGCGCGGTACATCGCCAGTTCCGCATCGCTCAAGAGACCTGCGGCACTTTCCTGCTGGTCGATCCATGAAACGAGGCCGATGGAGGCGGTGAGGATGATTTCGCGATTGGCGAAATTGATCGGCACCATGATTGCCTTGTTCACCGCATCGGCGAAATCGGCCACCCGCTGCGGATCGCGCTCCGAGGTCAGGATCAGGCCGAATTCATCGCCGCCGAGACGCGCCAGCGTATCCTGCGGTTTCAACAGGCGGCGCAGACGCCGTGTCAGCGCGATGAGGATATTGTCGCCTGCAGCAATGCCGAGCGTATCGTTGACCAGCTTGTAACGGTCGATATCGATCGCCATCACCGTCGGGCGCACGCCGTCGCTTTCAGGAGAGAGGTTGAGGATCGATTGCAGGCGGTCGAGGAAGACCTGCCGGTTTGGTAGCCCGGTCAGATTGTCATTCATCGCATCCTGCAACAGCCGCTCCACCGAGTTCTTCTGCTCGGTGATGTCGGTGATGGTGCCGACGCAGCGGATGATTTCGCCGTTGGAGCCCAGAACCGGGCGGGCGCGGATTTGCAGCCAATGGAAATGTCCGTCTTCAGCGCGAATGCGGAATTCGTGATTGAGGCGGCCCTTGCGATGGTCGAGCAGCACGTCGAGCGTTGCCTTGAACCGGTCGCGATCGTCAGGATGCAGGCGCGGCAGCCAGTTGCGCGCAGCACCATGCATCGTGCCGGGCTCCAGCCCCAGACGGTTGGAAATATCAGGTGTGGTGACGATGCGGTCGCGCGTCACGTCCCAGTCCCACACGGTATCGCCGCTGCCCGTCAGTGCGAGAGATTGCCGTTCGAGATCGGAAAACAGGCCCTGCTGATAGGCGCTGCCGGCAAAGGCGTGCTGGATGACTGTGAAGCCGATCAGAAGCACGATCAGCACCAGCCCGCCGCCAAGCGCCGGCTGAACGATGTCGTTGTCCAATTGTCCGGTCACCGTCAGCCAGCTGCCGAACAGCCAGACGAGGATGAGCGCCCATGACGGAACGAGCAAAATCGCCCGGTCGTAACGGTTGAAGCCAAGATAGATGATGAGTGCGATGCCGGCCGTCGCCGTCAGCGCGAAGGAGACGCGCGCGATACCGGAGGCGACCGAAGGATCGTAAATCGCGACGCCGAACAGCAGCGCCAGCCCCACCACCCAGGCAAAGGTCGCATAACCCAGATGCGCGTGCCAGCGGTTGAGATTGAGATAGGTGAACAGGAAGACCACGAAGCTGGAGGCGAGAGCCACTTCGGCGCCCGCCCTCCATATTCGCTGATCGCTGGATGTGACGGTGATGAGTTTTTCAAGGAAGCCGAAATCGACGCAGATATAAGCGAGCACCGCCCAGGCGAGCGCGGCCGACGCGGGCAGAACCGAGGTTCCCTTGACGACGAACAGGATGGTCAGGAGCACTGCCAGCAGGCCGGCAATGCCGAGAACGATGCCGCGATAGAGCGTGAAGGCGTTGATCGTATCCTTGTAGGCTTCCGGTTCCCACAGATAGATCTGCGGCAATTGCGGTGTCGACAGCTCGGCGACGAAGGTGATGACGGAGCCGGGATTGAGCGTGATGCGGAACACGTCGGCATCCGGGCTCGGCTGCCGGTCAAGCGCAAAGCCTTCGCTCGGCGTGATCGCGATGATGCGCTGCGAGCCGAGATCGGGCCAGAACAGCTTGGAGTTCACCAGACGGAAATGCGGTGCGACGATAACGCGCTCCAGCTGCTCTTCGGAGACGTTGGCGAGCGCGAAGACGGCCCAGTCGCCCTGATGGTCGGTGGAGCTGGCGCGCACCTCGATACGGCGGCGGATGCCATCCGGACCGGGCGCGGTCGAGACCTGAAAGGCTTCGCCCTGATTGGCATAGATATCGGTTGTCGCGGTGAGATCGAGCGCCGTATCGTCACGGGAAATCTTCACCGGCTCGAAGGCGTAGGAAAGAGACGAAAAAAGCAGGAAAAACAGGAAGAACGGCGCAGCCAGTGCAATTGCCGCCAGACGTTTCGACAGGCACGGCGCAGAGTGAGTGTAAGTCATGTATCGTACTTCGTTCCACTGGAGCTTTGCTTGTCGGCAAGAAGGGAAAACATCGTATGATCCCGCCATTGGCCGTTGATTTTCAGATATTCCCGCAAGAGGCCTTCCCGCTGGAACCCGGCATTTTCGAGAAGCCGGATGCTTTTGAAGTTTTCCGGAATACAGGCTGCCTCGATACGGTGCAACTGAAGTCCGTTGAAGATATAGGGTATTACCAATTTTAATGCGGCAGACATATGGCCTTGCGCGGCGTAGCGTTCGCCCACCCAATATCCTATCATGCAGCTTTGTGCAGCACCCCGCCTGATATAACCGATGGTGATGCCGCCAACGAGCAACGTCTCCTTCTCGAATAGCAGAAACGACACGGCGGTGCCGGAGGAAAACTCCTGGCCGTTGCGCACCACACGCGTGCGGAAGGAGCCTTCCGTCAGTTCGTCCGGGCGCCAGGTGGGTTCCCATGGCTGGAGAAACTGACGGCTTTCCGAGCGCAGAACGTGCCATTGCTTGAAATCGCCATAGCGCGGCAGTCTGAGAAGATGGTTGGCGCTGCGCAGTTCCGGGGTGTCGTTATGTCGGGAAAGAAAACGCAGCATTCACCATCCCTGTACGGAAAGAAACCGCAACCCTCAGCCGTTCGCCTTTATCCTTGCGGGCTGCTGCGCGGAAAGCGCGGCAGTAATGTCTGAAAGAGGCGGCAGCTGTTCGAGCGGGCCAATTGCAGACAATGTCGGAACTGTATCGAAAAACAGCCGTCCTGCAAGATCGGTCAGGCGTTCCCGCGTGATGTCGTTCAGGCGCTCCATCATCTCCTCATTGGGGATGGGCCGGCCGTAAAGCATCATCTGCCGTGCCATCTGGCCGGCACGGGCTGCCGGGCTTTCCTGACCCATCAGCAGTTGCGCGCGGATTTGTGCGCGGGCGCGGTCGATTTCTTCCTGATGAATGGTCTGGGAAGACTTGCGCAACTCGTCGACGATGACGGGCATCAGTTCCGGCAGGTCGTTGCCGCCGGTCGCCGCGTGCACGCCGAAAATGCCGGTGTCGGAAAAACCCCAATGGAAGGCATAAACGGAATAACAAAGGCCGCGGGACTCTCGCACTTCCTGGAACAGGCGCGATGACATGCCGCCACCGAGAATATTGGCGAGAATTTGCGAACAGTAGAAATCGCGGGCGTGATAGGCCTTGCCCTCGAAGCCGAGAAGCACCTGCGCGTCCATGAGGTCACGGGTCTCGCGGATTTCCCCGCCGGTATAGATCGCCTTTTCGAGAACCGGCGTGGTGACCGGCAGCTGCGGCAGCGAGGCAAAACGTTCTTCCACCTGCTTCACGAAGCTCTGGTGGTCGACAGCACCTGCTGCAACGACGAAGATGCGATCCGTTGTATAGTTGCGGGCGAGATAATGCCTGATCTGGGCGCTGGTGAAGGATTGCACGGTTTCCGGAGTGCCGAGGATCGGGCGGCCGATGGTCTGGTCGCGATAGGCGACGCCGGAAAAATTGTCGAAAATCACATCGTCAGGCGTATCGGTGGCGGCACCGATTTCCTGGAGGATTACGTTTTTCTCCCGCTCCAGCTCGTCTTCGTCGAACAGCGACTCCGTCAGGATGTCTGCAAGAATATCGACGGCGAGCGGAACGTGGTCTTTCAGGACGCGGGCGTAGTATGAAGTTGTTTCCGTCGATGTCGCGGCGTTGACTTCGCCGCCGACATTTTCGATCTCTTCGGCGATCTGCCGGGCGGTACGGCGCGCCGTACCCTTGAAGGCCATATGCTCGAGAAGATGGGCGATGCCGTGCTCGGCAGTCGTCTCGTTGCGGGACCCGGATTTGATCCACACCCCAAGAGCAACGCTTTCGAGATGCGGCATTCTTTCCGTGACAACGGTCAACCCGGACGAAAGCCGGGTCACATTAACTCTCATATCAAGTCTTTCCGCGTCTCTATTTGCCGGCGCGTGCGTGGCTGCCGATGAAGGTTTCCACCGTCTTCAGCTCTGCGTCCAGAATGTCGAAACGCTCCTCCCGGTTCATAATGTCAGCTAGCCATACTGGAAGCGCCGGGTCGATTGCGCAAGCGGATTTTACGGCGGCCGGGAATTTAGCCGGATGGGCAGTGGACAGGACCACCATCGGGCTTGATGCCTTTTCGTGTTTTTCCGCCACAAAAACGCCGGTCGCCGTATGCGGGTCGATCAGGTAACCGGTTTTCTCAAGCGTATCGCGGATCGTCGCCGCCACCTGCTTTTCGGTGGCGCGGCCGGCGCGGAAATCCTTCTTGATGAATTTCAGCGCATGCGGCGGGATTTCAAACGCGCCGGATTGCTTGAGGCCATCCATCGACGCCTTTACCGCAGCGGAATCGCGGCCATAGGCCTCAAACAGCAGCCGTTCGAAATTCGAGGATATCTGGATGTCCATCGAGGGCGAGGTGGTGGGCGTGACGCCACGCATCTCGTAACGGCCTGTCTTCAGCGTGCGCGCCAGAATGTCGTTGTCGTTGGTGGCGATGACAAGCTTGTCGATCGGCAGGCCCATCTTCTTGGCGACGTAACCGGCGAAGATATCACCGAAATTGCCCGTTGGAACGGTGAAGGAAATCTTCCGGTCGGGACCGCCGAGCGACAGGGACGCCGTGAAATAATAGACCACCTGCGCCATGATGCGCGCCCAGTTGATGGAGTTGACGCCCGAAAGCTTGACGCCGTCGCGGAACTTCGCGTCGTTGAACATTTCTTTGACGAGGTTCTGGCAATCGTCGAAATTGCCGTTGATCGCCAGCGCATGCACGTTGGAGGCGGTGGAGGTCGTCATCTGGCGCTGCTGCACCGGAGAGACCTTGCCGTTGGGGAAAAGGATGAAGATGTCGGTGCGCTCGCGCCCGGCAAAGGCGTCGATGGCTGCGCCGCCGGTGTCGCCGGAGGTGGCGCCGACGATGGTGGCGCGCTCGCCGCGCTCAGCCAGCGTATAATCCATCAGGCGGGCGAGAAGCTGCATCGCCACGTCCTTGAAGGCAAGCGTGGTGCCGTGGAAAAGCTCCAGCACGAAGGTGTTCGGCCCGGTCTGCGTTAGGGGTGCTACGGCCGGATGGCGGAACGTCGCATAGGCGTCGTCGATCATCGCCCGGAACTTGTCGGCCGGAATTTCACCGCCGGTGAAACGGTAGAGAACCTCAAACGCGATGTCCTGATAGGACTTGCCGCGCAGGTTGCGGATTTCCTTTTTCGACATGGAGGGCCATTCGCGCGGCACGTAAAGCCCGCCATCACGGCTAAGGCCCGCCAGAAGCGCGTCGCAGAAACCAAGCGAAGGGGCCGCACCCCTGGTCGATACATATTTCACGAGATAGTCCCTTGTCGTTTACCGGTCTGTCCGTTGCCGTTACCGGCTCTTTATCAGCAGCATCCCGCCGGAATGAGGCGATTGGCGAGGTAATGAAGGGCTTTTTTGAAAATTCAAGCAAAACCAAACATGCCAATCGATTTTTTCCGGCGTCGCTGCTATAGACCATCGCCAACCTGCGTGAAAGGTCAATAAACAGCGTCTCCGGTTCGGTTCCGGGACAATGGAGAGGGAATTAGAAGAGTGTCAGGGAATTTCTTGCGTTTGTCCGCCGCGATGTCGCTTCTGGCCGTTGTTGCAGGATGCAATTCCTCCAATCCGTCAGATTCGCTTGCCGTCAACCCTCCGGCGGCGCAGGCAAATGCCGTTGCTCCGGTGGTGCAGGCCAACTGCCCGACGGTCACGGTTCTCGATGCCAATGCCGTCCACCGCGTCTATGCCGGTGGCGCAAAGGACGATCCGCAGAAACTCGCCTATCAGGTTTCGCTGTCAGACACGACGCGCTCCTGTACCGCGAACGAAACCACGCTGACGGTAAACGTGCTGGCCCAGGGCCGTCTCGTTCCCGGCCCGATGTCGAAGCCCGGCCGCGTGACCGTACCGATCCGCGTCACCGTTAAGGACGGCGACGGCGAGATTTACGGCGAAACGACCAATTTCGCCATCGACGTTGCTGCAGGCGGTGCCGGCACGCAGTTCATCTTCAACAACGATCATGTCGCCATTCCCAACGGACCGGGCGGCGCACCGAGGTCGGTCAGTGTCTATATCGGTTTTGCCGAGCAGGGCGCAAAGGCCAAGACCAAGCGCCGGTGATTTGACGGGCGAAATGTAAAAACCGGAGGCTGCTGTTGCGGGCTTTCGGGCAGATCGCAAACAAACCATGGCTCATACGCAACGTCATCCTCGGGCCCGTCGCGAGGATCCGAACACGTATCGTGGAATCAAGTCGTTGCAGATGCTCGGGACAGGCCCGAGCATGACGAAGTGGCGTTTGTGACAAAGTCAGAGATTAAAAAGCGCCTTCCCACTCCGCCATCGCTGCAATAACGGCGGGCAGGTCCTGCATCCGTGAAATCACCGTTTCCGCGCCCGCATCCGTCAACCGGTCGGCATGGCTCGAATAGGTGTGGGATGCGCCGGTGAAGCCGATGACGCGCATGCCGGCTGCCTTTGCACCATGCACGCCGTGCACGGAATCCTCGATTACCACGGCGCGATCCGGTGAAACGCCGAACTGGGCTGCGCCATGCAGGAAGATATCCGGCTTCGGCTTGACGCGGTCGGCTCCGAGATCCTTGGCGGAGTAGATATGCGGTGCGAAATAGGGCTTCAGGCCCACCTTCGTCAGCATCATGTCGAGGCGGTGGCTGGAGGAATTCGAGCAGATGCAACGCGGTGTCGTCAGGCGCGACAGAGCGAACTTGACGCCCTCGATGATCTTCACGTCGCGTTCCAGCCGCGCGTCGAGCAGCTTTTCCGACTTGTCGAGCAGCGATGCGGAAAACGGGATGCTGGCTTCGCTTTCCACCTGCAGGAGGATGTTCTTCCAGGTCATGCCGGCGAAACGCTCGCCCATTTCCTCGACGGAGATCGGATACCCGGCCTCGGTCAGAAGGCGGGACTCCACCTGTGCGGCGATGATTTCGGAATCGACCAGAACGCCGTCACAGTCGAAAATAATGAGGTCGAAGCCGCTCATGGGCGCTCCCTGTATCGGATTTGCCTTGGAAAAAAGTGATGCCCGGGCTTTTAGACCAAGTCCGCGTCAAGCTCAACCGGCTGGCCCGCAAGGGTCGGTCGCGCCCGGCTCATAGCTGGGATTTGGCTTTGCGCGTTTCCTGCGTGCAAAAACCGCTACACAGATTAGCGCCGGATGCGTTATGGGATGTTATGCCCAAGACAGCGAAAACCAGACCCGAAGATACCATTGCCGCACGCATCAGTCGCACACTGGCTGACCGCATCGTGCGCGGCGAGCTGTCGCCGGGTGAACGTCTGAGGCAGGATCACATCGCCGCCGAATTCGGCGCATCGCATGTGCCGGTGCGCGAAGCGTTCCGCAGGCTGGAGGCGCAGGGCTTGGCCGCCAGCATTCCGCGCCGCGGCGTGCGGGTCGCGGATTTCGGCCTCGCCGATGTGCGCGAAGTCGCGGAAATGCGCGCCGCGCTTGAGGTTCTGGCGCTGCGCCACGCCATTCCAAACATGACTTCAGCCATTCTCGACCAGGCGGAGGCCGCCACGCTCGAAGGCGATAGCGCGGTCGACGTGCAGCATTGGGAAGAGGCCAATCGCCGCTTCCACCGCCTCATCACGGCGCCTTGCAACATGCCGCGCCTGATGGAGGCGATCGACGGCCTACATGCCGCGAGCGCCCGGTTCCTGTTTTCCGCCTGGCGGGCAGGATGGGAGCGCCGCACCGATACCGATCACCGCGCGATCCTCGACGCATTGCGCGGCGGCCGTGCCGAGGAGGCGGTGCGAATTCTCGACGGGCATGTGCAATGGATCGGCCGCAAGGCAATCCGCACCCCTTCAGGCTCGGTGCACGACGCCTTCGCCATCGTCGGATAGGCCGGGAACGATTGGCTGTGCTCGTTTGGACTCCGCCCGAAAAGTCGGTTATCGATATCCGGCCGCGATGACGATCCGCGGTGCGTGAAGGGAGCATGTATGGCTGCTGATACGGCGAAATCACGGAGCGGATTTTTCCTTTGTCCGCCGATCTGTTTTCTTGATCGGAAACGCGTCCCGTGACGGTCCGCCTTCGCCCCCATCACCTTCTCTGCATGCTGACCTATATGGGGAAGGGATATACCTCCGGCTTTGTCGAAAACTACGACCGTGTCGCCGCTCGGCTGAACGCTGGCGAAGAGGATATCGAGCTGGTCGATGGGCCGGACGATATCTGCGTTGGCCTGTTGTGTGAAACCCATGCCCACTGTTTCAACGAGGGTGTGGTGCAGAGGGACGAGGCGGCCAGGCTTTCGGTTTCAACGCTTTTGAACGAGACAATCACCGCCGGAAAGCGGCTGCGGGCAACGCCGGAGCTGCTGGAGAAAATGCGTCTGGCCTTTGCTGCCGGAGACATCCGGCAGGCCTGTCGCGGCTGCCAGTGGATTAGGCTGTGCGATCGCATCGCGGCATCAGGATTTACCGGCGTGAAGATTGGCGAGCCGCCGCCGCACCCGGCCGGGCAGCGGCTTACTGCTACTCCGGCACATTCGTCTCGGTTCTCTCGGCGGCCTTGACCGTCGCCTTGATCTCCTTCGGCTCGCGCCCGGATTTCTTGTCGTAGCTCACCTTCACCGAATAATCGCCGGGATGCAGGGTCTCCTGATGCCGGTTGCCATAACGGCCGGAAATTTCCTTTTGCGTACCCTGAAGGTCCTTGGTCGTTTCGACGATGTCGATCCGCTCCGCACCCGGTGCCGTGATTGCCAGAACACCAGCATCGAGGTTGAGGTTGATCTCAGTGCGTTTTCCTGCAGTTACGGTGAAGGGCTGTTCCACCGTGACCTTGCCCAGACGCGCGCGCATCACGAAATCGCCGGCAGGCATTTCCATGGTTTTGCCGGTGCCGTAAACACCGTTGATGGTCTGGCGCGTGCCATCAAGCGTCTCCTTGGCTGAAAGCGCTTCGAAACGGATATCGTCCGTTTCCACAGCCTTGCCACCGTCCGTATAGGCCGCCTTGGCAACGACCACGCCGCTCGGGATGACAAGGTCGTGGCTGATCGTCTCGCCCGCCTTGATGGCAAGCGTTTCCTGCGCACGCGCAGGGCCGATGCTGCCGGTGAGGAGGAGTTCGCCCGCCGGCACGAAGGTCGTGTTCTGCCCGTAAACGCTGTCCTTGAAATCTTCTTTGGTGATTTCGGTTTTCGCCTGGCTTTCCACATCGCCGCCGGGGCTGCGTTTTGGCACTACCGTCAGTTCCGCCGCGTCGAAATTCGCCTTTGGCCTCGTTAGGCTTCCCTCCTTCACCTCGAAGGGTATTTCGCGACGGATGTTGCCCAGCGCTGCCACGCCGACATATTTGCCCGCCGGCAGCTTCGCTTCGAAGGTGGCGTCGTAGGAACCGCCGGCATTGACGTCGCTGCGCACTCCGGCCCGGTCAGCCTTGTAAAAATCCCAACGCACCCTGTCGCTGTTGCCGAGCGAGGGGCCGCCATCGAACAGCACAGCGTCGGTGACGACGTTGTATAGCGGTGCCGGCTCCTGCGCCCCCAAGCTTGACGGTAGCGCCGCCAGGAGAAGAGCCGCGGAAAAGGCATGCACTGAAAAAGAAGCCACTCGCGTTACGGACGTCATTGCGGATTACCCCCTGAGTTGCCGGTATTGCCAGCACCGACATGCGGAACAGGACAACCCGTTGTGCACAACGTTTTTGCGCCACTTCGGGTTCCCCGCCCGCGCCAGCAAATTGCGCGTGTCGGCCGCAACAGCCATTTATTTCGCATTTTCCGTGACTTGTTCAGGCTTTGATAACCATCTTCGGTAACCATAAGCATCAGTAGAGAGTAAGCGTATGGAGCGAGTACCAATGGCAGCAGTTTTTCCGCTGGCCGATTTTCGGCGTGCCGGTTTTGATCGTGCGGGCGAGAGTGACGCCTGGAAAGACAGCATAATCAAAGGTGATTGTGTCGCTGCCTTGGATGCCCTCCCGAGCCAGTCGGTGGATGCGATTTTCGCCGATCCGCCCTACAACCTCCAGCTTGGCGGTACGCTTCACCGGCCAGATCAGTCGCTGGTTGATGCGGTCGATGACGAGTGGGACCAGTTCTCCTCCTTCGAGGCCTATGATGCCTTCACCCGCGCCTGGCTGCTGGCCTGCCGCCGCGTGCTGAAGCCGAATGGTACCATCTGGGTCATCGGCTCCTACCACAACATCTTCCGCGTCGGCTCCATGCTCCAGAACCTCGATTTCTGGATCCTGAACGATATCGTCTGGCGCAAGACCAATCCCATGCCCAACTTCAAGGGCCGCCGTTTCCAGAACGCCCATGAGACCATGATCTGGGCGAGCCGCGATCCGAAAGCCAAGGGCTATACCTTCAATTACGAAGCGCTGAAGGCCTCCAACGATGACGTGCAAATGCGCTCCGACTGGCTGTTCCCGATTTGCAGCGGCCATGAGCGGCTGAAAGGTGACGACGGCAAGAAGGTGCATCCGACCCAGAAGCCGGAAGCATTGCTGGCACGCATCATCATGGCCTCCACCAAGCCTGGCGACATCGTGCTCGACCCGTTCTTCGGCTCCGGCACCACGGGTGCCGTTGCAAAACGTCTCGGCCGCCACTTCGTTGGTATCGAACGCGAACAGGATTACATCGACGCGGCCTCTGCCCGCATCGCCGCCGTCGAGCCGCTCGGCAAGGCGGAGCTGACCGTCATGACCGGCAAGAGGGCCGAACCGCGTGTCGCCTTCAACACCCTGGTGGAAAGCGGCCTCGTCCGTCCCGGCCAGGTGCTGACCGATGCAAAGCGCCGTTATAGCGCCATTATTCGTGCCGATGGTACGATTGCATCCGGCGGGACTGCCGGCTCCATTCACCGTCTTGGTGCAAAGGTGCAGGGTCTCGACGCATGCAACGGATGGACGTTCTGGCACTTCGAGGATGGCGACCAGCTGAAGCCTATCGATGATCTGAGAACAATCATCCGCAGTGAACTGGCAAAGGCCTGACAGTCTAAAGCCCAAAAGGCTGAAGGCAACGATCCACCGCCCGCCATTGTCAGCATACGTCTCCGTCCGGTTTAGTACCTTCAGTCCCGGATGGAGAACGACCAACGCCCGGCACTTCGGTGTCGGGCGTTGGTATTTTTGAATATCTAAATTTAGCCAGACAAGTTTCGCGCAAGAGAACGGTCATAGTGTCCTACGCAAAGCAATGGTTGTGAAAATCCGGTTCGGAAAGTTCACGAAAACATTGCTGTCCCATGCCGCTTGCGGCAGGACTGGCGCAGGCAGGAGACCGCCATTTCCGCCTGCGCCAATTTTCTTTTTGGATCTGATGGTCTGTCAGACATCCACGCCGTAGGATTGCAGATCCTGCTTCAGCTTTTCCGCCCCGGTAAAATGCACCGCCTGCCAGCCGGCGGCCTTGGCGCCTTCGACATTAACAAGCGTATCGTCAATGAAGATGCTTGCGGCAGGGTCGAGGCCAAATTCCTTCGCGTGCAGCTCGTAGATCGCCACATCCGGTTTCAGCAGCTTCACATCGCCAGAAACCGTCACGCCGCGCGGCAGGGTGAGGAAGGGGAACATCTTCTGCGCTTCGCGGAAGGTATCGGAGGCGAAGTTGGTCAGCATCGTCACGTCGTGACCGTTATCGATCAGGCTGGTCATGATCGCGACGCTGTCGTCATAGGAATGCGAGACCATCTCATGCCAGAACTTGCGGAAGGCGCGGATATGCTCTTCCCGCTCGGGAAACTGCTCCATCAGCAGCGCCTCGGCGTCTTCCCAGCCGCGTCCGCGATCCTGTTCGAGGTTCCAGTCATGGGTGCAGACATTCTCGAAGAACCATTTGCGCTCGTCGGCATCGGGAATGAGGCGGCTATAGGGAATATGCGGATCGTAGTGGATCAGTACCTTGCCGATGTCGAATACGATATGCTCAATCTTGGTCATCGAAACTTCCTGCTTTCATCGAATGCGGATGGAATAGCCTGTGCGATGACTTTTTTCATCACCGTCGGCAAGGCTTGCGCGTCAAGATTTGTAACCGGCTCCCACCATCCGTCATCCGCGCCAGTTTCAAGCCCATCCGGTACCTGTGCCCGATAGACGGTGAGCCGCAGCTCGAAATGGGTGAAGACATGCACGATGACGCCCGCCGCTTGCCAAGACGCGGCAAAAGGCGCGTGGCTCGTGTCGGTGCCGCCATCCACGCGTGCGGTCCATGCCGTTGTCGGCACCTCCGTCATGCCACCGAGAAGGCCGCTTTCTATGCGCCGCCGCAGCAGAATTTCGCCGCTTGCATTCACCGCCACGAAGGCGGCTCCCAGCCGCACCGGTTTTGCCTTTTTCGCGGCCTTGACCGGAAACCGCTCCGGCTCGTCATGGGCAAGCGCCAGACAGCCGCCATTGAACGGACAGAGCGCGCAGGCAGGGCGCTTCGGCGTGCAGATCGTCGCACCGAGATCCATCATCGCCTGCGCAAAATCGCCCGGCCGGTCGGGAGGCGTAAGCTCCGCCACCTTCGCCTTCATGGCGGGTTTCGAGCCGGGCAGGGGTGCATCTATGGCGAAAAGGCGGGAGATGACGCGCTCCACATTACCGTCCATCACCGCCGCCTGCCGGTTGAACGCAATGGCCGCCACGGCAGCAGATGTATAGTCGCCGATGCCGGGCAGCTTCTTCAGGCCCTCTTCGGTATCGGGAAAGACTCCGCCATGCTCTTTCGCCACAGCTTCCGCACATTTTTTCAGGTTGCGGGCGCGGGCGTAATAACCAAGTCCCGCCCATGCAGCCATCACATCCTCAACCGGTGCCGCCGCCAGATCGCTGACATGAGGCCACGTCGCGAGGAACTTCAGGAAATAGGGTTTCACCGCCTGCACCGTCGTCTGCTGCAACATCACTTCGGAGAGCCAGACATGATAGGGATCGGCACGTTTTCCTTGTGCCGCCATGGCTGGCGAGGTGCGCCAAGGCAACTCGCGATGGTGGCGGTCGTACCATGCGAGCAGCATCTGCGCGTGCGATGACGGGGCGGTTTTTTGAAGCATGGTTTGCCGTTTCTCTTCGATTCGGCCTATAGTTGGGCCATTCATACCGACCTATCAAGAAGCTCCGGACTGTCCGGTCCTGAAACCCGAGTGAAAAATGCGATATCCACGCAAAGGCGTCATCCAGATTGCCGAAATAGCCAATGGCATCATGGATCCCCTCCTGTCGAAACGGGCGGGCATCAACACGGCGCTGCTCGGCTCGTGGGACGAGATAGCCGGCGATGACTTTGCCGATTGCACGCGGCCGGAAAAGATCACCTGGCCGCGTCGCGACGAAGGGCCGGATCGCGGCGGTTACCAGCCGGGCGTGCTGACGATTGCCTGCGAAGGCGCGCGGGCTCTGTTCCTCACCCATGCACAGGGCGAGCTCATCGCCCGCATCAACGGCTTTTTTGGCTTTCCGGCGGTACGCCAGATCAGGATCGTGCAGAAGCCGGTATCGCAGCCCGTTCCCCGCCGGCGAAAGCCGCCGCCGCTGCGCGGTGATGCGGCAAAACGTCTCGACGACATGATGGACGGCATAGAGAGCGAAGCGCTGCGCAAGGCAGTGGAAAGGCTCGGCACGGCGGTGATGCAGAAGAAGAAGCCGCGGGGCGGGACGATTTGATGTCGCGCACGGTCCTTGACTGGTCACAATTCTTTGACAAGAAGAGTTCAAAACCCCGCTTGTGATGAACAGGCCGTCGCTATATCGGAATCAACAGACAATAGAGTCTATTACCAACAGGTGCTTTCATGCATTTTTCCGAACTGACCATTTCCCGTCGCAGCCTTCTCGGCGGCGTTGCACTTGCTGCCCTTGCCACGGCCCTGCCGTTTGCCTTCACGCCGGGCGTTGCCCAGGCGCAGGAATTGCCTGAATCCACCGGTGACGTGGATATGGCTGCGGTGTTGAAGCCCGGTCCGCTGCCGGAAGCGGCGCTCGGCGATGCGAACGCTCCCGTCAAGATCGTCGAATATATGTCGATGACCTGCCCGCATTGCGCCAATTTCCACAACAAGACCTTTGACGAGATCAAGAAGAAATACATCGATACCGGCAAGGCCTATTTCGTCATCCGCGAATTCCCGTTCGATCCGCGTGCCGCTGCTGCCTTCATGCTGGCGCGCTGCGCACCGGAAGGACAGTATTTCCCGTTCGTTTCCATGCTGTTCAAGCAGCAGCAGAGCTGGGCAACAGCCCAGGATGCCCGTGCGGCCCTGCTGCAATTGTCGAAAATGGCCGGTTTCTCACAGGAGTCTTTCGAGGCCTGCTTGACGAACCAGAAGCTTCTGGATGATGTGAACGCAACGATGCAACGCGGTGCGACGGAATTCGGCGTCAACTCCACGCCGACTTTCATCATCAACGGCAAGAAATACGCGGGAGACATGTCGGTTGAAACCATGTCGGCTGTCATCGACAAGCTGCTCTGATCGCCGAACCCTTAAAGCAACGGGCGGCGGATATTTCCGTTCGCCCGTTTTTTATTGCCGTTATTTCAGGCGGAGCGGAGCGGCATGAAGTTCAACAAGCTCCGCGTCGTCGGTTTCAAATCCTTCGTTGAACCCTCGGAATTCATCATCGAGCCGGGTCTGACCGGTGTCGTCGGTCCCAATGGTTGCGGCAAGTCCAATCTGGTCGAAGCGCTTCGCTGGGTGATGGGCGAAAACTCCTACAAGAACATGCGCGCATCCGGCATGGATGACGTCATCTTCTCTGGTTCCGGCAATCGCCCGGCCCGCAACACCGCGGAGGTCGGCCTTTATCTCGACAATTCCGATCGCACCGCGCCCGCCGCCTTCAACGATGCCGATGAAATTCAGGTGACGCGCCGCATCGAGCGCGAAAACGGCTCGGTTTATCGCATCAACGGCAAGGAAGCGCGCGCCAAGGATGTGCAGCTTCTGTTTGCCGATGCCTCCACCGGCGCGCGTTCGCCCTCGATGGTGGGGCAGGGGCGTATCGGCGAACTCATCAATGCCAAGCCGCAGGCCCGCCGCCAGCTTCTGGAAGAGGCGGCCGGCATTTCCGGCCTGCATTCCCGTCGCCATGAAGCGGAGCTTCGCCTGCGCGCTGCCGAAACCAATCTGGAGCGGCTGGAGGATGTGACCGCCCAGCTTGAAAGCCAGATCGAAAGCCTGAAACGCCAGGCGCGGCAGGCCAACCGTTTCAAGATGCTGTCGGCGGATATCCGCGCCCGCGAGGCGACCTTGCTGCATATCCGCTGGGTAGAAGCCAAGGAAGCCGAAGGCGAAGCGGAAAGCGCGCTTAATCAGGCCACGAACATCGTTGCCGAAAAGGCGCAGGCGCAGATGGAGGCGGCCAAACAGCAGGGCATTGCCAGCCTGAAGCTGCCGGAACTGCGCGAGGATGAAGCGCGTGTCGCTGCCGCCCTGCAACGTCTACAGATTGCCCGCACCCAGCTGGATGACGAGGCTAACCGCCTGCTGCGCCGCCGTGATGAGCTGGCGCGCCGTTTGTCGCAGCTTGGCGAAGACATCGTTCGCGAAGAACGGCTTGTCTCTGATAACGCCCAGATCCTTGCGCGGCTCGATGAGGAAGAGGCAGACCTTCTCGAAATTCTCGCCGATTCCGGTCGTCATGCCGAAGAGATGCGCGAAGCCTTTGAGGCAGCTGCCGCTAAACTGACTGAAAGCGAAACCGTTTTCACTGCCATCACCGCCGAGCGCGCCGAGGCCGCCGCCGGGCGCCAGCAGCTGGAACGGGCGATCCGCGAGCTTTCCGATCGTAAACTCCGGCTGGAACGCCAGTCGCAGGAGGCATCCTCCGAGATCGATGCCGTCGATGAAAAACTCTCCGGCCTTCCCGATCCTTCGGAGCGCCGCGAGGCGGTCGAGGCAGCCGAGATCGCGGTGGAAGACGCTCTGATCGTGGCGGAGGAAGCCGAAGCCGCCGTTGCCGAGGCGCGTTCCGCCGAAGCGCTGGCGCGCGGCCCGCTGGAAACGGCGAGAAACCGGCTGAACGCTCTGGATACGGAAGCGCGCACCATCACCAAAATCCTGGCGGCCAGTGCTGCCGCCAATGGCAGCTTCACGCCGGTGGCGGAAGAAATGACGGTGGAACGTGGTTTTGAGGCAGCGATTGGTGCAGCCCTTGGCGACGACCTCGAAAGTGCCCTTGATCCCGCTGCTCCCGCCTATTGGGCCGGCAATGGCGATTGTGCGGGCGATCCTGCTTTGCCGCAGGGCGTCAAGCCGCTTTTGAACTATGCGCAGGCGCCGGACGCATTAAGGCGCGGTCTCGCCCAGATCGGCGTTGCAGCCGACACTGCGGAAGCCTTGCGCCTGATGCCGTCGCTGAAGGCCGGTCAGCGGCTGGTGACGCGCGAGGGCGCGCTGTTTCGCTGGGATGGCCACATCGCCAGCGCTGATGCGCCGGGAGCCGCCGCCCTTCGTCTGGCACAAAAGAACCGGCTTGCCGAAATCGAGACGGAACTGGAAGAGGCCCGTTTCAGTCTGGAGGAGGCCGAAGAACAGCTCTCCATCAGGACCGACGACATCAAAAGCGCCGAGTTGCGGCTTTCGGAAGTGCGCGACAGAAGCCGGCTGGTGATGCGTCATCTTGCCGAGGCACGCGAGGCGCTGACATCAGCCGAACGCGCCTCGGGCGATCTTCTGCGCCGCCGGGATATCGTTTCGGAAGCGCTGAACCAGATCGGCGCGCAGATCGACGAGATCGTCGTTCAGGAAGAAAACGCCCGCATCGAAATGGAAGATGCACCGGATCTTTCCGCCCTTGATCTGCGCCTGCGTGAAAGCCAGCTGGAAGTCGCCACAGACCGTGGCCTGCTGGCAGAAGCGCGGGCCCGCCACGAGGGGGTGAGCCGCGAGGCGGAAAGCCGCCAGCGCCGGCTTCAGGCAATCGCGCAGGAGCGCTCCACGTGGGCATCGCGGGCCGCCAGTGCCGCCGATCACATCGCCACCCTGCGCGAGCGTGAGGAAGAGGCGCGCGAGGAAATCGCCGAACTGGACATTGCGCCGGAAGAGTTTGACGAGAAACGCCGCAACCTCCTGACCGAGCTTCAGAAAACCGAAGACGCCCGCCGCTTGGCCGCGGACCGGCTGGCGGAGGCGGAAAACCTGCAACGCGCCGCCGACCGCGTTGCAACCACCGCCCTTTCCGAACTGGCAGAAGCCCGTGAAAAGCGCGGCCGCGCCGAAGAGCGGCTTGTTTCCGCCCGCGAGAAGCGGCAGGAAACCGAACATCGCATCCGCGAAACGCTAAATACCGAGCCGCATATGGCGCTGCGCCTGACCGGCCTTGGTCCCGACCAGCCGAAACCAGATATTCGCGATGTCGAGCGCGATCTCGACCGGCTGAAGATCGAGCGTGAGAGGCTGGGCGCCGTCAACCTGCGTGCCGAGGAAGAGCAGGCGGAGCTTTCCGCCAAGCTCGCGGCCCTCATCAAGGAACGCGACGATATCATCGACGCGGTGCGCAAGCTGCGCGCCGGTATCCAGAACCTCAACCGCGAAGGCCGTGAACGGTTGATTGCGGCCTTCGATGTGGTCAATTCGCAGTTCCAGCGGCTTTTCACCCATCTGTTTGGTGGCGGCACGGCGGAATTGCAGCTGATCGAATCCGACGATCCGCTGGAAGCCGGCCTGGAAATTCTCGCCCGTCCTCCTGGCAAGAAGCCGCAGACCATGACGCTGCTTTCCGGCGGTGAACAGGCGCTGACGGCCATGGCGCTGATCTTTGCGGTCTTCCTCACCAATCCCGCACCGATCTGCGTGCTGGACGAGGTGGACGCGCCGCTCGACGACCATAATGTCGAGCGTTACTGCAATCTGATGGACGAAATGGTTGCCTCCACCGAAACGCGTTTCGTCATCATCACCCACAATCCCATCACCATGGCGCGCATGAACCGCCTCTTCGGCGTCACCATGGCCGAACAGGGCGTGTCGCAACTGGTTTCCGTGGATTTGCAGACTGCCGAGCAACTGCGCGAAGCCGTCTGAGTTTCCCGTTCCGGGTCTACCCCTTAAGCCTTGTCCATCGCGAATTTATCTGGCCGCATCACCCATTCGGGTGGGCGACAATGCGCGGCATTTTGCTATGTCTTTTTGAAAGGAATTTGGGCTCTTTCCAGACCCCCCATCCGGTTTCCTGTACCGGATGGAAAGCCTTGCGAGGTCGCTGCCGTGGCCTCGCAAGGCTTTTTTTTGGTGTTGTGCCTCGCGTCCCTCGTTCCTGTACCAGTCACAGGAAACCAGCCGACTTGCCGCCCTCTTATACCGGCACCAACCGCAGCCGCGTGCCCCACGGATCAATCGCTTCCACAACCTTGTTTTCCATCTCCACCAGCACATAACCGGCCGCACGCAGCCGCGTTTTCTGCGCTTCAAGGTCCGTGGGATTTTTGATGGCAAGAGAGAACCAGTCGAGGCCGGTTTCGGTGGCGTTGCGCTCTTTCGCGCCCCGGCTGTTCCATGTGTTGACGGCCAGATGGTGGTGATATCCGCCCGATGACAGGAAGGAGGCATCCGAACGGGCATCCTGCGTCGGTTTGAGACCAACGGCTTCCTCGTAAAAGGCGCGTGCGGTGGCAATCTCGCCGACCCGCAGGTGAATATGCCCGATGCGCATGCCGGAAGGTGCGGCCTCGTAATCGCTCTTTTTGGTGTCGGTCAGCGTTACGAGATCATCGACGTCGAGCGGTTCGGTCCCCATTTTAACCACGCTGCCGCTCCAGACCCATGTGTCCTTCGGCCGGTCGCTGTAAACCTCGATGCCGTTGCCTTCGGGATCGTTGAGATAGACCGCTTCACTGACATTATGGTCGGCAAAGCCCGTGAGCGGCACCTGCCTCAAGGCCGCATGTACCAGCCACCGCGCCAGATCCTTGCGGGTGGGCATCAGGTAGGCAATGTGGAACAGGCCGGCTGAGGTGGGGCTTTCATAATCCGCCGTTGGCTTGTGAACGAGATCAAGCAGGGGAACGGTGCCGGCGCCGAGCGTCACACCCCGTGCGTTGCGCGCAACCTCATTCAACCCGAGCACGGAACGGTAATAATCGATCATCGGATCGAGATCGCGCACGCGAAGCGCCGCCTGACTGACATGCATCGGCGTGGTCAGCGCAAAGGGAAGGGCGGTGCCTGCAGTTGCTGCGGGTGGGTCGCCTTCTGCTCTAAGAGCACCGGCAAGGGCGGTGGCGGCGCAAGAAATTCCGGCAAATTTCAACGTGTGGCGGCGAGTAAATTGCATGAATAATCTCTTTTTGGGCGATGTGGATGGCTTAGGGAACACTCCGTTTCTGCGCACTACACGAATGCGTCAGTAACGCTGTTATTTTGCTTTTGCGGCAATTCTGGCGCGCAATTCGCCGCAATTATGCTGCACTGCGATGTAAACTGGACGTTGTGGCGTTTCCAACATGCTGCCAATGCTGTAGATGATAGAAAAATGACAACGCTTCTGGGTGGAGAGCGTGGAATGAAAAAGTGGGTTTATACCTTCGGCAACGGTGCTGCCGAAGGCCGGGCAGGTGACGTTGCTATATTGGGCGGCAAGGGTGCAAACCTTGCCGAAATGGCAAGTCTCGGCCTTCCCGTTCCCCCCGGCCTCACCATCATAACCGATGCTTGCGCCCTTTATCACAAGAACGGCCGCGATCTCCCCGAAGAGCTGAAGCTGCAGGTCATGGCCGGCCTTCACGGCATGGAAGCCGTGACCGGCAAGACATTCGGCGGCAGCCAGACGCCGCTGCTGTTGTCGGTCCGATCAGGCGCGCGTGCCTCCATGCCGGGCATGATGGACACGGTGCTCAATCTCGGCCTCAACGACCGCACGGTGCAGGCGCTGGGCCACGATGCGGGCGACGCCCGTTTCGCCTGGGACAGCTATCGCCGCTTCATCCAGATGTATGCCGATGTCGTCATGGGTCTCGACCATGAGCTGTTCGAAGAAATTCTCGAAGACGAGAAAGGCCGGCTCGGCCATGAATACGATACCGATATGTCGGCGGTCGAGTGGCAGCATGTCGTTGCGCTTTACAAGCAACTGATCGAGGACGAGCTGGGAGAGGCTTTCCCGCAGGATTGCCATGTTCAGCTCTGGGGCGCGATCGGTGCAGTCTTTGCCAGCTGGACGAACCATCGCGCCGTAACCTACCGGCACCTGCACAATATTCCCGGCGACTGGGGCACGGCGGTCAACGTCCAGGCCATGGTCTTTGGCAATCTCGGCTCGTCATCGGCAACCGGCGTTGCCTTCACCCGCAATCCCTCCACCGGAGAGGCGGAGCTTTACGGCGAGTTCCTCGTCAATGCCCAGGGTGAAGATGTGGTGGCGGGCATCCGCACGCCGCAATCCATCACCGAGGGCGCGAGGCTGGCGTCGGGTTCCGACAAACCATCCATGGAAAAGCTGATGCCAGAGGCTTTCGCCGAGTTCATGGTGATCTGCAAGCGGCTGGAGACCCACTATCGCGACATGCAGGATCTGGAATTTACCATCGAGCGCGGCAAGCTCTGGATGCTCCAGACCCGTTCCGGCAAGCGCACCACACGCGCCGCCATGAAGATCGCCGTCGATATGGTCGAGGATGGGCTGATTTCGCAGGAAGAAGCCGTCTGCCGCATCGAGCCGTCATCGCTCGACCAATTGCTGCACCCCACCATCGATCCCGGTATTTCCCGGCCCATCATCGGCTCCGGCCTGCCTGCCTCCCCGGGGGCGGCAACCGGCGAGATCGTCTTTACCTCGGAAGAAGCGGTCGCTGCGGAAGCCGAAGGCCGAAGCGTCATTCTGGTCCGCATCGAAACCAGTCCGGAAGATATTCACGGCATGCATGCCGCCGAAGGCATTCTGACGACGCGCGGCGGTATGACCAGCCACGCCGCCGTGGTAGCGCGCGGCATGGGCATTCCCTGTGTTACCGGTGCGGGTTCGATGCGCGTCGATATGCGCAACAAGGTGCTGATCGGCGTTGGCTGCATGCTGAAACGCGGCGATGTCATCACCATCGACGGCTCTTCCGGCCGGGTGATGAAAGGTGAAGTGCCGATGACGCAGCCTGAACTGTCAGGCGACTTCGGCAAGCTGATGCAATGGGCCGATAATCTGCGCCGTATGACAGTGCGCACCAACGCCGATACACCGGCCGATGCCCGCGCCGCCCGTGCTTTCGGTGCAGAAGGTATAGGTCTTTGCCGCACCGAGCATATGTTCTTCGAAGGCGATCGCATTCATGTGATGCGCGAGATGATTCTCGCCGAAAGCGAAAAGGGCAGGCGGGCAGCGCTTGACCGGCTTTTGCCGATGCAGCGTTCGGATTTCACCGAGCTTTTCCAGATCATGCACGGCCTGCCGGTGACGATCCGCCTGCTTGATCCGCCGCTGCACGAATTCCTGCCGAAGAGCGATGGCGAGATCGTAGAGGTCGCCGCCGCCATGGGCATGCCGCAGACCGTATTCCGCCAGCGGCTGGATGCGCTGCACGAATTCAACCCGATGCTCGGCCATCGCGGCTGCCGGCTTGCCATTTCCTATCCCGAAATTGCCGAAATGCAGGCGCGCGCTATTTTTGAGGCTGCGGTTGCGGCGGCGCGCATCACCGGTGCACCTGTCGTGCCTGAGATCATGGTGCCGCTGGTCGGCCTCCGGTCCGAACTCGATTACGTCAAGGCTGTCATCGACACGGTGGCCGCCGAGGTGGCGGAAGAGACCGGCATGACGCTCGAATATCTGACCGGCACCATGATCGAATTGCCGCGTGCGGCGCTGCGCGCACATGTGATTGCGGAAGCTGCGGAGTTCTTCTCCTTCGGCACCAACGATCTGACGCAGACGACCTTCGGGATTTCCCGCGATGACGCGGCACGTTTTATCAATACCTATCAGCGCAAGGGCATTATTGAACGCGATCCGTTCATCTCGCTCGATTTCGATGGTGTGGGAGAGTTGATCCGCATTGCCGCCGAGCGCGGCCGCCAGACGCGTCCGGAGCTGAAACTCGGCATCTGCGGCGAACATGGCGGCGATCCGGCCTCGATCCATTTCTGCGAGGATGCGGATCTCGACTACGTGTCCTGCTCGCCCTTCCGCGTGCCCATCGCGCGTCTTGCCGCCGCGCAGGCGACACTTGCCGCAAGGGCAAGGCAGGGTGAAACCGCCAGCAATGTCGCCTTCATTCCGGTCAGGGGTTTGGTTGGACGATGATCCGCCGCTCCACCACCACCGGACGATAGAACATGTCGCGGTTCATCTGCGCCTGCCAGGCGCGGTTGTCGGCGCGACGATCCATTTCCAGATCGAGAAGGCAACCCGCCATGGGGTCGGTGCCGGGGCGGAAACCATAACCCCGGCATGTCGCCTCATTCCGCGCCCGGCGCTCTTCCGGCGTCAGCGTCTGGCAGGCGGTGAGCGCCAGTAGAGCGGCGAGCGAACCTAAGACGATGGAAACGCGCATTTTGTTTCTCCCTAGAACATGACAGCCGGGCGGCACTTTTATTGCCGCGATTGATACGCCTGATTCATGATCGGGAAAAGCGGGTGAAGACTGGAAAGTTGCATCGTCTATTGCCTGATGCCGCAATCTTCTTTTCACGCCAGGGATGTCCGCGGCCGCCACCCGTTCTTGTTTTGCATTATTACTCTGAGCAGCCGTCCAGTATCGTGCCCCTGCTATCTTCAAGCGAGGCGTTGCTGCCTTTCGTGCGCAAAGTGTAGCTATAGTTCGGGTCGATTGCGTTATAAACCGCTCCGGACGCCGATATTGTTTCCGCCATAGGTATCATTTCTTCCATCTGCTGCAGGATCGCGAAGCTTTTTCCATCGGCGCCGTTGACGTAAACTACACGTAGGACTTCGTTCTTGGCGCACGAATAGGACACGGAATCAACAGTTGTTCCCGCTGCTGCGGTCAAATTAGGGAATGCAATGAAGGAGAAAATACTCAGGAGAATTATAGACGATTTTTTCATATTTTTTCTCGGTGCAATTTTGTTTCCCATAATTATATTAGGGTAATTGCAGTTAAAATTGATGATTCGCAAATTTATACTTCAATATTTTTGGGATTATTGTCAATGTGGGCATCGCTAAAGTGATAGCGACGCCCATCATGGAGATATGAAGGTACCACCCCGGCGGCACCACTTTCAGTCGTTCTTTGTTCAGGCAGGAACCGCGTCGTGGTCATCGAGCGCCTCGATGTCCTTGGCGTTGTTATAGACTGCCTCGTCCAGAATGCCTTCACGTTTGGCGACGATGGTGGGCACCAGCGCCTGACCGGCGACGTTGACGGCCGTGCGGCCCATGTCGAGGATCGGGTCGATGGCGAGCAGCAGGCCAACACCTTCGAGCGGCAGGCCGAGCGTCGAGAGCGTCAGCGTCAGCATCACCACGGCACCCGTGAGACCCGCCGTTGCGGCCGAGCCTAGCACCGAGACGAACACGATCAGCACATAGTCCTGAATGCCGAGCGGCACCTGGAAGAACTGGGCGATAAAGATCGCCGAAATCGCCGGATAGATGGCGGCGCAGCCGTCCATCTTGGTGGTGGCGCCGAGCGGCACGGCGAAGGCGGCATATTCGCGTGGCACGCCGAGGCTTTTTTCCGTCACGGTTTCGGTGACGGGCAGGGTGCCGATAGAAGAGCGCGACACGAAGGCGAGTTGGATTGCCGGCCATGCGCCCGCAAAGAAGCGCGATGGCTTCAGGCCATGGGCGAGAAGCAGCGCCGGATAGACCACGAAGAGAACCAGCGCCAGACCGATATAAACGGCCGCCGCGTACCAGCCAAGCTGCGAAAGCGTCGTCCAGCCATATTGGTCAACGGCGCGACCGAGCAGGCCGATGGTGCCAATGGGCGTGAGGCGGATGACCCACCACAGGATCTTGCGCACGATGGCAAGCAGCGACTGGTTGAAGGCAAGGAACGGCTCCGCCGCCTTGCCCGCTTTCAGCGCCGCGACACCAAAGGCAATCGACACCACGAGCAGCTGCAACACGTTGAAGTTCAGCAAGGTGCTAGCGGAACCGTTATTGACCTTGGTCGAGGCCTCGAGGCCGAACACGTTGGCCGGCACGAGACCCTTCAGGAAGTCGAGCCAGGAACCGGTGGAGGAGGGGGCTGCCGCTGCCGTATTGGCAATCGCGGTGTTCACGCCCGGCTGAATGACGAGGCCAAGGACGATGCCGATGACCACGGCGATCAGCGCCGTGATGGCGAACCACAGAAGCGTCTGCCAGACGAGCTTTGCCGCATTGGAGAGGTTCTTGAGATTGGCGATGGAGGCGACGATGGCTGTGAAAATCAGCGGCGGCACCAGCGCGCGCAACAGCTGCACGAAAATGCTGCCGATGGTCTGCAACGTCACGGAAAGCCAGTTCGGGCTGCCGGCGGCATCAGGACCGATATTGCGCGCAACGAGCCCGAGCAGCAGGCCGATGACCATGGCGATCAGAACCTGAAAGCCGAAGTTGCGATAAAAGGGTTTTGACCCGGATGAGCGGGCTGGCGTCGTTGCCTGTGACATGGCTTGTCTCTTTTTTATGCAAGAAAACGAGGATAATGCACTTTTTACACGCATTCTCGAAGGAAGGGACGAAGAATACGCCGATTTCCTCAGCAAATAAGGGATGAGCTTGCGTATTTGTTGCACTGCCGATGCATTATTCTCTTAAGGGGAGATAATGCGGAAAAATATTCCGCTCTATCGTGGCCGTGGGCTTTCACGCGCTCAAAACGATGTAGGCTGAGGCCGTTGCGTCCCACTCCGTCACCCCGGACCAGATCCGGGGTCCATTGCGATCAAGTCCTTGATCGTGGGAGGTTTCTTTCAGGATGCAGACGCGCCGTGGTTGGATGCCGGATCAAGTCCGGCGCGACAAAGGTAGGTTTACGCACTTTACCCGCAGATCAGACCCGTCCTTGTTTTCCTAACCGCAAATCCGGTCTATGACATCATATGCAGGTGATTCCCTTGCCAGATTTCGGGTGCAACGCTTTTACGCCAATGCGATCTAACGGATATCCGCTTCCATGACTGTGCGTTTCGTCCGGCCTTTTTCAGTTGCAGCCTATCTTTCCCGCTATCTCGGTATGGCGGCGCTGGCGCTTTTTCTTGTCGCCGCTGGCATCCACCGTTTCGGACCTTTGACGACGCCCGATCTCGTCGGCCTGCTGATGATAGCCGCTGGAATCGCTTTGGTGGCGATGCTTCTGGCGTTGGTTGGTCTTGAACGGCTATGGACCACGGGTGCGCGCGGCGGCCTTTCTGCGCTTGCCGCGCTGCTGTTGTCGGCGCTGCCGCTCGGCGTCGTCGGTTACGGCGCAGTTCTGTACTGGCAGCAGCCAGAGATTTACGACATCTCCACCGATCTTGCCGATGCGCCGGAATGGCTGGTGCCGCCCGTTGCCAATCAGCAATGGCTGGCAAGACCGGCCACTGTTGCAAAAGCGGACCGGGACGCGCAGGCGGTGGCCTATGCGAGCCTTGCCGGACGCCGTTATGAAGGTGCGATAGACCGCATCTACACCGCCGCCAAAAAAATGGCCGCCGCCCAGAGCATCCGCATTACCCATACCAAAGGCGTCATCGGCACGGTGGAGCCGCCCTCCGTCGGCGTTCCCGAACAGGACAAGTCGCAGCCCACCGAGGAAGCGCCGGTAGAGGACCTGCCCTCCATCGTGCCGGTTCCCATGGCACGGCCGGTCGAGGCACCGCAGCCCACCTTCTTTAACGGCAGCGGCGTGGTGCTGATGCAGGGCGAAAAGCGCACGCGCATCTGGGGCCTGCGTTTCGACATCCTCATCCGCCTGAAAGAGGAGGCGGAAACCACGATCGTCGATGTGCGCGTTGCCTCCCGTTACGGCCCGCACGATCTTGGCATGGGAGCAGCAATCGCAGAAGCCTATCTCGATGCGCTGGATGCGGAAATGCAAGGCCTGAACGACAATTGAGGCTTAGTTTCCTTCTTCGTCATTCCGGCTCAATGCCGGAACGACGGGAAAATGCGATGGTGGTTGAATATTTGAACCGGATATGATGACGCCGATATGAGCGTTGCGCCCACACGCCAGCCTCACGCCGGAAAATATTCCCCCAGCAACGAAGGCGCACCCTCGGTCCGCACCTCGCCCTTTTCAATCAGGTCTTCGATATGGGCCAGTACGGAAAGTGCCGCAGCCCCGTGCAGACGTTTGTCGGTGCTGGCATAGATCACCTTCACCATATCGGCGATCCGCCGGTCGCCTTCCCGGATGCGCTTCAGAACTGCCCGTTCCCGCATGCGGCGGTGGGCGCGAAGCCCGCGCATGAAGGCTGCGGGATCGTTGACCGGGCCGCCATGGCCGGGCAGGAACAGCCGGTCGTCGCGGGCGAGCAGGCGCTCCAGCGAGGCCATGTAATCGCTCATCGACCCATCAGGCGGTGCGACGATGGTGGTGGCCCAGGCCATGACGTGATCGGCGGAAAAGACGATGCCGCTGCCATCAAGTGCGAAAGCGGCGTGGTTGGCGGTGTGCCCCGGCGTGTGCAGCGCCGTCAGCGCCCAGCCGTCGCCGCAAAGGCTCTGCCCGTCGCCAAGTGCCACATCCGGCACGAAAGCCGTATCGGAACTTTCGGCAAAGGGATTGGTCTCACCCACATGCAGTGGCCGGGCGGCGCGGTGCGGGCCTTCCGCAACTGTGATAGCGCCGGTCGCCTGCCGCAGCCGCTGCGCAAGCGGCGAGTGATCGCGATGTGTGTGGCTGACGAAGATATGGGTGACCTCGCGGCCATCAAGCGCCGCCATCAGCGCCTGAAAATGCGCCTCATCCTCCGGGCCGGGATCGATGACGGCAACGGACCGGTCGCCGACGATATAGGAGTTGGTGCCATGGAAGGTAAACGCGGAAGGATTGTTGACGGTGATGCGCTGGATGAGCGGGGCAACGGGAACCGCCTCGCCATAGGCCGGCCTGAAATCGAGATCGAATGCCGGGTCCGCCATCAAGACCTCCTGAAATATGCCATGCCACGCAGAGCCGCAGCCTCAGCCGCGCAATCGCCAAGCCCTAACATGCCATGTCAGGCACGGCATCCAAAAAGCTTGGATTTTGTGAAAAAATAAGCCGTCAGGTCATTGCCGCGTCGGGCAGGCTTTGCTAATCAGGCCCGGTTCAGGCAGCGGCGTTTCGCCCAAGCTGCCCTGTTGGGGCGTCGCCAAGCGGTAAGGCACCGGTTTTTGGTACCGGCATTCCCAGGTTCGAATCCTGGCGCCCCAGCCATCACTTCCAAAATCAGAACAGCGTGCACAGGTGCCGGCGTGCATCTACCAGCCGAGCTATTTCGCTGCGATCCCGGATGTTGTGACGCGCGAAAACCTGTCCTCCGTCATCATCAGCTTTGACCCGAGGATCCACAAGCCGTTGAAATCCATGGATCCTCGCGAAGAGGCCAGGATGACGCGTGTGTGTTAAAGGCCTGCTTAAACAGAAACGCCGCGCATCCAAAGACACGCGGCGTCCAAACTTAAAATCGCGGCTAAACCTTAAAGCGCGATATCGGGAACCTTCTTCACCGGCGCGCCAGCAGGTGCCGCTCCCGCGCCCTTCAGCGCGCCAAGATCGATCTGCGGCGGGGTCGGCAATTGCAGGTGCTCGGCCGTATAGGCCCATTCCTGCTGCACTTTTTCCGGGTCGTCATTGAGCTTGGTGCCGTAGCTCGGAACGATCTGGCGGATCTTGGCCTGCCATTCCGGTGTTGCCACCTTGTCCTTGAAGACCTTTTCCAGAACGCTCAGCATGATCGGTGCGGCCGTGGAGGCGCCAGGGGAGGCGCCGAGCAGACCGGCGATGCTGCCATCCTGCGCGGCGACGATTTCCGTGCCGAGCCTGAGTACACCGCCCTTTTCCTCGTCGCGCTTGATGATCTGCACGCGCTGGCCCGCCTGCCACAGACGCCATTCGCCCTGTTTCGCGTTCGGGAAATATTCCTTCAACGCGGCAAAGCGGTCGTCGTCCGACATCATCAGCTGGCCGGCGAGATATTCCACCAGCGGATATTCATCGATGCCAACGCGCACCATCGGCCAGGCATTGCTTGTCGTGACGGAGGAGACGAGATCGAAATAGGAGCCTTCCTTCAGGAACTTGGTGGAGAAGGTGGCGAAAGGTCCAAACAGGATGACGCGCTTGCCACCAAGCACGCGGGTATCCAGGTGTGGAACCGACATGGGCGGCGAGCCGACCGAGGCCTTGCCGTAGGCCTTGGCCAGATGCTGCATCGTCACGTCAGGATTGTCGTTGATCAGGAACGAGCCACCAACCGGGAAACCGGCGTAATTGTCGCCTTCCGGAATACCGGACATCTGCAACAGATGCAGCGCACCGCCGCCGGCGCCGATGAACACGAATTTCGCATCCACGGTCTGCTCAGCATCGGTCTTCAGGTTGCTATAGGTCACGCGCCAGCTGCCATCGGCATTGCGCTGGATATCGGAAACCTCGCTGTTGACCTGCAGGTCGAAATTCCGGTCGCTTTGCAGATGCGAAACGAACTGGCGGGTGATCTCGCCGAATTCCATGTCGGTGCCGAGCGGAGACCAGGTCGCACCGATCTTCTGGGAAGGATCGCGGCCTTCCATCATCAGCGGCACCCATTTCTTAAGCTGCTCGGGGTCGCTGGAATATTCCATGCCGGCAAAAAGCGGGCTTGCCTTCAGCGCCTGGTAGCGCTTTTCGAGATAGGCGATGTTCTCATCGCCCCAGACGAAGCTCATATGCGGCGTGTGGTTGATGAAGGAGCGCGGGTTCTTCAAAACGCCGTTACGTACCTGCCATGCCCAGAACTGCCGGGAAATCTGGAAGGATTCGTTGATGTTGACGGCTTGGCTGATCTTGATGTTGCCGTTGTCGTCTTCCGGCGTGTAGTTCAGCTCGGCAAGCGCGGAATGGCCGGTGCCGGCATTGTTCCAGCCGTTGGAGCTTTCAAGCGCCACGCCGTCCAGCCGCTCGAGCATCTGCATCGACCAGGTTGGCTCCAGTTCACGCAGCCACACGCCGAGCGTCGCGCTCATGATGCCGCCACCGATCAGAAGCACGTCGACCTTCTTGGTAGCCGTATTGGCGAGAAGCGAGGATGTCGGCAGCGCTGTCGCTGCAAGCCCTGCGAGCGCAGTGCCGAGAACCTGTCTGCGGTTCATTGGAAGCGCATGGGAGGGAAGCGCGTCTGAGGAAAGATCAGTGAGCTGGGATTTGTCTTGATCGATGGGAGTCACGGCCATACCTGATTCTTGTTTTGTGTTAAAAACACTCCTCCCAGCCGCCCCGTTACAGCAAAGCCGAAACAGGCACAACCCTGACTTATTCACTCCAGTTCAAGCGCTTTTGCGGGGATTTTGCCGGGACATAAGGTCGCATTGGCAGTTTTTGCCATTTTGCGGATTGTCATTTTTGTGGTCGCGAGGATTAGACGGTGCTTTCAAACGGTTGAAAGTGTCTCAAGCGCGAATATCGCGAAAAAGCCGTCAATTCGGCGTTTGCCGCGCTTGGCGGATCAGGTTGCGCTGGTCCGTGTGAAAAAAATTCAGGAAAAATGAGAATAATCGCAAAAAAGTGAAAAGGCCCGCCGGTTAGGGCAGGCCTTGGCTCGTTTCGTCAGCTGGACGAAAACTCAGTTTGCGGCGAGGAATTCCGCGCAATAGCTCGGGCCGTTGACGCCGGGGCGGTCGGAAACCGTGCGTACCGAAGTGATCGTGTAGTCGCTGGAGACGGTGAGCTGAACCGTGCAGGAGAGCGAGGCGGTGCGGGCGGGCGAAATCTGGCGACCCTTCTTGCCGTCCTTGCCTTCTTCGAACTTGGCCGGAATGGTGGCCTTCTTGTAACCGCCGCGCCAGTTATAGATGGTCGAGCTGCCGGTTTCCGTGTCGCTCAGCGGCGGGCCGAATTTTGCAAAGAAAATACCTGCGGACTGACCGACCCACCGCGTTTCAACGGGGCTCTTCTGGGTGAAGGAAGGGGCAGAGCCCGTCGATGTCGTACAGGCGGAGAGCGCAATGGCGAGCCCTGCGAGCGTTACGCTGCGAAATAGCATGGTGAAATGTCCTTTGTGCCGTGTCCGGCTTCCCGCCGGTCATTACGTTCCCCTAGCAGATTTGGCGGCGACGGGCAGGGGAGCTGTGCCGCTTGACGAAAATTTCCTGCCACAATTGCTTTTTTGTAACGTTTTCCCACACGCCGCCCGGTGCGGCAGGCACTTGGCGACCGCCCTTCGCAGCGCGTTGAAAACTTGTCACAAAAAATGCAATATGCCGCTTGTCGAATGCTGGAGGCTGGTCTATAGAAGCGCCGCTGGTCACGGAGTGTAGCGCAGTCTGGTAGCGCACGTCGTTCGGGACGACGGGGTCGGAGGTTCGAATCCTCTCACTCCGACCAGCTTAAGCCCAATATTTCCCGGGGCTTTCAAATGATCCCAACACTTCTGAAAATCCTTGGATCATGGCATCGTACGGAGACCTGACCGTTTAAAACCGGACGGGTAAACGCATTCGGCGTCCGCGGCTGCAAATCACGACTTTGGTGATTGCACGGAATGTCAATTTCTCCTCCTCGCCAACGGGAGAATGAGCAAAACGCAAACAAGAGCCGTCGGCCAGAAGTCGGTTAAACCATCCCAGGACCAATTCCAGAAGTAATAACCTTCCAGATGGGGAGGAGGCATTTCTACGGACACCTCGTAGTCCCGCTTTTCCCGGCCATGAAAATGACCGGCGGCGAAGGCCAGCCCGATTATCCACGCCATTCGCCAGCTAACGAGCAGGCGAAACAGAACGGCGACAATCGCCGCCATGATGACGGCCTCTAGAATGTGCCCCGCCCAATCCCAATGGTCTTGAATGTAGGTCCAGTCGATCATCGGTAGCGGTAATCACCGCGCCAGTCGCGACGATCACGCCAATCCCTCCGGTCGCGCCAGTCGCGACGGTCATAGTCACGGTAGTGGCGATCGCGTTCATAGGTGCGGTAGTACACGCCTGTCGTATAATATCCGCCGCTACGGTAGCCCCGATCATCGACACAGCCACTTAGGATGCCCACCGAAACCAGGCAGATCGCTGCAGTCAGAATTTTCATAATCTTCATCTCCCAATGACGGACACTAACGTGCGCTGAACCACGCAGTTCCATTGCTGAGAGAGTGAGGTGTCGGTCATTAACCAAGCCTGAACACAGCGCCATGATGCTTGCCATCTTCTGGGCTCTGCCAAGCGTCGAAAACTTGATGCGTTTGACGTTATCGACCGCGATGAACCCGTCGTCAGCGCAGTCGCAGGGAACGCAACTGCGCCTCAACCGTTATCCCACCACAACAACGATGGAGGATAACATGCTAAAAGGTATTGCACTGTGGGCGATGGGTGTTCCGATTTTTGTGATCATCCTGCTTTACATGTTCGTGTTTTAAACGAGGCCTGATCCAAAGGCTTTCAAACAAAAAGGCGACCGCTTGGGCGGTCGCCTTTTTGTTGTGTGCGCGTGTCTGTCAGTCCAGATCGCTGATCAGCCGTGAGGCTGTCGCGCCATCCGTGCGGCGGATGTCGATCTCGTCGCGGTGCTTGGCCAGCAGTTCGCTTGCCAGAAGCTTCTCGGCCAGATGGGCGGGCAGGGAGAGAATGACGCGGTCACCCTGTTCTTCCGTTGCGCCAACGCTGCGTTTGCCGGCAATCATGCCACCCGCCACCGTGTTGTTGGTGTCGGGGTCGATCAGGATGAAGGAGCCGGTTGCCCGGTTCTGCTCATAGGCATCGAAGATTGCCGTCTCGTCGAAGGAGAGCCGCACCTTGCCGATGGCGTTCATCGGCAGCGATGTCTCGTGCGCCTGCCATTCGCCTTCTTTCAGGTTGAGCTGGCTGACCGGCTGCACGCTGACGCGCTGGCGGCGGCTGCCGCTCTTCAGCCAGTAACGTTTGCCGGCCTCGATGCCACCCGGCTGCAACGCCACGATCTGCGCGTCGAAGGCAAGCCCTGTCTGCGGTTGTGCCTCGATGGACACGATCATGTCGCCGCGCGAGACGTCCACCTGACGGTCGAGAACGAGCGTGACCGCGTCACCAGCAACGGCGGCGTTACGCACCAGATCGAAAGTGACGATCTGCTTTACATTCGCGACCATGCCCGACGGCAGCACGACAACGCTATCGCCCGGCTTGACCGAGCCGCCGGCAACCGTGCCCTGATAACCGCGGAAACTTTCGCCGGGGCGCGACACGCGCTGTACGGGGAAGCGGAAACCACCCGATTGCGCCGAGCGCACCGTGGCAAGCTCCAGCGTTTCGACCAGCGTCGGGCCTTCATACCAGGGCATGGAGGCCTTGCCTGATAGCACGACGTTTTCGCCCTTCAGCGCCGACATTGGAATGGCTGTGATCTGCTTGATGCCGAGGTCAGAGGCGAAATCGCGGAATTCGTGGGCGATCAGTTCAAAACCTGCCTTGTCGTAATTCGTCAGGTCGATCTTGTTGATGGCCAGCACGAATTGCCGGATGCCCATCAGCGCCGCGATGGTGGCGTGTCGGCGTGTCTGTTCCAGAATGCCGGTGCGCGCATCGACCAAAAGCACGGCGAGATCGGCCGTGGAAGCGCCGGTCGCCATGTTACGGGTATATTGCTCATGGCCGGGCGTGTCGGCCACGATGAAGGCGCGCCGGTCGGTTGAGAAATAGCGATAAGCGACATCGATGGTGATGCCCTGTTCGCGCTCTGCCTGCAAACCGTCGAGCAGCAGCGCGAAATCGGGCAGGCCGAGATCGTTCTGCTTGCCGCTATCGCGGTGCAGGGTGGCGGCCTGATCTTCCTTGACGGCCTTGGTGTCCCACAGGAGACGGCCGATCAGGGTCGATTTGCCATCATCCACGCTGCCGCAGGTGATGAGACGAAGCGGGCGCGTATCACGCGTCGCCTTCGAATGTTCGGCAAAGGGCAGGATGGTGGCCGTGGAGGCGGTGTTGGTAGCAGCGGCGGTCATCAGAAATAGCCCTCGCGCTTCTTCTTCTCCATCGAGCCGGACTGGTCTCGATCGATGGCGCGGCCCTGCCGCTCGGAAACGGTGGCGATTTCCAGCTCTGCGATGACCTCCTGAAGCGTCGCCGCCTCGGAGTGGATCGCGCCGGTCAGCGGGAAGCAGCCGAGCGTGCGGAAGCGGATCGAGCCGTGCTGGATCTCTTCGCCGGGCAGCAGCTCCAGCCGCTCGTCTTCGGCAAGGATCATCATGCCGTCACGCTCGATATAGGGGCGCTCGGCGGCGTAATAGAGCGGCACCAGCGGAATGTTTTCCGCCTCGATGTAACGCCAGATATCGACTTCGGTCCAGTTGGAGAGCGGGAAGGCGCGCACGCTTTCACCCTTGCGGACCATGCCGTTATAGATGTTCCACAGCTCAGGGCGCTGGTTGCGCGGGTCCCATTTGTGGTCCGGCGTGCGGAAGGAATAGATGCGCTCCTTGGCGCGGCTTGCTTCCTCGTCGCGGCGCGCACCGCCGAAGGCGGCATCGAACTGACCGGCGTCCAGCGCCTGGCGCAGCGCTTCCGTCTTCATGATGTCGGTGTAGAGCGCCGAACCGTGGGTGAAGGGCGTCACGTTTTCGCTCGCGCCGCGCGGGTTTGTGTAGGAGATGAGATCGAGGTCATATTCCTTGACGATCTTGTCGCGGAATTCGATCATTTCCTTGAATTTCCAGCCCGTATTGACGTGCAGCAGCGGGAAGGGCACGCGGCCTGGGAAGAATGCCTTGCGCGCCAAATGCAGCAGCACGGACGAATCCTTGCCGATGGAATAGAGCATCACGGGATTGTCGAATTCGGCGGCGACTTCGCGGAAGATATGAATGGCTTCGTTTTCAAGCGCCTTCAGATGCGGATCGAGCGGCGGCTTGGATGCGACAGTATTCTTGCTGTCCGTCTCGTGGACTGCGTTGGACATTTTAAACTCCGGAACTGGTCTGAATGATTATCGTTGTGGGATGGCGGAAATGGCGGACGTCTGGTCCGCACCGGCGACGTGAAGACCGCATTCGCGCTTCTCGTCGTTTTCCCACCACCATCGTCCGGCGCGCTCAGGCTCGCCGGGCTTGATAGCGCGTGTACACGGCTCGCAGCCGATGGAGGGGTAACCACGCGCATGCAACGGATTGACGGGAATGTTTTCAGAAGCGACATAGGCCTTGATCTGGTCGATGTCCCAGTCCGCCAAGGCATTGACCTTGATCAGATTACGCTCAGCGTCGAATTCGGCAAAAGGCGTGGTCGCACGATTGCCCGACTGGCCGCGGCGGAGCCCGGTGATCCAGAAGGTGGCACCTTCCAGCGCCTTGCCGAGCGGGATCAGCTTTCTGACATGACAGCAGGCGTGACGGGCCTCGATGCTTTCGTAAAAACCGTTGAGGCCGTATTTTTCGGCATAGGCGTCGATATCGTCCTGTTCGGGCCGAAAGCGACGGATGTCGATGCCGAAGCGTTCCTCGGTTTCCTCGATGAGATCGACGGTTTCCTTGAAGAGCCGGCCGGTTTCCAGCGTCACGACGTCGATCGGCAACCGGTGGGTGCCGATGGCCGCCGTGATGACCTGGTCCTCGATGCCGAGGCTGGTGGTGAAGACCGCACGGCCGCCAAGACCGGCGATAAAGGAAAGTCGTCCCGCAAGATCGAGCCCGGCAAGCGTGGCGTCGAGGGATGCGGTATCGGCAGAGGCATTTGCTGAATTGATCGTCATTGTCACGTCCGGGATTTCCATGGCCGATTATTGTTGAAATCGGGCCTCTGGAACAGAAATGACAGTCTTTGTGCGCTGCACTTCAGAGCAAAAATGCCTCACGCGCACGATCTATGAGCAAAAGATGCCCGTTCACCTTCTTTGCAGCTTGGATTTGAATTGTGACAACTTCTGCGCTAAGCCGGAATTGCCGGGTATCCGGGCTTGTGTTCTACTGGTTTCACGATGATTTCGCAGAAGGCAAAATATGCGCTGAGGGCGCTTCTTTCGCTGGCAAAGGCCGACGGCGGCTGTCCTGTGCAAATTTCCGATATTGCCCGCGAACAGGCCATTCCGAAAAAATTCCTTGAACAGATCCTTCTCGAAATGAAGAAGGAACGCATCGTCGAAAGCAGGCGCGGCAAGCAGGGCGGTTATTTGCTGGCGCGCCCGGCTGCCGATATCACCTTCGGCGAGGTGCTGCGCCTCATCGACGGGCCGCTGGCTCCCTTGCCCTGCCTGTCGCAGACCGCCTATCGCCGGTGCGAGGATTGCGATGGCGAAAAGCAGTGCGAAATACGCCACGTCTTCGCCCGCGTGGCCGATGCCACCCGCAATATCCTTTTCAACACCACCGTTGCGGATGCCGTTGCAGGCGTGGAAGTGCCCGAACTTTTGACGGCCTGACGAAAAAATCGTCTAAAACACCTGAATATTTTTCGCCGTAACGCCAAAAAATCGTCAAAAATGTGAAACGGTTTTGCATTCAGCAAAGTTTTACACGACGCTTGTTGCGCCTTTCGCCTATGCTGCGCTGTATTTGTTGCCCGTGGAAACGCTCTCGGGAAACACTTTTTCGATCGTATTCGGCCTCATTGACCAACTCTACCGGTCCAGTAGAGTTAAGCCATCTTCATCAGGAGGGAATACCGATGTCCAAGCTTCTGTCCGGTTTGAGCGTTTTCGCTCTCGGTCTATCGCTGGCTCTGGGAGGTGTCGGCTCGGCTGCCGCGCAGACCAAGCTGCTTAACGTGTCCTATGATCCGACCCGCGAACTCTACAAGGATTTCAACGAAGCCTTCGCCAAGAAGTGGAAGGCCGATACCGGTGAGGATGTCACGATCCAGCAGTCGCATGGCGGCTCCGGCAAGCAGGCTCGCTCGGTCATCGACGGTCTGGAAGCCGATGTGGTGACGCTGGCGCTGCAGAGCGATATCGATGCCATCGTCCAGAATTCCGGCAAGATCAACAAGGACTGGCGCGGCCGCCTGCCGCATAATTCCTCGCCCTACACCTCCACCATCGTGTTCCTCGTCCGCAAGGGCAACCCGAAGGGAATCCATAACTGGGGCGATCTGGTAAAGGGCGACGTACAGATCGTTACCCCGAACCCCAAGACCTCTGGTGGCGCACGCTGGAATTACCTTGCCGCCTGGGCATGGGCGAATGAAGAGTTCAAGGGCGACCAGGACAAGATCAAGGCCTATGTCGGCGAACTCTACAAGCGCGCTCCGGTGCTCGATACCGGTGCCCGCGGCTCCACGGTCACATTTGCGCAGCGCCAGATCGGCGACGTGCTGCTGGCCTGGGAAAACGAAGCCTATCTGGCCGGTCAGGAATTCGGCGCGGATGCCTTCGACATTATCGTGCCGCCGATCTCGATCCTCGCCGAGCCGCCGGTCGCCGTGGTTGATGCGAACGTCGACGCCAAGGGCACCCGCAAGGCGGCGGAAGCCTATCTGCAATATCTCTATTCCGACGAAGGTCAGAACATTGCGGCGAAGCACTTCTATCGTCCTTCGAACCCCGCAGTTGTCTCCAAGGATCTGCTGAAGCAGCTGCCCGACATCAAGCTCGTCACCATCGACGATCCGCAGTTTGGCGGTTGGGCCAAGGCGCAGCCTGAACATTTCGGTGACGGCGGCATCTTCGACCAGATTTACAAGCCCGCCAAGTAAGCGGATGATGGGCTGAAGACAAATCCGCCCACCCCGCTTAAGGGAACTTGAAAAACGACAAATCGATCGACCGGACACCGTGCCGGTCGATCCTTTATAACAAGGCCGGGGAACACCGGCTCCCAGAGAGCATTTCCAGGAAAAGTGGACCCCGGTTTTCTGTCCGGAAATGTGCCAAACTAAAGATTATCCGGAGCGTTGATGAGCAATAATACATCCGGAAACAGGTGGAAGTGGCGTCAATCGAGCGTGATACCAGGCTTCGGCCTGACGTTCGGTTACACGGTCGTCTATCTGTTTCTCATCATTCTTATTCCGCTCGGCGGCCTCATCTGGTCCACGGCGAAACTTGGTTTTGCAGATTTTATTGCGATCGCTGTCGATAGCCGTACGCTGAATGCGCTGCGCGTCAGTTTCGGCACCGCCTTCATCGCCGCACTGGTGAACGCTGTTTTTGGCGTCATCGTCGCCTGGGTTCTCACGCGGTATCGTTTTCCCGGCCGGCGTTTCGTTGATGCCATCGTGGATCTGCCCTTTGCCCTTCCGACGGCGGTTGCCGGCATCGCGCTCACCACGCTTTATGCCAATCGCGGCTGGGTTGGCTCGCTGTTCGAACCCTTCGGCATCAAGATCGCTTTTACGCCGACCGGTATCGTCATCGCGCTGATCTTCATCGGCCTGCCATTCGTGGTCCGCACCGTGCAGCCGGTCATGGAAGAAATAGACCGGCAGGTGGAGGAGGTGGCGGCAACGCTCGGCGCTAACCGTTTCCAGACAATCAGCCGAGTGCTGCTGCCAAGCCTCACGCCCGCCATCCTGACGGGCTTCGCACTCGCCTTCGCGCGCGGTATCGGAGAGTACGGCTCGGTCATCTTCATCGCCGGCAATATTCCCTACGTCTCGGAAATCGCACCGCTCCTCATCGTCATCCGGCTGGAGGAGTTCAATTATGCGGGCGCGACGGCCATCGCCACCATCATGCTGATCATTTCCTTCGCCATGCTGTTCCTCATCAATCTCATTCAGGCCTGGAGCCGCAAGAGGTACGGTTATGTCTGATGCTTCCCGCACCTCGTCCCGACCGTTCCGCGATCCCGCCAGCGAGAGCCTGCCTGCCCGGCTGGTGCTGATTGCCATTGCCTTCCTGTTCCTTGCGGCTTTCCTCGTGCTGCCGCTGGTATCGGTGTTCTTCGAGGCATTTCGCAAAGGCGCCGATGCCTTCTGGGAAGCGATCGTCGAGCCGGATGCACTCTCCGCCATCCGTCTGACACTGCTTGTCGCCGCCATTTCGGTGCCGCTCAACCTTATCTTCGGTGTCGCCGCCGCCTGGGCGATTGCGAAATTCGAGTTCAAGGGCAAGGCATTCCTGATAACGCTGATCGACCTGCCGTTCTCGATCTCGCCGGTCATATCGGGTCTGGTCTATGTCATCCTGTTCTCTTCGCACAGCGTGCTCGGGCCATGGCTGAAGAGTTATGGCATCGAAATCCTCTTTGCTGTTCCGGGCATCGTGCTAGCCACCATCTTCGTCACCTTTCCCTTCGTCGCGCGTGAACTGATCCCGCTGATGCAGGAGCAGGGCAATGGCGATGAGGAGGCGGCGATCTCGCTTGGCGCAACCGGCTGGCAGACCTTCTGGTATGTCACGCTGCCGAATATCAAATGGGGACTGCTGTACGGGGTGCTGCTCTGCAACGCCCGCGCCATGGGCGAGTTCGGCGCCGTCTCTGTCGTATCAGGCCATATTCGCGGCGAGACCAACACCATGCCGCTGCATGTCGAGATACTCTATAATGAGTACAATATCGGCGCGGCCTTCGCGGTGGCGACGCTGCTGGCTGGTCTGGCGCTCGTGACGCTCGTTCTCAAAACCATTCTCGAAATACGCTTTGGCGCGGGCAACGCAGCCGGCAAGCATTGAAAGGCATATTCATGGAAGTGAAAGTTTCCGGCATCACCAAGCAGTTTGATCGCTTTCCGGCGCTGAACGACGTGTCGCTCGACATTCGTTCCGGCGAGCTGATCGCGCTGCTCGGTCCCTCCGGTTCCGGCAAGACGACGCTGCTGCGCCTCATCGCCGGCCTGGAGCAGCCGACCCAAGGCCGCATCTTCTTCGGCGATGAGGATGCCTCGCACCGCTCGGTGCAGGAGCGCAATGTCGGTTTTGTGTTTCAGCACTACGCCCTGTTCCGCCACATGACGGTTGCCGACAACATCGCCTTCGGCCTGAAGGTGCGCCCTTCCGCCTCCCGCCCGCCGAAAGCGGAAATCCGCAGGCGAGTTTCGGAGCTTCTGGACATGGTGCATCTGACCGGCCTCGAAAAGCGCTACCCGACCCAGCTTTCCGGCGGCCAGCGCCAGCGCGTGGCGCTGGCTCGCGCAGTTGCCATCGAGCCGAAAGTGCTGCTGCTCGATGAACCCTTCGGCGCACTCGATGCCAAGGTGCGCAAGGAACTGCGCCGCTGGCTGCGCGAATTCCACGACCGCACGGGCCACACCACCGTCTTCGTTACCCACGATCAGGAAGAAGCACTGGAACTGGCCGACCGCGTCGTCGTCATGAGCCAGGGCAAGATCGAACAGGTCGGCACGGCGGATGACGTCTACGACACGCCCAATTCCCCGTTCGTCTTCTCCTTCATCGGCGAATCCTCCAGCCTGCCGGTGACGATCCGCGACGGCCAGGTGGTGTTTCAAGGCGAGAGCATCGGCGTCGCCGAAAGTGGCGCAGGTGAGGGCGAGCTGTTCTTCCGTCCGGAAGATGTGGTGCTGACCGACGAGAAAAACGCGCTTTACGGCAAGGTTACCACCTGTCGCCGCCTCGCCGGCACCCGCATCGCCGAAATCGACATCGCCAATAACGGCCATGACCCCTATCACCTCGAAATCGAGGTGCCGCTCAACGCCGCCGTGGCGGTAGGTGCCGAACTGCGGTTTCGTCCGACCCGGTGGAAGGTGTTTGGCAAGAAGTAGGGGAGATGCGGCTGCGATTGGCAGCTGGCGGTTCCCGGTAATACTGGCCTTGAGCCGGCATCCAGCCAGCCCAAACACTTGGTCTGGCTGGATCTCTGTGACAAGCACAGAGATGAGGGAACCGGGTAAACGCGCGATCACCCCAGAAACGGAAAAGGGTCGCCAGAGGCGACCCTTCCATGAGCTTGGTCCTGTTTACAGACCCGGGACTGTTTCTCAACGTTCCGAAGGCAAGAGGTTTTTACGCCGAGGGCTGCCCCGTCGAAAACCCACCCTTTCCATTGCCTGCACCAGAGACCGAAATCTCATTAGACATTGGATCACCTCCTTCCGATACGTTGAACATAACTAGAAGGTAGTACGATTCGTCATTAATGCAAGAGGTCTGATCAGGACACCCGCATCACGATCTTGCCGATATGATTGCTGGTTTCCATCAGCCGGTGGGCCTCCACAACTTCGTCCAGCGTGAAGACCTTGTTGATGACAGGCGCAACCTTGCCGCTTTCGATGAGCGGCCAGACCTGTTCGATAAGCTCATCACGGATGGCGCGTTTCTCGTCAGCGGTACGTGGCCGCATGGTGGAGCCGGTGACGGTCAGGCGTTTGACCATGATTGGCCGCAGATCAACCTTTTCAGCCACGGCGCCGCCCAGAAAGGCGATGATGGACAGACAGCCATCCTTGGCGAGTGCGGCAATGTTCTTTTCGAAATAGGCCGCACCGATCATGTCGAGAACCACATCGACACCCTTGCCATCGGTCTCGGCCTTGATGACGGCGGTGAAATCCTCGTCGCGGTAATTGATGGCCCGTTTGGCACCAAGCTTGACGCAGGCCTCGCATTTTTCCGCAGAACCCGCCGTCGCATAGACATCAGCGCCGAAGGCTTTGGCGAGCTGGATGGCGGTTGTGCCGATACCGCTGGTGCCGCCGTGGATGAGCACGCTTTCGCCTTCGGTCAGGCCCGCCATCTGGAAGAGGTTGGCCCAGACGGTGAAGAAGGTTTCCGGCAGCGCGGCGGCCTTGACGGCGTCGTACCCCTTGGGGAAGGGCAGGGCCTGTCCGGCCGGCACGGTGCAATATTGCGCATAACCGCCGCCATTGGCGAGCGCGCAGACCTTGTCGCCAGGTTTGAATTCGCTGACGCCTTCGCCGAGCGCCACCACTTCTCCGGCAATTTCGAGGCCGAGGATCGGGCTTGCGTCCTTCGGCGGCGGATAGGCGCCCTGCCTCTGCGCGACATCGGGGCGGTTGACGCCGGCCGCCTCGACCCTCACCAGGATTTCGCCTCTGGCGGGGGTTGGCAAAGGTGCTTGCGAAAGCTGCATCACCTCCGGGCCACCATGGGAGGGAAGGTCGATGAAGCGCATTTTTTCGGGCAGGGTCACATTTTCGGGCATGGCCAGGGGCAATTCCTCATTTGTCGGCGTTACCTGAAGATTTAGGACAGATGTACCGCTTAGGGAAGGAGGCCCTTTGTCGCTGATGTCATTTTGTCTCCCCGAACACCCGGATGACGAGGCCGCCTTCGTTTTCTTTCGCGGCTGTCTTGATGCCGGCGATCTCGCTGCCGATGCGCTCGGGATTGGCGATGATCAAACCTTTTGGCAATGTGAGAACGCCGATGGAGCAACGCAGCAAGGCAAAATCCCGCTCATTGCCGCGACGGTCCAGCCCGACCATGCGACCGGCCTGACGGTCCTCTGGCGAATAGAGTTCGGCCACTTCACCGTGAAAATCGCTGAGCAGCCGCTCGAGGATTTCCGTCAGTTCCTCCACCGCCCAGTCACGCACGCCGACGAAGAAGTCGTCGCCGCCGATATGGCCGAGAAAGCAGTCGCCGGCGAAAAAGTAGCGACGCATCAGTGCGGAAAACAGGGTGATGGCGTGGTCGCCGGCATTGAAGCCGTATTTATCGTTGAAGGGTTTGAAATTGTCGAAATCGCAATAGCAGAAGAAACGGGTCTCATCGCCATCACCGCAGCTGTCGGCGATGAAGCCGCCGATGGCGCGGTTGCCCGGCAGCGCCGTCAGCGGGTTCTGGTCCTGCGCCATCTTGAGCTGTTTTTCATTGATGACCTTGATGAGTGATGCGGCTGAGACGATGCCGGCGTAACGCATGTTTTCGGTCAGGATGATGCAGGCGCTGCCGCCCATGCTGGCGAACATGTTCATCAGTTGATCGGCATCGGCGTCGAGACCCACGATCGGCGCAGGATCGACGAAGTGGGAAATGGTGCGCTCGTAGATCTTGTTCTTGAGGAGATCGCGCCCGAAAGGTCGGTAGATGTATTCCTTGAGGTGATATTCGTTGATGACGCCGCGCGGTTCGCCATTGGCGTTGAGCACCGGGAAAAACGCCTGCTGCGGGTTTCTGCGGAACAATTCGAAGACGCTGTCGACGCTGTCATGCTCATAGACGGTGGGAAGACGCTCTATTTCGCGACGGATGAGGATTTCGTCCAGCGACTGGCTGTTGCGCCGCGCCACGCCCACGCGGTTGAGGTGCGGAAAGCTCTCGGGAAGCTCGCTGGTGAAAACCGTCGGCCTGGCGATCAGCCAGCCCTGCACCAGATCGACGCCATATTCGCGGCAGGTGAGAAATTCCGCTTCGGTTTCGATGCCTTCCGCAATGACCCGGACGCCGAGAACATGAGCGATGTTGACGATGTTGCGCACGAGATGCTGCTTGCGCGGAAGATGATCGACACCGCTGATGAAATGCCGGTCGATCTTCAGGTAATCAAGCGGATAGTCGCATAAAAGCTTCATCTCGCCGTGACCGGCGCCGAAATCGTCGATCGCCAGCTTGAAACCTTCCTTGCGCATGCGGGCGATCAGCGCCTTGAACTCCGGCACGCTGGTATTGTCGAAACGTTCGGAAAGTTCAAAGCAGATGGAGGAGGCCGGAATGCCCGCCCGCGCCAGATGGCCAACGAGCTTGTCAAGAATGGCGTCCCCGTGCGGGATAAGCCTTACATCGAGATTGAGGAACAGGGTGGTGGTGGAAAAATCCGCCAGGGTGGAGAATTTAGCGAGCGCCCGGCTTGCCAGCATCTGCTCGAAGGCCTTCAGCTCGCCATCCTCGGCAGCCTGGTCGAGAAGCGCGAGCGGATTGGAAAACCCAAGCCGGTCATGCCCGCGCATCAGTGATTCATATCCGAAAATCGTGCCCGTCGTCGCCTCGACGATCGGCTGAAACGCGGTTTCAAGCACAAGCTTCGCCATGGGAAACATGTGCCCGGAGGCAAACCGCCTTATGACATCGTTCTCCAGCGTTACGGCCGGCATTTCTGTTCTCCGCTATTGCCAGTTCCCCGTTGGTGGCATGACAAGTCAAATGCACACACGGGAACTTGTCTCTTTTCAGCAGACAATCGCAGATTACAGGTCAACAAAAGCTTTCACGACTGTGAAGCTTTAATGAAGGTTTTGTCACGGGCCCCTCAATAGCAAGGGGTATCCGGCAGGCCCTCAGGCCCGGCGCACATGTCCGGTGTGAGCGGCGTAAAGTTCCGCAACATTCAGGCGTTCGCGATCCGCCTCGACAGGTGCTGCAGCCTCTGTATCTGCGCCGTTTGCGGCAGCAGAGGCCGCCCATAGTCTCAGCGCGGCCCTTACGACCTCGCTGCCGGATGCGTAGGCGCCGCTATTCACGGCCTCGCGCATTCTTGCTGCCTGTTCCGGGGAAATCGATACTGTCACCATTGGCATGATATCACTCCCTTGTTCAACCGTTGCGAAGGCATCTCCGGTCCGTGTCGGGACCTGATGGGGATCGCGGTCTTGCGGGCGTTTTTTCAGTTTTCGTCTGGCGCCGCTTCCAGCGAAATTTGTATCACTCAGCATATTAGCACGAAACGTGTTCCATTCCCAATTTGCAGTATATCACGGTTTAGTTTTTCCCCCGTGAGCGGCTCCTCAGCATGGGAGCGGCTAGTCTTATCCGGCCTTGCCCGGTTTTCTTTGATCCATGGCAAATCAGCGACATGAAATGGCGCGTTTTTTATTGATTGATTGATCAATCAAGAATATTTTGCCCGCCATCAAGGAGACCCTTATGCCCAAGATCGGAATGGAGCCTTTGCGCCGCAAGGCGCTTGTGGACGCGGCGTTACGCACCATAGGCCACCATGGTTCGCTGAATGTGACAATGTCGGATATTGCCCGGGAAGCGGGCGTATCTCCGGCGCTTGCGCATCATTATTTCGGCAGCAAGCAGCAGCTCCTTCTGGAAACCATCCGCAGCCTGCTGCGGGATCTGAGGCGCGATGCGGTGGCGGCGCTGACCCGCGCCAATGGCCCGCGCGAACGGCTGAGCGCCATCGTTCACGTCTCTTTCCAGAGCGACCAGTTCACGCCCGAGACGGTGGCGGCATGGCTTGCCTTTTATGTGGAGGCGCAGCGCTCGGAAGAAACGCGCCGCCTGCTGGTGCTCTATTCCCGTCGCCTGCGCTCGAACCTCATGGCAAGCCTGAACCGGCTATGTCCACCCGATGACGCCGCGCGCATTGCGGAAGGGGCGGCAGCCCTTATCGACGGGCTGTATATCAGGCACAGCCTGCGTTCGGCCCCGCTTGGGCTCGCCTCAGCGCCGGCCCTTGTCGAAGACTATTTCGACTTGCAGCTCAAACCATATCCTGATGGACAGCGCCCGAAGCCGTCCGTCCGCATTCTCTAGGAGTATTCGACATGACTATCGCGACGTCTCTCAGGGCGCAGCCCAAAGCCTCGCATTTCATTGATGGCGACTATGTCGAAGACAATGCCGGCACGCTTTTCGAAAGCGTCTTTCCGGCCACCGGCGAAGTCATTGCAAAGCTGCATGCGGCAACGCCCGCGATTGTCGAGCGCGCCATTGCATCGGCCAAACGCGCCCAGAAGGAATGGGCGGCAATGAGCCCCATGGCGCGCGGGCGTATATTGAAACGCGCCGCCGATATCATGCGTGAACGCAACGAGGCGCTCTCCACGCTCGAAACGCTGGATACCGGCAAGCCGATCCAGGAAACCATCGTCGCCGATCCGACCTCGGGTGCCGATGCCTTCGAATTTTTCGGCGGTATCGCGCCTTCCGCGCTGAATGGCAACTACATCCCGCTCGGCGGCGATTTCGCCTATACCAAGCGCGTGCCGCTCGGCGTCTGTGTCGGCATCGGCGCATGGAACTATCCACAGCAGATCGCCTGCTGGAAGGCGGCCCCGGCGCTCGTTGCCGGCAACGCCATGGTCTTCAAGCCATCGGAAAACACCCCGCTCGGCGCTTTGAAGATCGCGGAAATCCTGATCGAGGCAGGGCTGCCCAAGGGCCTGTTCAACGTCATTCAGGGTGATCGCGATACCGGCCCGCTTCTGGTCAACCACCCGGATGTCGCCAAGGTCTCGCTCACCGGCTCGGTGCCCACCGGCCGCAAGGTGGCCGCCGCCGCCGCCGGGCATCTGAAGCACGTGACGATGGAACTCGGTGGAAAATCGCCGCTGATCGTGTTTGACGATGCCGATATCGAAAGCGCTGTCGGCGGGGCGATGCTCGGCAATTTCTATTCTTCCGGTCAGGTCTGCTCCAACGGTACCCGCGTTTTCGTGCAGAAAAAGGCGAAGGACCGCTTCCTCGAAAACCTGAAGCGCCGCACTGAGGCGATGATCCTCGGCGACCCCCTGGATTACGCCACCCATCTCGGCCCGCTGGTCTCCAAAGCCCAGCAGGAAAAGGTGCTTGGCTATATCGAAAAGGGCAAGGCGGAGGGTGCGACGCTGGTAACCGGCGGCGGCATTCCCAACAATGTTGCAGGCGAGGGCGCCTATGTGCAGCCGACGGTGTTTGCAGATGTCACCGATGACATGACAATCGCGCGCGAGGAAATCTTCGGCCCGGTCATGTGCGTGCTGGATTTCGATGATGAGGTTGAGGTTCTCGCCCGCGCCAACGCCACCGAATTCGGCCTTGCCGGCGGCGTCTTCACCGCCGATCTCGCCCGCGCTCATCGCGTGGTCGACCAGCTGGAGGCGGGCACGCTGTGGATCAACACCTACAATCTCTGCCCGGTGGAAATCCCATTCGGCGGCTCCAAGCAGTCTGGTTTCGGGCGCGAGAATTCGGCGGCGGCGCTGGAGCATTATAGCGAGCTGAAGACGGTTTATGTGAGCACGGGGAAGGTGGACGCGCCTTATTGAGATTTGGTGGGGGGGCCACCCTCAGCCCGTTAATCGGAACCAACGCTCATTGAAGAGAGAGCAAATCATGCACGCAGATTACGTCATCGTCGGTTCCGGTTCCGCAGGCTCCGCCATCGCCTATCGCCTGTCGGAAGACGGCCGTTATTCGGTGATTGTCATTGAGGCTGGCGGCTCGGATTTCGGGCCTTTCATCCAGATGCCGGCCGCACTCGCCTGGCCGATGAGCATGAAGCGCTACAATTGGGGCTATCTCTCCGAACCCGAACCGAACCTTGACAATCGCCGCATCACCGCCCCACGCGGCAAGGTCATCGGCGGTTCGTCCTCCATTAACGGCCTTGTTTACGTGCGCGGCCATGCCGAGGATTTCAACCGCTGGGAGGAATTGGGCGCGCATGGCTGGGCCTATGCGGATGTGCTGCCTTATTTCAAGCGCATGGAACACAGCCATGGCGGCGAAGATGGGTGGCGCGGCACGGATGGGCCGCTGCATGTTCAGCGCGGGCCGGTCAGCAATCCGCTGTTCCACGCCTTCATTCAGGCTGGCGCGCAGGCAGACTTCGAGCTGACAGACGACTATAACGGCTCCAAACAGGAAGGTTTCGGCCTGATGGAGCAGACCATCCATAATGGCCGCCGCTGGTCCGCCGCCAATGCCTATCTGAAGCCGGCGCTGAAGCGCGGTAATGTCACGCTGGTCAATGGCTTCGCCCGCAAGGTCGTCATCGAGAACGGCCGTGCCGTCGGCGTCGAAATCGAGCGCAGGGGCGGGGTGGAAACCATCAGGGCCGATCGTGAGGTCATCGTCTCGGCATCGTCTTTCAATTCGCCGAAATTGCTGATGCTTTCGGGCATCGGGCCTGCCGCTCATCTGAAGGACATGGGCATAGAGGTTAAGGCGGATCGGCCGGGTGTGGGTGCAAACCTTCAGGACCATATGGAGTTTTATTTCCAGCAGGTCTCCACCAAGCCGGTGTCGCTTTACTCCTGGCTGCCCTGGTTCTGGCAGGGGGTCGCGGGTGCGCAATGGCTGCTGTCGAAAGGCGGGTTAGGGGCCTCCAACCAGTTCGAGGCCTGCGCCTTCCTGCGTTCAGCGCCCGGCCTGAAACAGCCTGACATCCAGTACCATTTCCTGCCCGTCGCCATCTCCTATGATGGCAAGGCTGCTGCGAAAAGCCATGGTTTTCAGGCACATGTCGGCTACAACCTGTCGAAGTCGCGCGGCAATGTCACGCTGCGTTCCGCCGATCCGCATGACGACCCGGTCATCCGCTTCAACTATATGAGCCACCCGGAAGACTGGGAAAAATTCCGCCATTGCGTGCGCCTCACGCGCGAGATTTTCGGCCAGAAAGCCTTCGACGATTTTCGCGGGCCGGAAATCCAGCCGGGCGAAAAGGTGGAGACGGACGAGCAGATCGACGCCTTCCTGCGCGAACATCTGGAAAGCGCCTATCACCCCTGCGGCACCTGCCGGATGGGCGACAGGAACGACCCCATGGCGGTCGTTGATCCCGAATGCCGGGTGATCGGCGTGGAGGGGCTGCGGGTCGCCGACAGCTCGATCTTCCCGCATGTGACCTATGGTAATCTGAATGGCCCGTCGATCATGACGGGCGAAAAGGCGGCGGACCACATCCTTGGCAAAACCCCGCTGCCGCGCTCCAATCAGGAGCCGTGGGTAAACCCGCGCGCGGCCGTCAGCGACCGGTGAGGATCAATGATAATCGTCCTCGCGCTGGTGGCGAACGGCGGCAATGGTGACTGTTTCCGGGCCGTCGATGCGGAACAGCACGATATAGCCGGATGACCCGAACGGCACGAGGAGTTCACGTATCAGCCCGTTTTCAGAAGATGCCTTACGGCAACTGAAGGGAAAATCGCTTAGAATGTCTAATCCTGCTCTTATGGCGTGAATGGCCTTCTCGGCCACATTGATGTCGTATGCGATCAGAAAATCATAGATGCGATCGAAATCCGCCAGTGCTTCTTCGGTATAACGAAGCTGATATGTCATTTCCGTTTCGCGGCTTTCGCAGCATCGAGTTTTCTTTGCATCATCGAAAGAACATCGTCGGTGCTATAATAGACACCGGTGCGCTCCGCTTGTTCGAGCGACGCCAGCCCGCGCGCAATGAACTCCGCCTGCGATTTGCGGATTTCCACCTGCCTGCGGACCGAATCCTCGACAAATGACGATAGCGTCTCGCCGTCTTTCAGAACGCTTTCTGCCGCCTCGCGGAAATCCGCCGTTACACGCAGCGAAGGCAAAGTTGCGGTTTTCATCTTTTCTCTCCATGCGTTGCATTTGCGATGCGCAGCTTCTGCCATCTGTCGCAACGAGTCAAATGCAAAACTTGCAATCGCCGGCTGGCAGGCAGATAAACGGGTTTCCCGCCCGACAATAACTGAAATCACCGATCTGGATCCCCATGCCCGTCGACTACAAAAAGCTGAAGATGCTCCGCCGTTCCCGTGTTGTGTGGGGTTCATGGCGGGTGTGGAAGCCGAGGGCGGTTTTCTGGATCGGCGCGATTGCGGTGGGCCTTATCAGCGTCGGTTTTGCCTGGGCGGCGGATCGCGCCCAGCATCTTTTCTTCTCGGCAACATCTTCTGGCGAATGGGCGTTTCTGCTGCCGCTTGTCGTGACGCCGCTCGGTTTCACGCTGTGCGCCTGGCTGGCGCTGACGGTTTTTCCCAATGCCGGCGGCAGCGGCATTCCCCAGGCCATCGCCGCGCGGCACCTGCGTGACGACGCGGATCGTTCGCGGCTCCTGTCGCTGAAACTCGCTTTCGGCAAGGTCTTGCTGACGGTCGTCGGGCTTTTGTCCGGTGCGTCAATCGGGAGAGAGGGGCCAACCGTGCAGGTCGGGGCCTCGATCATGCTTCAGGCGGCGCGCTGGGGCGGCATGGCACAGGCAAAGGGTCTTATTCTTGCCGGATCAGCGGCGGGTATTGCCGCAGCGTTCAACACACCGCTGGCCGGCATCGTGTTTGCCATCGAGGAAATGAGCAGGACCTACGAATCCCGGGCAAACGGCCTCGTCCTTACCGCCGTCATCCTGTCCGGCCTTGCCTCGCTGGCGCTGGTCGGCAGCTATACTTACTTTGGCACCAGTTCCGTCATGGCGAAAACCATGATGGACTGGCTGCTCGTGCTGGTCTGCGGCATTGGTGGTGGTGCGTTCGGCGCGCTGTTCAGCGCGGGCGCACTGCGCCTGTCCGCGCGTATCCGGCGCTTCGCCCAGGCCATGCCGTCAAGGCGGATGCTGGCGGTTGCCGCCGCCTGCGGCCTTGCCTCCGCCGTCATCGGTATTGCAACTGATGGCGCGACCTTCGGAACGGGTTACGAACAGGCGCGCGCCGCAATCGAGGGCCAGGCCGCACCGGCCTTCTTCTTCATCGAAAAGCTGGCGGCCACGTTTCTGGCGATGATGTCGGGCATTCCGGGCGGTATATTCGCGCCGTCGCTGTCCGTGGGCGCGGGCTTTGGCAGTACGATGGCGACTTTGCTGGGTACGAGCATCGGCCTTGGCGCCATTGTCGGCATGGCGGGATATTTCGCGGGCGTGGTGCAGGCCCCCATGACGGCTTTCGTAATCATCCTCGAAATGACCGGCAATCATGACGGCGTCATCCCCATCATGGTGGCATCGATGCTGGGATATCTAACCTCCCGGCTGTTCTCCCGGGAGCCGCTCTATCACGGCCTGTCGCGTGTTTTTATTGCCCAGAGCATCCGCGCTAAACGCGCAGCACACGCCGCTGAGACCTGACCCGACTTTACGCGCGGATACCCGCCACTCCGAAATAGCCAAGTCCCGGTATCTTCACGCCGGGCCGGCTGAAATCGAAACCCGCGACCAGGCCGAGGAAATTGACCTCGAAGCCACTGCGTGCGCCGGCCGAAATACCGAACAACCCGCCAAGCGAGAGGCTCGCATCCTTCCAGTCGTCGGCGACGTGGTAAAACGCGCCGTTGGGCAGATAGTCGCGGCCCACCGCGTCTGATGGCAGAACCACACCGAGCTCCGGCACGCTGCGCAGCACATGGGCAACGAAAGTGTTGGAGTTGGGACCGGGATAGATACGATAGCCGCCCGGTTTGCCATAGGGATAGTCGGCAATCGCCTGTTCGATCTTCGGGATCAGTTTTTCCGCTGCCGCCCCATGAATGGCCACCACCTGACGCGGCGTGTTGGAATACCAATAGGCATCCGCCGGATAGCCATTGTGGCGTATCGGCATTCCCCAGCCCACCTTGTCGTAGCGATCGTAGGCCGTCGCGCCCGGCTTTTTCAGCACGATCCAGGCATGGCTGGCGACGGAGCCTTTAAAGCCACCGGTCATGGCGGAAAAAACGTAAACCGCCGCCTGCCGGTCGGCACCTGCTTGCGGCAGGGTGCCGGAAGAAGACCAGCGCGCGTCACGCCAGCCCTGCGGGTGATCCCTCATGGCCCACAACCCCGCCGATGCCAGAGCTGGCAGCAGATAGATGATGGCAATCGCCAGCAGCAGACGTTTTGCAAATTTCACTGATAGCCTCGTGCATCGAAAAATCAATTGCGCTATCAACGACATAAAATCAGAACTTTTTGAGGCCGCAAAAATGAACAATTCCGTTACCGTCGAAGTCCTCAGGGGCAGTCTGGTCGAAAGCCGCCACCAGGGTCTTGCAGTGGTGGTGGATGGCGATGGTGGCGTCGTGTTTTCAGCTGGTGATGTCGAGCGTGGCGTTTTCCCGCGTTCTGCCTGCAAGGCCATGCAGGCGCTGCCGCTGGTGGAAAGCGGCGCGGCGGATGCCTATGGCTTCGGCAATCGCGAACTGGCGCTTGCCTGCTCTTCCCATTCCGGCGAGGATGAACACGCGGCGCTCGCCGCCTCCATGCTCGCAAGGGCGGGCAGGGATGTGGATACGCTCGAATGCGGCGCGCACTGGTCTTCCGACCAGAAGACCATCATCCATCAGGCCCGCACGCGGGAAAAGCCGACGGCGCTTCACAATAACTGCTCCGGCAAGCACTCCGGCTTCATCTGCGCCTGCTGTCACACAGGCACCGACCCCAAGGGCTATGTCGGTTACGACCACCCCCTGCAGCGGGAAATCCGCGCGACGATGGAAAGCCTGACGGGTGCGACGCTTGGCCATGACAATTGCGGCGTGGACGGTTGCTCGATCCCCACTTATGCCGTGCCGCTCAAGGGTCTGGCGCATGGTTTTGCCAAGATGGCGACGGGCAGGGGGCTGGAGGCCGGGCGCGCGCAAGCCTCTCGCCGGCTCTTTGACGCCTGCATGGCGGAACCCTTTTACGTGGCGGGCACCGGCCGCACCTGCACCAGGCTGATGCAGATCGCGCCGGGCAGGATTTTCGCCAAGACCGGAGCAGAAGGCGTGTTCGTGGCCGCACTGCCGGAAAAGGGCATCGCCATGGCGGTGAAATGCGAAGACGGCACGACGCGTGCGGCCGAAGCGATGATTGCCGCAATGCTGGCGAAATATTTCGATGGCGCCGAGAACGAGGCGCTGCTTGCCATGGCAAACCGGCAGATGCGCAACTGGAACGGCATCCATGTCGGCCATATCCGGGTTGTCGGCCTCTAGAGGCATCTCCTGTAAAACTGCGCAGCGGCTTAAGACAAAAAATAAGGCGCGCGGTATGCCTTCGGTTAAACGCGACACGCTTCAGAAATAACCTTTGACGCGGCCCGCTGCCGGCAGGATGATGGATTGCCCTTGCATGTGATGGTCTGCCAGATCGCCGCCGCAGGGGCTGGCGTCTGCACGCGAGGAGGTGGGCGCCCCTCATTGCCCTGGAGGTTGCATATCCATGTTCACACTGTTTTTCTCCCCCGGTTCCTGCTCCCGCGCCAGCCATATCGTGCTTGAGGAATCCGGCCTGCCTTACACGGCCCATCGCGTCAACTTCGCCGAGGGCGAGCAGCGCTCCGAGGCATTCCTGAAGATCAACCCGAAAGGCCGCGTGCCAGCGCTGGCAACGGCAAGCGGGGTGCTGACGGAAACGCCTGCCATCCTCGCCTTCATTGCGCAGATGGCTCCGGAGAAGAAACTCGCCCCACTCGACGATCCCTTCGAATTCGCCCTGATGCAAGCCTTCAACGCCTTCATTTCCTCCACGGTGCATGTCGCCCATGCGCATGGCCGGCGCGGCAGCCGCTGGGCGAGCGAGGATAGTTCCCTGGCGGATATGAAAGCGAAGGTGCCGCAGACCATGACCGATTGTTTCGAACTGATCGAGCACGGCATGCTGCACGGCCCGTGGGTCTTGGGCACCGCCTATTCGGTCGCCGATCCCTATCTATTCGTCATGTCCGGCTGGCTGGAAAGCGACGGCGTGGATATCGCCCGCTTCCCGAAGGTGCATGATCACTTCAGGCGCATGAACGAGCGCCCGGCCGTGCAGCGGGCGCTGGCGGGTGAGAAGGGGTGATGTGCTAAAAAGCTTGCTTCGTCGTCCTCGGGCTTGTCCCGAGGATGACGTCGAGTGCGAAGAGAGGTCTGCCAACTATCCCCTAGCTAGTGCCTTCGTTCACGCCGCCTCGGCGGCCCGGCTGTCCCACATGGACTTGAATGCCGTGCGGGCCTGGCAGCGCTCCAGCCAGGCTTTCAGCGCCGGATGGGCGTCAAACAGCGGCTGGTGGCCCTGCGCGTAACGGACGATTTCCGCCACGTTGAGATCGGCGACGGTGAAACGGTCGCCTACCAGATAATCGTGGCTGGCAAGATGTTGCTCCAGCACCCGGAAGGGCCGCCTCAAAAGACGCGCGGCGACATCGATCACCGCTTTGCCGGCATCGCTTTCCGAAAGCCCTTCGGCGATGGCGGAGGAAATCTTCAGCGAATTGGTCTCGATTTCGGTCGCGGCAAAGAACGACCATTGCAGCATCGCCGCATCTTCCTTCAGGTCGACCGGTGCGAGCGGTCCGCCATATTTGCGGACGAGATAAAGGTTGATGGCCATGGATTCATAAAGCACCATGCCGTCATCTTCGATGCAGGGGATGGTGCCCATCGGATTGATGGCCAGAAACGCGGGGGACAGCGTGTTGAGCGGCGCGTCTGCGGCCAGGGGATCGGCAACGCGGCGGGCCTGCACGACAGGCACGTGCTTGAATTCCATGCCCAGTTCCCCGGCAAGCCAGAGCGTGCGCGTGGCGCGGGAACGGTAGACACCATAGATCGTCAACATCGAAGTCACCCTTTTACCTTTTCGATGGCGGCACGTTAAGGTCTCGTCCTTTTAAAGTGAAGTTGTGGATGTCAGGGTCAACTATGATTTTTTCTGATCCGTCAGGAGGTCTGTATCCGGTGACAGCCGGGCCTCGAAACGGTCGATGAACCGATCGAAAAGCCGCGCGAATGTCTCGACATCTTCCTCCGGCCATCCATCCATCACATCCTGGATGACGCTCATCTTGGTCCGGCGCATTTCCTGAAGCAGACTGGTGCCAAGTGGTGTGATCTCAACGATGCTGCGGCGGGCATCCTCCTGCGAGACGCCGCGTTTCAACAGGCCGCGCCCGACCATATCCGCCACCACCCGGCTGCCGCGCGAGGGGTCGATGCGCATGCCCTCGGCAATCGCACCAACGGTGACATCACCGTCCGCGCGGCGCAATATATCGAGAACGTCGATATGGGAGAGTTCCAGACCCGGAGCCACCTTGGCAAGCGCCATGCGCCCGATGATGCGCCGTCCGATCATGATGCGCATACGCGTCATCGTATTGCCGATGCGCTTGATGTCTTCGGGCAGATCCTCGTTCCAGTCTTCCTCAGTCGACACGCTCAGCCGTTCCTTTCAATCCCGATTTGCGATCACATTTAGCGCCAATATCATGGATGTCAAAAACTTGCCATTGACATATATATGCTAATAGCACACAAATTGTCGCAGCAAAATTGCCGAAACTCAACGAGATTTTTCATGGATATGTCCGTTGCCCCCGTGGCGCCGCTTGTGTCGGATCACCGGCGTAGGCTCATCGTTTTCCTGTTTCTGATGCTGGCCATGTTCATGGCTACCCTCGACAACCAGATCGTCTCGACAGCGCTGCCCACCATCGTCGGCGAGTTCGGCGCGCTGGAGCGTTTCGGCTGGATCGGTTCGGCCTATCTTCTGGCCACCAGCGCCGTCATGCCTGTTTATGGCAAGCTCGGAGACCTGTTCGGGCGAAAATACGTGATGATCGCGGCGGTTATCATCTTCACGCTCGGCTCGCTCGCCTGCGGGCTGGCCTGGTCAATGGATAGCCTGATCGCGGCCCGCGTGCTTCAGGGCCTTGGCGGCGGCGGCATCATGGTGTCGATCTTCTCCGTCAATGCGGATCTGTTCGAACCGCGTGAAAGAGCCCGTTACCAGAGCTATTCCAGCCTCACCATCATGGCGTCCGGCAGCGTCGGGCCCATTCTCGGCGGCACGATGAGCGATCTGTTCGGCTGGCGGTCGATCTTCCTCATCAACCTGCCACTCGGGCTTATCGTCATCACCGGCCTGATTTTCCTGCTGCCCTACCGCCGTCCCGCGCGTCAGCCGAAGATCGACTATCTCGGCGCCGTCCTGCTGGCAGCGACGATCGCAAGCGTCGTCTTCTGGGCCGACAGCAGCGAATTGTTCGGTTCGCTCATCGCCGGTCCCAGCCTCGGTATTATCGCTTTCGCCGTCATCGCCGCCTTCCTCTGGGTGCAGGTGGAACGTCGCGCGCCGGAGCCCGTGGTGCCGCTCAGGCTCTTCAAGGACAGCACCTTTCCGCTGTTGATGATCGTTTCATTGACCAGCGGCGGCATTGGCATCGGCATGGTCAATTATTATGCGCTGTTCCTGCAGACCACGACCGGGCTTTCCCCATCCCATGCCGGCCTGTTCTTCATCGCCGTCACCGGCGGCATCGTCATGGGTTCCCTGTCGGCCGGGCGGTTGATCTCGATCACCGGCGTCTACAAGCCGTTTTCGGTGGCCGGGCTTACTATCAATGTCATCGCCATGCTGCTCTTCACGCAGATGCATGCGGGAACGCCGCTTTGGCTGATTGCGATTCTCATGCTGGCGCAGGGTTTCGCCGTCGGCCTCGGCCAGCAGGCACCCATTATCGGCGTGCAGAATTCCGCGCCGAAGGCCGATATCGGTGCCGCAAGCGGCGCGGTGACGCTCACCCGCATGGGCGGCGCAGCAATCGCCATCTCGGTCTATGGCGCGATCGTCACCTCCAGCCTCAAGGGCGTTGCCGTGACCATTCCGGGTGTAGGACGGATTGAGGAATTGACGCCGAAGATGCTTTCCGAACTGCCCGCGGCATCGCAGGCCGCCGTTGCCTCGCTCTATTCGGATGCCTTCACGCCGCTGTTCTTCGCAGCCGCCGCAACCGCAGCCATCGGCCTTGCCGCAGCACTGATGCTGAAACCGGTCCGGTTGCCAGCCGCAGCACAGGCGGCCAAGCCGGCGGAAAGTGCGGGGGAGTAGGGGGCGGCTGTCCTTATAAGGCGCGGTGAACTCGAGCTGTGCCTTCCTCCGGCAACTTGCTCTTCCCTCATCCCTGTGAGAAGCACAAGGATGAGGGATGGTTCCGGGCCTTTCCAATATGCCCGCGACCTCTGAGCGCGAAAACAAAACTGCACCCCTGGAAATTTAACGCCCGTTCCGCGTTATGCTCGCAGCACTTTAAATTCGCGCGGGCGGCCCTATCTCAATGAATATGAAGCCGGAACAGCTCCTGAACTCCACACCCAAGGGTCTTTATTGCCCGCCGGGCGATTTTTATATCGACCCGGTGCGGCCGGTGGAGCGCGCGTTGATAACCCACGGCCATTCCGATCACGCCCGCGCCGGCCACGGGGCGGTGCTGGCCACACGCCAGACGCTCGATATCATGCGCATCCGTTACGGCGAGGACTTCTGCGGCAGCGAGCAGGCGGTCGCATTCGGGGAGACGGTGGAGGTAAACGGCGTGACCGTCGGTTTCCACCCGGCGGGCCATGTGCTGGGTTCGGCACAGATTTCCGTGGAAATGAACGGCATGCGCATCGTTGCCTCTGGCGATTACAAGCGCGGTATCGATCCCACCTGTACACCCTTCGAAACGGTGCCGTGTGATGTCTTCATCACCGAGGCCACCTTCGGGTTGCCGGTGTTTCACCACCCGCTGCCGCGGGTGGAAATCGGCAAGCTGCTCACCTCCATCAAGCAGTTTCCCGAGCGCACTCATCTGGTCGGCGCTTATTCACTCGGCAAAGCGCAGCGCGTTATCAGCCTCCTGCGCGACAATGGTTATGCCGATCCCATCTATATCCACGGCGCGCTGGCGCGGCTCTGCGATTATTACGTGTCGCAGGGCATCGATCTAGGTGATCTACGCCCCGCGACGCTTGAAAAAAGCGATCCCGCCATCTTCAAGGGCGCGATCGTCGTCGGCCCGCCCTCTGCATTTCAGGAGCGCTGGGCGCGTCGTTTCAACGAGCCGCTGATCGCATTCGCGTCCGGCTGGATGATGGTCCGACAGCGGGCGAAACAGGGCGGCGTGGAGCTGCCTTTGGTCATCTCCGACCACTGCGACTGGCCGGAACTGCTGGAAACCATCAAAGAAATTGGCCCGCAGGCCGTCTGGGTCACGCATGGTCGCGAGGAGGCGCTGGTGCGCTGGTGCGAATTGCAGGGCATTGCTGCCAAACCGCTGCATCTTGTCGGTTACGAAGACGAGGGGGATTGAGATGAAAGCCTTCGCCACCCTTCTCGACCGACTTGTCCTCACCCCATCGCGCAACGGCAAGCTGAAGCTTTTGACCGATTATTTCCGCGATACGCCTGACCCAGACCGGGGGTATGGGCTGGCGGCGATTGCCGGCACGCTGGACCTCAAAAGCGTCAAGCCCGCAATGCTGCGCGAGCTGGTGCTGGAGCGCATGGACGAGGTGCTGTTCCGCTATTCATACGATTATGTCGGCGACCTGGCCGAGACCATCTCGCTGGTCTGGGGCAATATCGGCGGTCTGGATGATTCCGAGGCGCAGGATCCCCGTCTTGGCGAAGTCGTGACGCTGATGAATTCGCTCGGCCGCACCGAGGTGCGCGGAGCGGTGCGCGATCTGCTCGACCGGCTCGATACCTCCTCGCGTTTCGCCTTCCTGAAACTCGCAACCGGCAGCCTTCGCATCGGCGTTTCGGCGCGGCTGGCGCGGCAGGCACTGGCGGATTTCGCGGATAAGGACATCATCGAAATCGAAACCCTCTGGCACGGTCTGACGCCGCCTTACACGACGCTTTTCGCCTGGCTGGAGGGCAAGTCCGAGCGACCGGTTCTGGCAACGCCCGCCATCTTTCACTCGGTAATGCTGGCCACCCCGGTTGCAGACGGCGATCTCGATGGTCTGGACCCTGCCGATTATGCGGCCGAGTGGAAATGGGACGGCATCCGTGTGCAGCTTTCCCGCGCAGGCGAGACGCGCAAACTCTACTCCCGCTCCGGCGACGATATTTCCGGCGCATTTCCCGACGTGCTCGATGCCATCGATTTCGAAGGCGTGATGGATGGTGAATTGCTGATTGGCGGCACGGCGCGCTCCAACAATCTCACGCGCACCTTTTCCGACCTTCAACAACGGCTGAACCGCAAGACGGTGACGGCCAAGATGCAGGATGACTATCCGGCCTTCATCCGCGCCTACGACCTGCTGTTCGATGGCGAGAGCGACATTCGCGCGCAGACCTATCTAGAACGCCGTGGCCGCCTGTCGGATATCATCGAACATGCCCCGCATGACCGCTTCGACCTGTCTCCGCTCATCGGTTTTTCAACATGGGACGAGCTGAATACGCTTCGCGCCGCGCCACCCGATCCGGTGATCGAAGGCGTCATGATCAAGCGCCGCGACAGCGCCTATCAGGCGGGTCGCGCCAAGGGGCCGTGGTTCAAGTGGAAACGCGATCCCTACAATATCGATGCTGTCATGATGTATGCGCAGCGCGGCCACGGCAAACGCTCGAGTTATTATTCCGATTTCACCTTCGGCGTATGGGCGGAAGGGGAGGATGGTGAACAGCTGGTGCCGGTTGGCAAGGCCTATTTCGGTTTTACCGATGCGGAGCTGGAAGTGCTGGACAAGTTCGTGCGTGACAACACCGTCGAGCGTTTCGGACCCGTGCGCGCGGTGCGCGCCACGCCGGATTTCGGTTTCGTGCTGGAGGTGGCTTTCGAGGGCATCAACCGTTCCAACCGCCACAAATCCGGCGTTGCCATGCGGTTTCCGCGCATTGCGAGGCTCCGCGCCGACAAACTCCCGGCGGAGGCGGATCGCCTGGCGACGCTTGTGGCGATGATCGATGGCGTTGATGGGTAGGGGTCTCCGCTGTCTCCCTCATCCCTGTGCTTGTCACAGGGATCCAGCCAGCCCAAGTCCTTGGGCGGATGGGACTCTTCCCGCCGCGCCGATGCGCGTCGACTGGATTCCTGTAACAAGCCCAGGAGTAAGGGAATGTTTCGTCCAGAAAATGTCATGATGGCTGCGAATACATTGTTGTCATTCGCGAATCCGTGATTGGACAGCCTCTCGCCGCAGTGCTGAACTGCTTCTAATGTTTTGATCACTCAGGTGCGCATATGCCAGATAAACGCTTTCTCTCCTCAGCATTCGGACAGGAAGAAAGCGGCGCGACCTTAAGGAGCCTGACGCGGCGCAATCTGCTTGTGGGTGCCATGGGCCTGTCAGCAGCGGCACTTCTGCCCGCAGGTGCGAAAGCGGGCATTCCCACGCCCGAAGTGCTGCCGCTGGAAAAGCAGGATTACGGCGAGGCGCGTAAACGGTTCCATACCCATTTGCTGCGCAAAATGTCCGCTCCGGAAAAATCATCGCCGCTCGGCACACCGCCGGGCGCGGAACGGGTCACCTATCGTGGCGGGCCGGATGGTTCCATTGAGCTTGTGGCCTGGCTTTCACATTATCAGCCCTCGACGGTACTCAAACCCGCGGTGCTTTTCCTGCACGGAGGCAACGCCACCGGTGACGGCCATTGGGCGATGATGAAGCCCTATTGGGAGGCGGGTTTCGTGGTGCTTTTGCCGTCCTTCCGGGGCGAAAACGGCCAGAACGGCAATTATTCCGGTTTCTATGACGAAACAGCGGATGCGCTGGCGGCGGCGACCTATCTGGAAAGCCTGCCCGGTATCGACAGGAAACGCTTCTTCATTGCCGGGCATTCCAATGGCGGCACGCTGACGCTTTTGGCCGCCATGAGCCGCAAATTCCGTGCTGCCGCGCCGATTTCGGCGGGCGTCAATTCATGGCGTTACTTCAACCGCTACTCGGACGAACTCTGTTTCGACGAGACCGACGAGCGGGAATTCATCATGCGCTCTTCGGTCTGTTTCGGCCCCAGCCTCAAATGCCCGGCGCTGTTGCTGCGCGGCACGGAGGAGCGCCCGTTCGACGCCGATCACCAGCTTTTCGTCGACCGCGCCGTGTATTCCGGATTCAAGGTCGACAAAAAACTGCTGCCCGGCACACACAATGGCGTGGTGCCGGGCGCCGTGACGGAAAGCATCCGCTTTTTCAACGAATTTGCATAAAAAAGGGCCGAAAACCGCTTTGCAGCTTTCGGCCCTCTCGTAAAGTCAGGCGCTCTTCTTGAAGTAGCCGAGCAGCCGCATGGCATTGGCGGTGACGAGAACCGTAGCGCCGGTGTCGGCGAAGACAGCGAGCCACAGGCCGGAGAGGCCGGTAACCGTTGTTACCAGGAATACCGCCTTCAGGCCGAGCGCGATCGTTACGTTCTGGTGGATATTGCGCATGGTGGCGCGCGATAGGCCGATCAGGCGGGCAGCATCGCCGACATTGTTGCGCATCAGCGCTGCATCCGCCGCTTCCATCGCCACATCCGTGCCTGAGCCGATGGCGACACCGACGCTTGCAGCCGCGAGGGCGGGTGCATCGTTGATGCCGTCGCCCACCATCACCACGGTTTTCTTCTGGGCAAGCTTGCGGATTTCCTCGACCTTGTTCTGCGGCAGGAGTTCGCCGCGCGCTTCAAGTCCCAGCTTGTTGCCGATTGCCTTTGCCGTGCGGGCATTGTCGCCAGACAGCATAAGCGAGGAAATACCCATCTCCTTCAGTGCCTTGATGCCTTCTGCCGCATCCTTGCGCGGTTCGTCGCGCATGGCGAAGAGACCGCTTGCCGCACCCTCGGCCATGACGACAGCCACGGTCTTGCCTTCGCTTTCCAGTGCGGAAATGCGCTCTGCAAGTTCCGTCGATACGGTCCCGACTTCGGTTGCAAAACGCGGCGCGCCGATGAACAGGCGCTTGCCGCCGACGGTGCCCTGCATGCCACGACCGGAAATCGCCTTGATCTCCGAGCCGGGCAGGGGAGTTACGCCTGCCTTGTTGGCATGGTTGACGATGGCTCTGGCAAGCGGATGGCTGGACTCGTTCTCGATGGTCGCGGCCTGCGCGATCAGCCCGGCCTCGTTGCCGTCAAGAGCCACGACATCCGTCACGACAGGTTCGCCGAGCGTCAGCGTGCCGGTCTTGTCGAAGGCCACGGTTTCGGTGCGTGCCAGCATCTCGATAACCGCACCGCCCTTCACCAGCATACCGTGCCGTGCCGCAGCCGAAAGGCTGGAGGCGATGGCAGCGGGAACGGAAATGACGAGTGCGCAGGGGCAACCGATCAGCAGCAGGGCGAGACCGCGATAAATCCAGGTGTCCCAATCGCCAAGGCCCACAAGCGGCGGCACGACGATGGTAAGTGCGGAAATCGCGACGATCAGCGGCATGTAATAACGCGAGAAGTTCTGGATAAAGCGCTCGGTCGGGGCGCGGGCGTCCTGTGCTTCTTCAACGAGCGTGATGATGCGGGCAATGGTGTTGTCTTCCGGCGCCCGGTCGACCCGAATGCGCAGCGAACCGTCATGGTTGATCGAACCCGCAAAGACGCGTGCGCCTTTTTCCTTGGCGACCGGAATGCTCTCGCCGGTCATCGGCGATTCGTCGACGCTGGATTCGCCTTCCATCACCACGCCATCGGCGGCAATGCGGTCGCCCGGACGCGCCACGACCACCTGGCCGATGCGAACCTTATCGGCGGCCACCTGCCGAAGCGTACCGTTTTCTTCCACCAGTGCCGTTTTTGGCAGCAGGGAACCGAGAGCCTTGATGCCCGAGCGGGCACGTGCGGCGGCAAAGCCTTCCAGCAACTCGCCAACGGAGAACAGCAGCACGACGATCGCCGCTTCTTCCGCCTCGCCAATGATGATCGCGCCGATGGCGGCAATCGTCATCAGCATCTCGATGGTGAAGATCGCGCCAAAACGCGCGGCGTTGAAGGCGTTGCGCGCAATGGGAAACAGCGTGACCAGCGTTGCGACGATGAAGGCGTAACTGCCCCATGCCGGGAAGCCGAGCTCCGCCGCATAGGCAACGGCCACGAGAATGGTGCCGGTGAAGGTGTTGCGCGCCTTGGCCGTGCGCCACCACACGCCTTTTTCATCCGCGCCATGGGCGTGGCCTATGTCGGCGCTCTGCGCGACGTTTTCAACGCTCCCGTGGCTATGCGCGTGCTTCGCATCGTCATGATGGTGGCCGCCGCAGCTTGAGTGGTCGTGGTCGGCGTGGTCATGGCTCGAATGGTCGTGGCCTGAATGATCATGTTTGTGATCGTGATCATGGCCGTGATGACCGCCGCATGATCCATGGTCATGGTCGTGCGCATGATCATGATTATGTTCTTCGACCTTGCCGAGTGCGGTTTTTTCCTGCGGCAGCAAGGCAGGCTTGAAGCCGAGCTTGCGCAGCGTGTCCTCGATCTTGTCGACCGGGGTTTTGTTGTTTGCCAGAGAAAGGTTCAGCCTTTCGCGCGCAACGGATACCTTGACGTCGGCAACACCGGGCAGACGCGAGAGCGCGGTTTCAATCTTGGCCGCGCAGCTGCCGCAATCCATGCCGCCGACAGAGAAGGCCAGGGCATTGTTCTGCTCAATGCTCGGTGGTGCTTCCGCATGGTGATGACCACCGCACGATGAATGGTCATGATCATGCCCATGATCGTAATGTTCCGCCGCAATCTTTTCGCGCGGAGCCTTGTCCTGCGGCAACAAAGCGGGCTTGAAGCCAAGTTTGCGCAGCGTATCCTCGATTTTTGCGACCGACGTTTTGTCTTCCGCCAGCGAAAGGTTCAGCCTTTCGCGCGCAACGGAGACCTTGACGTCGGCAACGCCGGGCAGGCGGGAGAGCGCCGTTTCGATCTTCGCCGCACAGCTGCCGCAATCCATGCCGCCGACCGTGAAGGTCAGGTCTCCTGATTCCCCGTTCAAACTGCCGCGTGTCGAAATATTCATGGTTCTAGCTCCTGAATTCCACTCGACAGCCAATCTGGCACCTCTAGCAACTAGAGGTTCAAGGGCAAAAATGCGCTTTTCCGATTTTTTTTGAAAGGCACACACCAGCCTCGCGCCAGCCGCGCAATGCATCATGCCTTCAAACTTGGTTTCATGAAGCGGTTCAGATGACAGCACTCCTATTGAAAAACTGCCGCCGGGCGGCCTCGCTGGCGGTTATTGCGCTGCTGCCTTTCCTGAGCGGCTGCCTTTTCGTGACGGATACGAGCCGGATGAACCCGGACGTCTTCGTTCAGGAAACGGCGCCGGTGTTCAATTTCAATTCCGTAAGCTCCAATCGCCAGCCGGAACTGCCACCACAGCCGGGTCAGCTTTCCACGCGCCCGCCGGATCTGTTCAGAACCCGCTTCCATCAGGAATACGGTCCGCCGGTGCGCGGGCAGGGCCTGAGCGCGCCGCAGGTGCAGGGATTGAATGTGCCGCAGGCGCAAGGTCAGGCGATGGCCTATGGCCTTCCAGTCTCCAATCCGCTGCACCGGGTCATGTATGGCCCGATTCGCGATGACGACCGGTCCCTGCCGGCCATTCCCTATGGTCGCATCGATCCGCGTTATCTCCGGCAGGAGGTGAGCTACCAGACAGCGGAAGCGCCGGGTACCATCGTCGTGGATACGAAGCAGCATTTTCTCTATCTGGTGCAGCCGGGCGGCAAGGCTATCCGGTATGGCGTTGGCCTCGGGCGCGACGGTTACGCCTGGTCGGGTCGCGGCAAGATCCAGTGGAAGGCGAAATGGCCGCGCTGGACGCCGCCCGACGAAATGGTCAGGCGCCAGCCGGAACTCACCTCCATTTCCGCCGCCAATGGCGGCATGACGCCGGGTCTCAACAACCCACTCGGCGCGCGTGCCCTTTATATTTTCAAGGACGGCAAGGACACGCTTTACCGCGTGCACGGAACGCCCGACTGGCAGTCCGTCGGCAAGGCAACTTCGTCCGGCTGCGTGCGCATGCTCAATCAGGATGTGATCGACCTCTACGAGCGCGTACCGAAGGGCGCACAGATTGTGGTTATCTGACCACTTTCTAAAAGAAAGCGCTGCATCGTGGGGTTCCCCCAGCGCCTTCTGACTGGCTTTTAGCGGTCGGTTAACTATTTTCGCAATACGCCTGTGTACGTGGAACAAACGATGTACAACGGCGATATAGCCGTTCGAAATGTGGGACAATCCGGCCTTATGACAAGCACCGACACAGATCTTTCCAGACGCACTTTCCTTTCCCTTCTGGGTATTTCCTCCGCTTCGTTGCTGGCGGGCTGCGCTTCTTCCGGCACGGGTGAAGCCATTCGCCAGCAGGCGAGCAGCATCGGCAGCGATTTCCGCCAGATGTTCTCGTCGGGCGTTAGCGATGCGGAACTGGCCGTCATGTACGGTTCGGTCGAGGATGGCGGTTACGTCATTCCCGCGGTTCCCTACCAGAAGATCGACCGGCGTTATTATCGTCAGCGCGTCGTCGATCCGACCGGCGAACGCCCCGGCACCGTCGTCGTGGATACGCGCTCGCGTTTCCTCTATGTCGTGGAGCAGGGCGGCAGCGCCATGCGTTACGGCGTCGGCATCGGCCGTGATGGTTTCGCCTGGTCCGGCGAAGGCGTCATCCAGTGGCGCCAGAAATGGCCGAAATGGACCCCGCCGGACGAAATGGTCGCCCGCCAGCCGGAACTGGTCAAATATTCTTCCAAGAACGGCGGCATGCCACCGGGCCTGAAAAACCCGCTCGGTGCCCGCGCGCTCTATATCTTCCAGAACGGCAAGGACACGCTTTACCGCCTCCATGGATCGCCGGAATGGAACTCCATCGGCAAGGCCGTCTCTTCCGGCTGCGTACGCCTGATGAACCAGGACGTCATCGACCTCTATGACCGCGTGCCGCAGAAGGCACGTGTGGTTGTTTGGCAGTAGGTCTGACTGGAAGCTCTGATAGGCATCCGCTAAATTAACTGGCGAATAATGGCTGCAACATGAAGCATGTTGTGGCCATTATTTATTTCTAATATATCGACATTATTTTTAATGTTAATAATCAATTCTGTAG
>NZ_WJOK01000013.1 GCF_009649785.1 Agrobacterium tumefaciens | reverse complement strand
GTAAAAACATGCACTTAAATCACGTATTCATAATTTAGAATAGCTGAAGTAAACCATATAAAGACAACGCGAAACATTGCCCTGATGGCAGGCCCGCGACGGTGCGCAAATTCCTCACAGGTGTGACGGGCATTGCCGTCTTTTGAATACGGCAAGACGGATTTGTACCTTGCCCCTGCCGCCAAGCTCGGGCAAAACAGCCCTATCCAATCACGAGACCATGCCAGGAGATAGAATATGGACGTTCGCGCCGCAGTTGCCATTCAGGCAGGAAAACCGCTTGAGGTCATGACCGTTCAACTCGAAGGTCCCCGCGCTGGCGAAGTGCTGGTCGAGGTCAAGGCGACAGGTATCTGCCACACCGATGATTTCACCCTCTCCGGTGCCGATCCCGAAGGTCTGTTTCCGGCCATCCTTGGCCATGAGGGTGCAGGCATCGTCGTTGATGTCGGTCCCGGCGTCACCTCGGTCAAGAAGGGCGATCATGTCATCCCGCTCTACACGCCGGAATGCCGCGAGTGCTATTCCTGCACATCGCGCAAGACCAATCTCTGCACCTCCATCCGCGCCACCCAGGGCCAGGGCGTGATGCCTGACGGCACCTCGCGCTTCTCGATCGGCAAGGACAAAATCCACCACTATATGGGCTGCTCGACCTTCTCGAACTTCACCGTCCTGCCCGAGATCGCTCTTGCCAAGATCAATCCCGATGCGCCCTTCGACAAGGTCTGCTACATCGGCTGTGGCGTGACGACCGGCATCGGCGCCGTCATCAACACCGCCAAGGTGGAGATCGGCTCGACGGCAATCGTCTTCGGTCTCGGCGGCATTGGTCTCAACGTTCTGCAAGGCCTGCGTCTTGCCGGCGCTGACATGATCATCGGTGTCGATATCAACAATGACCGCAAGGCCTGGGGCGAGAAGTTCGGCATGACCCACTTCGTCAACCCGAAGGAAGTGGGCGACGACATCGTGCCCTATCTCGTCAACATGACGAAGCGCAATGGCGACCTGATCGGCGGCGCGGATTATACGTTCGACTGCACGGGCAATACCAAGGTCATGCGCCAGGCGCTGGAATCTTCGCATCGCGGCTGGGGCAAGTCTGTCATCATCGGCGTTGCCGGTGCGGGCCAGGAAATCTCCACGCGTCCGTTCCAGCTGGTCACCGGCCGCAACTGGATGGGCACGGCCTTCGGCGGCGCGCGTGGCCGCACCGACGTGCCGAAGATCGTCGACTGGTACATGGAAGGCAAGATCCAGATCGATCCGATGATCACCCACACGATGCCGCTCGAAGACATCAACAAGGGCTTTGACCTGATGCACAAGGGCGAGAGCATCCGCGGCGTCGTAATCTATTGATCGGCTGACAAAATGGCAGGCGCGCACCGCGCGTCTGCCATATGAATTGACCGACCTTTCCGCTTACAGCCGTGCCGATTAACGGGACGGTAAATCTATCGTCGTATGCCGATATTGCGCGGTGGAGTTGAAAAATCCCTCCCTGCCCGAAACGACGCGAGATAGCGGGAGCGACCTCTGAGAACCGTACCGATCGACAACGGAAACCGCGTCGCTGCCGTTGCACTTCTGACGAAAGGTTTTCCGGAAAAGAGCGAGGCTTTCTGGGCGCTCGGCGTGTCCCTTATAAGCGACCATCATCAGCGGCAGGATCTCGGCACCATCGGGCAATTGCTGATGAAGGGCGACGATGCCGTTGGCGTTCTTCTGACGATCCGAAGCCGCTTGGCCGAGACCGGCAGGACAGTCGTCAACCTGTCCAGCTGGTATGTCGAACCTTCCAGCCGCTGGTTTGCACCGCGTATGCTGCAAATGGCGACATCCTCCGAAGAAGACATCTTCACCGATCTCACCCCGTCTCCAGAAGCCTGCAAGCTGAACGAGAGACTGGGGTTCACAACGATAACGAATTGCACGCTTTTTTATCCCCTGCCTTTAAAGGCATTCGGCCCGGCCAGGGCGCGGCTGCGCCCGCTTGCCGAAGTGCCGCAGGGCACGCTGTCTGCCGCCACGCGCGACATGCTGGAAGATCATGCGCGTTTCGGCTGCATCGTGGCAGTCATGGAGGCGGATGGAAGCCATTATCCGCTGGTGTTTTTAAAAACCATAACCAAAAGGCTGCCCTCCGCCCGCCTCATCTATTGCGAGGACAGGCAAGTCGCCCAGAGGCACATTTCGGCAATTGCCCGCCATCTTCTTGGCAAAGGCCGGCTTGCATTGACCATGGCAGCTTCCGATGAGAAGCGAGACGCCGGCGGATTTGCCATACTCAAATCCTCGCCAATACAAGTAAAGGGAGCATGGAACCCACGGTTTATTAACGAAACATATTCAGAATTGGTGTTATTGCCACCCTGGGTATTGGGACGCTCTTAAAAGACGCGCGCTTAAACCTTGCCTGAAAAGAAGAAAATGCGCTTCGGCCGAGACTAGTCCCGACTGCGCGAACGAGCGGAGAATAAGCATGCTTTCAGCGAAACCCAGGGAAGTCGATGTCTCCGAGACCATCTATTCCTACCTCTCGCAGCGTTTCCCGGCTCATGCACCGTTTTCCGCAGATACGCAATTGCTCGAAGGCGGCGTGATCGATTCGCTCGGTTTTCTCGAACTGATGATCTTTCTCGGCGAAGGTTTCGGCATCGTTCTCAATGATGAACATTTCACCCCGGAAAATCTCAGCACGCCGGCCGATCTGATTGCCTTCGTCACGCAGGAACGGCGCAGATGACAACCCACATCCTGCTGCACCACCTGCTCACCGCGCGGGCGGAAAGCGGCGATGAGGCGCTTGTCTACAAAGAAAAATCACTGAGCTATCGCGAATTTTCCGAAGCGGCCGCACGTTGTGCGGCGGCATTGCAGGAGGCCGGAACGGAGCGCGGCGACCGTGTCGTCATCTTCCTGCCGCGCGGCATCGAGGAATGCTGGTCGATCTTCGGCGTGAGCATGGCTTCCTGCGTCTTCGTGCCGGTCAACGCGCTTTTGAAGGCGCAGCAAATCCGCCATATCGTCGCGGATTGCGGCGCAAAAATCGTTATCAGCAGTGCTACGATGATGGATGAGCTGAACGCGGCTGTGGAAGACCTGCCCGAGGTCACTGTACTGCTGGCGGAACAAATCGACCGCCGCCCGCCCGTGCCTGCCAAAGTCTCCCCATCAATTGGCGAGGACCTTGCAGCAATCCTCTACACATCCGGCTCCACCGGCTCGCCCAAGGGCGTGATGCTGTCGCACCGTAATCTTCTGGCCGGAGCGCGCATCGTGCGCACCTATCTGGAGATCACCGGAAAAGACCGCCTTCTCTCCATTTTGCCCTTCAGTTTCGATTACGGCCTGAACCAGTTGCTGACGGCGGTTGAACAGGGTGCGACCACTGTTATCTCCACCTTCAGGCTCGGCGACGACATTGTCAGGGACTTGCGCGACCATGCCATCACCGGGCTTGCCGGCGTACCAACTGTCTGGGCGATCCTGACGAGGGCCGCGCCGTTGCTGGCGAAAACGCCGCTGCCGCAGTTGCGATACATCACCAACTCCGGCGGACGCGTGCCGCAGGAAACCGTGAGGGCGTTGCGCGAAAAGCTGCCGGGAACGAAAATCTATCTGATGTATGGCCTGACCGAGGCCTTCCGCTCCACCTTCCTGCCGCCTGATGAAATCGACCGCCGCCCGACTTCCATCGGCAAGGCAATCCCGGAATGTGAAATCTTCATCGTCACCGCCGAGGGACAGAGGGCAAAACCGGGTGAGCCCGGCATTCTCGTCCATCGCGGCCCGACCGTGTCGCTGGGTTACTGGAACCGGCCGGAAGATACCGCCAAGGTGCTGCGCCCTCACCCTTTCATTCCGGCTGCACGCGGCGGCGAGACCGTGTGTTATTCCGGCGATCTGGCGGTGGAAGACGAGGACGGCTTTTTCAGTTTCGTTGCCCGCAACGATGCGATGATCAAATCGTCAGGCTATCGCATCAGCCCGACCGAGGTGGAGGAAAGCCTGATGTCGACTGGCCTTTTCCAGCAGGTCGCCGTCATCGGCCTGCCGGACCCCTTTGCAGGCGAGAAGGTGCATGCCGTGGCAACCGCCGCCAACGAAAATATCGATGTTTCCGCAGCTCTCAAAAAAGCCGCCGAAATGCTTGCCCCCTTCATGATTCCGCGCGCCATCGAACTGGTCGACCGGCTTCCGGTGACGGCCAATGGCAAGGTGGATTACCGCGCGCTGGTGCGCGAACGGACGGACAATGGCGCCCACGGATAAACCCCAAAGCCACGGCCCTGCCCTTGCCGCCGCGCAATTCGCAGTCGACGAAAACGATCTCGTCATCGGCGGCCTTGCCGTGCGCGATATCGTCGCTGAGACCGGAACGCCGTGCTTCCTCTATGACGCGAGCGCCATGCGCCGCGCCTATCGCGATCTCGCAACCGCGCTCAGTGGTTTTGCCAATATCTTTTATTCGGTGAAAGCCAATCCCCTGCCCGCCATCATCTCGCTTTTCCGCGAAGAAGGCGCTGGCGCGGAAATCGCCTCTGTCGGTGAATATCGCGCCGCCATCAAGGCGGGCATACCGCCGGAAAAGATCATCTTCGCCGGCCCCGGCAAGCGTCAGGCCGAATTGCTTGAGGTGATCGAGGGCGGTATCGGCGAAATCCATATCGAGAGCGCCGAGGAAATTGCCCGTATCGAAGCCATCGGCAAACCGGTCAAGGCTTCGATCCGCATCAATCCGGTGCCGGATGCGCAGGCAGGCGCCATGCGCATGGGTGGCAAGGCCACCGCCTTCGGTTTCGACGAGGAAGAACTCGAAAACGTCCTGCCGCTGTTCAGGGACATCAGGCATATCAATCTCGTCGGTGTCCATATTTACGGCGGCACGCAAATCCTCGATGCCGACATGCTTGTCTCCCAATGGAGACACTCCATTTTGCTTGCCGCACGCATGGCCGAAATGCTCGGCAGGCCACTTGAAACCATCGATCTCGGCGGCGGCCTCGGCATCCCCTATTTCGCCGGGGAAACGCCGCTCGATCTTGCAGCGGTCAGTGCCGCCATTCCCGATCTCAAGGCCTTGATGCATGCGCATCCGCTGATTGCGAATGCTCACATCATCGTCGAACCCGGCCGCTTCCTCGCCGGTCCCGGCGGCATCTATGTGGCGGAAGTCAATTCGGTAAAGACCTCGCGCGGCACCACCTTCGTGGTAACGGATGGTGGCATGCATCACCATCTGGCAGCCTCCGGCAATCTCGGCCAGATCGTCAAGCGCAACTACCCCATCGTCGCACCGGCCATGATGCAGGCAGACAATGAGGAAACGGCAACCATCGTCGGCCCGCTCTGCACACCACTCGACACGCTGGCCCGCAATGCGGCCCTGCCGAAGCTGAAGGCTGGTGATCTCCTGGCAATCCTGCAATCGGGCGCCTATGGCGTCACCGCCAGCCCTTCGGGTTTTCTCAGCCATCCGGTGGCGAAGGAAGTGCTGGTGGAGAATGGTGCGTTTAAGGTGATAGGGCGCTGAGGACGTTTGGCAGCGAAAACCGTAGCCGGTTTTCTTACGGACGCATATCCGCCTGCTGACATTGGAGCTTCCTCCAACCTCCCTCATTCCTGTGCTTGTCACAGGAAAGGAGATCACCCCCGTAACAGCCTGTCCCCAACCGCAAACTTGGATTTCAGCAGACACTCATCATATTCCGCCTCGGCATCCGAATCGAAAACGATGCCGCCGCCGACATTGAAGATCGCGCGGCCGCCATCGAACAGGGTCAGCGTGCGGATCGCCACCGAAAAACGCATTTCTCCATTCGGAGACATGAAACCGATAGCACCGCAATAGGCGTCGCGCGGCATCTGTTCCAGTTCGCGCAGGATCTTCATCGCCCACAATTTCGGCGCGCCGGTCACCGAACCGCAGGGAAAAAGCGCCGCGAAAATATCCTCCACCGTCACATCAGGCAAAAGCTTCGCGCGCACATGGCTGACCATCTGGTGCACGGTGGGATAGGTCTCGATATCGAACAGTCGCGGCACATGGAGGCTGCCGACCTCGGTGATGCGGGAAATATCGTTGCGCAGGAGATCGACGATCATGCGGTTTTCGGCAAGCGTCTTTTCATCCTCAAGCATCACCGCGATGATCGCCCGGTCCTCTTGCGCATTCGCACCGCGCGGCGTCGTTCCCTTCATCGGATGGGTTTCGATGAAACCTTCCCCGTCAACTGAGAAAAACAGTTCCGGTGAGCGCGACAGGATCACCGGTCCACCGAGATCGACCAGCGCGCCATATTTAACCGGCTGGCGCTCAACCAATGACCAGAAAGCCGTGAGCGGATCGCCGCTCCAGCGAGCATGAACGGGCATCGTCAGATTACCCTGATAACAGTCGCCGCGACGCAGATGCCCGTGCAGCCGCTCGAAGCGCTGGCAATAGTCTTCAAGGCTCCATGCGGGCGCGGGATCGGCCAGGAACGCATCGGCATCCGGCAGACTTTCGGGCCGCGCAAATCGCCCCTCATCCGGTTGTGGGCCGGAAAAGACGCCGAAGCGAAGGAACGGCACGTTGCGAGGCTCGGCAGCAAAGTCCGCAAGTTTCGGCTCGAACAGGAAACCCGCCTCGTAGGACATATAGCCGGCAAGGTATTTCCCGGCGCGGCGCAGCTGCTCCATGCGTTTCAGCGCCGCGAAAAACGCCTCTGGCTCATCCGCGACGATGATCTCCTCCGGCTCGGTGAAGGCTGTCACCGTGCCGGTCGTGTCATCCCGGAAAAGAACGTAAGGCGCATGTGCCAAGGAAAGCGTCCGAACAGGAGAAAGGGTCGGGAAAAATCAGATCGGGTCTATGTCGCCCCGCGCCCACATCTCTATGGTTTCCGCATAAAAATCGGCGAAACGGCCTTCCTCGATCGACTTGCGGATACCCTGCATCAGCTCCTGATAATAGGCAAGATTGTGCCAGGAGAGCAGCATACCGCCCAGCGCCTCGTTGGAGCGCGTAAGATGATGCAGATAGGCGCGGGAGTAATCACGCGAGGCCGGGCAGTTTGACTGCTCATCGAGCGGCCGCATATCCTCCGCATGGCGGGCATTGCGGATATTGACCCTGCCGCGACGGGTGAAGGCAAGCCCGTGACGACCGGAACGGGTCGGCATCACGCAGTCGAACATGTCGATGCCGCGCGCCACCGATTTCAGAATATCGTCAGGCGTACCGACGCCCATCAGGTAACGCGGCCTTTCGGTGGGCAGCACCGGCAGCGTGATGTCGAGCATGCCCAACATCACATCCTGCGGCTCACCGACGGCAAGGCCGCCGACAGCGTAACCCTTGAGATCAAGCTGCTTCAGCCCTTCGGCGGAGCGAATGCGCAGATCCGGCTGGTCGCCGCCCTGCACAATGCCGAACATGGCCTTGCCGGGCTGTTCACCGAAGGCGACGCGGCAACGCTCCGCCCAGCGCAGCGACATTTCCATGGCGCGCTCGATTTCCTTGCGCTCGGCCGGCAGCGCGATGCATTCATCGAGCTGCATCTGGATGTCCGAATCAAGCATGCCCTGAATTTCGATCGAGCGTTCCGGCGACATATGGTGCAGCGAACCGTCCACATGGCTCTTGAAGGTCACACCCTTCTCGTCCAGCTTGCGCAGGCCTGAAAGCGACATGACCTGGAAGCCACCGCTGTCGGTGAGGATCGGATGCGGCCAGCGGATAAGCTCATGCAACCCGCCAAGCCTTGCCACGCGCTCCGGGCCGGGCCGCAGCATCAGGTGATAGGTGTTGCCGAGAATGATATCGGCCCCGAGCTCGCGCACCTGGTCGAGATACATGGCCTTGACAGTACCGACAGTGCCAACAGGCATGAAGGCAGGTGTGCGGATGACACCGCGCGGCATGGCGACTTCGCCAAGGCGGGCGCCGCCGCTCGTGGCTTTCAGGGTAAAGGTGAATTTGTCGTGCATCAGTTCTTCCGGAACAACAGGCTTGAATCGCCATAGGAATAAAAACGGTATCCGGTTTCGATGGCATGCGCATAAGCGGCACGCATCGTCTCGAGACCGCAAAAAGCCGAAACGAGCATGAACAGCGTCGATTTCGGCAGGTGGAAATTGGTCATCAGAATATCGACCGCGCGGAAACGGTATCCGGGCGTGATGAAGATGCCCGTCGCGCCCGACCATGGCTGAATAACGCCATTCTCATCAGTGGCGCTTTCGATAAGCCGCAGCGAAGTGGTGCCGACAGAAACGATCCGTCCGCCGCGCGCCTTGACGGCATTGAGCTTTGCTGCAGTCTCTTGCGAAACATGGCCGATCTCGAAATGCATCTTGTGATCGTCGGTATCGTCGGCCTTAACTGGAAGGAAGGTGCCTGCCCCAACGTGAAGTGTCACGAAATGTCGCTCGATGCCGGCTTCGTCCAGCGCCGCAAACAGATCGGGCGTGAAATGCAGGCCGGCAGTGGGTGCGGCAACGGCGCCCTTCTCGCGGGCATAAATTGTCTGGTAATCGGTCTGGTCCTGCGCATCTTCCGGGCGCTTCGCGGCGATATAGGGCGGCAAAGGAATATGGCCGACGGAGGCGATCGCCTCGTCCAGAACAGGTCCGGAAACGTCAAAAAGCAGCGTGATCTCGCCCTCCTCACCCTTTTCTTCGACGGTGGCCTCCAGATGGGCAAGGCCGCAGGCATTGTCGCGCTCATAACCGAAACGAATGCGGTCACCCTGCTTGATGCGCTTGCCCGGCCGCGCGAAAGCCTTCCAGCGCGACTGGTCGGCGCGCATGTGCAGCGTGGCTGAAACTGCCGTTTCAGGCGCACCTTCGCGCAGCCGCACGCCTTCAAGCTGGGCTGGAATAACGCGGGTGTCGTTGAATAACAGCGCGTCGCCGGGCTTCAGGAAGGAAGTCAGGTCGGATACGATGCGGTCTTCCATGTGGTTCGCATTCGGATCGACCACGAGAAGACGCGCACTATCGCGCGGGTTCGCCGGGCGAAGGGCGATATTGTCCTCGGGGAGATCGAAATCGAACAGGTCTACGCGCATTGCAAGGGCTCTCGAAATATCAAAACCCGCCCTGCATGGCATGGGGCGGGTGGTGGGTGATGACAAGGCTTCCGACTACACTCGATCTCATCCTCGGGCTTGTCGCGAGGATGAGGTCTGGGAGGTTGACGCCATCATCAATGTGAAACGCCCCGCAGTTTCCTGCGGAGCGGGTAAACACTTTATACGCTATTATCAGGCCGCCGATGCAAGCTTCATCGAAACGATCGAATCGGGGTCCTTCACAGGCTCGCCGCGCTTGACCTTGTCGATGGCTTCCATGCCTTCGATGACCTGGCCCCATACGGTGTACTGCTTGTTCAGCCACGGCGAATCGGTGAAGCAGATGAAGAACTGCGAGTTGGCGGAGTTCGGGCTCTGCGAACGGGCCATCGAGCAGGTGCCGCGTACGTGGGAAATAGCCGAGAATTCAGCCTTGAGGTCAGGCTTCTCGGAGCCGCCCATGCCGGCGCGGGCCGGGTTGAAGCTTTCCGAACCCTTCTTGCCGAACTTCACATCGCCCGTCTGGGCCATGAAGTCTTCGATGACGCGGTGGAACACGACGCCGTCGTAAGCGCCTTCCGATACCAGTTCCTTGATACGGGCAACGTGGCCCGGAGCAACTTCCGGAAGCAGCTGGATCACGACCTTGCCGGTCGTCGTTTCCATGATGATGGTGTTTTCCGGATCCTTGATCTCGGCCATGATTATTCTCCTCTGTTCGGGCTCTATTGCCCTACCTTACTTCTTGCCGACGGTGACCTTGATCATCCGGTCGGGGTTGGAAACTTCGCCGTTGCCGCCGGCGCCACGCTTGATCTTGTCCACGGCTTCCATGCCGGACACGACCTTGCCGACCACGGTGTACTGGCCGTTCAGGAACGGACCGTCGGCAAACATGATGAAGAACTGCGAATTGGCGGAATTCGGATCGCTGGAACGGGCCATGCCGACAACGCCGCGCGTGAACGGTGTCTTGGAGAACTCAGCCGGAATGTCGGCCATGTCAGAGCCGCCGGTGCCGGCACGCTGGGCGTTGAAGCCCTTCTCCATGTTGCCGTACTGCACGTCGCCGGTCTGCGCCATGAAACCGTCAATGACGCGGTGGAAGGCCACGTTGTCATAGGCGCCCTTTTTCGCCAGCGCTTCAATCTGCGCCACGTGCTTGGGCGCGACTTCCGGCATCAGTTCGATGACGACGGGGCCGTCCTTCAGCTGGACGGTCAGGAATTCGGCAGCCGAAGCGAAGGTGCTGGCGGCAAGCGCGCCCGCAAACAGGGCGCCGGCAAAGGCAAATCGAACGAGTTTCATTGGATTGGCTCCGGAATCTGAGGCTGAAGTCAGCGCTTCAGCTTGGCGTTGAGGGCTTCAAGCACGGCTTTGGGAACGAAGGCATCCACATTGCCGCCCATGGCGGCGATCTGCCGGACCAATGTGGCTGTAATGGGTCGCGACGACGTACCCGCCGGCAGGAACACGGTCTGTATATCAGGTGCCATCTGGCGGTTCATGCCGGCCATCTGCATTTCATAATCGAGATCGGTGCCGTCACGCAGGCCGCGCAGAAGAAGGCGCGCGCCATGTTGACGGGCTGCATCGACGACCAGATTGTCGAAGGAAACGACCTCAACGCGCGCCGCCTCACCGGGCAGGCTTTCAGAAAGCGCCCGGCTTATCAGCGTCGCCCGCTCCTCGAAGCTGAACAGCGGTGCTTTTCCGGGATGGATGCCGACGGCGACGATGACTTTGGACGCCACGTTCAGCGCCTGGATAAGCACATCCAGATGTCCGTTGGTCATCGGATCGAAGGATCCTGGATAAAAGGCAATCGTCATATCGCTCTCAAGTGGTGGGCGTTATGTGCCGCCTTTTGTCACGGAGATGGGCGCGGCGCAAGACTTTTACAACCCGGACGCCCTCCCGGTGCGGTCTGAACAACGGATGAATGCGCCGTTCAGTGCGGTTTCAGGGCTCATTTATATAAATACACGGCATCGGGAAACCGAAATGCCCCTCACCTCGTTAAGCCCCCGGAGAAATGAAAATGCTGGCCTTTATGATCGTCTTTTCGGTCATCGCATCATTCGCAGCCGAGTATCTTTTCCTCGAATGAGGCCAGTCGCCGGTTTCCTGAACGCCAGATGAACAAGCCATTCAAGGAAGTTTCACAGGCGCGATGCTAATCGATTTTTAAGGTTGACGCGGAACATGATTGGACGTGGCGCGTTAATATCAAACCAAAGGAACAGACAGATGTTTGTAAGAGAAAAACAGTCTACTTCGGCAAAAATCAGCGTCATCAGCACCGCCTGGACAGTACTGGTCATCGCAATGGTAGCAACAACGTTTAGCCTTTATGATCAGAAGCCTGCCGCCCAGGGACCGGACTATCCACAGATGACCGCCCGCTACCAGTCCATGACCTATTACTGATGAGGAACTAGGATTTCCTCGCTACCAACGGAGATGATATCATGTTCACATTCCTGACTCTGCTTCTTGCCCTGATCAGCATTATGTTCGTGACGTCAATGATCTCCGCCGTCGCCGAGATGCGACGGGAAGACGAGGAATTCAAGGCCTCGGTAAGACGCAACCGCGCGTTCTGACCGCAACCATCAGACTTAGCCGTCTTTCAGAATATGATTCTCCGCAACCGCCTGGACGCTCCGGGCGGTTTTATTTTGCCGCCTTAACGGCCAGTATGGCGAAGATGAAGGCGTAAAAACCTAGCCCCAATCACATAAGCGTTTTCAAAACCCCGTTTTTCCAAGGCAAATTCCCTTCAATTTCCCATTGGATTGATTTAAGGAACGCCGATACGTTGCGGGCCGGACGGCTGGCGACCGCAATGACGTTCCTGTGAGGTTTGCATAACGATGCTCGATTCCCTGAGAAATGCTTCTCGAACCATGGCAGCCAAGCTGCTGCTTCTCCTGCTTGTTGTTTCGTTTGGCGTCTGGGGCGTCTCCGCATCACTCGTCACCTCCAATTCGCATGCGGTCATGACCGTCGGCGACCAGACGGTCAGCCCGCAGGAATTCCGCCTCGCCTATCAGCGTCAGGTTTCCGATCTGAGCCGCCAGTTCGGCGCGAGACTGACCACCGAACAGGCCAAGGCCTTCGGTATCGACCGCCAGGTATTCAGCCAGCTTGCGGCGGGTGCCTCGCTGGATGAACTGGCGTCGAAGATGAATCTCGGCCTTTCGGAAGACCGCCTCGCCAATCTCATCGCCGAAGACCCGGCATTCAAATCGGTTAATGGCCAGTTCGATCGCACCCTGTTCACCGAACGGCTGCGCAATTCCGGCCTGCGCGAAGACGACTATATCAAGGAACGCAGCAAGGTCGCGGTCAGAAGCCAGATCGTTGAGGCCGTTTCCGATGGTTTCAAGGCACCGCAGGTACTGGTGGACGCACTCAAGCAATACCGCAACGAACAGCGCTCGGTCGATTACGTCATCCTGTCCAACGCCGTCATTGCGCCGGTCAAGGCGCCGGGCGACGACGTGCTTGCACCCTGGTTTGAAACCAACAAGGCGAAATATCGCGCGCCCGAGTTCCGCAAGTTCACCTATGTGAAGCTGGAACCATCGGACATTGCCGATCAGGCTTCGGTGACGGATGCGCAGATCGCCGACTATTACAACAGCCACAAGGACAGCTTCCGCACCGCCGGTCGCCGCACCGTCGAGCAGCTGACCTTCCCGGAAAAGGAAATGGCAGAAGCCGCCGCGGAGCAGATCCGCCTCGGCAACACCACCTATGATCAGGTGGTTAAGGATCAGGGCAAGACCGCCTCCGACGTGACGCTTGGCGAATTCACCAAGGACACGATCCCCGACCAGTCGATTGCCGATGCTGCTTTCGCCGTCCAGAAGGATGGCGGCGTGTCTCCGGTCGTGGCAGGCTCCTTCGGCCCGGTCATCCTGCGCATCACCGGCATCAAGCCGGAAACCACCCGCACGCTGGAAGAAGCGAAAGAGGACATCCGCAAGGACCTCGCCACCGCTGCTGCAGCCGAAGAAGTCACCAATGTGCATGACCGTTACGAAGACCTGCGTGCCGGTGGCTCCTCGCTTGCAGATGCGGCAAAGCAGCTGAACCTCAAGCCCGTCACCATCGACGCCATCGATGCCGCCGGTCTTGATGAAAAGGGCGACGCCATTCAGGACCTGCCCTCGCCGCAGCTTGCCCAGGAAGTCTTCAAGACCGAACCCGGCACCGAAGCCCTGCCGATCAATCTTGGCCGCGAAGGCTACATCTGGTTCGACGTCGATCAGATCATCCCCGCCCGCGACCGCACGCTTGCCGAAGTGCGCGACGATGTCGTGGCCGACTGGACGGCAGAGCAGCAGCGCACGGCGCTTGCCACCAAGGCCGACGAGCTGAAGGCACGCGTTGAAAAGGGCGAGACACTGGCAGCGGTGGCTGGCGAACTCGGGCTTGCCGTCGAGCAGAAATCCGGCCTGCGCCGCACCAGCGAGGACGCGATTTTCGGTCGCCAGACGATTACGGCGGTATTCTCCGGCGCTGAAGGCATGACGGGCACAGCGGCAGACGCCGATGGTTCCAGCCGCATCCTCTTCAAGGTCACGGCAGTCGACACCAACGCGCCTGCCGATGCGCTTGCCAATGACGATCAGCAGTTCGCCGCCATCGCCCGCGCGGCCGGCGACGACATGCTCGACCAGATGGTCAACCGCCTGCAGAACGACTACGGTGTGACCATCAATCAGGCCCTCGCCGATCAGGCGATGGTCGGCTTCTAACCGGGGGGCGGAAACGATGGCCGAACTGAAACCGCTGATCGCAAAGGTCGCAAACGGGGAAAGCCTGAACCGTGAGGAATCGCGGGCCGCTTTCGACATTCTGATGTCGGGCGAAGCAACCCCGTCGCAGATCGGCGGTTTCCTCATGGCACTGCGCGTGCGCGGCGAGACGGTGGACGAGATTGTCGGCGCCGTCTCCTCCATGCGCGCGCGCATGCTGCCGGTTTCGGCCCCCGAAAACGCGATCGACATCGTCGGAACCGGCGGTGACGGCATCGGCACCTACAATATCTCGACGCTCGCCTCGATCATCGTTGCCGGCACGGGCCTTCCCGTTGCCAAGCACGGTAACCGGGCGCTAAGCTCCAAATCCGGCACGGCGGATGCGCTGTCCGCACTCGGCGTGAAGCTGGATATCGGCCCTGACCTTATCGCCCGCTGCATCAGTGAGGCGGGACTCGGCTTCATGTTCGCGCAGCTGCACCATTCCGCCATGCGCCATGTCGGTCCAAGCCGCGTCGAACTTGGCACGCGCACCATCTTCAACCTGCTCGGCCCGCTTTCCAACCCGGCGGGCGCGAAGCGCCAATTGCTCGGCGTCTTTTCGCCGCGCTGGCTGGTGCCGCTTGCCGAAGTGCTGCGCGATCTCGGCTCGGAAAGCATCTGGGTCGTACATGGCGACGGCATGGATGAAGTCACGACGACAGGCGTCACCCATGTGGCGGCGCTTGAAAACGGCAAGATCCGCACCTTCGACCTGACGCCGAAGGATTTCGGTGTTGAACCCGCTTCCATGGCAGACCTCAAGGGTGGCGACGGCATTGCCAATGCAGCGGCACTTCGCGAGGTTCTGTCCGGCAAGCGCAACGCCTATCGCGACGTATCGCTATGCAACGCCGCGGCAGCCCTCGTCATTGCCGGCAAGGCCGAAACGCTTGGCGAGGCGATGACGACCGTGAGCCAAGCGCTCGACAGCGGCGCGGCGGCAGCAGCGCTCGACCGCCTGGTCGCCGTCTCCAATGAAACAGTCTCCGGGCAGGCCGACCACTAAAAGGAATGAGAGCGAAACCATGAGCGACATTCTGAAAAATATCGAGATCTACAAGCGCGAGGAAATTGCCGCCGCCAAGGCCAGGGTTTCACTTGCCGATCTCAAGGCGATGGCCGCAGGCCAGACTGCGCCGCGCGGTTTTTACAAAGCGCTGCGAACAAAGCAGGCTGAGGGCAAATTCGGTCTGATTGCCGAAATCAAGAAGGCCAGCCCCTCCAAGGGGCTGATCCGCCCGGATTTCGATCCGCCGGCACTGGCCGCCGCCTATGAGGCTGGTGGCGCCGCCTGTCTTTCCGTGCTGACGGACACGCCGAGCTTTCAGGGGGCGCCGGAATTTCTGACGGCTGCCCGCAATGCCTGCGCGCTGCCTGCGCTGCGCAAGGATTTCATGTTCGATACCTATCAGGTGCATGAGGCCCGCGCCTGGGGCGCGGACTGCATCCTGCTCATCATGGCGTCTCTTTCCGACGATGAGGCGAAACGCCTTGAAGACGAGGCTTTTTCACTCGGCATGGACGTACTGGTCGAGGTGCATGATGCGGAAGAAACCGAACGGGCGCTGAAGCTCGCCTCGCCGCTTCTCGGCATCAATAACCGCAATCTGCGCACTTTCGAGGTCAGCCTCGAAACCAGCGAGAAACTGGCTGGCCTCGTGCCCGCCGATAAGCTGCTTGTCGGCGAAAGCGGCATCTTCACCTATGAGGATTGCCAGCGCCTCGAAAAGAGCGGCATCAGCACCTTCCTCGTCGGCGAAAGCCTGATGCGCAAGGACGATGTGACGGCAGCTACCAAAACCCTGCTAACCGGCCAATCCGGCGTCCTGGCGGCGGAATGATGCGCCGATGAGCGAGGCGACAAAGCTCACCCATATCAATGCGAGCGGCGAGGCCCATATGGTCGATGTCGGCGACAAAGCCGAGACCGTCCGTGTCGCCGTTGCCGAAGGCTTCGTGAAGATGAAGCCGGAAACGCTGGCGCTCATCCGCGATGGCAATGCCAAGAAGGGTGACGTCATCGGCACAGCCCGGCTCGCGGGCATCATGGCAGCCAAGCAGACGGCAAACCTCATCCCGCTCTGCCACCCGCTGATGCTGACCAAGGTTGCGGTGGACATTACCGAAGACGCTGCCCTGCCCGGCCTGCGGGTGGAGGCAATGGTGAAGCTTTCCGGCAAGACCGGCGTGGAGATGGAGGCGCTGACCGCCGTGTCCATCGCCTGCCTGACCATTTACGATATGGCCAAAGCCGCCGACAAGGCGATGGAGATCGTCAATATCCGCCTTCTCGAAAAGAGCGGCGGCAATTCGGGCGATTTCCGGCGACAGGAGACCTGAATGAAGCCACTGCTGCCCGTGGATGAGGCCGTAACGCGCCTTCTGGAGGCGGCGGTTCCTGTGGTTGACAGCGAAACCCTTCCGCTCGCCGAATGCGATGGCCGCGTCCTTGCGGCTGACCTTGCGGCGCGTCTTACCCAGCCGCCTTTCGATGCCTCGGCCATGGACGGCTATGCGCTGCGCAGTACCGATGCGCCACAAATCGGGTCAGTCCTCACCGTCATAGGCCAGGCTGCCGCAGGCCACGCTTTCGCGGGCACGGTGGGTAAAGGCGAGGCCGTGCGTATCTTTACCGGCGCACCGGTGCCAGCGGGTGCGGATGCCATTCTCATTCAGGAAGATGCCGAGCTTCTCGGCGAGGGCAAAATCCGCACCGCTTTCGACATCACCGCCGGGCGCCACATTCGCCCGCGCGGACAGGATTTTGCCGAGGGCGACACCGTTTTGAAGTCCGGCCGCGAACTCTGCTTCACCGATCTCACCGTTGCGGCGGCGATGAATCACGCAACGCTTGCAGTCTATCGCAAGCCACTGGTCGCCATCCTTGCCACCGGCGACGAATTGCTGCCGCCCGGAAGCACGCCCCTTCCCGCCCAGATCATCGCCTCGAACACCTTCGGTGTCGCCGCACTTGCGCGGGCAGCCGGTGCGGAGGTTCTCGATCTCGGCATTATACCCGACAACGACACGCTGATCCGCGCCGCCATCGGCAAGGCTGTCGCGGCAAAGGCCGATGTGCTCGTGACGCTCGGCGGCGCCTCTGTCGGCGACCATGATCTCGTTCAGGCGGCGCTTAAGGCCGAAGGCATGCAGCTCGATTTCTGGCGCATTGCCATGCGTCCTGGAAAACCGCTGATGGTGGGTGCCATCGATGCCATGCAGGTTTTGGGCCTGCCAGGAAATCCAGTCGCGAGCCTCGTCTGCGGCCTGCTGTTCCTCGAGCCACTGCTCCACAGAATCGCCCGCCGCATTCCGCCGCAACGCGTCACCACGGCCCGAACCGCCACACCGCTGAAGGCGAACGATCACCGGCAGGATTATCTTCGCGCCCGTTTCAGCGCCGATGACAACGGCGCTCTGGTGGCGCAAGCCTATGCCAAACAGGATTCATCCATGATGAACATACTGGCACATTCAGACGGCCTGATCGTGCGCCCGCCAAATGCGCCGGCAGTTGACGCAGGTGCGGAATGCTCGGTGATACGGCTTAGAGCCTGACGGGACATATTCCGGCGGCGCACAAAACAACGCATTGTTTCAAAATCTTGCGCAATTTCCACCGCAAGTAGTCACAGAAATGAGACGGGCTGCAGCCACTCCTGTTGAGACGACGTAATAAAAAATGTAACGTTGCTGTATCCGGACATGCGCGAAGAAGTTCGTTGCTTATAAGCGGCGTCTTGCCAGATGAAAAACTCCGTGCCTCAACCATCTCCCGATTATCACCCTGCGTTGTTGTGCCGAAATAAATCACCCTAAAATCACTATCGGGATTGACAGAATAAATACGAAGCTGGCACCAAGACGAGCAGTAGAAATCAAAAAACTCCGGAACTTCCTCGAAATGAGAATTACTTATAATTATCAGCTAAATAAGATAAAAATTGCCGAAGATCAAATTTCAGGGAACAAAAATTAGTTTCCCATAAATTAAGCTTTTCAAAACGGCCTACATAATAATAATCATAGTCGATAAGCAGACTCACTGGAGTTTCTTGATGAACACGGCATCCACGCCCAAATCCACGGGGCCCGACATCGCCGGGCAGATTGCCTACGCCATGCGGAGCATGGGTGTGTCGCCGATCCCGCGCAACTATAGCCTTTTTTACGAAGCCTATATCGGCTCGAACCCGGCGCTGACGAGGGATCTGGCGGCACTGGGAAACCGGGTGACGCAGGAGGATCTGGACGAACTGTCCGCGCGGTACGGGGAAGGCAATCCCATCGCCTCGATCGACGACGCGCACGAGAAGCTGCGGCGTGAACTGGAGGCGCTTCTCGGAACGCTGAGGCGCGAACAGTCCTCCATCGAGAACTACAACAGAATTCTCGGCGAAACCCGTCAGCGGATTGACGACAAGACCGTATCGAGCACCAATATCCTGAAAAATGCGGTCTCGCTGCTGGCAGAGGCCACCGGCTCGAAAATCATCGATGGCGAAAAGGCGTTCAACGACGTCAACCGCCATGCCGAGGAAATGCAACAGGTGCGTCTGGAGCTGGATGAATACAAGCGCATCGCCAATACCGACTCGCTGACGCGCCTTTCCAACCGTCGCGCTTTCGATGACAGGCTGGCCTCCGTCTACAACAGCTCCATCGGCCTGCAATATACGACGCTCATCCTGCTCGACATCGACCATTTCAAGCGGATCAACGATACGTTCGGCCACCCGGTCGGCGACAAGATACTGGCCACCGTCGCCTCCGTCATCCGCGCCAATGTCCGCAAGGACGGCTTCGTCGCCAGAAGCGGCGGCGAGGAATTCGCCATCATTCTTGATGGCAACACGCCGGAAGAAGTCATGGTGATCTGTGAGCGCATCCGCCTGTCGCTGGAAAGCACGCCGTTCCGCAATTCAAGATCGGGCGCCGACTACGGTACGGTGACGATATCGATAGGCTTCGCCTCCGCCTCGCAGGCAAACAATCCGGGCGAACTTTACGGACATGCCGATATGGCACTTTACCACGCCAAGGAAACCGGCAGGAACCGTTCCGTCATTTACGAGGACGGCATGCAGAAGAACTATATCGGCAAGAACTGGCTGATCTACCGTACCTAGGGCGTCGTGCGTCCTTATCGGGGGCGCAGTTAACGGACGCTCTCCTCTTCCCTCATTCCTGTGCTTGTCACAGGAATCTAGCCAGACCAAGTCCTTGGGCTGAAAAGAGCCTCTCTCGCCGCGCCGACGCGCGTCGGCTAGATTCCTGTGACAAGCACAGGAATGAGGGCGGAGAGAAGCCAATGGCTCACGGGCGAATGTGCTGGTCTCGTCAGGACGAAAGCCGCACCGCCACCCCTCACCACATGGTCTTCGCCGCCCGCACCGCCCATTCGCGGTCATAAGTCTCCTGATCGAACTCCGCCTTGGCGGCTTTGAGCAGGCTGCCGGGTGTGGGCAGTGACGCGGGTTCCACGAAGTTATCGGGGTTCCACAGTTCCGAACGCATCAAGGCCCTCGCGCACTGGAAATAGACCTCGTCGATTTCGACCACAATGACGGTGCGCGGGTGTTTACCGTCCATCTCGAAGCTCTGCAGCAAATTGGGTGCGACCGAAACGACAGCGCGGCCGTTGATGCGCATCGTTGTATTCGAGCCCGGGATCAGGAACATCAGCGCCACGCGTGGATCGCGGACGATGTTCAAGAGCGAATCGACGCGGTTGTTGCCGCGCCAGTCGGGCAAAAGCACCGTCCTGTCGTCGGCCACCCTTACCACACCGCCCTTGTCGCCGCGCGGCGAACAGTCCATGCCTTCCGGCCCGACAGTCGCCAGCGCCAGAAATGGCGAAGCCTCGATCATCTGCCGGTATTCGGCGGTCAGCGTGGCTGTCACCTTCGCGATAGATGCCTCGCTTGTGCCATCGTAGATGGCCTTCAATTCCTCAACCGTGCGAATGACCGTCATTGTGCGCTCCAACTCCTGCAATCAATCTGCCCCACCCATAAATCAGGGCGCGTTATTCCTCTGCCGCTTCCGCTTTTTCCCGCTCCGCCCGCTCGCGCGCGGTGCGTGCAGCAACGAGGTCCGCCGGCTGGGAATTGCCGCGGATCAGCGACCGGCCCGCATAAATACCGCCGACGACTTCCATCGCGAAACGTTCCTCGTCGCGGTCGCGGAACTCCTCCACCAAGCGGGCAGCATCTTCACGCTCCTCACCCATGGCGCCAAGCACTTCCTCGCTGAAATTCATCGCCGATTCCAGAGTCTCGCGGATCTGGTAATCCACGCCAGCCTTCACAAGATCGATTGCGTGGCCACGGTCATAGGCACGGGCAAGAACGGGAACCAGCGGAAACTCATGCTTGACGATCTCCGCGATCCGCACAGCGGCTTCCTTGTCATCGACGCAGATCAGCACCGCACGCGCGGTGCTTGCCCCGGCGGCATGCAGGATTTCCGCGCGTGAGCCATCGCCATAATAGACCTTGAAACCGAATTCCGCAGCATCGCGCACAAAGTCGGCATCCTTGTCGATCAGCGACAGCGTGTAGCCACGCGCGAGAAGCGGCTGGCTGACAATCTGGCCGAAACGCCCGAAACCGATCAGCAGAATGCTGCCCTCGACATTTTCCGGCACATCGAGATCATCGGTCTTGGGAACGGCCGCCGGCACCAGCCGGTCGTGCAGAATGACCATCAGCGGCGTCAGCACCATCGAGATGATGATGGTCGCCGTCAGGATGGCGTTGGCTTCGCGGTCGAGGATGCCGGCGCTGACAGCGGCGGAATAGAGCACGAAGGCAAATTCGCCACCCTGCGCCATCAACACAGCCCGCTCCAGGCTTTCGCGCCTGGTAGTGCCGAGCGCCCGCGCCACGCCGTAGATCAGGAATGCCTTGAGCAGCATGTAACCTGCGACGCTGACGACCACGAGCTGCCAGTTCGACGCAATGACGGCAAGATCGATCGCCATGCCGACGCCGAGAAAGAACAGGCCGAGCAGAATGCCGCGAAACGGCTCGATATCCGCTTCCAGCTGATGGCGGAACGACGATTCGGACAGCAGCACACCAGCCAGAAACGCGCCCATCGCCATGGAAAGACCACTGACCTGCATCAACAGCGCCGAACCGAGCACCACGAGCAGGGCCGCGGCCGTCATTACCTCGCGCGCACCGGACGCCGCCAGCAGGCGGAAGAACGGGTTGAGAAGATAACGCCCGGCCAGAATGAGCGCGCCGACGGCGGCAAGCGCGATGCCGACGGAAATCCAGCGCTCCGACGGTGTGACGTGCTCGCCACCAGCACCGAGGAAGGCAACGAGCGCCAGAAGCGGCACGATGGCGAGATCCTCAAACAGCAGGATGGCGATGATGCGCTGGCCCTTGAGGCTGGACATGCTGTTGCGTTCCTGCAGCATCTGCATGACGATTGCCGTGGAAGTCAGCACGAAGCCGGTACCGGCGACAAATGACATGATGAGCGGAAAGCCGAGACTGACGCCAACCATCGTCAGACCCGCCATACAGACCAGCACCTGCAGCGCGCCAAGCCCGAAAATATCCTGCCGCATGGACCACAGCCGTGACGGCTGCATTTCAAGGCCGATGATGAACAGGAACATCACCACGCCGAGTTCGGCGATATGAAGGATCGCCTGCGAATCGGAGAAGAAGCCGAAGCCATATGGCCCGATCACCAGACCGGCGGCCAGATAACCCAGCACCGAACCGAGGCCTATGCGCTTGAAAATCGGCGCGGCCACCACGCCCGCCGCCAAAAGCACGACCACCTGGGCCAGATCATTCCCGTTCGCTTCGACCGCCACACATCACCCCGTTTAAATTGATAGAACGAGGGTGTTCCCTCCGTCACTTCCTAGCGCATCAGTATGAAAATCGAAAATGATTTTACAGAAGGACGATGCGCAGATTCAACGGGTTATTTGTCCATAAGGCTTGCGGGCTTCAGATGCCGCTGCCCTTCTCCCCTCATTCCCGTGCTTGTCACAGGAATGAGGGTGGGGAGTGTCCGCAGGCCTTGCGCCCGCCTACCGGGACAGCGGTTCCCTGCTCAAGCCCTTTTCGGCGAGCTGTCGCTCATAATCGGCAAACGATGCGTCGCCGGTCTCTCCCAGTTCCTTCAGATATCTCCAGGTGAAGATGCCGCTGTCATGGCCGTCGTCGAAGACGATGCGCACGGCATAATTGCCCGTCGCCATCATGGAGCGGATCGTCACGTTGCGCTTGCCGGGAACAGTGACCTTCTGGCCCGGCCCGTGGCCCTGCACTTCCGCGGAGGGTGAAAGCACGCGCAGCATCTCGGCACCAAGCCGATAGACGCTTCCATCATCGAAGGAAACGGTCAGTTGCCGCCGGTCTTTCGACACAAGCAGTTCAGTCGGCCAGGCATCACTCATTTTTCACTTCCGCAAGCTCGTCTTATGCGTCAGAATTACGGACTTGCCTCGCGATAGGCAAGTCACTACATCACCTGTAAAGCACATGCCCGGCAATCTTGTGCCCGGCGCATCGCGCAGTGAGGACGGAGACGTGAACAGTTTCCCCGGATCGCTCGAAAGAGCGCAGTCCCTGACGGAAAACAAAGCACCGATGGTGGACCCTTTCGGCCGGTCCATAACCTATCTGCGCGTTTCCGTGACAGACCGCTGCGATTTCCGCTGTACCTACTGCATGTCCGAACACATGACCTTCCTGCCGAAGAAGGACCTTCTGACGCTGGAGGAACTCGACCGGCTCTGTTCCGTCTTCATTCAAAGGGGCGTGCGCAAGCTGAGGCTGACCGGCGGCGAGCCGCTGGTGCGCAAGAACATCATGATGCTGGTGAGGAACCTCGGCCGCCATATTGGCACCGGCGCGCTGGATGAGCTGACGCTGACCACCAACGGTTCGCAGCTTGCGAAATTCGCCGCTGAACTCGCCGATTGCGGCGTGCGGCGCATCAACGTCTCGCTCGATACGCTGGACCCGAAGAAATTCCGCGAGATCACCCGCTGGGGCGATATCGACCGTGTGATGGAAGGGCTGGATGCCGCGCAGGCCGCCGGCATCAAGATCAAGCTCAATGCTGTCGCGCTGAAGGACTTCAACGAGACTGAAATTCCCGAGCTGATGCGTTTCGCCCATGGTCGCGGTATGGACCTGACTGTCATCGAGACCATGCCGATGGGCGAGATCGAGGAAGATCGTACCGATCGCTACCTGCCGCTTTCCAGGCTGCGCGCCGATCTGGAACAAAGCTTCACGCTTGTTGACAACGACTACCAGACCGGCGGCCCTGCCCGCTACGTGACGGTGAAGGAAACCGGCGGCAGGCTCGGTTTCATCACACCCATGACCCATAATTTCTGCGAAAGCTGCAACCGCGTCCGCCTCACCTGCACCGGCACGCTCTATATGTGTCTCGGGCAGGACGATGCCGCCGACCTTCGCACGGCGCTGCGCGCTTCCGACAGCGACGCCTATCTCTCGGGCGCCATAGACGAGGCCATTTTGCGCAAGCCGAAAGGGCATGATTTCATCATTGACCGCACCCACAAGCGCCCCGCTGTCGCCCGCCATATGAGTGTGACCGGCGGCTGAACCTGTTTCTCGTCCACCCACCCATTTAAGCGGTTGAAATGCCGGCTTGGCCGTGTCAGGTCTCTTGGCATGGAGGAATGCGCGGTCCCGCCCGGCGGGCGACCCCTGAGAGGAATTTGGGGTTAGGCTGTGCATGGTCTGGGACAGTATGAAATGGCATTGACGGACAATACGCGCGGCGCCCTTCTGATGGCGCTCGCCATGGCAAGCTTTACGGCCAACGACGCCCTGACGAAATCCGTCACCCCCTACATCAATACCGGCCAGATCATGTTCGTGCGCGGCATCATGACGGTGGTGCTGATCTATATTGCCGCCCGGCACTTCGGCGCGCTCCGGCCGCTGAAAACCCTGATGCGCCCCATCATCATCCTGCGCTGTCTCTGCGAAGTGACAGCCGCCGTTCTCTATCTGACGGCGCTTGGACTCATAGAATTTTCCAACGCCTCGGCCATATTGCAGTCCCTGCCGCTGATCGTCACGCTGGGTGCGGCACTGTTCCTGCGCGAGCCCGTCGGCTGGCGGCGCTGGGCGGCGATCATCGTCGGCTTCATTGGGGTGCTCGTCATCATCCGGCCCGGCCCGGAAGGCTTTACCTCAGGCGCGCTGCTGGTCGTCGCCTCGCTGGCGGTCACCGCCGCGCGTGATCTTCTGACCCGCAAGATGTATGCGGATGTCCCCTCGCTTGCCATCACCTTCGTTACCGCCTCCGTCAACATGGCGGTGGGTGGCCTGCTGATCCAGCCCTTCGGCGGCTGGCAGCCCATGAACTTCATGATCCTGTCGCATCTGGCCGGTTCTGCCGTTCTGGTGCTGGTCGGTTACCAGGCAATTATTCTGGCAATGCGAACCGGCGAAATCTCCTTCGTCGCGCCATTCCGTTACACCAGCCTGCTCTGGGGTTTCATGATCGGCGTGTTCTTCTTCAATGAAAAGATCGACAGCTTCACGATCGTCGGCGCCGTGATCGTCATCGGCTCGGGCCTCTACACCTTCTACCGTGAAAGCCTGCGCAAGCGCTCGCAGATGGCCAAGCGCTCCGCCGCCACGCCCACTGCCGCGACCACCGTGCGGCCAGCGTCCGTAACGAAAGCTGCCGTTACGGAAAAAGCGGGAGAATGACATGAAAAACGCCCGCTTTCTGGATCGCACCACCCCGCCCCACATCATCACGCTCGTCGTTATCGCCGGCGTCGCGGCGCTTTGCATGAACCTGTTCCTGCCCTCGCTTGCAGCGATGGCGCTCCATTTCGAGACCGATTACGCCGTGATGCAATTTGCCGTGTCCGGCTATCTTGCCGCCACCGCCTGCCTGCAACTCCTCATCGGCCCGCTATCCGATCTCTTCGGACGCCGACCCGTCATGCTTGCCAGCATCGCGATGATGATCGTCGCCACGCTCGTCTGCATGCTGGCGCCAGATATCACCGTCTTCATGTTCGGGCGTGTGGCGCAGGCGGCCGTCGTTTCCGGCTTCGTGCTGGCGCGCGCCATCGTGCGCGACATGGTGCCGATGGAACAAGCCGCTTCGATGATCGGCTATGTGACCATGGGCATGTCGGTGGTGCCGATGGTCGGCCCAACGGTCGGCGGTCTGCTCAACGATATCTCCGGCTGGCAATCCAGCTTTGCGCTTCTTGCCCTGCTCGGGGTCGGCATTCTGGTGCTCGCCTGGTTTGATCTCGGCGAAACCAATCACAACAGATCGGCAAGCTTCTCGCAGCAGTTCCACGCCTGGCCGGAACTTCTGCGCTCGCCACTCTTCTGGGGATATGCGCTGACCTCGACCTTCTCGTCGGGCATGTTCTTTTCGTTTCTCGGCGGCGCACCCTTCGTCGGCAGCGTGCTTTATGGCCTTGCCCCGGCCATGCTCGGCCTGCAATTCTTCTTCATGGCCAGCGGCTACATGCTCGGCAACTTCGTCTCCGGCCGTTATGCGAGCCAGATCGGCATCACCCGCATGATGCTGTCGGGCAATGTCGTCGCCATCGCCGGGATTGTCGCAGCCATAGCGCTGATATTCACCGGGGCGGAAAGCCCCTATGCGTTTTTCGTGCCGCTTGCGCTCATTGGTGTCGGAAACGGTGTGACCCTGCCAAGTGCCAATGCAGGCATGGTCAGCGTCCAGCCGCATCTGGCAGGCTCCGCCTCCGGTCTTGGCGGCGCCATGACCATCGGCGGCGGTGCGGCACTTTCCGTGCTTGCCTCCTCGGTTCTGTCCAAAGAGGACGGAACCTGGCCGCTTCTTCTCGTGATGCTGGCGACCGGCCTTGTCGCCCTCCTCACCACCTATATCGTAAGGCTGCAGGAAAAGCGGCAATGACGGCGCGATTTGAAATACCCGGTCTTGTGCTTGCCGGCGGCCTGTCGCGACGGATGGGCACCAACAAGGCGACCGTGATGCTGGGCGACGAACCGCTGCTTTCCCATGTCGTGCGCCGCATCGCGCCACAGGTGTCGGATGTCGCCATCAATGCCGCGAATGGCTGGGCCGAAAGCTTTGGCCTGCCGTTGCTGCCTGACACCGTGAACGGCCATGCCGGGCCGCTCGCTGGCGTTCTCGCCGGCATGCGGCATTTCCAGAACCATCGCGCCCGGAAAAGCCACTTCCTGACAGTGCCCGCCGACAGCCCGTTCTTTCCCGAAGATCTCGTCGACCGCCTCTGCGAACACATGGCCGAAGACGCAATCGTCATCGCCGCCTCCAGCGGCCAGTTGCACCCGGTTTTCGCGCTATGGCCCGTGGCGCTCGCGGACGATCTGGAGGAATGGCTGAAGAACGATGCAAACCGGCGCATCCGCGCCTATCTTGCACGACACGTCACGATCGGTATCGCCTTCCCGCCGCTGGAAACGGCCAAGGGCAGCCTCGATCCGTTCTTCAACATCAACACGCCGGATGAACTGGCGCTCGCTCGAAGCTATCTGGAGAGCATGGAACCATGATGAGCCAAAAGGTCTTCGGTATTGCCGGCTGGAAAAACTCGGGCAAGACCGGCCTTGCGGTCCGCATCGTCACCGAGCTGACGGCGCGCGGCTATCGGGTCTCGACCATCAAGCATGCCCATCATGATTTCGATATCGACAAGGTTGGCGCCGATAGTTGGCGTCACCGTCAGGCGGGCGCGCACGAGGTCACCATCGTCTCCGGTACCCGCTTTGCCATCATGCATGAATTGCGCGGCGAAGCCGAACCGTCTTTCGAGGAAATCCTCTCCCGCCTCGCCCCTTGCGATCTCGTACTGATCGAGGGTTACAAATACGAGCCGGTGCCGAAGATCGAGGCGCGCCGACTGGAAGCTGCCAAGACCGAACCGCTTGCCGGAAGCGATCCGCACATCATCGCAATTGCCGCCGACCACGCGGTGACCGACACCACCCTTCCCGTCTTCGATCTCGACGATACCGCCACGATTGCGGACTTCATCGAGAAGACGGTTGGGTTGGTGAGGGCGTAACTGCCGTTTCGGCAAACTCTTCTCCTCCGTCATCCTCGGGCTTGACCCGGGGGCCCGCAAACCGACCGTACCATGGATCCTCGGGTCAAGCCCGAGGATGACGTCGAATGTGTGAGGACGTTTGGCCTACCCCCAAAAATGAAAAAGCCGGGCGTTCGGCCCGGCTTCATCATTCCTTGAGACGCAATACCTATTCAAGGAAACCGGAGGGGTTCACCGGCGTCGCATCCTTGCGAACTTCAAAGTGAACCTGAGGACGTTTGGCGCTGCCGGTCATGCCTGACGTGGCGATGGTCTGGCCGCGCTGAACCTTCTGGCCGCGCTGCACGTCAAGATTGGCGGCGTTGCCGTAAACGGTGACCTTGCCGTCGTCGTGGCGGACAAGAACCGTGTTGCCGAGCTGCTTAAGGCCATTGCCCGCATAGATGACCACACCATTTTCGGCGGCCTTGATCGGCGTGCCTTCCGGAACGGAGATGTTGATGCCATCGTTGCGGCTACCTTCGACGTTGTCGCCGAAATTGTTGATGACGGCGCCACGAACCGGCCAGCGATATTTGCCGATGCCCGTGGATTCCGGAGCGAGCGAGGCCATATCGGACTTCTTCTCGATATCGCCGACGCTTGCCGTTGCGGCAGGAGCGGACGGTACGGTCGCAGCTGCGGCAGGAGCCTTGTAGGGTTCCGGCTTGGCGGATGCGGTTTCCACTGCCTTGGCCGCTTCCTTTGCGGGTACGGAGGCTGTCTTAATGGCGTCGGTCGAAGCACCCGGCATGGCGAGTGTCTGGCCGACACGGATGCTTTCGGTGGAAATGCCGTTCGCGGCCTTGAGGGCTGCAACCGAAACGCCGTTTTCACGGGCGATCTTTGCCAGGCTGTCGCCCGGCTGAACCTTGTAACCACCGGCTGGCGGCATAGGCTTGCCACCGGGAGGTGTGAGCTTGCCGTTTTCAGCCGAAACCTTGTCGCGGGCAACACTCTGCGAGGGAAGCACGGCTACCTTCTGGTCTGGACCACGCAGCGGGTTCGGCTCGTCGCCGTTGCGGTTGAGCGCAATGTCACCAGCCGCAGCCTTGGCGGCATTGCGGACCTGACCGAATTTCGGAATAAGGATCGACTGGCCAGCCTGCGCGGACGCCGCGGTTTTCAGACCGTTGACCCGCAGCAGTTCCTTTTCGGGAACGCCGTAGCGGTTGGAGATAGTCGCGATGCTTTCACCCGGACGCAGCGTTACCGAAGAGGCGCCATCCGTATGCCAGCCGTTCTTGTCGGAACGGACGGTTGCGGTGGTGAGATTGTCGGCGACGGGAGCGGCAGCCTGCTGTGCAGGTGCTGCGAGAGACGGAGCGGCTGGTCGTTGTGCGGACGGGAAAGGCTGGGCCATGGCTTCGTTGCGGGTCGACGGGTCGCGGCTTGCTACCGCCGGCGGAGCCGACAGCTCGGAGCGCTGCACCGGAGAGGCCGAAGCCGAACGGGCCGTCGAAGGCTGAACGCCACCGCCGTAACCGCCGGAAGACGGATAGGAGTTGGCCGCCATGTTCTGATTGGCGTAGCCGCCCTGGGGAGCCGCAGAGGCATAACCACCGTTCATGTCACCTTGCGGGACCGGGGCCTGCCCATAAGCACCGCCGCCCTGGCGGGCTGGAATTGACGCTGTCGTCATCCGATCCGGTCCACTGGAAAAGAGGCCGCTGAACCGCGTTGCATCCGAGCTACAGCCCGTTGCGACGCTTGCCAGCAATGCCGCTGCGAACATTTTTGCGACTGATTTTCCGATTTTAGACGAATGTCTCATACGCATAACTCGATCTACACTGACGCCAACCCGCCGCATCGAGGTCGATCCGGCACAAATTTCACTTCTTGCAAGGCCCATTTCCCGATCCCGGGAAAACCATGCGTCGATGTTTATGATTAAAGCGCGTTAGTGTTACCACGCCGTTAAAACGTTAAGCCGCTCGGCGCTTTTTTGACACTTCGATAACCATGACGAAAACGGCATGTGTCATGTCGGAACAATATTATGATGGAAAATCAGTTGGTTGTGATGATTTAGAATATTCTAAGACGAAAATTAATCGCCTTCGATATTTTCATTTTGTCACAAATGCCGGGCAATATGGCTGCCAAGCGGCAGATAGGGCGTCTCGAACAGCTCTTCCTTCTCGAAGCGGCTGCCGGTCTTGGAGAAGCGCGTCATCACGCAGCGCCCGTCTTCCAGAATGATCGGCGCGATCATCATGCCGCCGGAGACGATCTGCTCGGCGAAAAAGCGGGGCATGGTGGTAAAGGCGGCGGTGGCGACGATTCGGTCGAAGGTGCCCTCGCCGACCAGACCGTTGCTGCCATCCGCCTGGCGGATGACGACATTGCGGATGGAAAGATCGTCCAGACAGTTCTGCGCCTGCTGCACTAGCGTCTTGTATCGCTCCAGCGAAAAGACCCGCTCCACCCGGCGCGCGATGATCGCCGTCATGAAACCGCTGCCGGTGCCGATTTCCAGCACGCGCTGGCCCGGCTTCAATTGCAGGCGGGCCAGGATTTTCACCGCCATGTCAGCGCCTTCCATGAAGGCGCCGCAGTCGATCGGGATTGTACGGCTGGAATAGGCATCAGCGGCGAATTGCGGCGGCACGAATCTGGAGCGCGGCGTCTGTTCGACCGCCGTCAAAAGGTCGAGGTCGGAAATCCCCTCGCCCCGCAAGCGGAGAACGAGAGCGGCAAAACCTTCCTTTTCAACCATTGCGGATTTCAATCGGCGACTCCGAATCCAAGTGCTTGCGCAACCCGATCCTTGACCGTGTAATCCGTAAGGTCAAGCTTTAGCGGTGTGACCGAAATCTTGCCGTGCTTCAAAGCGTGGATATCCGTGCCCTCGAGGAAGGTGCCGAGGCGTTCGCCAAAGCGCAGCCAGTAATAAGGAAGACCGCGGCCATCCTGGCGTTCTTCTACCGTCAGGCCGAAATCGAGCTTGCCCTGCCCGGTAACGGAGACACCCTGCACATCATCAGGTGCGCAATTGGGGAAATTGAGATTGAGGAAGGTGCCATCAGGCAATTCCACATTCATCAGCTTGCGCAGCAGATCCGGCGCATGGGTCTCAGTCACCTCCCACGGCACGACGCGGCCTTCGGAATGGCTGAAAGCCTGGCTGAGTGCGAAGGAGCGTACCCCTTGCAGCGTACCTTCAATGGCGCCGGCAATCGTGCCGGAATAGGTGACATCGTCAGCCATATTGGCACCGGCATTGACACCTGAGAGTACGAGATCGGGCTTTTCCGGCAGAACTTCACGGATGCCCATGATGACGCAATCGGTCGGCGTACCGCGCAGCGCGAAATGCTTGTCGGAAACCTTGCGCAGCCGCAGCGGCTCGGAGAGAGTCAGGGAGTGAGCAAGACCGCTCTGGTCGGTCTCGGGCGCCACGATCCAGACGTCATCGGACAGCGTGCGGGCGATACGTTCCAGCACCGCCAGCCCTTCGGCATGGATACCGTCGTCATTGGTCAGCAAAATCCGCATGTTTCTCTCTCCGCTTTTCATATCTTCCGGGACGGAGCATCCTCCCCACCGGCAGTGAGGTGTGCAGTTCTCTCAACGTCATCCTCGGACCTGTCCCGAGGATGACGTCGGCGTAATTGGGAGATTCTCCTTCCAATAGCACGACGCTGCGCTCCCTCAGGCCGCCTTCTCGATTCGTGTCAGACCGCCCATATAGGGCAGCAGCACGTCTGGAATTGTGACGGAACCGTCGTCGTTTAGGTAATTTTCGAGGACCGCGATGAGGCAGCGACCGACGGCGGTGCCGGAGCCGTTCAGCGTGTGCACGAACTTCGTCGCCTTGTCGTCCTTGCCGCGATAACGCGCATTCATGCGCCGCGCCTGGAAATCGCCGCAGACGGAGCAGGACGAAATTTCGCGGTAGGTGTTCTGGCCGGGCAACCACACTTCCAGATCGTAGGTCTTGCGCGCGCTGAAACCCATATCGCCGGTGCACAGCGTCATGGTGCGGAAATGCAGGCCAAGACGCTTCAGCACTTCTTCGGCGCAGGCCGTCATGCGCTCATGCTCGGCAACAGCACTTTCCGCGTCGGTGATGGAGACGAGTTCGCATTTCCAGAACTGGTGCTGGCGCAGCATGCCGCGTGTGTCGCGGCCGGCAGAGCCCGCTTCCGAACGGAAGGACGGCGTAAGTGCCGTGAAGCGTAGCGGCAGCTTTTCCTGCTCGAGAATTTCGCCGGAGACAAGGTTGGTCAGCGTCACTTCCGCCGTCGGGATCAACCAGCGGCCATCAGTGGTCTTGAACAAATCCTCGGAAAACTTCGGCAATTGGCCGGTGCCGAACATCGCCTCATCACGCACCATCAGCGGCGAAGAGACTTCCGTGTAGCCATGTTCCGAGGTGTGCAGGTCGATCATGAACTGGCCGAGCGCCCGTTCCAGACGCGCCAGCTGGCTGGTCAGCACGGTGAAGCGCGAGCCGGAAAGCTTGGCAGCCCGCTCGAAATCCATGTAGCCGAGCGCTTCGCCAATCTCGAAGTGCTCCTTTGCTTCATGGTTCCAGCCGGGCTTCTGGCCGACCACGCGGGTCACCACATTGTCGTGTTCGTCCTTGCCGTCAGGAACATCGTCGAAAGGCATGTTGGGCAGGCGCGACAGGGCGTCGTTAAGCTCGGCGGTGACCTGGCGGTCCTCCTCCTCGGCGCGCGGCATGTTTTCCTTGATGTCGGCGACTTCCGCTTTCAGCTTTTCCGCCAGCTCCATGTTCTTCTGCGCCATGGCGGCGCCGATGTCCTTGGAAGCGGCATTGCGACGCGACTGCATGTCCTGCAGGGACTGGATGACGGAACGGCGCTTTTCGTCGAGAGCGATCAGGCTGCTTGCGGCAGGCTCTGCGCCGCGCCGTGCAAGTGCTGCATCAAAGGCTTCGGGGTTTTCGCGTATCCATTTAATGTCGTGCATCGTCGTTCCAGACTATTGTTGGTCGCTCGCGTTTTATCAGCAAAACGCCGGGCGAAAGGCCCGGCGCGAGGAGATTTGATGAGCAGGAAGACCGTGGCGAAGCGTCAGGTCTTTTCCAGCTCCGTGCTTTTGGATTCCGCAGCACGTTTCCTCTCCACGAGTCGAGCCATGTAGATGGAAATCTCGTAGAGAATGATCGCAGGTAGCGCAAGACCGATCTGGGACATGGGGTCTGGCGGCGTCAGCACGGCCGCAACCACGAAGGCCATGACAATGGCAAACTTGCGCTTTTCCCGCAGCCAGTCGCTGGTCAGAATCCCGACCCGCGCCAGAAGCGTGGTGACGACAGGCAGCTGGAATACCAGGCCGAAGGACAAAACCAGCGTCATGATGAGGCTGAGATATTCCGACACCTTCGGCATCAGGGAAATCGCCACCTCGCCATCTACTGGCAATTGCTGCATGGCGAGGAAGAACCACATGACCATGGGCGTAAAGAAGAAATAGACGAGCGCCGCGCCGATAAGGAAAAGGATCGGCGACGCGATCAGGAACGGCAGGAAGGCGGCGCGCTCGTTCTTGTAGAGGCCCGGCGCCACGAATTTATAGAGCTGCGAGGCAATCACCGGAAAGGAGATCACCATGGCACCGAACATGGCAACCTTGATCTGCGTGAAGAAGAACTCCTGCGGCGCCGTATAGATCAGCGATGATTTCGCCACATCCAGCCCCGCCCAGATGACCGCCCACTTATAGGGAATGACGAGCAGGTTGAAGAGATGCTTGGCAACGGCGAAACAGGCGATGAAGGCGACGAAGAACGCGCCGAGCGACCAGATCAGCCGCGTGCGCAACTCCATGAGATGTTCGATAAGCGGCTGCGGCTTGTCCTCGATGTCCCCGCTCATGCTTCATCCTTTTTGGGCTTTGCAGCCTTGGTTCTTGCCGGTTTGGCCGGTTTGGCATCCGCAACGGCAACCGCCTTCTCCGCTGCCGCTTTCCTGACAGCAACCTTTTTGGCGACAGCCTTCACGGTCGGCTTCAAGACAGCAGCTTCTTCAACAGGCGCTGCGGCAGGCTTGCTGCGGGTGGTGCGCTTCGGCTTGGCGGCAACCGCTTCGGCTTCAACGGTCGCAACAGATTTCGCACGCGCACGCTTCGGCTTTTCTTCCGCAGCAGCAACCGCAGTAACCGGCGAAGACGCAGAAGGCGTGGGAACCACCGCAGGCGCCACATCCGGAAGCTTCATCTCGGGCTCCGGCACACTGACAAGAGGAGCCACCGGCTCACTTGTTGCAGGTGCTGCTGTCGACGACATCGCATCGGGAGCGGCTGTCGCCTTCTGGAGATCGGACTTGATTTCGTTGCCGAGCTGGCGAAGCGGGTTCATAGCATCGCGCAGCGAGTTGGTCGGGTTGAGATTGCGCACATCGGAGATCGTCTGCCGCACATCGTCCATGTCTGCCTCTTTCAAGGCCTCGTCGAACTGCGTGCGGAAATCCCCCGCCATCTTGCGAAGGCCGGCCATCGTCTTACCGAAGGCGCGGATCATGGGCGGCAAGTCCTTGGGGCCGACGACCACGATCAAAACGACCGCGATCACCAGAAGCTCGCTCCAACCGATATCAAACATCAAAACGCTCCCGAGACCCTAGCGCCAGTCTCAAAACAAGCAGGTTCAAGCCGCTTACTTGATCTCGTCAGCCTTGTGGTCAACAGTCTTCGCGTTGACATCGGCCGGCGGCGGAGTCTGATCTTCGTCAGCCATGCCCTTCTTGAAGCTCTTGATGCCCTTGGCGACATCGCCCATCAGTTCCGGGATCTTTCCGCGTCCGAAGAGAACGAGAACGATCACCAGCACGATCAGCCAATGCCACACACTAAAAGAACCCATAACTGAAACTCCTGAATTTCGCTTTCAGACGATGTAAGACGTTTGAAAGGCTTTTTCAAACAACAAATCGTTGCTTCAACAGGCTGTGGGCATAAAGTTTTCGTGCCTTGTCATCCGCATGAAGACGATATCAATCGTCGCCATCGCCGCCACCAGGTGCAAGCAGGCCCAACTCTTCCAGATCGAGCTGCGTGATCGGGTCTTCGTCTTCGCGCAATTCGTCGCTCATCATCGGCAAAGGCACGCCGAAATTGGAAGGAATACGGCCCGAAAGCAGGCCCGCACCCTTCAGTTCCTCAAGGCCCGGCAAGTCCCGCAATTCCTCAAGGCCGAAATGGTCGAGAAACTCCACCGTGGTGCCGATCGTCACCGGCCTGCCCGGCGTGCGCCTGCGGCCCCTGAAACGCACCCAACCCGCTTCCATCAGCACATCGAGGGTACCGCGTGAGGTTTGCACGCCACGGATTTCCTCGATTTCGGCGCGTGTCACCGGCTGATGATACGCCACAATCGCCAGAACCTCCAGCGCCGCACGCGATAGCTTCTTAGGTTCCTTTTCCTCAGAATGGACGACGAAGGAGAGATCGCCGGCCGTGCGGAACGCCCATTGCCCGCCCACCTGCACCAGATTGACACCCCGCTCGCCATAAGCGGCCTTCAGCCCGTGGAGTATGGCAACGACATCCATGCCGCGCGGCAGCCGCTCGGCAATGAAGGCAACTGAAACCGGTTCGGCCGAGGCAAAGACCAGCGCCTCGGCAATGCGCTCGGCTTCCTTCAGCTGACGCTCGGAAAATACCGCGGGCTCGGCCCCAACCACATCCGCCGCCCCATCTGCCACGATGGCGGCTTCGCCGGTCTCGTCGTCATGCGTCATTATCAGTCCTTTCCGCATTCGGCGCGCGGTCATCTCGCTCGCTCCTGCGCATATAGATGGGCTGGAACGCGCCCTCCTGCCGGATTTGCAGCGATCCCTCGCGCACGAGCTCCAGCGAGGCGGCGAAAGCGCTGGCGATTGCCGTCACGCGCATCGCGGGGTCAGGCACATATTGCAGCAGATATTGGTCGAGCACCGTCCACTCGCCGACATCCCCGAGCAGACTGGTCAGAAGTTCCCGGGCTTCCACAAGCGACCAGACCTGCCGCTTTTCAATCGTGACCTGGGTGATGGCCTGCCTTTGCCGCAGATTGGCATACGCACTCAGGAGATCGTAGAGGTTCGCCTCGTAAGCCGAGCGGTTGATATGCGGAATATGCTCCGGCGCGCCACGGGCGAAAATATCGCGGCCAAGCTGGGCGCGGTTGACGAGGCGTTCAGCCGCCTCCCGCATCGCCTCCAGACGCTTCAGCCGGAAGGCCAGCGTCGCGGCCATTTCTTCGCCGGAGGGGCCGTCATCCTTCGCCTGCTGCGGAATGAGAAGCTTGGACTTGAGGAAGGCAAGCCAGGCCGCCATCACCAGATAGTCGGCAGCAAGCTCGATGCGCACGCGGCGGGCTGTTTCCACGAATTGCAGATATTGCTCGGCAAGCGCCAGCACCGAAATGCGCGAAAGATCGACCTTCTGCGTGCGAGCAAGGTGTAGCAACAGATCGAGCGGGCCTTCGAAACCCGCGACATCGATCACCAGCCCGGCCTCGCCCGTCAACCGCTCCGGCGTCACATCCTGCCAGAGCTTGTCCATAGGCGTTGAAGTGCGAGACTTGTCTGCTGCCATTGTTCCATCCGCCGGGCGTCCGGCCTGTCGTCCCGAGTACCGGGCCGCCGCCCGATTGTCAGGAAACGGCCCACATGGCGTTGAATTCGGCTCTCAGTTCAGCTTCGTCGGAGGCATCAGTGGCGGGAAAACCCGCTTCCACGGCCCGCACCCGCTCCAGCGAACGGCCGGAAAGAACGGGAACCTCCTTCACGACCTCAAGCATTTCACCCATCACGCCGTTGCAATGCAAGACTATATCGCAGCCACCCGCAACAATATTCGCGGCACGCTGGCCAAGCGTGCCCTTCAGCGCATTCATGGAACTGTCGTCGGACATCAACAGACCGTCAAAGCCGATTCGCCCACGAATGATCTCCTCGATCACCTTTGGCGAGGTCGTTGCCGGACGCTCCCGATCGACGGCATTGAACACCAGATGCGCGCTCATCGCCATCAATTCACGGTTCAGCGCGCGGAATGGCACAAAATCATGGGCGTCCAGCTCGTCCAGCGGCACATCGACAACAGGCAATTCATGGTGCGAATCCACCATGCCGCGACCGTGGCCCGGCATGTGTTTCATGACAGGCAACATGCCGCCCGCCTTGAGACCGTCAGCCGCCGCCTGCCCCATCTCCGCCACCATGGTCGGGCTGTAGCCATAGGCCCGGTTGCCAATGACGTTACTGGCGCCTTCCACCGGCACGTCGAGCACCGGCAGGCAGTCGATATTGATGCCGAATTTCATGAGATCGAAGGCATGCAGACGCGACATCAACCACGCCGCGCGCAGGCCTTCCTCGCGGTCACGCTCGTATATCTCGCCAAGAATGCGGGCATTCGGATAGGCTTGCAAAAGCGGCGGCTTGATGCGCTGAACGCGCCCGCCTTCCTGATCGATCAGAACCGGCGCATCCGGCCGCGCGACGGCATCGCGCATTGAGGCGACGAGATCGGTAATCTGTTGCGCATCACCGATATTGCGCCCGAACAGGATGAAACCCCAGGGCCGCTCATTGCGGTAAAGGGCAATCTCGTCAGCGGAAAGCGTAAGCCCGCCGCATCCGAGGATCATAGCTTTGCAATCGGTCATGATGTCACGCTCACAGAATGGGGAAATGGCCTTATACCGCAAGGCGTCGGGGATAAGTCGACAACCCCTCCGCCGTCATGCTCGGGCCTTTCCCGAGCATCTGCAACCGAACGGTTGGCGAAACGTTGGCAGATCCTCGCCACGGGGCCGAGGATGACGTCGAATGTGAGGAAAGCCTTTCCCCACTGCGAGGGCTGCCTTAGACGGCAGCCCCAATCTTCACTCAACCGGATCAGCCGCGATCAGCGCGCCACCAGGCAGCTGCCGCCAGCTGCGCGGAACTTTTCGCACAGCGCCACGGCTTCGTTCTTGTCCCCCGCCGGGATGCGGACGCGGTAGAACGTGCCCTTGCCGGCGATCTCAGCGGCCTTGATGTCGACGCCCCGACCAGAAATGACCGAACCGAACTTGGCCGACATGTTCTGGTAGGACTTCTGGGCCTCCGCCTGGCTCGGCAGGGACGCGATCTGGATGTAATAACCACCCGAAGACGGCGCGCTCGTTGCTGCGGGCATGGCGGCGGCTGTCTGCTGCTGTGCAGCCTGCGGCTGGGCCGGAGCAGTTGCAGCAGGACGGACGTTGCCCTGATTGGTCACCGTTGCCACCACATTGGAAGGCTGTGCAGACGGACGCGCCGAAGGAACGGGCGCAGCCGACTGCGAGGCCGGTGTGGAGGAAGCGGCTGGCGTATTGGCCTGCGGGTGTTCAGGCGCAACCGGAACACGCGAAGCGGCGATGACGGCGGGAGCGCCCTCACCCGGCTTGGCTGCCTGCGGTGCAGCAAGCTCCGCGACCTTGTCGGCCTTCGGTGGCTGGGCAGCAGGCGCATCGACTTCCTGTGCAACCAGCGTACCATCAGGCTTGACGATCATGGTGCGGACCTTGCGCGGCGAAACGCCCGTCGCACCGGCACCTTCGTTCTGGCTGGCCTTTTCTTCCGGCGAAAGCAGGCGCGGATCTTCAGTCTCGCCAACCGGCGTGCCGGTGGCTTCCATGTCCGCGTCGTTTTCACCTTCCAGCGGCAGCTGTTCGGGTATCAGCGTACGCTGGACCACATCGACAGGCTTTTCGTTGCTGGAGATCAGCGCCGGTTGCTTCGGATCGGCAGCGCTACCACCGGCCACGCGGTCGTAAACCGCCTTGTCCTGGTTGGGCACGACGCGGCCACCCGGATTTTCCGGCACCACCTTCATCGGGTCGTTATCGGCGGAAATGATGACCGGCGCGCCATTGGAGCCCGCTCCGGACGAACCGCCCGACATCAGCGCGTAAACACCACCACCGACAAGCACCAGACCGATTGCTGCGGCAACCGGCATGATCCAGCGGCGACCGCCGCGTTCTTCTTCGCGATAGGCCGGCTGATGGTCGACATAGGTATTCTCGGCATCGCGCGGCGCATTGCCACGCGAGGCAGCAGCCTCCTGCATAGAGCGGCGGAAATCTTCTTCCAGCGCCCGCTCAAATTCGTCGACCTCCTCCGGACCCTGTGCCTGAGGACGCGCCTGCGGGGCAGCAGCCCGGTTTTCCGCATGTTTGTGACGGTCAAGACCACCGGCAACCGCCGGGGCAAACAGCGTTGCGAGCTCGGTGTCGATATCGAGGTCTTCTTCGTGACGACGGGCGACAGGCTTGGGTTCGAAAACGCCGACCGGCAATTCCGGCACGTCCATCTCGGTAATATTTTCCGGATGTTCTTCCGTCTCACCGATCTGCGAGGGATCGAAAGGCAGGCTTTCAAGCGTTTGTGGTGCAACCGGCTGCGGTGCGGCTGCGACCGGACGCGGCTGAACCGGAGGCGCGGCTACCGGAATTGCAGCAACCGGGGCCGGGCGCGGCTGAGGTGCTGGCTGTTCCCGCACCGGCTGCGGCGCGGCGGCAGCAACCGCTACCGGAGCGACCGGCTGCTGGCGAACGGGCTGCGGCACAGGCGCAGGTGCGACTTCCGCTGCAGCGATTTCGGAAAGGTCGAGGTCAAGATCGAGATCATCAAGCGCAAGCTCGAAATCATCGTCGTTGAAACCTGCGAAATCCCCAAAGTCCGGCTCCTGAACGGGCGGCGCTGCTACGACCGGGGCTGCTTTTACAGGGGCTGCGGCAACCGGCGCCGTGGCAACCAAAGGCGGCTCCACTCTTGCAGCCGGAACGATAGGCGCAGCCTGTGCGATGGGGGCATCCTGAACGACAGGCTCTTCGCCGCGTCCGGGAATGGAATATTTCGCAACGCCGTAGATCAGCTCGTCCATCGGCGAAAGATTTGTTTCAACCGGCTTCTCTGCAACCGAAGGAGCAAAGGTAGGTGCAGTTTCTTCCGCCTGAACGAAGACGGGCTCAGGCGCCGGAACTGGTTCGGCCTGTGGCTCGATCCGGGCTGCAGGCAGCGCTTCGGCCCTCGGCTCGATCCGCTTGGGATCACCTGCCGCAACATCGCGGCGCGCGCCGAAATTGGCAAGCGGCAGACGCAGGCTGGAAAATTCCAGCGAAGAACGGCCACCATGCAAAGGCGGACGCACGGAAATCGGCGCCGGCGCTTCGGCGACGGCGATCTCTACCTCATCGGCAAGATCGAAAGACTGCGGCTCAGGCGCATGGCTCTGATCGGAATGCGCAATATTGCTCGAAACATCGGCCGGAAGCTCAGGCATGGCGTGCCAGGTGCTTTGAGCCGGCTCGACAGCCTGCGGCTCTTCCCATGCAGCCTGCTGGTAAACCACCGGCTCGGCAGGGCGCGACTGGCGCGAATGCACATCGAAAACCTCGGCAACCGCACCGGCATCGTCACGGAAATCCGCGCGGATGTCCTGCGTCGACGTCTCGACGTAATTGTGAATGTAGGCCTGATCGGCCTCGGGAAGTGGCTCCTGGCTCACTTCGGGTGCGGGGCTTGCCTCGAACACGGGTTCGTCCGCTGGCGCAAGCTCAGGCTCGCGCCGGGCGAAAACCGATTCGACGCGCTGCATGAAGTCGCTGGGGTGGATGCCCGCACGCACATCGTTTGCCGGGTCAAGAACGACCGGATCGGCATGCGGCGCATCGTAAACCTCGAACTCTCGAAGCAGCTCGTCTTCGAGATTGAATTCGGGTTCGCGGCGGGTTGCCGCAGAGCCGGCGCGTGGCGCAGCTTCGGAACCCGCATGCGAAGGACGCTCATCGAAACCGACGATACGCGCCAGTTCTGCCAGAGGATCGTTGTCAGCGAACCCTTCAGACCGGGCGTCCCGGTTATACGCGACATTTTTTTCGACCATTACGTGTTCCACCATCTACGCATTGCAGCTCTTGCCAGCGTATTGTGAGCAAATAATGGTGATATGTTATCGCATCTCGTCAGGCGCGTCCGCTCCTAAAAGCGTAAGACCAGACTTCAAAACATTCGCGACAGCATTCACCAGCCCGAGTCTGGCAATGCTCAATTCTCGGTTTTTATCGTTAATAAAACGTAATTCCTGATGGTCTTTACCTTTGTTCCAGTGTCCATGGAAGGAACTGGCGAGATCATAGAGGTAAAAAGCAAGCCTGTGCGGCTCGTGTGCAAGGGCTGCGGATTCGATCAGGCGCGGGTACTCAGCAAGCTTTGCAACCAGCTGCAACTCGTTGATATCGCTAATCAAAGCAACGGAAGACGACATGTCGTCCTGCGAGAGCGCAAGACCCGGAAACGCTTCCTGCGCCTGGCGGAAGATGGACATGCAACGGGCATGCGCATATTGCACGTAAAAGACCGGATTATCCTTCGATTGTTCGGTCACTTTCGCAAAATCGAAGTCCAGCGGCTCGGAATTCTTCCGATAGAGCATCATGAATCGCACGGGATCGCGACCTACTTCGTCCACCACATCGCGCAGCGTGACGAAATCGCCTGAGCGTTTCGACATCTTCACCGGCTCGCCATCGCGATACAGCTTCACGAGCTGGCACAGAAGAACCGTCAGCTTCGACTTGCCTTCCGAGACGGCGCGCGCAACCGCTTCAAGCCGCTTCACATAGCCGCCGTGGTCGGCGCCGAGCACATAGATCATCTCGGAAAAACCGCGATCGAACTTGTTCTTGAAATAGGCAACGTCGGCGGCAAAATAGGTGTAGGAACCGTCCGACTTCATCAGCGCGCGGTCCATGTCGTCGCCCACCTCGGTGGACCGGAACAGCGTCTGCTCGCGGTCTTCCCAGTCTTCCGGCAACTCGCCCTTCGGCGGCGGCAGGGTGCCCTTGTAGACGTGGCCCTTGAAGGTGAGATCGTTGATGGCCGAGAGAATGGGTCCGCCATTGCCCTCATGCAGCGTGCGCTCCGAGAAGAACACGTCGTGCTTGACGTTCAGCGTCTCCAGATCCTCACGGATCATCACCATCATTGCGGCGATCGCCTTGTCCTTGACGATAGGTAGCCACTTTTCCTCGGGCATGGCGCGCAGCTTGATGCCATATTCATCCGCCAGCGCCTGGCCGACTGGAACGAGATAGTCACCGGGGTAGAAGCCCGACGGAATGGCGCCGATATCTTCGCCAAGCGCCTCGCGGTAACGCAGGAAGACCGAACGCGCGAGCACGTCGATCTGCGAGCCGGCGTCGTTGATGTAATATTCCTTGGTCACGCCATAACCGGCGAAGGCGAGCAGGTTCGCCAGCGTGTCACCCACGACAGCACCACGGCAATGGCCGACATGCATAGGACCGGTGGGGTTGGCGGAGACATATTCGACGTTGATCTTCTGGCCCGCGCCGATCTTCGAGCGGCCGAAATCGATGCCCTGCCCGATCATGTCGGCAAGAAGACGCTGCCAGTAACCGACAGAGACCTTGAGATTGATGAAGCCGGGACCGGCGACGTTGACGCTATCGACATCGCCATCGGCCTGAAGTGCTGGCACGATGAGTTCGGCCAGCGCCCGCGGATTGGTGCCGAGCGGCTTCGCCAAAACCATAGCGGCATTGGTTGCGACATCGCCATGGCTGAGATCGCGCGGGGATTCGACCGTAATTCGACTGAAATCGACCTTTTCGCGGTTCTCTTTCACGAGATCGAGAGTCTCGAGCGCGTTTTTGATCCTGGTATCGAAATCGGCAAAAATGTTCATCGTTCCAACCTGCGCGAAGGGCTTCTGTTCATGTCCGGCCATCATAACCGGGTTGGCTTCGCGATCGCCCGCTGCCCTATCGCAAATCGGGGGTGTGGTCAAACAGCCGCTGGTGGGCGCGCAGTGCATAACTGTCGGTCATACCGGCCAGATAATCCCCCACATGGCGGGCTTTTGCGGCCTTGCTCATACCGGAAATGCTGTCCACCCAGTAGTGACTCTGCATCTCTGCCGGCACTTCCATATAACGGTGGAAAAGGTCGGTAACGATCTGCGTAGCGCCGGCGCGGATGCGCATGATTTCCGGATGCCGGTAGATATGGGCAAACAGCAGTTTCTTGATCTGCCTGTCGGTTTCAGCCATTTCCGGCGAGAAAGTCGCGACGGTAAAATCAGCGGCGCGGATATCGGCCGCACTCTCCGGTTTCAGCCGGGAAAGATTCTGCTGCGCGACCCCGATTACATCCTCGACCATATGGGTGATCTGGCGGCGCATGATTTCATTGGCGAAGCGTTCCTTGTCGAGCACGGGATATTTCGCACGTACCTCAGCCATCAGCTTGCTGAGGAAAGGCACCTCTTCCAGCATCTCGAAGCTCAGATAACCGGCACGCAGGCCGTCATCGATATCATGGGTATTATAGGCGATGTCGTCGGCAATAGCCGCCATCTGTGCCTCAAGGCTGGCATAGCTGCCGATTTCCAGATCCTGCAGCTCGCAATATTCGAGGATGGGCAGCGGAACCGGGCCCTTCACGCCCTCGCCCTCGGCATTGACCAGCGGGCCATTGTGCTTCACCAGCCCCTCCAGCGTCTCCCATGTCAGGTTGATGCCGTCATATTCGGCGTAGCGGCGCTCCAGCTTGGTGACGATGCGCAGCGACTGCGCGTTGTGATCGAAGCCGCCATAGGGCAACAACACCGCATCCAGCGCATCCTCACCAGTATGGCCGAACGGCGTGTGGCCGAAATCATGCACCAGAGCCACGCCCTCGGCCAGATCCTCGTCCAGCTTCAGAGCACGTGCGAGTGCGCGGGCAATCTGCGCAACCTCAATCGTGTGGGTGAGCCGGGTGCGGTAATGGTCGCCGTCAGGGCTGATGAAAACCTGCGTCTTGTGTTTAAGCCGGCGAAAGGCCGTGGTGTGGACGATGCGGTCCCGGTCGCGCTGGAACTCCGAGCGCGTCAGGCTCCCCTCCTCGGCAAAAAGACGCCCGCGCGTGGTCCATGGATCAGAGGCGAAAACCGCCCTCTCGCCACTTCCGAAACCCAATGCGCGCTGGTCTATAATCATTCATCCACCTGTACTGTTCTCTGGCCGGGACTTCCTTTGACCCGAAGTCCATGGCCTTTGACCATTGACCTTTTCATCCACCCTTCATACCTATCGCAAAGGTCGGCGCAAAGCATCATCGCTGCAAAGGCCGTTGCGGACATCGCTATAGACCGTTTATTTGACTGGTTTATAATGGTGGCGACAAATCTATTGCTCTCCGGTTCTTGACCCCGGCACGAGGAACGACATGGAAAACAGCGACATTACACTTTCGGAAGCCGCAGCGAAGCGAATCGCCCAGATCGTCGCAGCGGATGCGGGCAAGCAGGCTCTGCGCGTTTCGGTGGAAGGCGGCGGCTGCTCGGGCTTCTCCTACAAGTTCGATCTGGCGGAAGACCCCGCCGATGACGACATCGTGATTGCGCGTGGCGACGCCAAGGTGCTGATCGACAGCCTGTCGGTTGTCTATATGGCCGGCTCTGAAATCGACTTCGTCGACAATCTGCTCGGCCAGTCCTTCCAGATCAAGAACCCGAACGCGGTCGCAAGTTGCGGCTGCGGCACCAGCTTTTCTATTTGATGGTGATATCAAGCGCCAAGCTTGAGATCATTCACGCCTTTCTCTCCGCCCTCGTTCCTGCGCTCGTCACAGGAATGAGGGTTTGGGGAGCTGCGGTGCATCCATAGCTGTTGATCTACCCTGCCCCGGCTTCTATCCACCACATCCTCACCAGCCGTTTCCAAAAACGGTGGCAATCGCTTTTGCATCGGGTAAAAGTAACCTCACAAAAGGGAAACTCCGATGAAGATTGCCACCTGGAACATCAACGGCGTCAAGGCGCGTATCGAAAACCTCTGCCAGTGGTTGAAGGATTCATCGCCCGACATCGTTTGCCTTCAGGAAATCAAGTCGGTTGACGAAGGCTTTCCCCGCCTTGAGCTGGAAGCGCTCGGCTATCACGTCGAGACCCATGGCCAGAAGGGCTTCAACGGCGTCGCCCTTCTGTCGAAGATGAAGCCCGACGAGATCAATCGCGGCCTGCCGGGCGACGATGCCGATGAACAGGCGCGCTTCATCGAGGGCGTGTTCTCCGTTGATGGCGGTGTGATCCGGGTCTGCTCGCTCTACCTGCCGAACGGCAATCCGCCTGACGATCCTGTCAAATATCCCTACAAGCTCGCATGGATGGAGCGGCTGCGCCGCTTTGCCGAAGATCGCCTTGCGCTTGAGGAGCCGCTTATTCTGGCGGGTGACTACAACGTCATCCCCGAACCCTTCGATTGCCACGATCCGCGGGTCTGGGCTGGCGATGCGCTGTTCCTGCCCAAGACGCGCTCGGCATTCCGCAGGCTGGAAAATCTCGGCTTTACCGATGCCGCACGCGCGACGACGGATGAACCCGGACTTTATTCCTTCTGGGATTATCAGGCTGGCGCATGGCCTAAGAATAACGGCATCCGCATCGATCACCTGATGCTGTCGGCGGAAGCGGCCGACAGGCTGGAATCGGTGAGCATCGAAAAACATGTGCGGGCCTGGGAAAAACCGTCCGACCACGTACCGGTCTGCGGTTATTTCAATTTTACGCCGATCAATTGAACGGCGCTCGCCGGGCGAGTTAGAGAATTTCCGGTAAAAGTGCGCCGAAACAAAGAGTTAGAGCACGTCAAACGATTCCGTTTAAACAGGACGTGCTCTAGTCGCCTCAGCCAAAATTGTCAGTTCGGATCGTCGATCTGCATGTTCTGCGCCAGCGCGATGGCCGCGCGGCGATCGTTTTCACCCGCGAGCGAAAAAGCCTGTTCCTGAAGGGTCTGTATCCAGGTGCAATCCACCGCCGTGCACTTGTCGAGCGCGGCCGTCATGAAGGCGAGCCCCTGCGTCGTCTGGCCTTCCTGGAAAAGCAGATTACCGAAAATCGACATGGCGCCGGCATGGCCGTGCTTGCGTGCCTGATTGAGCCACTTCTTGGCCTGCTGCACATCCGCCCGGCCGCCCTCACCCGCAAGGATCATTTCCGCCAGACGGAACTGGGCCTCAGCCACGCCAAAGGTGGAAGCCACCTGAAAATAGAGCTGGCGGGCCTGCGACAGGTCCATCTTTACCGGAGTGCCGGGAATGCCGTGGCGGTAATAATCGGCAAGAGAAAGCAGCGCGTTGACGAAGAAGCCGGTATCCTCGGAGCCCGGCTCGACGCCCTGGCTGGCAATTTCGCTGTAAATCTTGAAAGCTTCGAAGTCGTTCTTGGCAACGCCATCGCCGAAGGCATACATATTGGCAAGCGCCCAGCGCGAGCCGGTATGGCCCTTTTCGGCCGCATAGCGATAGGCCTCGACGGCTTCGTCCTTGTTACCGTTCTTGTAGGCCTTGAAGCCGAACTTGAACAGGTCGAAGGGCCCGGATTCCTTGGTAACGCCTGCGTTGATGTCAAAAGCCAGCACCGGCATTGCGAGCGACGCAAGCAAAAGGCTCATGATGAGCGGCTTTAGAACATGTGCTTCACATTTCAGCATTTAGGCGAACTTCTCTCACTCTTCCCGGCATATAGCCAATACTTGCGGAATACTGCAAAGCTGAACCCCGCCGGGTCGCGATTTTTCGAACACACTGCGTCTTTCCGGCAGCACTTTCCAGCGCACTGCCGGTGGTCATATGCGGTAATTGCTCCAAATTTTCAGTGAGACAGATATAGGCATAATTTCCGGCAATATAACGGCGTTTGACCGCCTGCCGGTCAGCGCCAAACAAGAAACCCGGATCAAATTCCCGTATTACTTGCTTAAACCCTGAATCCAAACCCGTTTTCACTCTTCGCAACTCCGCAGGCCCACATCAAACGCCTGCATGTTCTTCCATCCCCGCGTCCATAAACAGAAGCCAAGCACCTTGTTTGTGGCGGGAAATGGACAGATATGCCCACATTCCAACGCGGCACCACGCTTGCAGAAAAGTGTTGCCAAATCGTCACAAAACTTTCGGGCTAGAAATTTTTATCGAGCAGGAATCATAGTCGGGAATGAAAAAAGGTCCGGTTGGTAAACCGGACCTTTCTTTTCGTTCAGGTGTGGCGAATGGTGTCAGAATTTGACCTTGACGCCCGTAGAGATCGCAGCCACGAGATCGTTGCCGAAGTCGTAGCCCGCCTCGTTGCCGCAGGTGAAGCCCGCACCGCAAGGTCCACCGTTGATGGATGAGCTACCGGAGGTCAGGAGGCCGAGAGCACCGGCAACCTTGAACTCGATATTCTTGTTCGGCGAGTAGACGATCTGCGTGCCCAGCGTCCAGGTGTCGGTCTGGGTGCCGATAACAGTCGATGTACCGCGATCCCAGGTCAGGCTCACAGCACCGCTCCACTGCTCGTTGAACTTGTGACCAACGCCGCCGGAAATCGTCCAGCCATCACGATAAAACAGGTCTAGCGTGTTCAGCGTGTCAGCACCGCTCGGAACGCAGGGAGACGTCCCTACCGCGCAGAAAGGAATGACCTGAATCTGGCTCCAGTCAGTCCACTTCACCGAACCGAAAGCCAGCCAGTCCGGCGCTATGCCGGATTGCACCTTGAGTTCGATGCTGTCTGGCATCGAAACGGAGCCATAGATCGGCACCAGCTTGCCGCCGTATTTCGCCAGCGTCGGAGAGATGGACGGCGGCGTCTGCGGAACTCCTCTGACGTCGGCGAAACCGGTCAGGTCATGATCGACGGCGCTGTTATAAACAAGGCTCGCCCGGAAGGCGACCTCGGGGATTTCGTAGGCAACGCCGGCGCGCCAACCCCAACCGTCACCTTCCATCTCAAGTTTGCCGACGCCGCTGAAGCTGGACCAGGCCGGATTGAGGCCAAGAACAGCTGGGCCAAGAACCTGACGGTATTTATAACCGCTGATCTCCTGGTAAAAGCCGCCGCCAATAATCGAGAAGTCGCCCTTGCCAAGATCAAACTTCACACGGCAGGTGGTGGCGTAATTGTGCGACTTTACCTTGGTTTCGATATTGTAGCTCGATCCCTGCCAGATGCCCGGATTGAGGTGCGCGCCCCAAGGCTGCGAATAATCGAACATGCAGTCGCCGAAATCGCCGATTGCCGCCTTGGCGCCGATGCGGGTCGACCAGAAGTTTTCAGAGTCATCTGCGCTCCTTGACCAAGTCGCAGGCAGCGGACCGCTCTTCAGCGGATTGTCACGCGCATTCTCAACCTTGCGCTGTGGCGCAACGAATGTAGCGGAACTGTCGAGAACATAGTCCGACGGGTCGAACAGCAGGTCGATATTGTAGCCACCGCGCTCGAGGCCGCCCGCCAGTGAAGGCGTGACCGCCGCGATGCTGGCTACGAAACATACTGCGCCGCGAAAAAATGCAGTTTTTGCCATCTCTCTCCCCAATCAAGGCAATGTGATCATTGAGAGAGTGAAATGCTTTGCGGCAAATGACAATCTGCCGTGGCGCGGCGCGGTTGCCACCGGATGGCCATTTTTTTACGTAAGTTTTTGATGTTTGGCATCTTACATAATCATTTTAGGCTATTATTCTAATCCAATTAGAAAAAACGACACAAAACGAAACAAACTCCCAATCCACACCGGAAATGTCGCCAAATAACCACAGTTGGACGTTTCCGAAGAAAATCGCTTATCAGGCCGTTTTTATTGATCTTTTTCGTCTTCCCGCGCGGTTTTGTGCGCCTCGCGGCAGAAATAATCGCGCTATCACGCAGTGCATGATTCGCCATTGCAACGCAGCAATGAATTGAGCCGGCCCTGACAGAACGCAAAACGCCCCGTTTTCACGGGGCGTTTTGATTTTACACGCAACAGGAACCTTATCCTGCTTCGCTGACCCGCTGCAGGGCGGTTCGAAGACTTGTCAGCTGAACTTCCAGTTCCGCCTTACGCTCGCGCTCGGCGGCCACAACCTCCGGATCGGCATTGGCCACGAATTTTTCGTTCGACAGCTTCTTGTCGATGCGTTCCATCTCCGCATCCACCTTGCCGATCGCCTTTTCGAGACGGGCCTTTTCGGCCGCGAGATCGACGAGGTTACCGAGCGGCAGGCAGACCGTGGCCTCACCGATGATGATCTGCGCGGAACCTTTTGGCGCCACATCGGCACCACGGATTTCATCGGCACGCGCCAGGCGCCGGATGGCGGCGGCATGGCGGTCCAGCCGCGCTTCTGTCGAGGTATTGGCACCGACCACCACCAGCGATGCGGTGGCGCCCGGCGGCACGTTCATCTCGGCACGCGTAGAGCGGATGCCCGAAACCAGATCGATCAGCCAGTTGATTTCCGCAGCCGCGGCATCGTCGCGGAATTCCGGAGTCGGCCAGTCGGTAAGGCAGAGAAGATCAGCCCGCTCCTCGCCCTCGCCCGCCGTATGCGCCCACAGCTCTTCCGTCATGAAAGGCATGAAGGGATGCAGGAGCTTGTAGATCTCATCCAGAACATAGGCCGCGCAGACCTGCGATTCCGCCTTTGCCGCCTCATCCTCGCCACCGAACACGGGCTTGAGCAGTTCCAGGTACCAGTCGCAGAACTGGTTCCAGACGAAACGGTAGAGGATACCGGATGCATCGTTGAACCGGAAGTTCTCAAGAGCCGCCGTCACATCGCGCGCGGTGTTGGCAAGCTCGGTAAGGATCCACCGGTTGATCGTCAGCGATGCGGTTTCGGCCAGGAAATGTGGATCGCGCTTTACACCGTTCATTTCGGCAAAACGCGTGGCGTTCCATAGCTTCGTGCCGAAGTTGCGATAACCGGCGATACGTGCCGGATCGAGTTTCACGTCACGACCCTGCGCCGCCATGATGGCGAGCGTGAAGCGCAGCGCATCCGCACCGTATTCGTCGATCAGTTCCAGGGGATCGATGACGTTGCCCTTGGACTTGGACATCTTCTGGCCGTTCTTGTCGCGAACGAGCGCATGGATGTAGACGGTGCTGAACGGCTCGACCGGATTGCCGGCATCGTCCTTCATGAAATGCAGACCCATCTGCATCATGCGGACGACCCAGAACGGGATGATGTCGAAACCGGTGACAAGCACATTGGTTGGATAATACCGCGCCAGTTCCGGTGTCTTTTCCGGCCAGCCGAGCGTCGAGAACGGCCACAGCGCCGATGAGAACCAAGTATCGAGAACGTCTTCGTCACGGGTCAGAATTTCACCCGGCTTGAAGTTTTCAAGCTTCTCCTCGACCCAGGCCTTCCACGGACCTTCATGGGCAATATAATGCTGGATAGCGGCCTGAAGCGCCTCTTCCTCGGTCTTTTCAACGAAGACCTGCCCGTCAGGGCCGTACCATGCCGGAATCTGGTGTCCCCACCACAATTGCCGCGAGATACACCAGGGCTGGATGTTCTCCATCCACTGAAAATAGGTGTTTTCCCAGTTCTTAGGCACGAAATTGGTGCGGCCTTCGCGAACCGAGGCAATGGCCGGTTGAGCCAGCGTCTTGTTGTCCACCCACCACTGGTCGGTGAGGCGCGGCTCGATCGGCACGCCGCCACGGTCGCCATGCGGCACGACGTGCTTGTGCGGCTCGATCTTGTCGAGCAGGCCGGCTTCCTCGAAGATTTCGACGATGACCTTGCGGGCGAAGAAACGATCCTGTCCTTCCAGGCGGTCCCATGCGCCGTGCAGCGCCGCCGGATGATTGAGGCCCTCGAGGAAATCCTCGTTTTCCTTGATGGAGATCGTGCCATCGATATTCATGACGTTGATGGCGCGCAGACCGCAACGCTTGCCGACCTCGAAATCGTTGAAGTCGTGCGCAGGCGTGATCTTCACGGCGCCAGTTCCGGCCGTCGGATCGGCATAGTCATCGGCAACGATCGGGATCTTGCGGCCAACGATCGGCAGGATGACATGCTTGCCAATGATGCCCTTGTAACGCTCGTCTTCCGGGTTCACCGCAACACCGGTATCGCCGAGCATGGTCTCTGGCCGCGTGGTAGCAACAACGATGTAATCGCGCGTTTCGAACTCGGTCGGCTTGCCCTCCTCGTCAAATGCGGTCGGGTGCTGATAGCTCACACCCTTTTCCAGCGGATAACGGAAGTGCCAAAGGTTGCCCTTCACTTCCAGCTGTTCGACTTCCATGTCGGAAATCGCGGTCTGCAGCTTCGGGTCCCAGTTGACGAGGCGCTTGTCCTTGTAGATCAGGTTCTGCTTGTAAAGGGTGACGAACACCTCGAGAACGGCCTCGGACAGCCCCTCATCCATGGTGAAGCGCTCACGCGACCAGTCGCAGGACGCGCCGAGACGCTTCAGCTGGTTGAAGATCAAGCCGCCGGATTCGGCTTTCCATTCCCAGACCTTGTCCACGAAGGCCTCACGACCCATTTCGCGGCGGCCCGGAAGCTGCTGTTCCATCAGCTTGCGCTCGACGACCATCTGCGTGGCGATGCCCGCATGGTCCATGCCCGGCTGCCACAACACGTCCTTGCCGCGCATGCGCTCGAAGCGGACCAATATGTCCTGAAGCGTGTTGTTGAGCGCATGGCCCATATGCAGTGAGCCGGTGACATTCGGCGGCGGGATGACGATGGTGAAGGTTTCCGCGCCCGGTTTGGCGTTGGCGCCGGCACGAAAAGCGTTCGCCTCGTCCCAGGCTTTGGCGATTTTCGGTTCGACGGATGCGGAATCGTAGGTCTTTTCGAGCATTTCCTGACCTGAATTTTAGAGTTCTTGTGTGGATTTTTTAAATAAGGATGGATGGTCGAGAGTCAACAGAAACCGACCCGTCAGCGACTATGACCCCATAGCGCCTTCATCTTCAACAAAAAAGCCGCCCCGGTGCCGGAGCGGCCTCTGTTTCATTATCTTGCGCATGTTACAAGATGCGGACGAACAGAGCCTAGCGGCGCGAGCCCCGCGCCACACGTTCGATTTCCTCACGCACGAGACGCTCCACCAGCGTCGGCAGATTGTCTTCCAGCCAGTCCTGCAGCATCGGACGCAGCATTTCGGCGGCCATATCCTCGATTGAGCGTCGTTCGACGCCATCGAAAATTTCCGCAAGTTCGCTGAAGGAACGGGCGATCTGCGCACCGGCAGCCTCGGAAATGAGGTTGAGCGACAAACCGCCCTCTTCCTTGGGTTCGGCCAGATCGAATGACGGCATCTGGACAGCAGGTTCCTGCACCGAAATCTCGAAATGATCCTGGGCTACAGGCGTTTCGATGGCGCCACGCAGCGTCAGCTGGTCGAAGCGGTTCTCGAAAGCTGCGCTCTCGACAGCGGCAGCAGCAGCACGATCCTCGGCGGCAAAAGCTGCCGGCTGTTCACTGGTGCTCGCGGCAGCGGCCGCCAGCAGCGGCCGCACATCCGTCGGGCGCTGCGGCGCAGGGCGTTCAACCTGTTGCGCAGCCGAAGGCTGCGGTACGCTGGAGGAATGAGCGGCCGGGGCCGCCTGCGCGGGCTCACGCTGCGCCTGGGCAGCAAATGCCTGCGGCCCCATGGCAGCGTTGCGGTCGGCGGCAGCGCGAACGCGCGCGGCGACATCGGCAAGCGACATGCTTTTCTCGGCCGAGATTTCCTGCTGTTCTGGCGTCTGCTTTTCGGAGGCCGCGGAAAAATCCTGCACCGGCCTTGCGCCAAATGCCTGGTTTGCGGCTGGGGGAACGCGCGCCGGCGGGCTGATGGCCTCCGTCACGAAGGACGCTTCGCCTGCGCCATCGTCTTCGTCGTCATAGACAGGCGGCAACTGCCCGGAAAACGCGCCGGTAGGCCCGGTCTCGTTGCTTTCGATGATCCGGCGTATGGACGCCAAGATCTCTTCCATGGACGGTTCACGCGCTACGCTTGGCTGAGCCATATCAATCCCCGGTTTCCACTCTCTAGACCGCCTTGCGTCCATACGGACGCCCAAAGGACGCTCCAACATTTTAAATCTGCACACCGTCCCTGTCGAAAATCGCTTCCGGTTTTCGGGCCGATGGCCTGAAAAGGGGTAGAAATACGCACACCCCGAATCACCCTTAGTCTAGGGCAGCATAGTCAGGAACTAAATCACTGATTCGACAAGTTTCGCCGTGATGCACAGCTTTGTGAGAATGGTCTTTTTGGGCAATTGGGTGGGCGAAGCGGGTCTGCCGGTGCGGCACCCGTAAAAAACAAACGCCGGGGCGGAAAGTCCACCCCGGCGTCCAAAACAATGATCGCTTTTAAAGATCAGAAAACGAATTCGGCCGCCTTGGCAAAACCGGGCAGAGGCTTGATCGACGCGTTGAAAGAGGTTGCAGCCGATGTGCTGTTGCCATCGCGACGGTAAACGGTTGCCTTGGCAGCGTTACCGTATCCGACAACGACGACCAGACGTCCGCCATCGCGCAGCTGGTCGGTCAGTGCCGCCGGCACTTCCTCTACAGAGCCGTTGATGAAAATCAGGTCATAGGGTGCTTCGCCCGCATAACCCTTTTCGAGATCGCCGGTGACAACAGCAACATTGTCATATCCGAGTGAGGCCAGCGTCTCAGTCGCCTCAGCCGCCAGCGTTTCGTCGCATTCGAGCGAAACCACCGAACCGGCGAGCTGGGACAGGATGGCCGCGGTATAACCGGCGCCGCCACCGACTTCCAGCACCACGTCTTCCTTGGTCACTGCCGCAAGCTGCAAAAGCTTCGCCAGCGGCGAGGCCTTCATGACGTAACGGGCCGGGCGACCATCCCGGGCGGGACAGATCTGCAGATCCTCGTCCACATAGGCAATCTGCCGCACACCCGCCGGCACGAAAGCTTCGCGCGGCACGCTCAAAAACGCCTTCAGCACAGAATGCGACGTCACGTCGGTCGTGCGCAACTGGCTGTCGACCATGTTGGCGCGTGCGGTTTCGAAATCCATCATATCGTTATCGCCTCAATTTCGCGGATGCCGGTCGGGAAGCCTCGGCCCCAAAAGCTCAAAACGGCACGGGTCTCCCCTCGCCTTTAAACAATCTCATAATTGCCCAAGCCTGCGCTTTCAAGCGCGGTGAGCCCTAAGTGCTGGAAAAAGCGAAATGGCCGGGATTTTTTAGAACAGCAAGGGCAGCCGATGACCGCAAGGTGAGCCAAAGGTTCAAAAAAACAGGTTCTATTCGGTGAAGTTTTTGGAGGCCTCGCCCGGAATTGAACCGGGGTACAAGGATTTGCAGTCCTCTGCGTCACCACTCCGCCACGAGGCCTCACACGCTCATGAATTCGAGCGATGGCGGGCATTTAGAACGAATCCATTATGCGCGCAAGAGGGTTCGTTCCGAATGTGCTGTTTTTTCCGATCCGATGGGCAAAGGGCAATAGTCCACGTCCTAAGCCCTTCGGATTCCGTCATTTTTTGTATCTCACTCATATTCCAGAAGAAACAATGCCCGCGACCGGCGCTTTTGCGCGGGTGCGGGCAGTCGCTGCATCTTCAATGCGGATCGATCAGATGCGACCCAGCAGAACAAGAACGAGGACGATAACCAGAACCAGTCCGAGGCCACCCGAGGGACCATAACCGTAATTGTGGTAACCCCAGCTTGGCAAAGCACCGATCAGGAAAAGAATGATGAGGATAACGAGAATGGTGCCGATCATGTTTAGCCCTCCATGAATAATAGGTATGCGCTGTATTTAATGATCAAACACGCAAAAAGTTCCGTTTACTTCATCCGCTTATGGCGTGGGCCGAGAATGCATCTCCAGCCGATTCAACGGGTTAAACGGCATTTGCGGACAACGCGGCGGGTCGTGCGCGCATGGCGGCAGCAATTAGCTACGCACCACGCCCAGGCCCCGGGGTGATCGACCAAGGTAGCGATTTATTCGAGGTAATTTCTCGGTCTATGTATATCGCATGCCGTTCGTCATACTAAATCAAGTCACCCGTTCCCTGAAACTGGCGGGGGACTGGGAGACCTGGTATCACTGGCAGTGCGCCAGGTCTCACCTGTTTCCTTCTTCTCCGGCGATCTTCCCGCCGCACGCAAACCGTTCCCCAAACAGGCACACGGACATTTTACCTGCGGCGCTGCACGCCACGCTTGCCTTGCCTCTTTCTCTCCGGTTAGACCCCGGATCGGGAGGGAGAAATGAGAATCATATGTCCGGTTTTGCGAACCTCATCCCGCTTTTCATCTTCGGCCTGCTCGTCTACGCTTTCTTCCGCTGGGTCGCGCGCGACACTCAAAATCCGAGACGCAAGTAGCAGTTGCGAATAGCTCTGCCCTTTATCACTCGCGGGGAACCGTTGCGCCTCCATATCGTTTTCGCAGACGCACTTCGGAGGACAGGATGAAAACGCTCGTATCATTGGCCGCAATCGCGCTTACGCTTGCGGGCTGCACGACCTCAGGCCCGGCCGCTTATGTCGAACCGATCCCCGGCAGCATCACCTATAAGGGCCAGCCGCGCACCAAGCTGACGAAATCGCCGATCGGCAGCACCTTCAGCCACGAGTTCCGCATCGACGGCAGCACGAGGGCGGTGGAAACCTATCGCATTGCGCCCGATCGCTCGCTCGAACTCATAGACCGCCGCATCATTCGCGATTGGCTGTTCGGACGCGACGACTGACCGCACCGCGAGCCAACCGAAACCAATTGCGCATCCTGCCCGCTTGGTTTAGAGCCGGGCACGATAACCAACACGGATGAGCGATGAACACGCGCTGGCAAAAACCCGTCCTGATCGCGTTCGAAACGCCGGGCGACTATACGAGCATCGAGACCACGCAGGCGGCGTCCTGGGCCATGATCGAGGATTGGCCGATAGAGGACGGCGATGCGTTGGACGCGGCGTTGCTGGTCTGCGCCGCCGTCGATGCCGGCAGGAAAAAGCCGGAGGATGCGCGCAAGGCCTTCATCGCCGCCGCAATCGAGGCTGGCCTCGACATCAAGGCCTGACGGCATCAAGACCCATGGTCGAGAATTAAAATGGCGTCCTGAGGCGAAACAAGTCAGGACAACAGGTTTAAAGGGTAAAAACAGATGGAAGCTTCTGGAAACATGAAAAAAGCCCTGTTCATATTTCTCCTCTCCTGCCTCGCCATCGGCCTTCTCGGTCACCTCGTGGTCGCCTTCGTCGTTACCGGCTGAAGCACCGATGTCCACTCCGTATTGTGACGGAGCGGCAGGGCATTAAAATTTCCTAAATTTCATTCTGCTGTTATGGAACCGCGATAAATCTTTTCCGTTCTCTCTTCGATCAACAAGGAGGATTGAAATGCGTGACGGATTGAATGGTTTTCTCGAAATTTCCATGCTCGGCGTCGTGATTGCAAGCTGCCTTTTCATGGTCAACCTGCCGATCTGACCCGCCTTAAAAATCATTCCCTGCGGTACCGGCGACGTTAGATGCCGGAGTAAGAAAATGCGGCCTTTCGGGCCGCATTTCTTTTTCCAGCAATGCAGGCTCAAGCAGAAAGCTTGGCGGCCAGCTTGGCTACATGTGCGCCTTGGTAGCGTGCGGCTTCCAGTTCGATAGCGGAAGGCTGACGCGAGCCGTCGCCATCGGTGATGGTGGAGGCGCCATAAGGCGAGCCGCCCTTGATTTCATCGACGCCCATCTGGCCCTGGAAGGCATAGGGCAGACCGACAACGGCCATGCCGTGGTGCAGGAAGGTGGGGAGGAAACCAAGGATGGTCGATTCCTGACCGCCGTGCTGCGTGGCCGACGAGGTGAAGGCAGAGCCGACCTTGCCGACAAGCTTGCCGCCGAACCACAGACCGCCGGTCTGGTCCCAGAAATTGCGCATCTGTGAGGCAACCGTGCCGAAGCGGGTGCCGGCGCCGACGATGATGGCATCGTATTCTGCCAGTTCGTCAACAGTCGCGATGGGGGCAGCCTGATCGAGCTTGAAGTGCGAGGATTTGGCGACTTCCTCAGGAACCAGTTCCGGAACGCGCTTGACGACAACTTCCGCGCCGGCAGACTTCACGCCTTCGGCAACGGCATATGCCATCGTCTCGATATGGCCGTAAGATGAATAATAAAGCACCAGAACTTTTGTCATTTTCTTTGTATCCTTAGGGTTAATCGTCTCAGGCGTACCAGCCAGAAGCCTTTTTAAGAACGCGATGATCATTAGTGGTGACCAGTTACAAGCATGTGATGCAAAGGTAGCCCAGAGGCCGGTCCCACACCAGCGGTGCATCCGCATACGCACTGTTCGCAATCAGTGAACGAAACGCCGGAACGTCAACCTTTCACAGATAGACATTTTTTCAAAACCGCTTTGCATTCACCGGGCGGCGGACTAACGTCGGACAAAACAGCTGACGAGTACCCCCATGTCCAATCCCTCACCCACCCCATCCGTCGTGACCGCCGCCATGCTCGCCATCGGCGACGAATTGCTGTCGGGACGCACCAAGGACAAGAATATCGGGCACCTCGCGGATGTGCTCACCATGTCCGGAATAGACTTGAAGGAAGTGCGCATCGTCGCCGACGAGGAGCACGCAATCGTCGAAGCGCTGAATGCGCTACGCGCCCGCTATGATTATGTCTTCACCTCCGGCGGCATCGGCCCGACCCATGACGACATCACCGCTGATGCGGTATCCGTGGCTTTCGGCCTGCCCTGCGAGCACGATGCCGAGGCTTTGCGGATATTGGGTGACATGTACCGTGTACGCGAGATGGAATTCACCGAAGCGCGCAAGCGCATGGCCCGCATGCCAAGGGGGGCAAGCCACATCGCCAATCCCGTCTCGGTCGCCCCCGGCTTCGTCATCGGCAACGTCCACGTCATGGCCGGCGTTCCGCAGGTGTTTCAGGCCATGCTGGACAATGTCATGCCAACGCTGCGCACCGGCGCGAAAGTCATGTCGCAGTCGGTGCGCTCTCCCTATGGCGAAGGTGACATCGGCACGCCGCTGACCGCAATCCAGAAAGCGCACCCGGAAACCAGCATCGGCTCCTACCCGAAATATGACGGACAACGCTTTTCGACGGAGATCGTCGTGCGCGCCCGTGATGCCACCGTGCTGAAAGCGGCGGCGGATGCAGTGGCGACGATGATCGAAACCATTGGTCAGGAAAAAACACTGTCGGCCAGCAAGGGCGATGCAACCGCCTGAGACGGAAGCGGATTGACCAAAATCAAGGTGGTACCCGGCAAAGGCAGCCACTCTCCCCAAAACGACGCGTCACCGAGGAGCTAAAAAATGGGTTACAAAACGATACTGGCAGTGATCGACAATGTGGAGAACACGCAAAAGCTCGGCGATTTCGTGGTAAGTCTTGCCAACCAGTTTTCCTCGCATGTGATTGGCCTGCACATGGAAACGCTGGCCGCCGTTCCGCTCGTCGCGCCGATGGAAATTCCCGACCCCGCTACCGTTCAGGTGCTTCAGGACGTGGCGCACAAAGAAACCACGGATGTTGGAAACCTCTTCGAACACACGCTGTCTGCCAATGGCATCTCGCATGAGTGGCGCAGCTTTGTAACCTCGGTGGGTTACGCCTCGTCATCGGCAATCGATAGCGCGCGCTGCGCCGATCTCATCGTCGCCCGCCAGAGCAACTCCTCCGCACTCTCCGACAGCCGCTCGGATATAGACGGCTTTCTCCATGAAAGCGGCCGCCCTGTTCTTCTCGTTCCGCATGTGCTGACGGTTGCCAAACCGGTCAAGCGTGTACTGATCGCCTGGAACGGCTCCCGCGAGGCAACACGCGCCACCTTCGATGCCCTGCCCTTCCTGATTGCAGCCGAGAGCGTCGAGATCTTCTCCGTCGATCAGGCCGAGAGCGAAACGCAATCGTCTGGACTTGCCGGAACCGAACTGGCCGCAACACTCGCCCGCCACGGCGTCAACGTCACGGTAACCTCGCAGGAAAAAATCGCCGGCATCTCGCCGCAGGCGGCTATCGAAAACCGGCTGTCAGACCACAGCATCGACCTTCTGGTCATGGGCGCCTACGGCCATTCCCGTTGGTGGGAACTGCTGTTCGGCGGCGTGACGCGCACGCTGCTCGATTCCATGACGGCGATGACGCTTTTGTCGCGTTAAACACCGGTAGCCGTGGATGAAGCCGCAAGAGCCTGCGCGCAATGCTTGCCTTTTTGCGGGTCTTGCGGCTATTAGCCAAAGCCATCGACAATTTTGACCAGATGGTAGACGACATGTCCCTTCCCGATAAAGCCTTTCCCGTAACCTGGGATCAGTTTCACCGCGACGCCCGCGCGCTTGCGTGGCGTCTTGCCGGCCTTGGCCGGGAGTTCCGGGCGATCGTCTGTATCACCCGCGGCGGTCTCGTGCCGGCAGCGATCATTTCCCGCGAGCTGAACATCCGCCTGATCGATACGGTCTGCATCGCCACCCGCCACGATTACGTCAACCAGGGCGACACGGTTCTCCTGAAGGGCGTGGCGCCGGAGCTGATGTCCGACGGCGGCGAAGGCGTGCTCGTCGTTGACGATCTGACCGACACCGGCAAGACCGCACTGGAAGTGCGCGAAATGTTACCGAAGGCGCATTTTGCCTGCGTTTACGCCAAGCCGAAGGGCGTGCCCACCATTGACACCTTTGTCACCGAGGTCAGCCAGGACACCTGGATTTATTTTCCCTGGGACATGGGCTTCACCTATCAGGAACCGATCGCCAAGGGATCGCGCGGCTGATCGCCTGTCGCAACCCAAAACCATGCCTGAAAAGCCGTCCCTTCGGGGCGGTTTTTTTGTGTGGAAATGCTTTTTTGGTAACGGCAAAAAAACACGGAAAAACCGCAGTGTCGCCTTTATGCCGCACCCCGGAAATGCGGGGTTTTCGCTTTCCGCTGCGGAAACCAGCCTCGCGCAAGCTTCAAAGTCTCGCGCCAAGTCACTGATTTTTTTGAACGCTTTTGCTATCCCCGTTTTCCACAGGCGCTGCACACAATATCTTGTGGTTAAAAAACGGTTTCAATCTATGGCTTGACGAATCTATGCCGCAGGAGGAAAGTGACAGTTATGTTGCGGCGGCAACGGACCGGAAAGTAACGAGGCCGGTTCCTTTCAATCTCAGTTCGCAAGTCCAGAAGGGGCGTCCCGACCATCAGGGGGCGGTTCGCCGGTGGATTTTGCGTGCCTTGCGGATACCGCCAAAAACATGACGCGGGGACTGGCGGCAGGAAGCTGTTGATACTATATTTAGTACTCACATGACTCTTGCAGCCAAATAAGCCACGAGATACAGGGATCACATCCAAGGATGAACATCCCTTACAGATCGGCAAAAACCGGCTGCGCGCATAGTTCGCACGGCTGGAACGAATTTTTGCGCCCTTTGCCGGGCGCCCAATGGACGAGGACACGAAACCATGCGCATCGAACGCCGCTTCACGAAGCCCGGCCAATCGTCTTATGCGGAAATCGAATTCCGCAAGGCCGTCAGTGAAATCAAGAACCCGGACGGTTCCATCGTGTTCCGTCTGGCGGATATCGACGTTCCCGCGCAGTTCAGCCAGGTCGCGACCGACGTTCTGGCGCAGAAATACTTCCGCAAGGCCGGCGTGCCGAAGGTGCTTAAGAAGGTTGAGGAAAACGATGTTCCTTCCTTCCTGTGGCGTTCGGTTGCCGATGAGAAGGCCATGAAGGACCTCCCCGAGGGTGAGCGTTATGGCTCCGAAACCGATGCGCGTCAGGTTTTCGACCGCCTGGCTGGCACCTGGACCTACTGGGGCTGGAAGGGCAAATATTTCTCCACCGAGGAAGACGCACTCGCCTTCCGCGACGAGCTTGCCTATATGCTGGCGACCCAGCGTGTAGCCCCCAACAGCCCGCAGTGGTTCAACACCGGCCTGCACTGGGCCTATGGCATCGACGGCCCGGGCCAGGGCCACTTCTACGTCGACCCCTTCACCGGCAAGCTGACCAAGTCCAAGTCCTCTTACGAACATCCGCAGCCGCATGCCTGCTTCATCCAGTCTGTCGAAGACGATCTGGTCAACGAAGGCGGCATCATGGACCTGTGGGTGCGTGAAGCGCGCCTGTTCAAATACGGTTCCGGTACCGGCTCCAACTTCTCCTACCTGCGCGGCGAAGGCGAAAAGCTTTCCGGCGGCGGCAAGTCCTCCGGCCTGATGAGCTTCCTCAAGATCGGCGACCGGGCAGCCGGCGCAATCAAGTCTGGCGGCACCACCCGCCGTGCGGCCAAGATGGTCGTCGTTGATGCCGACCATCCCGATATTGAAGCCTATATCGACTGGAAGGTGAACGAGGAGCAGAAGGTTGCCGCTCTCGTCACCGGTTCCAAGATCGTTGCCAAGCATCTCAAGGCAATCATGAAGGCCTGCGTCAATTGCGAGGCAGATAACGGCGATTGCTTCGACCCGGCCAAGAACCCTGCCCTGAAGCGCGAAATCCGCGCTGCCAAGAAGGACATGGTGCCGGAAAACTACGTCAAGCGCGTCATCCAGTTCGCGCAGCAGGGTTACAAGGACATCCAGTTCAAAACCTACGACACGGATTGGGATTCCGAAGCCTACCTCACGGTTTCAGGCCAGAATTCCAACAACTCCGTATCGCTGAAGGATGACTTCCTGCGCGCTGTTGAAAACGACGGTGACTGGAACCTGACCGCCCGCAAGGACGGCAAGGTCATGAAGACGCTGAAGGCCCGCGACCTCTGGGAAAAGATCTCCCACGCCGCCTGGGCATCGGCCGACCCCGGCCTGCACTTCAACACCACCATGAACGACTGGCACACCTCGCCGGCCGAAGGCCCTATCCGTGCTTCCAACCCGTGCTCGGAATATATGTTCCTCGACGACACGGCCTGCAACCTTGCTTCGCTGAACCTGCTTCAGTTCAAGGATCAGGCAACGAAGCGCATCGACATCGCCGATTACGAACATGCGGTTCGCCTGTGGACCGTCGTTCTCGAAGTCTCGGTCATGATGGCGCAGTTCCCCTCGCGCCAGATTGCCGAACGCTCCTACGAATACCGCACGCTCGGCCTCGGTTACGCCAATATCGGCGGCCTGCTGATGTCCTCGGGCATTCCCTATGACAGCGACGAAGGCCGCGCCATTGCCGGTGCGCTGACCGCCATCATGACCGGCGTTTCCTATGCCACCTCGGCTGAAATGGCAGGCGAGCTTGGCCCCTTCCCGGGCTTCGCGCCGAACCGCGACAACATGCTGCGCGTCATCCGCAACCACCGCCGCGCCGCCCATGGCCTTTCCTACGGTTATGAAGGCCTGTCGGTGAACCCGGTTGCCCTCATCCATTCCGATTGCACGGATCAGGACCTTGTGGCCCACGCTACCGCCGCCTGGGACAAGGCGCTGGAGCTTGGCGAAAAGCACGGCTACCGCAACGCCCAGACCACCGTTATCGCGCCGACAGGTACGATCGGCCTTGTGATGGATTGCGACACGACCGGCATCGAGCCGGACTTCGCGCTGGTGAAATTCAAGAAGCTCGCCGGCGGCGGCTACTTCAAGATCATCAACCGCGCCGTGCCGGAATCCCTGCGTTCGCTCGGTTATTCGGAAAGCCAGATCGCCGAAATCGAAGCCTATGCCGTTGGCCACGGCAATCTCAACCAGGCACCTGCCATCAATCCCTCGTCGCTGAAGGCCAAGGGCTTCACCGATGAGAAGATCGAAGCCGTCAACGGCGCACTGAAAAGCGCCTTCGACATCAAGTTCGTCTTCAACCAGTGGACGCTGGGCGCCGATTTCCTCAAAGGCACGCTCAAGGTTTCCGATGAGCAGTTGTCCGACATGAGCTTCAACCTGCTGGAGCACCTCGGCTTCAGCAAAAAGGACATCGAAGCGGCCAACGTGCACGTCTGCGGTGCGATGACACTGGAAGGCGCACCGTTCCTCAAGAACGAGCACTTGGCCGTATTCGATTGCGCCAACCCCTGCGGCAAGATCGGCAAGCGTTATCTCTCGGTCGAATCGCATATCCGCATGATGGCGGCAGCACAGCCGTTCATTTCGGGTGCGATCTCCAAGACGATCAACATGCCGAATGATGCAACCGTGGAAGATTGCGGCGCAGCCTACATGCTGTCCTGGAAGCTGGCGCTCAAGGCCAACGCCCTTTACCGCGATGGCTCCAAGCTTTCCCAGCCGCTCAACGCTTCGCTGGTGGAAGATGAGGACGACGAAGACTTCGTTGAAGAACTGATCCAGCAGCCGCTCGCCCAGCAGGCCGTGACGATCACCGAAAAGATCGTCGAGCGCGTCATCGAGCGGGTATCGCGCGAGCGTGAAAAGCTGCCGAACCGCCGTCAGGGTTACACCCAGAAGGCAACGGTCGGCGGTCACAAGGTCTATCTGCGCACCGGCGAATTCGGTGACGGCCGCATCGGCGAAATCTTCATCGACATGCACAAGGAAGGCGCTGCCTTCCGTGCGATGATGAACAACTTCGCCATCGCCATTTCGCTTGGCCTGCAATATGGCGTGCCGCTGGAAGAATATGTGGAGGCCTTCACCTTTACCAAGTTCGAGCCGGCCGGCATGGTGCAGGGCAACGACGCGATAAAGAACGCCACGTCAATCCTTGACTACGTGTTCCGCGAACTCGCCGTCTCCTATCTCGGCCGCCACGACCTTGCTCATGTCGATACGTCTGACTTCTCCAATACCGCACTCGGCAAGGGTATCCAGGAAGGCAAGACCAATCTGCTCTCCACCGGCTGGACACGCGGTTACAAGCCGACGCTGGTTTCCAACAACGAAGGCGAACGTGCTGCTTCCGAACCCAAGGGCTCGGCAACGGCAGCCCCCGCCCGCGCCTCGGCCAACGTCACTTCCTTTGCAGGCTCAGCCGCCCGCAAGCTGGAACCGACAGTCGCGATCTCCACCTCGGAAATCGTCTCCTTCAAGCGCGATTATGAAGAACGCGCCAAGGAACTGGCGGAAGAGATTGCCGAAGAGGTAATCGACGACGTGGTTCAGGAAGCCAAGCAGACCGCCACCGCCCTCTTCTCCGACAAGGCCGCCGCCGACGCGGCATCGGCCAAGGCGGAAGCCAAGAAGAAGGAAAACGAACGCCGCATGCGCTCGATCGCGCAAGGCTATACCGGCAACATGTGCTCGGAATGCCAGAACTTCACGATGGTGCGCAACGGCACCTGCGAGAAGTGCGATACTTGCGGTGCGACGAGCGGTTGCTCTTAAGAAATACATGGATAAGTGGTGAATCCACTTTCCAGTCTTGGAAGGTGAAGTGAATATGTCCCGCAGTGATTAAGGTTCACTGCGGGACTTTTTATTGGAGGCATATATGCGCTGCCCACATTGCAATATTAATTTCCATGAAAATTGGGTTCCTGGCAGCTTTAGCCGCAACGGTTATGTTACAAACTGGTCCTACGAAACGGCTGTATGTCCAAGCTGCAAAAAATTGACTATTGTTATCGAAAGCCCATCCGGTAACGCACGGATGGTTGAACCAATGAGTCCCAACCGCGGCTCAATTTCGCAATTTGTTCCAGATGACATTACTCGAGATTACCTAGAAGCGTGCGATGTTCTTCCCATTAGCGCCAAAGCTTCAGCAGCTCTTTCCCGGAGATGCCTGCAAAACATTCTAAACAGCCTAGATTACAAGGCGACGGATTTAGCAAAACAGATCGACGCATTAATTAATGAGACGGATCCCAAAAAAGCGTTACCGATTGGATTACACGAAACGGTCGATGCTATCCGTAATTTTGGAAACTTCTCAGCTCATCCAATAGATGAAAAAACAACCTTGCAAGTGATTGATGTTGAGGCAGAAGAAGCCGAATGGTGCCTTGAAATATTAGAAGAGCTGTTCGAACACTTTTACGAACGTCCCGCAATCGCAGCTCAGAAAAAAGCCGCGTTGGACGCAAAATTGGCAGCAGCAGGAAAGCCACCATCGAAGTAGCAGTCAACACATTCGACGCGCGCAGAGCGCAAGGAATATGACGACAATGGCTGGTAAAACCGATCAAACCGACTGGGCGCGTCTTCACGCAATGACCGACGAAGAAGCGGAAACCAACGCGCTTGCTGACCCCGACAATCCACCGCTTTCCGCCGAACAGCTCGCCTCCGCCTCGAGAATGCTCCGCATCAAGATAATCCGCCGAGCACTGAAACTGACGCAGGAAGAGTTTTCCGCCCGTTATCATATTCCGCTTGGCACCTTGCGTGATTGGGAACAGGGCCGCAGCGAGCCGGATCAACCGGCCCGCGCCTATCTGAAAGCCATCGCCGTCGATCCCGAGGGAACGGCAGCCGCGCTCCGTAGAGGCGCGGCCTGACTCCTTCCCTCACCCCACAAAATCAAACAGCAGCTTCACATTCAGCGCCGCAATTACCACCGCGATAAGCCATGCAAACGCCGAGAGCCATCGCGGGGCGCACAGTTCGCCCATCTTGGCGCGGTCGGCGGTGAACATGACCAGCGGGAAGACGGCGAAGGAAAGTTGCAGGCTTAAGACCACCTGCGTCAGTATCAGCAGTTGAGACGTGCCGCTTTCGCCGAAGGCGATGGTGACGCCGGCGGCGGGGATGATGGCGATGCCGCGGGTGATAAGGCGGCGCAGCCACGGGGCAAGCCGCATCTTGAGGAAACCTTCCATCACGATCTGGCCCGCAAGCGTTGCCGTAACAGTGGAGTTGATGCCACAGCACAAAAGCGCCACCCCGAACAGCGTCGGCGCAATCGCAAGGCCGAGCAGCGGCGCGAGCAGACTATGCGCTTCACCCAGTTCGGCAACATTCGTCTGACCCGTTTTGTTGAAGGTCGCCGCTGCGAGGATGAGGATCGCGGCATTGATGACGAGAGCAAACGTCAGGGCGATGGTTGAATCGAGTGTCGCGAATTTGAGCGCCTCGCGTTTTTCGGCCAGCGTCTCGCCGATGGCGCGCGTCTGCACGATCCCTGAATGCAGATAGAGATTATGCGGCATCACCGTCGCGCCCAGAATGCCAAGCGCCAGATAGAGCATCTCGGGGTTGGTGACGATCTCCGTCGTCGGCGCAAAACCACGAATCACCTGGCTCCAGTCGGGATCGGCCAGCGCCAGCTGAATGGCGAAACACACCGCGATGACGCCGAGAAGCGTGATGACAAGCGCCTCCACCCAGCGGAAGCCAAGCCTTTGCAGATAAAGGATCAGGAACACGTCAAGCGCCGTGATGAGGACGCCGAGTTCGAGCGGAATGCCGAAAATCAGGTTGAGGCCGATCGCCGTGCCGATGACCTCGGCGATATCAGTCGCGATGATTGCGATTTCGGCCAGCAGCCAGAGCACAATCGCCACCGGTTTCGGATAGGCATCGCGACAGGCCTGCGCCAGATCGCGCCCGGAAGCAATCGCCAGACGGGCACAGAGCGCCTGTAGAACGACGGCCATGATGTTCGATATCAGTGCCACCGTCAGCAGCGTGTAGCCGAACTTGGAGCCACCGGCGAGCGACGTTGCCCAGTTGCCGGGGTCCATGTAACCGACCGCGACGAGATATCCGGGTCCGAAGAACGCCATCGCCCGGCGAAACGTACCGGCATTCGGGCTTATCTTGATCGAGCTGTGAACGTCGGACAGCGAGAGATCGTCGCCATTCCGCCGCCATCCAAAGACAGGCTTGTCCATCTTGCGAACTTTCAAATGGAAATTGAATTAATGCAATTGCAAATCATTCGCATAAAAGGGTGTGGACTGGCAAGCGGAGTTTCGAAGCTGTGTGCCGGCGCGAGAGGCCGCAGTAACATTCGGCCTGAACGCAACCATCGGCGCAGCGCGTCATGGATTTAATGAAATGAGACCCCTCCTCCGTCATTCCAGCCTTAAGCCGGAAGCCAGCCAGCCAAGGTCTCTGGGCTGAAAAGACTCTTCTACGCGGCGTAGTAGCCAGTAAACAACGGCAACCCACGGCCAATCCTACCGCGAAACCTCACGGCGTTGTCATCGCTCTGCCCCGCCATTGCGGAACAGCCGCGTGCATGCCCGCGTTTGTCTGTCACGAAGCAACGATAGTCCGGGGAAGTTCATGCGAGACGGCAATAAATTCAGCGTGGCGAACCAGCCTTACCGGTGGCCGAAATATATCATGGCGCAGCGAAGGCCGCGCGACTGGCTGATGACCATCAGCGGCGTGGTGCTGCTGGTCATCGTCGCCGCCGCTGTCGCCATGGGTTATCTCGTCACCAGCCATCCCGGCAAGCCCGAGCCGAATACCGGCATCATCGAGGAAAACGCAGCGGAGAACGCCTGATATGCGGCGCAAGATGCGCCGCTTAACTCAGACCCTGAAGATGCCCGCTGAACTGCGCCTCATGCAGGCGGCTGTAATGGCCCTTGGCGGCCAGAAGCTCGGCATGCGCGCCGGTTTCGGCAATACCCGTCTGGTCTACTACCACGATGCGTGACGCATCGCGGATCGTTGCCAGCCGGTGAGCGATGACGAGCGTTGTGCGGCCCTTGGCAAGCTCCGTCAGCGATTGCTGGATGGCCCGCTCGGTTTCGGTATCCAGCGCCGAGGTCGCCTCGTCGAGAATGAGGATAGGCGGGTTCTTGAGGAACATGCGGGCGATGGCAAGACGCTGTTTCTGTCCACCGGAAAGTTTCACGCCACGCTCACCGATGACGGTGTCGAGTCCCATCGGCATCGCTTCGATGACGCCATCGAGCCGGGCACGCCGAGCCGCATCCATGATCTCGACATCGGAAGCGCCGAGCCGGCCATATTCGATATTCTCGCGGATCGTGCCGCCAAACAGGAACACATCCTGCTGCACGATTCCGATCTGGTTGCGCAGCGAGGCAAGCTTCATCTTGCGGATATCGATGCCGTCAATGGTGATCGAACCGCTGGTGACATCATAAAAGCGCGGCAGCAGCGAGCAAAGCGTCGTTTTGCCCGCCCCCGAAGGCCCGACGAAAGCCACCGTCTCGCCCGCATTGATCTTCAGGTCGATATTGTCGAGAACCTGCTTGCCCTCGGCATAACCGAAACCGACATGGCGATATTCAATGGCGCCGGAAAGCGCCGGTGCCTCGATCGCATCCGGTGCGTCGGTGATATCCGGCGCCGTGTCCAGAAGCTCGGTAAAGCGGCGAAAACCGGCAATGCCCTTCGGATAGGTCTCGATGACCGAGTTGATCTTTTCCACCGGGCGGAAAAACACGCCGACCAGAAGCAGGAAGCCAACGAAGCCCCCTTCCGTCAGGCCGCCATGCAGCACGAACCAGGCGCCGCAGATCATCACGATCATCTGCGTCAGCCGCATGCTCATGTAGCTGAGCGAAGTGCTGGCAGCCATGATCTTGTAGGCATCCAGCTTCGTGCGGCGGTATTTCTGGTTGTCCTTCTCAAACAGCGCGCGTTCGTGGTCCTCATTGGCAAAGGCCTGCACCACCCGCATGCCACCGACATTTTCCTCGATACGGGCGTTGAAATCGCCTACCCGACCGTAGAGCGCGCGAAAGTTCTGCGTCATACGGCCACCGTAACGGCTCGTCACCCAGGCGGTGACAGGCACGACGGCAGCGGTGACAAGCGCCAGCGGCACATTGACCGACAGCATCAGCAGGAAAGCGCCGATGAAGGTCATGATGGCGATGAACAGATCCTCGGGGCCGTGATGGGCCACCTCACCGATCTCTTCCAGATCCTTCGTCAGCCGGCCAACCAGATGACCGGTCTTCTGGTTGTCGAAATAGCGGAAGGAGAGCTTCTGCAGGTGGTCGAAAGCAAGCCGCCGCATGTCGGTCTCGATATTGATGCCGAGCATATGTCCCCAGTAGGTGACGGTCGCCATCAGACCCGTATTCAGGACATAGATGACGAGCAGCCCGACCGATGCGGCGAGGATGATGCCCCATTCGCCACCCGGCAACAGCACGTCCACAAAGGCCTTCACCGCCATCGGAAAGCCGAGTTCGAGCACGCCCGACAGAACCGCGCAGGAAAAATCGAGAATGAACAGACCGCGATAGGGACGGTAATAGGCGAAGAAACGGCGCAGCATGGCGTGACCTGAAGAGCGGGCGCGGCAAGCGGAGGCCGCAATAAAAACGGAGTTCAATTGTCATATTTCAATGCGCGCGCCAAGACCGATGTTCTATTTTTACCAAAATCGTTCAATAGGCTGAGCGATAAACACACAACGGTAATGTGATACGGCTATATTGCACTTATATGTATTGGTGTGACAGAGTGAATGCACCCTTCGGGGAGAATGCGAGAAAGAGCCTGCCGTGAGTAATATTGACAGCCGTAAGCCCAGTGGCGAACCGAGATGGCTTGGTCCTGCAAGCCCGACGCGGATCGCTCTGATCCCGCCAATATCGGCTGCGCGCTGGCTGCTGGTTCTCGTCGCCCTTGCGGGCATCTACTTCTTCCACGGCTTTCTCGTTCCGGTTCTGGCGGCCCTTGTCATCGGCTTCGCCAGCTGGCCGGTCTATACGCGGCTTCTGCGGCAGGTGGGCGGCAACACCACGCTCGGCGCCTCCATCGCCATCATCCTCATCCTCACCTTCCTCGTGGTGCCTATCTTCATCGCCGCTTCCTATACGGCCAGCGAAATCCGCGAATGGTTCGGCTGGGCGGTGCATGTCAACAAGGTGGGCGCACCCGTGCCAGACTGGATCGCGGCGCTCCCCGGCGTAGGCTCCTGGCTCGGCGAGCAGTGGGTGAAATATATCGGCACACCGGGTGCGATCGGCGAAGTGATCCAGCTCGTCAGCGGTGCCAATATCGGCAATATCTACCGGGCGATCCTCGCCGCGGGCAACGGCGCGTTCCACCTGGTGCTGACCCTGCTGTTCATGTTGATCGCGCTGTTCTTTGTCTATCGCAACGGTGCCGGCTTCTCCCATCAGGTCGATCTTGTGGGAGAACGCATACTGCCGACGCGGTGGGAGCGCATTTCCCGCGTCGTGCCAGCCACCATCAGCTCCACCGTCACCGGCATGACATTGATCGCCATCGGCGAAGGCATAATCCTCGGCATCGCCTACTGGATTGCCGGCGTCCCCTCGCCCGTCACACTCGGCGTGCTCACCGGTGTCATGGCGCTCATCCCGGGCGGCGCGCCGCTCTCTTTCACTCTCGTATCGATCTATCTGGTCGCCAGCGGCTCTCCCGCTTATGGCCTGGGGCTATTCATCTGGGGTTCGGTAGAGCTTTTCATCGTCGACAAGACCATCCGTCCGAAACTCGTTGGCGGCCCGATCAAGCTGCCTTTCCTGCCGACCTTTTTCGGCCTCGTCGGCGGCGTCAAGACCATGGGCTTCCTCGGCCTCTTCATCGGCCCGGTGCTGATGGCGCTGCTGGTGGCAATCTGGCGGGAATGGGTGCGAGAGGTGGAAATCTCCACTGGCGCCACCGTCGACGTTCCGCCGACCCCTACAGCTGAAAATGACCCGCTCGACGACATCGTTGCGCGTGAAGAGGATAGCAACGAAGCGACGGCGTTCCGAAAAGCAGCGTCTTAAACCTCGTCTTCGTCATGCTCGGGCCTGTCCCTGGCATCTGCAACCCAACGATGTTACCAGACGTCGGCAGATCCCCGGCACGAGGCCGAGGATGACATGGCCAAGGGCGGCATCGAGTGTTCTGCAAAGCGCGCCGATAGCGCCCGCCTCGCCTTTAAAGCGTCTTCTCCATGAACAGGCTGAGCGGGTCCGGCTTATAGGGCGCAAACGCCTCAATCTCGACAAACCCCGCCTTGCGGTAAAGACCAATCGCCTCCGGCTGGCTGATGCCGGTTTCAAGCCGGATGGCGGTAAGCCCGAGCTCGGCGCCGCGCGCAATGAGCGTATCCATGATCAGCTTGCCGATCCGCAATCCCCTCGCCTCCGGATCGACAAACATGCGCTTGACCTCCGCCGTACCGTCACCCGCCTCCACCAGCGCGCCGCAGCCAACGACACGGCCATCATGCCGCGCCACGAAAAAGGAGACATTGTCCTTTTCCAGCTGGCCGATATCGACCAGATGATTGCTTTCGGCGGGATAAAGCGACGCCATATAGACGTTAGACAGATCGATAAGGCGCAGAACCGCTTCCTGCCGGGGTGTTTCAAGCTTGATTTCGGGGGCCAATGCGATGCCTGCTTTCTCTCAAAAAAATGCGTATTTCGTCGTAATGTCACTGCAATCGGGATAGATGAGTTTCTAGAGCATAATTCCCGACAGAGGCAACACACACCATGAAAACAGCCCTCGTTCTCATGACCTTCCTAGGCTGTGACGACACCGCCACCGATTGCCATTACCTCGCCACCTCGCAGCAGCGCTGGACGAGCATCGAACTATGCGACGCCGTGTCGGAGAAAGAGCTGGAACGTTTCGCAAATGCGTCCTACCCGGTCGTGGTGGCCGTGTGCCAGACACCGGGCGAGCAGACGCCCCAGACTGCGGGCAACGCGCCCGCAACGCAGCCTCCCGCCGCAACGGCCCCGGCCGGAACAGAGGAGCCACCGGCACAGGTCACGCAAAAGGAGGAAGAAAGCCTGACAAAACAGGCGATCAGCCGCGTCAGCCGCATCCTGCCTTCCACTGAAGGCGTGAAGCACCTGCTCGGAACGCCGGTCAGAATGGTGGAAAACAGCTATTCGTGGATTGCCAAGCGGTTCGAGAAGTAAGCCTCAGGCCGCCTCGACCGTCAGCGCTTCCGCATAGTGCCGCGCTTTCTGCCGTTCCTCGGCAATGGTCAGTTTACGCACGGCGTGCAAGAGTTCGAAAAGCGTTTCGGAACCATCGACGTTGCGGAAATGCGCAAGCAGTTCTGCCGATACAGAGGCTGCGGCCTGCGACAGATGCGATCGGGCGGCACGGCGCCACATCAGCGTCGCCTCAATGAAGACATCAACCACATCGCCCAAAAGACCGACGGACTGGAACAGCGCCTTCAGCGCGTGCGGCCGTCCGGTCGCCAGAATGGCGCGCACCTTGCTGTCATCGAGACCTGAGAGATTGACCATCGCCGCCGTGAAAAACTCCAGCCTGCCCGAACAGACGGCATGGATGAGAAGCGCCGGTGTCAGTTCCAGCCTTTGCCGCAGATGCTCCACCAGCGCCGGCAACTCCGGCGACGAAACATTGGCGGCGATGAGGATGGTGGCGGAATCTTCCGCTTCGCGGAAAATACTGTCGGCGCGGTTGCGCGCGATCAGGGCATGAACCAGCGCCGAACCTGCCAGGGCCTCGCTGACGCGCGCCATCAGAAGATGGCGGGTATCGGCGGGCAGCACCTCTCGGCACAGCAGCAGGTCGCGAATGTCGGCGTTGCAGCCATGCCGCTCGGCAATGCGGCGCAGCGAAAACGGTGTGATGAAGGCGTCGTCGTTCTCTAGAAGGATCATCGTTTCCGGCAGATCACCGACTTCGGCAAGTGCTGCGCAGACACCGCGCGGCAGGCCCCGCCTTGCCGCAATGAAGGCGCGTGTCAGGCTCTCGCCGCGCCCGGCAAGATCGACCAGATCGGCCTCGCCAAGAACCGGCGAGCGGGCAATCACGGTGCAGGCAATCTCCGGCTGGTCTTCGGCAAGCGAAACGAGAATGGCGCGCGGCGCATCGGGATCATCCGCCAGCGCCTCGGCAAGTGCCAGCCGCACGCGCGGAGAAGGGTCGTCGAGAAGATAGGTCATCGCCATATAGGCGGCGTCACGGTTCTCCCGCGCCATGTCTGAATGCAGATAGGCACGGCCAAGCGCATTGGCGGCCTTCGCCCGCTCGGTCGATCCAGCCTTTTCAGACCAGCGAAGAAATGCCTGTACGATCACCTGAGCCTCGAAACACATTCGCAACAATGGACGACGGCATCATTGCCGCCGCCATGTATAAAACTCTAGGCGCAAATAGTTTACGTTTGGTTCACCATAAAATTTAACAGTTGCCGGCGAAGAAGTTCTACGGCGCAGTAGACGGACGCTTCAACTGAAACACGTCGCTGCCGCCGTCGCAGTAGTCCATGTAACCCATACGGGCCACCGGACGTGCCAGTCCCATATCGATGCGACCATCACGAATGATCGTATCGTCGATGTGAATAGCCATGACCTGCCCTATCACCATCCACGAGTCCGCCGGCGTGCCGTCGATGTCCTTCAGCTGGATGATCTCGGTCACGCGGCATTCCAGAACGGCCAGCGCCTCCCCCACGAAGGGCGCATCCACCACCCGCCCGTCAACGGCAGTCAGACCGGCAAGCCGGAACTCGTCGACATCATAGTTCACCGGCGCAGAAGACGCGTTCATCCGGTCGACGAGGTGGCGGCTGACGAGGTTGGCGGTGAAGACACCGGTCTCCTCGACATTGCGAAGGCTGTCCTTGCGCCCGCTGGAGGAAAACATCACCAGCTTCGGCCGGTCCGAAATCGCGTTGAAAAACGAATAGGGCGACAGGTTGAAAGAGCCGTCCCGGCCTTTAGAACCAATCCAGCCGATCGGCCGGGGCGCGACGATAGCCTTGAACGGATCATGCGGCAGGCCGTGCTGGTTGGTGTCGGTGGTATAGAACATCAGACGTCCCCAACCCAGGTTACCACATCCGCAAGCTCCGGCCGCGGCCGCTCCACAAGCGGGAATGTCGTTGAGCCGATGTGAATATATCCGGCGACCTTCTCGTCTGCGGCAATCCCCAGTTCCGACAGGAAGGCCGGGTCGAAGGCAAGCCATTCCGTCAGCCAGTTCGCCGCATAACCATTGGCGTTGGCGGCGAAGATGAGATTGAGGCACACCGCACCGGCGGACATGATCTGTTCCCATTCCGGAATCTTGAAATGCGGCTTGGCGGTGCTGATGACGGCGATGACGACGGGAGCGCGCGTGAAGCGGGTGCGCTCCGCGTCCTGCTGCTGCAGGTCCAGTTCCGGGTTCTTCTCAAGCGCGATCCGGAGCGCTTCTTCCCCCAGACGCACGCGGTCTTCGCCGCGATAAACGATGAAGCGCCACGGCGCCAGTTTGCCATGGTCAGGCACGCGCACGGCAAGGCGCAGGATTTCCTCGATTTCCGCTTTCGATGGACCCGGCTCAGCAAGTTGCAGGGCGGGGGTGGAGCGGCGAACCTTGAGATAGTCGAGGAGCTTGATGTCACTTGTCATGATCAAAATTCTTCCATTGTGCTGTCATCGCGAAATTATGGGCCTTGAAATAGCCACGGCATTGGTTTTGAAGTGATGCGGGAAAATCAAGAAGTCAATCGGTATCGAAAATGTCGGCAATCAAAATCGCGGCACGTCTGGCCATTGCGTTCGCCGCGATCGGCGTTTTATCACAGGCAGCCTTTTCGCAAGACGCTTTCAAGGACTTCAAGCAGCTTGGCGGCACGCCTAAAATGCCGAAACTCAATGCTTTCACCGCTCCTACTGCCCCGAATGCCCCCGCAAGCACCGCCCGTGATATCGACATGGAAGCGAAACTGACGAGTGAAGGCGAAGCGGTGAAGGAAGGCCTTTCCTGGCGCGTCTTCAGCCCCATTCCGGGCGCTGACGGCAAATTGCCGATGCTGGCAAGCTCCGAGGGTGGTTCGGCGCAGTTCCATCTGGTACCCGGCGAATATTTCGTCAACGTTGCCTTCGGGCGCGCAGGTGTTACCAAGAAACTCAATGTTCCGAGCTCCGGTAATGTCCAGAAACAGGTGCTGATTCTCGATGCTGGCGGTTTCGTTCTGAATGCGATCGCGGGTTCCGACAAACAGATCTCCGCTAACCAGCTCAAATTTTCCGTCTATTCCTCCGACGCCCGACCGGATGGCGAGCGCGGCCTTGTCATGGCCGACATCAAGCCCAACACCGTCGTTCGCCTCAATGCCGGCACCTATCATGTCGTTTCCGAATACGGCAACGTCAATGCGGTGGTGCGCGCCGATATTCAGGTGGAGGCAGGCAAGCTGACCGAAGCGACCCTGCAGCATCAGGCGGCACAGATCACGCTCAAGCTCGTCTCTGAACAGGGCGGCGAAGCAATTGCCGATACGGCCTGGTCAGTGTTGAACGGCGGCGGCGACGTTGTGAACGAAAGCGTCAGCGCGTTTTCGACCATGGTTCTGGCGGAAGGCGAATATACCGCCATGGCCCGAAACAAGGACAAGGTCTACCAGCGCAACTTCAAGGTCACGTCCGGCCGGGACGCCGATGTGGAAGTGCTGATGAAGGATCAGGCGCCGGAAGACATGACCGGCGATTTCGAATAGGCCTCACTACCCTCAGCCAGTAACGAAAACGGCCCCCGAAGGGGCCGTTGTCTTTTGTCACGCAACCTGCTTCTTCGCCGCAAGCTTGCGCTTTACATCCGGCGGCGTCGCCTCTTCCACGAGGCTTGTAATCGCGTCTTCGAGCGACATCGGCGTCTGGTTCTGGGAACCGAGACGGCGGATGTTGACAGTGCGCTCTTCCGCTTCCTTGCGTCCGCAGACGATGATGACCGGCACCTTGGTCACCGAGTGCTCGCGGACCTTGTAGTTGATCTTCTCGTTGCGGAAGTCGGTTTCGACAGCCATGCCCGCCTCGCGCAGTGCTTCGGCAACCTCGCGGCCATAATCGTCCGCATCCGAAGTGATCGTCGCGACCACGACCTGAAGCGGCGCGAACCACAATGGCATGTGACCGGCAAAGTTCTCGATCAGGATACCAAGGAAGCGCTCCATCGAGCCGCAGATGGCGCGATGGATCATCACCGGCTGCGTCTTTTCGGAGTTCTGGTCGATATAGAAGGCGCCGAAACGTTCCGGCAGGTTGAAGTCCACCTGCGTCGTGCCGCACTGCCATTCACGACCGATGGCATCCTTCAGCGTATATTCGAACTTTGGCCCGTAGAAAGCGCCCTCGCCCGGCAGAATGCCGGTCTTGATGCGGCCGCCGGACTGTTCCTCGATGGTCTTCAGAACCTCCATCATGACGCTTTCGGCACGGTCCCAGAGATCGTCGGAACCGACACGCTTTTCCGGGCGGGTCGAAAGCTTGACGACGATCTCGCTGAAACCGAAATCCTCATAGACCGAGAGGATCAGGTCGTTGATGCGCAGGCATTCCGCAGCCATCTGCTCTTCCGTGCAGAAGACATGCGCATCGTCCTGCGTGAAGCCGCGAACGCGCATCAGGCCATGCAGTGCACCTGAAGCCTCGTAGCGATGGACATTGCCAAATTCAGCAAGGCGAACGGGCATTTCGCGGTAAGACTTCAAGCCATGCTTGAAGATCTGCACGTGGCCGGGGCAGTTCATCGGCTTCAAGGCAAAGACGCGCTGGTCCGCATCCTCGTCATCGGGATGGGTAAAGGCATGGGCGGATTTCACCGCGAACATGTTTTCCTGATACCAACCCCAGTGACCGGAGGTTTCCCACAACGACTTGTCCAGCACCTGCGGCGCGTTGACTTCCTGATAGGTATTGGCAAGCCGACGGCGCATATAGGCCGTCAGCGTCTGGAACATGCGCCAGCCCTTGCCGTGCCAGAAGACCACGCCCGGACCTTCTTCCTGGAAATGGAACAGGTCCATTTCCCGGCCAAGACGGCGGTGGTCGCGCTTTTCGGCTTCGGCCAGAACGTGCAGGTAATTGTCCAGCTCTTCCTGCGTCGCCCAGGCGGTGCCGTAGATGCGCGACAGCATCGCATTGTTGCTGTCACCACGCCAATAGGCGCCGGCTACCTTCATCAGCTTAAAGGCCGTACCGACCTGACCCGTGGACGCCATATGCGGGCCGCGGCAAAGATCGAACCAGTCGCCCTGATAATAGATCTTCAGATCCTGACCTTCGGGAATGGCATCGACCAGCTCAACCTTGTAGTTTTCGCCCTTTGCGGCAAACACTTCCTTGGCCTTCTCGCGCGACCAGACTTCGCGGGTAAACGGCTTGTTGCGCTGAATGATCTCCTTCATCCGCTTTTCGATCTTCGGCAGATCTTCCGGCGTAAAAGGTTCGTTCTTGGCAAAGTCGTAATAGAAGCCATTCTCGATGACAGGGCCGATCGTCACCTGCGTGCCGGGCCACAACTCCTGCACGGCCTCGGCCATGATGTGGGCGGCATCGTGGCGGATGAGTTCCAGCGCGCGGCTGTCCTCACGCGTGACGATTTCTATCTTGCCATCGGTGATTGGCTCGGACAAATCGCGCACGGTGCCATCAAGCGCAATGGCGACAGCCTTCTTCGCAAGCGATTTGGAGATGGATTCGGCGACCTCGCGGCCGGTCGTGCCGGCGGGATAGCTGCGTACGGAACCATCGGGAAATGTAAGGGAAACGGTTTGTGACATCGTCGAATGCTCCTGATCCAGTCCCGCCAACGAATGCGGGTGGTGTTGGAATAAAAAGAACGCCCTCTTTCGCAGATGGGCAGGCAGGCTGATAAAGAATTTTGCCGTTCCAGTCAAAGGTGAACGGCGGCTCAGCGAAGCATTTCGGCAATTCCATTGACGGTATTGGCGTTGCGGGTCGTGCCGATGCCGAGCTTCTTCGTGGTCAACGCAGAGAGAAGCCGGCTTTCGCTTGGCTTGCCGCAAAAGTCGATCCACAGGTCACCGCCGACAATGGCGATCTTTTCCTTCTGGCGGTACTTCTCCAAGAGTCCAAGATAATCCCCGGCAAGCGGCTTGCGCATCACCCTTACGCAGACATCCGGTGGATTGCCATCCGGAAACGGGTTTGTGGCAGTCAGGGCCAGCCAATCAGACGCTGAGCGAACGAGAATATCGACGTGTTTGCCGAACCGTTTTTCAAAGGCACGCTCCAACGCCTCCTCGATTTCGCAGACAGGCGCCTCCGGTGCACGGAAGACCAGATTTCCGGTCGCAACCAGCGTCCTGCATTCCTCAAAGCCCAGCTCCTGCGCCATTTCACGCAGATCGGCCATGATGAGCCGCTTGCCCGCCCCGAGCACGATGCTGTGCAGAAGAGCGACATAGGTCATCGATGCAGCATCCAATACCGCCAGGGCGTCCACCAGTGCTTGTCAGCGGCCAGCGTTTCCGGCACGGGGTCCAGCCCGCTGGTGCCGCCCGGACCGCAACGCGCGACGCGAAATAGCGTCATCCACCCGCCCGGCCAAAGGCCGTGGCGGGCGATCGCCTCATACCCATATTCGGAACAGGTAGGAATGTGGCGGCAGGAATTGCCGACGAAACCCGACAAAGTCAGCTGATAGAGCCGGATGAAGCCAACGCCGAAAAGACGGCCTGGGGTCTTCGCAAACACTCCCCCCCAGTTGCGGGATCGCCCGACCTTATCCCCCGTCTTCTGATGTCCGCAGTCCGGTTCACCGCACATCGCCTAACCCGCAGCGTTCAGAACCGGCCGGGCTTCGATCTGGTCGAGAGCATCGACGACCGCTTCGAAGGTCAGCATGGTCGAGGCGTGGCGTGCCTTGAAATCCCGGACGGGTGAAAGCACCCGCATATCCTCGAAACGGCCTGTCGGCCCCTCGCCGCCCTGTTTCAGCATGGCAAGCATGTCTTCCCGCGCCTGCCGGATCTCACCGCTGGAAGCGCCGACGACATGATGCGCCATGATCGAGGCGGATGCCTGGCCGAGCGCGCACGCGCGAACCTCATGTGAAAAAGCCGTGACAATGCCGCCTTCCACCTTCAGATAGACCTTGAGTTTGGAGCCGCACAGCCGCGAGTGTTTTTCAGCGCTGGCATCGGCATCATCAAGCACGCCGGTCAGCGGAATATTTCCGGCAAATTCCAGAATTCGGTTGTTGTAGATATCGTCCATCATCAGGTATCCGGCGTTCAAGAATGCCCAAAAACGGGACAGGATATTTTTTTCAAACACAGCGTTTGTCGCAGTGGAGCTTTCCTGCCCTTCATTCCCATTATATGCTAACGAGCTTTCTGGACATCAAGCCGATATGAAATTAACGGCTCCGATACCGAAATATCAGCATCGGCCTTGCCAAAATGCTGTAAAACAACCAGATAGCAGCAACGGTGGACGAAGTCCCCGCTACGAAAAACAAAGTTCAGGTGCGGCCTTGACCCGCATCGGGAGAGACGGAATGGATGCGATCGTGAAGAATTTCCCCGGCGCTGGCGCAAAACCCGATGTGGCAGAGGCTCGCCCAAGCCAGACGGAAGCGGAAGAAGCAGTGCGCGTTCTTCTGCGCTGGGCAGGAGAAAATCCCGCCCGCGAAGGACTCCTGGACACGCCGAAGCGGGTTGCCAAGGCCTATCGCGAACTCTTCGCCGGTTACGAGCTGAACGTCCAGGACGTTCTCGGCACGACCTTCGAGGAAGTTGGCGGTTATGACGATGTGGTGCTGGTGCGCGACATCCCCTTCTTCTCCCATTGCGAACACCACATGGTTCCGATCGTCGGCAAGGCGCATGTCGCCTATCTTCCGGCTGGGCGCGTGCTCGGCCTGTCGAAGATCGCCCGCGTCGTTGAAATCTTTGGCCGCCGCCTGCAGACGCAGGAAAACATGACCGCGCAGATCGCAAGATCCATCGAGGAAACCCTGAAGCCGCGCGGCGTGGCCGTCATGATCGACGCCGAACATATGTGCATGTCCATGCGCGGCGTAAACAAGCAGGGGTCCACGACCCTCACCACCAGCTTCACCGGCACCTTCAAGAACGACCCGGCGGAGCAGGTGCGCTTCATGACCATGGTGCGGAACCGCTGACGGTTCCGCTTTTTCCCCGGGGTAGCAATGTCCATTTCGTTTCCGTCTGCGCCTGCGGACAAGGAAGTGCTTGAAAATTCAGGTCTCTTCTCACCGAAATTCGATGCCCACGGCCTTGTCACCGCCGTGGTCACCGATGCGCGTGATGGTGAATTGCTGATGGTCGCCCATATGAATGCGCAAGCCCTGTCGCTGACGCTGGAAACGGGCATCGCCCACTATTACAGCCGCTCGCGCGACAAGATCTGGAAAAAGGGTGAAACCTCCGGCAACCTGCAGACGGTGAAGGAATTCCGCACCGATTGCGATCAGGACGCCGTATGGCTGAAGGTCTCCGTCGCCGGTCATGACGCAACCTGCCATACCGGCCGCCGCTCCTGCTTCTACCGCACGGTCGAGTTGGCCGATGGCAATGCCGTCACCAGAATCACCGACGATACCCGCCATTTCGACCCGGCGACTACCTATTCAGGCACGTGAACGGCCACCTTCCATCCGCCGCACCAATTTGCTACCAATAATTCAGGATTCGGGGAGGAACAGACCGGGTCCTGGGAGCAGGCAGGGAGTGTACGGTCATGTTGGGCTGGGGAAGCAATCGTCATAGTGCTCTTGCGGCTGGCAGCACCGAAACAATCGTCAACGAGATCGTTGATACGCGCCGGATTGCGCTTGCGCTCGGCGGTGGCGCTGCGCGCGGCTGGGCACATATCGGCGTCCTGAGGGCACTAGACGAAGCCGGTGTAAAAATCGGCATGATTGCCGGAACCTCGATAGGCGCGCTGGTCGGCGGTTGTTATCTCGCCGGAAAGCTCGACGAGCTGGAGGAATTTGCCCGTTCGCTGACGATGCGGCGCATTGCCGGCCTGCTCGATCTAACGATTGGCGGCGGCGGTCTCTTCGGCGGCATGCGGCTGACCAAGCGCATGCAGGAGCATCTCGAAGGCTTGCGCGTCGAAAACCTCGAGCACCCTTTCATCGCCGTCGCCACGGAATTGCGCACCGGACACGAGGTCTGGATTCACCAGGGCGACCTCGTCACCGCACTGCGCTCATCCTATGCGTTGCCGGGCATTTTCGAGCCCGTGCAATGCAACGGCCGCACCCTGATCGACGGCGCTCTCGTCAACCCCGTGCCGGTTTCGGTCTGCAGGGCCTATGAGCAGGCGCTCGTCGTCGCCGTCAATCTCAATTACGATCTGTTCGGCCGCTCTGCCGTGGTCAAACATTCCTCTTCGCCCCCGAATGGCGCAGCACCTTCCCTGGAAGGTCCGCCGCGCCCCGGCCTGCCGGGTGTCATGGTGCAGGCCTTCAATATCATTCAGGACCGGATTTCGCGCTCGCGTCTGGCGGGCGACCCGCCCGACCTTATGCTGCATCCCCGTATCAACGATATCGGCCTGTCAGAATTCCATCGCGCCAGCGAAGCCATCGACAGGGGATACGAGGAAACACGCGCCCGCGTTCCCGAGCTGGAGCGCATGCAGCAGGCGTTCCGACGCTAACGTACACTACAAATATTCGTGCTGAGCATTCCAGCTTGCGGTAGCCGCAGCCTCCTAGTCCGTCATTCCTGCGCGTGTCACAGGAATGACGGAGTCGTTTCGAAATGACTATTGCGGACGCGCCGGAAACGAAACCTCATCCGGCGATATAGGCCTTGATATGTTCGGCTTCCGCCTCGATCTCGCCGATCCGCGCCTTTACCACGTCACCGATGGAGATGATGCCGGCCAGACGACCGTCGTCCTCAACCGGAATATGGCGGAACCGCCCTCCGGTCATGATTTCCATCAATTCGTCGGTGGTGGAATTGTGATGACAGCGGATGACGTTCTTCGTCATGGCCACCGAAACGGATTGCAGAAGGGAGGCAGCGCCCTCGCCTGCCACGACCTTCACCAGATCGCGTTCCGTGAAAATACCGAGAACAACGCCGTCGGCATCGGTCACGACGAGTGCGCCGATCTTGTGCGCATTCAGCGTTGCTGCCGCCTCGCCGATGCTTACGCTCGGTCCCACAGTCACGACATTCCGGCCCTTGCGGTCGAGAAGATCTTTTACGAATGTTGCCATGCCTTCCTCCTCCTGTCAGCAATCTGCAACGCGGCGAAGTCTCTCCGCGGTTGCAAATCATGGAACATGGTGCGCTGAGGCCTATGCGAATGCAATCCCGGATGGGACCTGCACAAGCAAATTTGCGCCACGGCCGACAAGGAGCGTGATCGCCCTAGAGCGGGTGTTCCACACTTCCACTGGAAAGGTTCCCGCGGATCGGGCGATCAAACAGGCCGAAGAACAGGAAGCCGAGCAGAAAGCCGAAGACATGGGCATCCCAGGCGACTTCGCCGCCGACATCGCCAAACAGCGGCACGCCGACCGCGATCAGGACATTGCCGAAAAGCCACATCAGCGTGAAGATCAGCACGGTCCTGTTCGAAAGCGCCGCGACAATGCTCTGCCTCGGCATCAGATGGCCGAAAGAGGCGCTGTAGCCGCCGCGCGACGGGAAAGCGAAACGGCATGCGGCTCCCATCAGGGCCGAAACGACACCAGATGCTCCGATCAGAACCGTCACATCGCCCCAGTTCAGCGCCGCGTGGCCAAAAGCTGAAACGGCGGCGGATATGCACCATAACAGCACGAAGCGAAGCGTTCCGATCCGGCGCAGAACCGGCGCGCCAAAGGCCATCAACCACAATCCGTTAAAAAGAATATGCTCGATGCCGCCGTGCAAAAAAGAATATGTCACTGGCGTCCAGAGCCATTCCAGCCCCTGCTGGGATAATGGCACCGCGTAACGCAGCGGAATGAAGCCGAAGGTGAAGATGAACCAGCCGTTGCCATCCTCCGAAAGAAGATAGGCCGGAACCACGAAGGCCAAGAGCAGCGCCGCCAATATGCCGACCAGAAGCGGCGGCAGGTTGAAGACGGGATTATGTGCGTCCTCTTTCAGTTCCTGACTTTCCGAAACCGGCGGCTGTTCGCCGTCGCCGTTGGACATGATTCCATCCCTGTTTTTGTGGAAATTTGCGTCCCCCGAGCAATATAGGAAGCCCAGGCGAAAAAAAAGCCGTCCTGCCTTTCGAGCCACGACGCAAAAACCGCAATCGGTTCAAGCGCCTGTACCCAGGGGCAGTCCGGCCTGCGCGCCCGCCGTAAAGTTACGGGCGAAAGCATCAATTGTGCTGACTGGGAGCATGTCCCCGACATGGCCGCAGCGATGCCACGACCTTGGTCGCCGCGCAATCTCAACCATTTGTTAACCTTAACAAAATCGGTTGGCATGAAATTCGCTACACCACAAGTATCAGACGTTCGGATGGACATGATGTCCCAAAAACGAACATGGAGAACGATGCTATGAAGAGCATGGCCGGACTGGAGATATATGCCTATTGGGACACGCTGCGCGGCAATAAACCTGCGCCCCGCCGAGAAGACTTCGATCCCGCAAAGCTGAAACATCATCTCGGCGACCTCTTTATCCTGACGGACAAGGGAGAAAGAACGCCATTCTTCCGCCTTGCAGGCACGCACCTGTGCGACCTGTTCGGCCGGGAATTGCGCGACAGCCCGTTCTCGGATCTGTGGCCAGCGGCAAGTGCCACCTTCCCCTGCCGTGTCGCACGCGGCATCCTGCAACATCAATTGCCCGTGGTGTTCGATATCGAAGCGGAGGACGACCATGGCGCGGCGCCGCTTGCTTTCGAAATGCTGCTCTTGCCACTAAGTTCGGATAATGACACAGCCCCGAGATTGCTCGGAGCGCTGCTGCCGGAACGGCCCCGTCACGAATTCGCAGCACCGATCAGTTGCCTCGTCATGAAAAGCAGCCGCCTGCTACGCATGGATATCGCGCCGACAACGTATTCTACGAATGCGCGAACCGCTGTCATGCCGCATGCGGTAACCCGCTGACTGCCGCATCCCACCCCGCATGGTGAGGGTGGATCGCGTATGATCGCGCCGGAATTTCGTACGAAATACGTCAAAGCTGTAACGATTTTGACGATTGCAAAAATTGTAAGGGTTAAACAATACAGTCTGTTAACCCGGGCGGCGTAGAGATTTGTCATCATCACTGGTTACAATTGCGCTGCCATGTTCTCATCACGTTCGGTCAACACTGCCCAAACCCTGCGTCCGGTTGAAGAGGTTCACTTCGACGATCCCGTCCGTGTGTCCTTCACCGGCCGCCTCATGTTGCCCGATCACCAGGAATATGATTGCACCGCAACCGAGATGACCGCCGAAAGAGCGCTGTTCGCCTGCTCGGGCATTGCGCGCAACGGTGATCGCGTCATCTCCTATCTGCAGCATATCGGTCGCATCGAAGGAACGGTTACGGCGCTTACCGCGTCAGGCTTCGTCATTGCCATCAATGCGCCCGAACGCAAGCGGGAAAAGCTGGCCGCCCAGCTCGCATGGATCGCCAAGCGCCAGCTGCTCGGCCTGCCGGAAGACCGCCGCCACGACCGCCTGACACCACGCAATACCCGGGCACATCTGATGCTGGAAGACGGCGTGCTTCTCGCCTGCCGGCTGATCGACCTTTCCTTGTCGGGCGCAGCCATCGAGATCGAAAACCGGCCTCCACTCGGCACCAGGGTCCAGCTTGGCAAGAACATGAGCGGCAAGATCGTACGCCACTTCATGGAAGGCGTTGCGGTCGAATTCGACCGGGTCCAGTCGCCCGACGCCCTGATCGAATTTCTCTAGGTCATTTCCCGTAATACCATGGAGCGGTATGTCCGTGCGGCAAGTGCGGCATTCGCCAGATCTTGTCACGGCTATCGCTTTCAGGCGCTCCGGCCGTGAGCCGAAATACAGCCAGCACAGGTCTCTGCGCCTAAAGAGCTTTTCCCGCCACGCAGGCGCACATCGATCCGATTCCGGCTCAAGGCCGGAATGATGGGAGCAGACTGCTTTCGTCTACAAAAATGCCGCTCGTGCATTTGCGCTGACAGTTTAAAATACTGCTTTCCCGCATTGTGGATTCCGTTGAAGCTGACTTCCGTGCTATCCGGTCAGAGTGCCCGGCGCACTCCATTTCGCGTTAGTTCTTGCGCAAAACCGCACTGGAAAATCCCGCTCCAGGCATTTTTTCCAAGAAAAAAACAGTTTTCTTGAAGTTTTTTTCGCTGCCTTTTTGCCCTGTCCCGACTTGAAACACCAATCCCAAAACGGGAAATGCGCGTCTTCGATACGCTCCGCGGCCTGACTACCCAGCATCGCAAAAATATCTCTGTGGCGAAAATCGCTTTCAATACAGCGGCCTAAATGGCTACCAAAAACTTAAGGTCGAGATGCGTAAAATTGTAATAAAATTTGCTTCAAAAACGCGTAAAAACTAACTCGAATACAGTTCAAAACAAGCGCTAATTTGCTGAAATATAAGCTCAAATTGACACGCGCATCTTTCCGCGGGGTCAAAATATACATGCGAGTGTCTCCTCAACACGGGGAGACAAGCAATGAACAAAAACAACCGTTTCGGTTTCTTTCTGATCGCATTCATCGTCAGCGCCATCGCCCATCAGGCCAGCGCTTCGCCATCCGCCGCCATGCGCGTGATTGGCAAGGCCAACCCGCCGATCGGCCACTACGAGTTCTGCCAGACCTATCAGAGCGAATGCCAGCCGACATCGCTGGACAACGGCCCGATGAAACTGACCGAAGAGCGCTGGAAGACGATGCTGGACGTCAACTATACCGCCAACACCACGATCACGCCGATGACCGACATGGAAATCTACGGCGTCGAAGAGCGCTGGGCCTACCCCACCACGGTCGGCGATTGCGAAGATTTCGTGCTTCTGAAGCGCAAAATGCTGATGAACAAGGGCTTCTCCGCCAACAACCTGCTGATCACGGTTGTTCTGCAGCCGAATGGCGAAGGCCATGCAGTTCTAACCGTTCGCACCGATCGCGGTGATTTCGTCCTCGACAACATGCGCAACAAGGTCATGAACTGGTCGGAGACCGAATATACCTACCTGAAGCGTCAGGACACCGCCAATCCCGGACGCTGGGTGAAAATACAGGATGGCCGCGCCACCACTGCGGTTGGCGGCATCAACTGAAGCCATCCAAACCCACGCAAATACCGTCTCCCCAAATGATAAAGCCGGCTCCGCAAGGAAGCAGGCTTTTTCATTTCAATCACATCCATTGACGATTAGAGCAGGCCTAGCTCGGCTAGTTCCCGCTTGAGGTCGGAGGGCATCTCCTCGCCGCCGAAATCACCGCCGCCGAGATCGCGTGGGGCATCGTTGTCCTTGAGGTAGCGCCAGCCCTGAAACGGCCGCTTCGGCGCAGGCGACGTCTCGATCACCTCGGGGCCGAGAATGAGATCGCAGCGGGTAATCCCGTCGTCGCCCTTGAAGGAACGTATGTCGAGAAGTTTCTGCCGTGCCTGCACCTGGCCCTTGATGACCCAATAGAGCGAACCGCCTTCCAGCAATTCTTCAAGCCGTTTCGGGATCATCCGCGTGGTGTGGACGCTGTGCGGCTCAAGGCCAGCGGCGATCGCGGTCAGCGAGCGATGCGCGACCCAGTCTCTCAAATCCTGGAGTGAATCCGCGCCGACGCAAAGTTTTATAAGATGTAGAGGCATGTGCTTATCAATGCCTTTTTGCGTCGGGCGTCAAGCATGTGGACCATGCCTGACGCCCTGCCCGCTCAGCATTCCACAACGTTGACGGCAAGACCGCCGGTGGAAGTTTCCTTGTACTTGTCGCTCATGTCGTTGCCGGTCTGGCGCATGGTTTCGATACAGGCATCGAGCGGCACGAAATGCTGGCCGTCACCCTTCAACGCCAGGGAAGCCGCCGTTACCGCCTTCACCGCACCCAGCGCATTGCGCTCGATGCAGGGCACCTGCACCAGACCGGCGATCGGGTCGCAGGTCATGCCGAGGTGATGCTCGAGCGCGATTTCGGCGGCATTCTCCACCTGTTCTGGCGAACCGCCCATGACGGCGGCAAGGCCTGCGGCCGCCATGGCGGCAGCGGACCCAACCTCGCCCTGACAGCCGACCTCGGCACCTGAAATAGATGCATTATGCTTGATGATGCCGCCGATTGCGGCCGCCGTCAGCAGGAAATCGCGAACATCGTCAACGGTCGCATCCTCGTGGAAATGCCGGAAATACCGGACCGTGGCCGGAACGACGCCCGCAGCACCGTTGGTCGGCGCTGTCACCACGCGCCCGCCCGCAGCATTTTCCTCGTTCACGGCCATGGCATAGACGCTCAACCAGTCATTCGCCATGACAGGATTGAGCCGGTTGCTGCGCCATTCCTCATTTAGCTTCTCGTAGATGGAGCGGGCACGACGGCGCACCTTCAGGCCACCGGGCATGATGCCGTCCACCTTCAGCCCGCGCTCGATGCAGCCGTTCATCGCCTCCCATATCTGGTCGAGGCGCTCGTTCAGCTCGTCGCGGGAGATTACCGTTTCTTCGTTTGCGCGCTTCATCTGGGCGATGGTGCGGCCGGAGCGGCCCGCCATCTCAAGCATTTCCCGCGCCGTGGCGAACGGATAAGGCACACGCGGACCATTATCGATGGTCTTGCCGCGCTGCTTGATCGCCTCCAGTTCCGTATCGGTCACGACGAAACCGCCGCCGACGGAATAATAGATGCGCTTGAGAAGCAGCCTGCCCTGATTGTCGAAGGCGGAAAAGGTCATGCCGTTGGCATGGCCGGGCAGCGGGTTCTTCTTGTCGAAGACCAGATCCTCGGCTGGGTTGAACTCATAGGAGGGGTGGCCGGGTGGCGACACGGTACCGGCCTTTTCAACCTTTTCGATGATCGGGTCCATGGCGTCGGGGTCGACGAGATCCGGCCGCTCGCCCGTCAGGCCGAGGATGACCGCACGGCCGGTGCCGTGGCCAATGCCGGTAAAAGCAAGCGAACCGTGCAGGCTGACCTTCAGGCGCGACACGGAAGCACCCGCCGGACGCGGCCATTCATCACCGAGGATAAGCGCAAGAAAGCGGTTCGCCGCCGTCATCGGCCCCATCGTATGCGAGCTGGAAGGACCGATACCGATCTTGAAGACGTCGAAGACCGAAAGAAACATGAGGCTTACCTTGAATAAGAATGGATTCCACCGCCATCATATCCAAAGCCGCGACGGATCGCCACAAAAGAGCGGCACCGGCTTTTGCAGCTGCGACATACAGGCCGCAGAAACGAAAACAGCACGGTTTCCAGAGGAAACCGCGCCGTTTCAAAACCCGTCATTCATGAGAAGTGCTTATGGGCTGCCAAAAATGTACGTCAATGCGAGAAATGCGGCAAAGCCTGCAAGCGCGCGCAAGGTGACGGCCCAACAGGATTTCTGAGCGGTTTCTTCCATGATTACTCCAGCTATTCACTCTCCGGGCGATCTTCAAGACCGGGCCCGTTGGGGGAAGCATTTATTAAAATCCGGCGCAGAACGCAAATGCAAAAAGCGGCTAAATGAAGGCGTTTTTGACGGGCTGCCATTCGTCAGTTGCATAGGTGTGTGAAAAAACAAGGCTTTAGATCGGCGCTTTCGGGTTACCCATTTTTGCCGTTCGCCTCAATTTGAACCAAAGTGTAACTGGTTTATGAAGGTTTCGCACAAACACCTGTTGAAGCCAGCGGCAATCGGCATTCCAGAGTTGAATTTCAGTGTCCGGACTGTTGTGCCTTGAAAGCCTTTCGGCTCTGCCTTATCGACAGAAAACGGCAACGGGATTCGTCATTACATGCAGCAGGCATCATCTTTTCCGGACCGCGAGACGGTCGCATCGAAACTTGCCTCGCTTGCAAGCGAGGACAAGGCGTGGGTGCTGCTTTTGATGGAAAACGTGTTGCAGGATGAAAACCTGCTGGCCGGCCTCAATCTCTATCTCGATCAACAGGCCAATGCCCGCTTCCTCAACAGTCTGAAACTGGAGACATCAGGCGAATGGCTGGGCTGTAACGCCCCTGCCCGCCTGCAGATACGCATCACGGAAGCGGCCAAGGCCAGCCAGCATCCTGCCTATCTGGCCTTCCGCAAGGGACTGACGGCATCGGCAGGCCTCGAAAAAGCCTACCCCAAGGCACCGATCTGACTTAGTCAGGCACCCTGTCGACGACAGCGATAATCGGCCCCATGGCAAACAGGGAATCGCGCCTTTTCATCGCGGGAATGTCGACACTGGAAATCGTCCCGTCGAGATACAGCGCGTTTGGCGCATCCAGCGCATCCCTGAACAACGTCGCGAAGTCGTAAAAACGCACGGTGTTTTCCGAAATCGCGAAATGCACCATGCCGTCGCGCGACACGCCGACGCCGTTGCGGCGTTTCAGGCTGTCGCTATCGGGCAGAAATCGCGGATGCAGCTTTCCATCGATCACCAGCATCGGGCCGGACTGGGTGGCAAAATCCGGCTTCAAGCCGGCAGAGACATAGGCCTGCGTTTCCAGAACGCCCGCCATTGCACCCTTCAGATAAAACACGCCGTTCGGCAGAAGATGGAAATTGCCCCACCCGCCGCCGGTAATAATCGGCGAACGTTCGACGCCGTTTTCGACAAAGAGGCCAACGGGAGAATAGTCGGAATGATACATGCCGCCATTCATGGCGAAGACGCTGAACATGTGCTGCCGCCACAGGGCGGAGGAGAGATCGGAGAAGGAGCGATATCCCTCACCCGAGACATGATCGCGGTCGTAAATCCGGATCATGCTTTTCGCCGGATCGAAACTGCAGACGATGTAACGTCCGCCCGCATGCTCCATGGTTTTGCAGAAATCCACCTGTCCGCCCGCCTTAGCCGAAAACGGCAAAAGCAATGGCAGCAGCAAGCTAATCAGTCTTTTCGTCACCAGTCTTTTCATCAACGCCCGCTCATGCCCTCTCGCCCCATCTTAGTACGGCGCGATTCTTACACATGAACTGTGACGGTGAAATCAGGTCAAAGAAAAGGCGTCCCCTTCATTCAGGGAGACGCCAGACCTTGGAGGGGAGAGACTTAGCGACGCGCGGCGCGGTCTACGCTACGACCTGCGTCCTGCGTGGCGTCCACTGCATTTGCCGTATCCCGGCCAACGCCGCGAATGGTATTACCGCAGGAACTCAAGGTCACGACGGTCAACAAAGCCACGAAAACTGTCGAAAGAATACGTGTGATCATTTGAAATAACTCCCCTATGACTTGCCGTCCAAAGGCAAGCGCCGATGTGATATGCGTCACAATAACGTGAGCATTGGAAATCGGTTCCACCGGCGTTTGAAAAAATCCCGTCGGTGAAAATTAACATGGTTTTGAACTTCGCGAGGGAAACTCGGGCGCAGGGATCATGATCGGGAAAATCGTGTGGGTGACATGACTGAGATAAACAATCGGCTACTGGTGATGACGGCGGGGGGGCTGAACCCCAATGTCATGATCAATGCGCTGGCCGCCCGGTTTCCGGATATCCATGTCATCGTGGAGCAGGCGGAAAGCAAATCGGCCATTCTGAAAAGACGGGCGCGGCGGCTCGGCTGGATGACAGCCGCAGGCCAGATGGCGACGATGATCGCCTCCCGGCTCGGCAAACGCTTCACTGTTCGGCGCACCAATGAGATCATTGCCGAACATGGCCTCTCTGCCGATCTCGGCCAGGCAGTTCCTGTTACACATGTTGCCTCCCTGAACGACGAAGAGTGCCACAAGGCCATCAACACCTTGCAACCGGCGGCGATCTTCACCATTTCCTGCCGCCTTCTGACACCGGCAACCCTTCAAGCTCTGCGCTGCCCGGTCATCAATTTCCACGCCGGCATCAATCCCGCCTATCGCGGCCAGATGGGCGGTTATTGGGCGCTGGTGGAAAAGGACCGGGGTAATTTCGGTGCGACCGTGCATCTGGTCGACAAGGCCGTGGATACCGGCGCAACCCTTTACGAAAAGCGGCTGAAGCCCTCGCCTTCCGATACCATTGCCACCTACCCCCTGCTTCTGACCGCCGCCTCGGTCGATATTGCGGTCAGCGCTATCGAGGACGCCCTTTCCGGCAGCCTTGCGCCGCAACCGCCCTTGCCTGGCAAATCGGTGCTGCGGTTTCCGCCGACGATCTGGACATGGCTGTGGAACGGCCTCACCAAACGTGTCTGGTGAGAACAACCAGCCATTGCCGCCAGCCAAACGCATGAAATCAAGCTTCGTCGCAGATGCAGGGCTGTCTTGCCGCAACAGGCAAAGACGTGGGCAAAAAAGCGGTGCATGATAAGGAAAAGGACCAAATTCAAATTGCACGATATCTCGACCTCTCCCGCCATTGCCGCCTCCATTGAAGCCTCACCCGCACAGGTGCTCGGCCCGGCAAGTCTTGCCGGTATCTTTCCACAGGGCGTGCGTGTTTATCTGACAGACACCGGACAGGCCTCGCAGGACAGGCTGGTCGACGCTGCAAAACATCTTCGCGATCTCGGCTACACACCAGTGCCGCATCTCGCGGCACGGCGCATATCGTTTCGCGTGCAATTTGAGGAGCAGGTGAAGCGGCTGGCAGGCGAAGCGGGTGTGTCGGATGTGCTGGTAGTCGGCGGTGGCGTCGCCACGCCGGCTGGTCCCTTCGCATCCAGCATGGATATGCTGTCGACCGGCATTTTCGATCGCTGCGGGATCAATCAGATTGCAATCGCCGGCCATCCCGAAGGCAGCCCCGATTTCAGCGATGAGACGGCGACGGCCGCCTTGAAGTTGAAGTATGATTTTTCCGAAAGAAGCGATGCGGCAATGCGCATCGTCACCCAGTTCGGCTTCGACCCCGCGCGCTTCATCGCCTGGGCGGAAGGACTTGCCGCCTCCGGCATCGACTTGCCGGTGCATATCGGCGTCTCCGGTCCGGCCAGGATCACGACGCTGCTGAAATATGCAGCACTCTGCGGCGTCGGCAATTCCATCGCCTATCTGAAAAAGAACGCGCTCTCCCTGACGACGCTGGCCAAGGGCCATTCACCGGAAAGCGTGGTCGGCCCTATCGAACGGCACTGGCAGGCAAATCCGGCAGGACCGATCCGGCAAATCCACGTCTTCCCCTTTGGTGGGCTACAGAATTCGGCAGACTGGCTGGCCGGTCGTGGAAGTTGGCAAATCGGCGATGCGGACTTTTCTGCAAAGCGGGGCACGGTAGCGATCTAGGCACACCTTTGCCTATGGCGCGACGGACGCTCGCCGTCGCGCATTCCCGTTATAAAGATCTACCTCAGGCCGCCTTGGCGACCTCGACAAAGGCGTTGCGGATGCTTTCCGCGACCGCAAGGATAGGGCGCGAGGGTCTTTCGCCGGTGATCAGGCGAATATCGAAATAACCAAGTTCCGGCAGGCCTTCCTTGTCGCTCAGAATGACCATGTCGTTCTGCACATAGGAGCGCGGCAGGGGCGCGATGGCGAGATCGGCGGCAATTGCTGCGCGCTGCGCCATGGTATGGCCGCTGAGATAGGCCACGCGGAAATTGCGACCCCGCTTTTCAAGCGAGTTGATCGCTTCCGAACGCCAGATGCAGCCCTCTTCCCAGATCGATATGGGCAGCGGATCGCGCAGATAGGCCGTACCGCATTTTGCCCCTGCCCAGACGAGACGTTCGCGCATCAGCACCTCGCCCGTATCCCGCAGCGGATGCGACGCACAGTTGACCAGTGCCAGATCCAGCCGCCGTTCATCCATGCGCTTGTAGAGATTGGAACTGGAATCGATCGTGACATCGATCATGATGCCGGGGAAAACCTCGGCAAAACGCTTGAGGATACCCGGGAGCAAACCGCGCTCGCCAATATCTTCCGGCGCACCGAGCCTGACGACGCCAGACAGTTCAGGCATGACGAAACGCGACACGGCCTCGTTAGACAGCGCGATCATGCGGCGCGCATAGGTCAGAAGCGTTTCGCCATGCGCCGTCAAAGTCACCGAGCGGGCATCGCGCAGGAACAACGTCGTCTTCAGCTGTTCCTCCAGCTTCTTTATCTGCATGGAAACGGCGGACGGCGTTCTGAACACCACCTCTGCAGCGGTGGAGAAGTTCCCGGTCTCGGCAATCGCGACGAAGGTTCTCAGAATGTCGTTATCCAGCAGCGGCAACGGTTGGCGGAAAGTTACGGTCATGGCACGAACCTTCAAATATTTTGATTTATAGATGGATATCATTTCGTTTGATTGAATGTCAACACAGGCGCACCATCCCGGACATCGAATGACAGGGCAACTAACACCTTGTCGGAATGAAGCGCTGGCCCATCACGGAACGACAGAAAGTCCGGCAGGCGGCGAGCGCGAGTCATTCCGAAAACTGATGAATGACATAAAATTCATTCTCTTGTTTGATGAGATATGTAAGCGCATACCGAAGTCGTAAACAGGATCGTGGTTCACGAAAGGATCAAGACATGGCCATGATACATTATCACCCCGCAGCGAGCCGTTCATCGCAACGCCCCTCGACCGGTAGCTGGCTCCAGCGCCTGTCCGGCCAGATTTCCGCTCTCCATACGTCATGGAAGCGCGCAAGAATGCTCCGCGCGCTGGAAGGTTTGCCGCCTGAAACATTGAAGGACATTGGATGGCCGACAACCGACAGCAACCGCATCAGGGTCATCCGCAAATGATGCGCAACCCCATGGCTCGCAACCGTCCCAGGACTTGCGAGCCATCCCCGTCAATCCCGAGACGCGCCGGCAGAGGCGTAAAATGACCTGCCTGTTTTACATGCGACACGACGCCCTTTAAAAAGGCTTGTCGCAAATTTTGCATATTTCAAAAGCTATTTTTTGACAGCCCGGATTTCACGGCGTATTTTTCGTTAAAGATGTCGGAAACAGGACATCCAGAAGACCGATTCCAAGGGAGGAATTGCGTATTCGCAACGGAGCACGGGCAAATGAGCAGGAACTCCCAGAAGAAACGCTCAATCGTCTTTTTTCTCATTCCGCAATTTACCATGCTGCCGTTCGCCGCAGCGGTTGAAACGCTTCGCATCGCCAATCGCATGCTGGGGTATCAGGCTTACGAATGGCGCCTCGCCTCGCTCGACGGCCAGAAGGTCATGTCATCAAGCGGCATCTGTCTTGAGGTCGACACCTGTCTTGCCGATGAGCGCCGATATGTCAGCGGCGAAAACCGCGTTGAAATGGCGATCATCTGTTCGGGCATCGATGTCGACCAGCACATCAACAAATCCGTCAATGCCTGGCTGCGTGAAGCCTATAATCGCGGCATCGCCATCGGCAGCCTCTGTACCGCCGCGCATATCCTCGCGCAGGCTGGTCTCTTGAACGGCAAACGCTGTGCGATCCACTGGGAGAACCTGCCTGGTTTTTCCGAAGCCTTCCCGCAGGTGGAAGTCTATGCCGATCTCTTCGAGGTGGACAGCAACATCTATACCTGCGCCGGCGGCACCGCATCGCTCGATATGATGCTGAGCCTGATCGGTCAGGATTTCGGCGAAAATCTCGTCAACCGCGTCTGCGAGCAGCAATTGACGGACCGGGTGCGCAGCCCCAACGACCGCCAGCGCCTGCCGCTGCGTGCGCGCCTCGGCGTTCAGAATAGCAAGGTCCTGTCGATCATCGAATTGATGGAAGGCAATCTGTCCGAGCCGCTGTCGCTGCTCGACATCGCCGATGCGGCCGATCTGTCGCGCCGACAGGTGGAGCGTCTCTTCCGGCAGGAAATGGGCCGCTCACCCGCCCGCTACTATCTTGAAATCCGCCTGGACCGCGCCCGCCACCTGCTGGTGCAATCGGCCATGCCGGTGGTCGAGGTTGCCGTTGCCTGCGGTTTCGTCTCCGCTTCGCATTTCTCCAAGTGTTATCGCGAAATCTACAATCGCACGCCGCAACAGGAACGGGCGGAACGCAAGCTGCTGATCAGCGCTTCGCGGATGGCAACCGCGAGCCAGGGCAAAGCCGCGCACTGACGCTGCTTTAAACCTCTAGGGCGAAAAAGCCCTCGCCTCAGTGATGAAAACCTCCCCCCGTCATGCCGGACTAGATCCGGCATCCAGCCACGACGCGTCTGCGCAGCGAAAGGTATCTCCTGCGATCAAGTCCGGGGTGCCGGAGTGGACAACAACTCAAGGTCACGCAAACGGCCGCACCGCGTAGGCGAGATCCTCTGCCGTCATACCTGCACCCGCCCTGCTGCCCGCCTCGCCATGCAGCCAGACACCGGCAGCGCCGGCCTCAAAGGCAGGCGTTCCCTGCGCAAGCAATGCGCCGATGATGCCAGCCAGCACATCGCCTGACCCCGCCGTCGCAAGGCTCGACGGCGCATTGGTATTGACCAGCGCGCGGCCGTCCGGCGCGGCGATGACCGTATCCGCACCCTTGTAGACCAGCACTGCGCCGCTGCGCGCCGATGCGGTCTGCGCCTTCTCGATCTTGCTCAGTGACGTGTCAGCGGCGAGATCGGGAAAGAGCCGGGCAAACTCGCCCTCATGCGGCGTCAATACGAATTTCCCCGCGCCTGAAATCACCCGGTCGAAGAGGGTTTCCGGGCAGTCCTTGAAAGCGGTGATCGCGTCGGCATCCAGCACCACCACCTTGTCCCCGAGCAGGGACACGAATTGCCGCGCCTTTTCGAGATCGCCGAAACCGGGACCGAGGACGAAAGCGCCGTGGCGTTTGTCGTCCAGCCAGTGGCGCAGATCGTCCGCATCATCCAGACCGGAGCTCATCACCGCCGTCAATGTCACCGAAAGCACGTCGAGCGCCTGCTTCGGTGCGGCGATGGTGACGATGCCCGCCCCCGCCTTCAGCGCTGCAATTGCCGTCATGCGGCTTGCTCCCGTCGCATGTGGCGGTCCGGAAAAGACGGTCAGATGCCCACGGCGGAATTTATGCGTTTCCATTTCGGAGCGGGGCAAGGCGTCGCGCCAGACAAGTGGATCGTTTTCCGCAACCGATCCCGCATGAGCGGCTAGAATACGGGAGGGGATACCGATATCGAACACCTCAAGCGTCCCGCACAGTTCCCGCCCCGGCATCAACAGATGGCCGGGTTTTCGCGCCATGAAGGTTACGGTCCGCTCCGCCTTGAACGATGCGCCCAGAGGCACGCCCCTCCTGCCGCAAAGACCAGACGGCAGATCGACGGCGAGAACCGGCACGGCTGCCTGCGTCACCGCATCGATCACGCGCCGAAGCTCCGACGGAATCTCGCGGGACAATCCGGCACCGAACACCGCGTCAATCACCACGTCTCCAGCCATGGGTACATAGTCGCCAAGCGGCAGGGCTGTGACGCCGCTGCCCTCGAAAGCCGTGCGGGCATCGCCTTTCATGGCCGTGACTTGGCCAAGATGATGAACCGCAACTGTCGCCCCGCTTTGCACAAGCGAGCGTGCCGCAACGTAACCATCACCGCCATTATTGCCGCCTCCGCAGAGCACGACGAAACGCAGCGCGTCCGGATAGTAGCGAAGGGCCGAAGCAGCGACCGCCTGCCCTGCCCGCTCCATAAGATCGTATAGGGGAATGCCGGATTGGCCTGAGGCCGCATCGATGCGGGCCATCACGGCAGCGTCGATAAGAGAGAGATTCAATAGGGATTTCATGGAGCGATCATCCCTTCAAAACGCCGGAAAGGCAATCGATACAAAAATAAGCAAATGCCTGCGGCGAAATAATAATCAAATGCATAAAATATAAACAAATCAACAAAACGCCGTCAGTGAATTCCGAAATATTCAACATAACTAAAATAAGGAAAACCGACAGAATTGATGACGGATTTTTCGGGTTTTGGCGAGAAATTGGCTGGAAAACCACAAAAAGCGAATGCATTTTGTGCCAGAAAGCCGGGCAAGCGAAGTTTTTTCTTCAAGCCCGCTTCCGATCTGGCACAATACGTGCATTCTTGTGGCAGAGCGGGAATAACCTGCTTTAACGGGAGAAGCGGAGAGATATTTTCTCATGAAAAAGATCGAAGCGATCATTAAGCCTTTCAAGCTCGATGAAGTGAAGGAAGCCCTTCAGGAAGTCGGACTTCAGGGAATCACGGTCACGGAAGCAAAAGGCTTTGGTCGTCAGAAGGGCCACACGGAACTCTACCGCGGAGCAGAGTACGTTGTGGACTTTTTGCCGAAAGTGAAAGTCGAAGTCGTACTGGCGGACGAAAATGCGGAAGCCGTCATTGAGGCTATCCGCAATGCGGCACAGACCGGACGTATCGGCGACGGAAAGATTTTCGTTTCCAACGTCGAGGAAGTCATCCGAATCCGTACCGGTGAAACAGGCGTGGACGCCATATAATCGGAACCAGGTCCTGAGCCGGGGAGGCTCAGGTTTTTCACCTCGTCACCACCACACTCAAGGAAAACGTTTAAATGACGACCGCAAACGATATCTTGAAGCAGATCAAGGATAACGACATCAAGTTCGTGGACCTGCGCTTTACCGACCCCAAGGGCAAGCTGCAGCATGTCACCATGGATGTTGTCTGCGTAGACGAAGACATGTTCGCCGATGGCGTCATGTTCGACGGCTCCTCGATCGCCGGCTGGAAGGCCATCAACGAATCCGACATGGTGCTGATGCCCGATCCGGCAACTGCCCATACCGATCCGTTCTTCGCCCAGTCGACCCTCGTCATCCTTTGCGACATTCTCGACCCGGTTTCCGGCGAAGCCTATAACCGCGACCCGCGCGGCACCGCCAAGAAGGCCGAAGCCTACCTCAAGGCCTCCGGTATCGGCGACACCATCTTCGTTGGCCCCGAGCCGGAATTCTTCGTCTTTGACGACGTGAAGTACAAGGCAGACCCTTACAACACCGGCTTCAAGCTGGACTCGTCGGAACTGCCGTCCAACGACGACACGGATTACGAAACCGGTAACCTCGGCCACCGTCCGCGCGTCAAGGGCGGTTACTTCCCGGTTCCCCCGATCGACAGCCTGCAGGACATGCGTTCCGAAATGCTGACGGTTCTCGCTGAAATGGGCGTCGTCGTCGAAAAGCACCACCACGAAGTCGCCTCCGCGCAGCACGAGCTGGGTGTGAAGTTCGACACCATGGTATCCAGCGCCGACAAGATGCAGATCTACAAGTACGTCGTGCACCAGGTCGCCAATGCCTATGGCAAGACGGCAACCTTCATGCCGAAGCCGATCTTCGGCGACAACGGCTCGGGCATGCACGTGCACCAGTCGATCTGGAAGGGCGGCAAGCCGACCTTTGCTGGCGACGAATATGCCGGCCTGTCTGAAAACTGCCTGTACTACATCGGCGGCATCATCAAGCATGCCAAGGCCATCAACGCCTTTACCAACCCCACCACCAACTCCTACAAGCGTCTGGTACCGGGTTATGAAGCTCCTGTTCTGCTGGCCTATTCCGCCCGCAACCGCTCCGCATCGTGCCGTATTCCCTTCGGCTCCAACCCGAAGGCGAAGCGCGTCGAAGTCCGCTTCCCGGACCCGACCCAGAACCCCTATCTCGGTTTTGCAGCCATGCTGATGGCCGGCCTCGACGGCATCAAGAACAAGATCCATCCCGGCAAGCCGATGGACAAGGACCTTTACGACCTTCCTGCCAAGGAACTGAAAAAGATCCCGACCGTCTGCGGCTCGCTGCGCGAAGCGCTGGAAAGCCTCGACAAGGATCGCAAGTTCCTGACCGCCGGCGGCGTGTTCGACGACGACCAGATCGACTCGTTCATCGAGCTGAAAATGCAGGAAGTCATGCGCTTCGAAATGACCCCGCATCCGGTCGAATTCGACATGTACTACTCTGCCTGACCGGCATTTGGGACGCCTTTAGAGGCGTCCCTTCCCGCTCGGCGGTTTTCCCCTGGAAAGCCGCCGTTTTCTTTTGATGCCCAGCCATGTCGCGAACAATGTCGATCAAGCCAGCCTCTCAGCAAACGCGCCTCACGGACTGGCTCATCTTTCTGGCGGTACCGTTCTTTTTCTCCAGCAACATCATTTTCGGCCGCGGCGTCATCGGCGAGGTCTCGCCCTTCATTGCCGCCTTCATTCGCTGGATCGGATCGAGCCTCATCATCGCTCCGTTCATGATCGCCGACTGGCGGAACTGCCTCGCCTTCGTGCGCCAGAAAACGCTGCTCTGGCTCGTTCTTGGCATTCTCGGCATGGGCGTCTGCGGTGGCGTGGTCTATTGGGGCCTCACAATGACGACGGCTGCCAACGGTACGTTGATCTATACGACTTCGTCGCTATTCATCATCCTGTTCCAGCGCATCTTTCAGGGCCGCCCGATCCGCAGGCTCGAAGTGGCGGGCATGATCATCGCTTTTGCGGGCGTGGCGGCCATCGTGCTCAAGGGCGATATGTCCGCTCTCTGGCAGATGAAATTCAACATTGGCGATTTTGCCATTCTGACGGCAGCGATTGCCTTTGCGGTCTATTCGCTGCTATTGCGCGATCCCGCGGCGCGGCAGATGGCCTCGTTCAGCCTTTTCGGCCTCATCGCCTTCTCCGGCGCGCTGGTCCTGCTCCCGCCGGCAGCGGTCGAACTGGCGCATGGTGGCTTGCTGCCGGCCACGGCCATCGCCTGGGCCAAGATCGGCGGCATCATCCTGTTCGCCTCACTGCTTGCCTTTTATTGCTTCACCCATACGGTCCGCGTTTTCGGCCCCGCCACGGCAGGCATCACGCTTTACATGATGCCACCCGTCTCGATTGTCATGGCCACGCTTTTTCTTGGTGAAACGTTTGAAACATATCACGCCATCGGCATCGTGCTGGTTACCGGCGGCGTCGTCATCGCCACCGCACCGATCGGCCGCAGGGTCGCTTAAGAGCATCACGGGAAAAAGGGCCGGATACCGCTAGCCCTTGATATTTCCCAATCCGCACCCAACTATTAGTGGGAAAGGAAGTTCATACCATGAAACAAAGAGACGCAAAATTTACGCTTGGCGAGATCGTCCGCCACAAGGTGTTTCCGTTCCGCGGTGTGGTGATTGACGTGGATCCGGAATATGCCAATACGGAAGAGTGGTGGAACGCCATCCCCGCCGATATTCGCCCGGAGCGCGACCAGCCCTTCTACCATCTTCTGGCGGAAAACGATGAGACGGAATATGTCGCTTACGTTTCCGAACAGAACCTCGTCCACGATGAAAACGAGGCGCCGCTCCGCAACCGCAATATCGAGCGGATGTTCGACAAGGCGCCCAACGGCGAGTGGCGGCCGAAGATGTCGCTCGCGCATTAGCGCACGCCCGATTTGACAACAGTCATAAGGGCGCTGTGCGCTTTGACTGAAAATACGTCGGATCAAAACCGCGCATAAAAAAAACCGGCCTGAAAACAGGCCGGTTTTTTCGTGTTCTCGTAAAGAGATCAGGGCTTCGGCGCGCCCTTTGCGGCGTCCTGAGCAGCTTCCAGCTTCTTGCGAGCCTCTTCAGCCTTTTTCTGCATGCCTTCCTGAAGGCTGCGCTGGCTTTCTGCGAGCTGCGACTGGGTGATAGCCGCGCCGTCATAAGCGCCGGTAAAGCCGGTAAGCGCGATCTTGATGGGGTTCGGCGCGCGGCGGAAGTTGATCGAGGTGAAGACGATCTCGTTGCCCTTTTTCAGCGACGCAATCATGGCGTCCGTCAGCGGAACTTCGGCCGTGCACTTGTCGGGAAGGCAAACAGCGTAATCGAGCTTCTGACCCTTGCCACCGTCGATCTGCATCATCACACCCGGGGGAATGAGGCGCGCGGTCGGAACGGAAACCTGGAGCAGCTTGCGGTTGACCTTGCCCTCGACAGTGATGAGGCCGACGGCAGTGATCATCTGGCCGTTCTGGGCAAGAACCACGTTCTGCACGACGCAGACATCGTTGTCTTCCTGCTTCGAGCAGGTCTTGAACCAGCCGAGCGGCGGAGCGCCAGCGCCCTGATTGGCGGGAGCATCCTGTGCCTGCGAGATGGCCGGAGCGGAAACCGCGCCCAGGGAAAGAACGAGAGCGGACAGAGCTGTCCGGGTGAATGTGTTTGCCTTTTGCATCATAAGAGTTCCGTCTCCTGAATGTCTGCCAGAACAGAACCGCGGGTCCTGCTCGCCGATGGCGGTATCCTTCTGCCCGTTCAACTGTCGTTTAAATGAGGCAAATGCGTGACCCGTCTCTTCCGGCCACCCTGTTACATGCCGTTCGCGGCGATATCCAGCACTTCTTTAACTTTTTCTTGAGGCAACCCAAGATTTCCCGCCCTCGCATGGGTCCAGCCATGGGCTTGTGCTACATATTCGCCAGAATCATAACAAAAAACCAATCATGACGATAACCGACCACGACGACAAAACGGACCGACAGTTGAGACAGGATAGTGACATGCGCAAGCTTGCGGCCCTCATCCCCGCATTGTTTCTTTGGGGAACGGCCCTGCTTTCTCCGGAAATTGCCGTGGCGCAGCCGCTTCACGCCATTTCCATGCACGGCACGCCGGCACTTCCCGCCGACTTCCGGCACTTCCCTTATGTCAATCCGGACGTGAAAAAAGGTGGTCGCATATCATACGGTGTCGTCGGCACCTTCGACAGCCTCAACCCCTTTGTTCTCAAGGGAATGCGCACCACGGCGCGCGGCGTCTGGGACCCTGAATTCGGCAATCTCCTTTACGAGCCGCTGATGCAGCGCTCGAGCGACGAGCCTTTCAGCCTTTACGGCCTGCTTGCGGAAACCGTGGAGTGGGACGAGGAACGCACCTTCACCCAGTTCAACATCAATCCCAAGGCCAAGTGGTCGGATGGCGAGCCGGTGACGCCTGACGATGTTATCTTCACATTCAATCTCCTGAAGGAAAAAGGCCGTCCGCCGTTCAACAGCCGTCTAGACGGCGTGGCGAAGCTGGAAAAGATCGGCGAACACGGCGTCCGCTTCACCTTCAACGACAAGGCGAACCGCGAAACGCCGCTCATTCTCGCCTCTTCCACCCCCATTTTGCCTAAACACGCGATCGATCCGGAAAAATTCGAACAGGCGGGCCTCGGCGCTGTCGTCGGCTCGGGTCCATACCGAATCAAGACATTGCGGCCGGGTGAACGAATCATCTGGGAGCGAAACCCGGACTATTGGGGCAAGGATATCCCGAGCAAGGTCGGCTTCGAGAATTACGACGAGATCAGCATCACCTATTTCCTTCAGGTCACCACCATGTTCGAGGCCTTCAAGAAAGGCGATATCGACATCTATCCCGAAGGCGACGCCATCAACGGCACCTCCGATACGTCCCATTGGGGCCAGGCCTACAACTTCCCCGCCGTTCATCGCGGAGATATCGTCAAGGATGTGTTCCAGCCACGTCTGCCATCGGGCATGTTCGGCCTTGTCTTCAATACCCGCCGCGCGGTCTTTGCTGACGAAAAGGTGCGCGAGGGCCTGTCCTATGCACTCGATTTCGAGTGGATGAACAAGAACATTCTCGGCGGCGCCTTCAAGCGTACGCAAAGCTACTGGCAGAACTCCGCGCTCGGTGCCTATGGCAATGCCGCAGATGAGCGCGAACTTGCGCTGCTTGGCGATGCGGCCAAGAGCATGCCGCCGGAACTTCTGGCGGGAACCTACGCCATGCCCACCACCGACGGAACCGGCGCGGACCGCAAGGTCCTGAAGCTCGCCGTCGATAAGCTGAAAGAGGCCGGATACAGCATCAAGAACGGCAGGATGTCCGATGCCAATGGCCGCCAGCTCGCATTCGAAATCATGACGCAGAACCCGGCGCAGGAACGCATAGCGCTTGCCTATCAGCGTTCGCTGAACCTGATCGGCGTCGCCATGGGCATCCGCTCCGTTGACGATGGCCAATATCAGGCACGCTCCAACAGCTTCGATTACGACATGATCATCCGGTCCCTGCCCTCATCGCTCTCGCCGGGCGCCGAGCAGCTCAACCGCTGGAGTTCATTGTCGCGGGATGCGCAGGGCAGCTTCAACTATGCGGGTGCGGCCAGCCCCGACATCGACCGCATGATCGAGGCCCTGTTGCAGGCCCGATCCACGGAGGATTTTCAGGCGGCAGTGCGTGGTTATGATCGTCTTCTCGTCGCCGGCCACTATGTCATTCCGCTCTACTACATCGGCGCGCAATGGATAGCCCGCTGGAAATATATCGACCGCCCGGATATGACCCCGATATCAGGCAATCAGAAACAGACCTGGTGGGATGCGAGGGCGCAATAACCCGCCCCTGCTCGGTCCAAGACAACGGAAGATAAAGCCATGGAACGCATCGTTATCGACGTCGTATCGGATATGGTCTGCCCCTGGTGCTATCTGGGCAAGGCAAGGCTCGATCTTGCCATTGCCGAGGTGCAGGACGAAATCAGCGTCGACGTGAACTGGCGACCTTACCGGCTCAACCCGGATTACCCGCCTGAAGGCGTTGACCAGAAGGCCGCGCTTGAGGAAAAGCTCGGCAAGGAGCGTCTCGAGCAGGCCCATGCCTCGCTGGTGGAACTCGGAAAACAGGTCGGCATCCACTACGATTTCGATGCAATCAAGATTGGCCCGAACACGCTCGACGCACATCGCCTGTCGCTCTGGGCCCATGCTGAAGGCCGTGACGTTCAGGAGAGGATCGTCACCGCTTTGTTCAAGGCGAATTTCGAGGAAGGCCGCAATATCGGCGATCACGCCGTGCTGACCGATATCGCCGAAAAGGCGGGCATGGACGCCAAGGTGGTAACACGGCTTCTGGCGTCGGATGCGGACAAGGACACGGTGATTGCCGAAATTGACGCGGCGCAGCAAATGGGTGTTTACGGCGTACCGTTCTTTATCGTTGACCAGAAATACGCCATCAGCGGTGCACAAACGCCTGATGTATTGATTGCTGCACTGCGGGATATTGCAAAAATCAAGGCGGACGAGCATAAGTCGATGAACTGACGGTCGAACACCGGCAGCTTGCCGTAATCGATAAACTGTTGGTGTTTTCCCGTGTCCGACCAGACCCTGAAAGGCATTCTGCTTGCCTTTGCCGCCTTCGCTGCCTACGCTTGGAGCGACGCGAGCGTTAAACTCATTGAAGGCCAGATTTCGCCGATCGAATCGGCCTTCTTCGGCGCCCTGTTCGGCCTCATCGCCCTGCCCTTCATCCGCAAGCGCAATGATCGCTGGGTGGATGTGGTGAAGACGACCAACCGGCCTTTATGGATCATCCGATTTTTTGCCGCCGGTACGGGTGCCGTCGGCAGCGTCACCGCTTTCACCCATCTTTCCATGGCCGAAGCCTTCGCGTTGATCTTCCTTCTTCCTTCTTTCGTCACCATCATGTCGGTGGTGTTTTTGAAGGAACAGGTGGGCATCCGCCGCTGGTCTGCGGTCATCATCGGTTTCCTCGGGGTGCTGGTCATCCTGCGGCCGGGTTTCCGTGAACTCGGCATCGGCCATATCGGCGCCATCATCGGTGGCTTCAGCGGCGCACTCAGCATCGTCATCTTCCGCGCCATGGGCCCATCGGAAAAGAACGTCTCGCTGTATGGGGCCGGCGTACTGGGCTGTCTTACCATTAGCGGCATCGCCATGGTGCCGACCTTCATCATGCCGGGCGGCGAACAATGGTTGCTGCTGGCGGGATACGGCCTGCTCGGCGCGCTTGGCAACGTGCTTGTCATGTATGCTGCCCAATATGCGCCCGCCGCCATGATCGGCCCAACGCAATATAGCCAGATGCTCTGGGCGATTCTGTTCGGTTACCTGATTTTCGGCGACCGCATTGATGGCTGGATGTTGATGGGCATCGCCCTGATCGTCGGCTCCGGCCTGCTGACGCTGATCCGCGAGAAGCAGCGAAAAGTGCCGCTTCCCGCCTCCATCGCCGCAACTGACCAGAATGTGGCTGTCGGGATCACGCCGGAAGACGAGCGCTAAAGTCGAAAATGCATGAGAACCAGCGACGCATGTTTGCGTCGCTGGCATGGCATTCGATCAATCACAAACCCTGACCCGATACATGTCGCCCCAGGCGTTCTGTCGCCAGGCCACATGGCAGCGAGGATAAACCGGCTGGTAAACAACAGGCGGTCCATAAGCTGGCGCGGCGTAGACGGGTGGACCATAGGCCGGTGCATAATAAGCGGGGCCATAAGCGTAACCGGGATGCCTTGCCCCGGCGATGAGCGCTCCGCCAATGATCGTTCCTGCGATCCCGGCGGCAAGGCCGCGGCCGAAATTATTGCGCGCTTCCGCCTGACTGGTGGTGGCAATTGTGGTGCCCGCAATTGTCAAAGCAACCAGACCAGCGGTGGCAAACCTGTTGATGTTGGTCCACATCGTCCTGCTCCTTCAAGACCCGGCGGCTTTACGATCCGCCGCACCGGGTATGAAGGAAAGATTACGCCCGCGAAGACTACCGATACATGTCCGTTTCGTTACATCGCGGTAATTTTCGCTGAAGGCAGTGAGTGGAGTTTTCGAGGGATTGGCTGATGGAAATGAGCCGACGATGGGTGGCTTACCCCCCTCTGCCCTGCCGGGCATTTCCCACACAGGTGGGGAGATCGATATGCGGCAAGGTTTTGCCTATATCAACGTTAGAGAATGAAGTGGTGACAGCGCGTCTTGCCGATCTCCCTCCTTGTGGGGGAGATGCCCCGCAGGGCAGCGGGGGGTAAGCCCCACCCACCGCCCCCACAAAGGCTTAAATCTACGACCGAGCCAGCTCCGCCAATTGCGTCATGACCATCGCCGCACCCGCCAGCCTCTTTTCCGGCGTCGGCAGATCGCGGTTCAGGAACAGGCTGTGGTCCGGGCGGATCTTCGCCATCGATCCCTGCTTGCCGATGTAACCGACAAGCGCTGCCGGATTGGGGAATTCCTTGTTGCGGAACTGCACAACCACGCCTTTCGGCCCGGCATCCACCTTCTCGACATTGGCCGTGCGGCAGAGCGACTTGATGTAGACGATCTTGAGGAGATGCTGCACTTCCTTCGGCAGCGGGCCGAAACGGTCGATCATTTCTGCGCCGAAACCGTCGATCTCGCCTATATCCGCAAGCTCGCCGAGACGGCGGTAGAGACCCATGCGCAGATGCAGATCGGGGACATAATCTTCCGGAATCATGACCGAGGTGCCGACCGAGATTTGCGGCGACCAGCCGCTGTCGCGCACCTCTTCGTCACCCTTCACTTCGGCCACGGCCTCTTCCAGCATCTGCTGGTAAAGCTCGAAACCGACTTCCTTGATGTGGCCGGACTGTTCTTCGCCAAGCAGATTGCCCGCGCCGCGAATATCGAGATCATGGCTGGCAAGCTGGAAACCGGCGCCGAGTGTGTCGAGCGATTGCAGCACTTTCAGCCGCCGCTCCGCCATCGTCGTCAACACCTTGTTGACCGGCAGGGTGAACAGCGCGAAGGCGCGGACCTTGGAACGACCGACACGGCCACGCAGCTGGTAAAGCTGGGCGAGACCGAACATGTCGGCACGGTGCACGATCAGCGTATTGGCGGTCGGCACGTCGAGGCCGGATTCGACGATGGTGGTCGAAAGCAGCACATCGTATTTGCCGTCATAGAAGGCGTTCATGATGTCTTCGAGTTCACCCGCCGCCATCTGGCCATGCGCCACCGCCACTTTCAGTTCCGGCACATCCGACTGCAGGAATGCATGGATGTCAGCGAGATCGGCAAGGCGCGGGCAGACATAAAAGCTCTGGCCACCGCGATAATGCTCGCGCATCAGCGTTTCACGGATTACCAGCGGATCGAAGGGCGAAATGAAGGTGCGAACCGCCATGCGGTCCACTGGCGGCGTGGTGATGAGCGACAGCTCGCGCACGCCGGTCATGGCCAGCTGCAAGGTGCGCGGAATGGGTGTTGCCGACAGCGTCAGCACATGCACATCGCTTTTCAGCTCCTTCAGCCGCTCCTTGTGCTTCACACCGAAATGCTGCTCCTCATCGATGATCAGCAGGCCGAGATTGGCGAAGCTGATGCCCGCACCGAGCAGCGCATGGGTGCCGACGACAATGTCGGTCTTTCCATCAGCCACTTCCTTCTTGGTGAGCGCAAGCTCCTTCGAACCCACAAGGCGCGAGGCCTGCTGCACCCGGATCGGCAGACCGCGAAACCGTTCGGAAAAGGTACGGAAATGCTGTCGCGCCAGAAGCGTGGTCGGCACCACCACCGCCACCTGAACGCCATTCATGGCGGCAAGGAAAGCGGCGCGCAAGGCCACTTCGGTCTTGCCGAAACCGACATCGCCGCAGATCAGGCGATCCATCGGCCGCCCGGCACCGAGATCGTCGCGAACAGCGTCGATGGCGTTCAGCTGGTCCTCGGTCTCGTCATAGGGAAAACGGGCGGCAAACTCGTCGTAAAGCCCGTCCGGTGCGATAAGCGCCGGCGCGTGGCGCACCAGACGCGCGGCTGCAATGCGGATAAGCTCGTCGGCCATATCGAGCAGGCGCTTCTTGAGCTTGGCCTTGCGCATCTGCCATGCGCCGCCACCGAGCTTGTCGAGCGTGGCTTCCGCGGCATCAGAACCATAACGCGAGAGAAGATCGATGTTTTCGACCGGTAGGAACAGCTTGGCGTCGTCGGCATAATGCAGTTCCAGGCAGGCGCGCGGCGCGCCCGCTGCCTCGATGGTCTGGAGACCGACGAAGCGACCGATGCCGTGTTCGGCGTGAACCACGAGCGAGCCTTCGTCCAGCCCCGCCACTTCCGCGATGAAATCCGCGCCGCGCTTGCGGCGCTTGGAACGGCGCACCATGCGGTCGCCAAGAATATCCTGCTCGCCGATGACTGCGAGCGTTCCGGTCTCAAACCCGGCTTCGAGGCTCAGCACTGCCGAAGCCGCCTCACCCTTGCCGAGTTTCTCCACCTCTTTCAGCGATGTCACCGGCTTGATCTTTTCAAGCCCGTGTTCGTTCAAGACCTGCAACAGCCGGTCGAGCGAACCTTCCGACCAGCCGGTGATCAAAACCTTCCAGCCCTTGGCCCGGCGCTCGGCAATGTGCTTTACCGCCAGATCGAAAACATTGACCCGCTCTTCGCTGTCGCCTTCCGTCGGTGGACGTGCCCAGCGCGGACCAACATGGGCATCAAGCGTCGCAACCGGGCGGCCTTCGCTATCGTGTTCGTTGAAGGGCGTCAGCCGCACCGCATTGACGCTCGCAAGCGCCGCCTCGAAGCTCTTGCCGTCGAGATAGATTTGCCCAGGCGATACCGGCTTGTATGGCGCGCCCTGCGTCGAGCCCTTGGTCTCGCCGGAAGCCCGCCGCGCCTCGTAATAATCGAGGACCAGCTTGGAGCGTTCCTTCGCCGCCTCGCGCGCCGTATGGTCGGTGACGATACGGAAACCGCTGAGATAATCGAAGGCGGTTTCCAGCTCCTCGTAAAACAGCGGCAGCCAGTGCTCCATACCGGCATAACGGCGACCTTCGGAGACAGCCTGATAAAGCGCATCGTCGCGCGTCGCCGCACCGAATAGCGACAGGTAATTCTTTCGGAACCGGCCGATCGTATCCGGCGTCAGCGTCACTTCGCTCATCGGATTGAGATCAAGCGAGCGCGCCTGTGCGATGGTGCGCTGGCTGGCCGGATCGAAGGTGCGGATGCTTTCCAGCGTATCGCCGAAGAAATCGAGCCGCACCGGCTCTTCGGTGCCCGGCACGAAGACATCGAGAATGCCGCCGCGCACGGCGAATTCACCCACTTCACGCACCGTCGCCACCCGGTCGAAACCGTTGCGCTCCAGCCGCGCGGCGATGTCCTCCATGCGGATCTGGTTGCCGGGCTTGGCCGAAAAGCCCAGGCTCTCGATAACGTCGCGCGGCGCCATCTTCTGCAGCATGGCGTTGACGGTGACGAGAACGATGGCCGGATGCGGTTTCTTGGCGTGATTGATGAGGCCGGCAAGTGCCGCGAGCCGGCGCGCCGAGGTGTCCGCACTCGGTGACACGCGGTCATAAGGCAGACAATCCCAGGCCGGCAGCGTCAACACCGGAATATCCGGCGCGACAAAACCAAGAATCTGTTCGAGATCGGCGACCCGCTGGCCGTCCGACATCACGTAAGCCACCGATGTTCCCGCCCGCGCCATATCGGCGAGCAGTAGGGCTTCCATGCCGGAGGGCACGTTTCCGATGGTCAGCGGCGTATCGGCCGACGCCACCAGCTTTGCATCGAATCCGGCTATCATGTTTCAGGCCTTCAGGGTTTCGGCTGTGACGAGATCGAAATCGGGACGGTAAGAGGCGATCTTCTCGAACAACGGGGTCTGGAATTTTTCCGGCACCGGCAGGGCACCTGTCACCATCTTGACGAGGTCGTTATCCTCTTCCGCCATGATGATTTCCAGCTCGTCAAGCTGATCGTCGGAAAGCCCGGCAATATTGTCTTCCGCAAATTGCCCGAGCACCAGATCCATCTCGCGAATGCCCCGGTGCCAGCAGCGGTAAAGTATCCGCCTGCGCCTCGGATCGAGGTCGGCGCTCGTGCGCACCAGTCCAGTCATCGCATTCACCTTTCGGTTGGCTATTCAACAGGATGTTGATTGCGCCCTCCTATAGAACAGGAGGCGAACGCTTGGAACCGGTTTTTATCGAAATAATGCCACGGCGGCTAAAATCTGCCGGTGATAAACAGCCTTTGTCGGGCGCCACGTCTTGCATAACGCGTCCCCTTCCCCGATTTTGCTGAGCATGCGTCCCGCCATTCTCGATCCGCTATTTGCTTCCGTCTCCACCCTTGCCGGTGTGGGGCCGAAGCTTGCCGACCTTCTGGCCAAACTGCTGAGCCGGGAAAATGCCGACGACACCCGCGTGATCGATCTTCTGTTCCACGCGCCATCAAACGTCATCGACCGGCGCAACCGCCCGGGCATCGCGCTTGCCGCTCCCGGCGCCATTGTCACCATTCAGGGACGTGTCGACCGGCATCAGCCAGCTCCACCAGGCAATCGTTCCGCGCCCTACCGTGTTTTCCTGCATGACGAGACCGGGGAACTGGCGCTGACCTTCTTCCGCGCCAAGGGAGACTGGCTTTCCAAGGCCTTGCCCGTCGATGAAGAGGTTCTCGTCAGCGGCAAGGTGGACTGGTTCAACGGCCGCGCCTCCATGGTGCATCCGGATTTCATGGTGAAGCTTTCCGAATCCGAGAACCTGCCGCTGGTCGAAGCCGTTTATCCAATGACAGCCGGGCTGTCTCCGAAGGTGCTGCGGCGGGCAATTGAAGGCGGACTTTCGAAACTGCCGGTCTTTCCCGAATGGATCGACGAAACGCTGAAGACCCGGCAGGGGTTCGGCGACGTGGCATCGAGCTTCCGTGAGTTGCACGATCCGCGCGACAGCGCCGATATCGATCCTCAGGCCCCGGCACGCAGACGGCTCGCCTACGACGAATTTCTGGCCGGGCAGCTGTCACTGGCGCTGGTGCGGCAAAGACTGCGCAAGGTCGCGGGCCAGCCGATCCGCGCCAAGGGGGACATTGCTGCAAAAATCCTGTCGCAACTCCCCTTCTCCCTGACGCCGAGCCAGAATGCCTCGGTGAAAGATATCCTGACCGATATGGCCAGCGAGGACCGTATGTTGCGGCTGTTGCAGGGCGATGTCGGCGCGGGCAAGACGCTGGTGGCGCTGATGGCTATGGCAACCGCCGTCGAGGCCGGCGGACAGGCGGTGTTGATGGCCCCGACCGAAATTCTTGCCCGGCAGCATTTCGCCACCATCTCCAAACTCGCCAATGCCGCGGGCATCACGGTTGAGGTGCTGACCGGCCGCACCAAGGGCAAGGAGCGTCGCGAGATCGAAGAACGCGTGGCCTCCGGTGAGGCACAGATCGTCATCGGCACGCACGCGCTGTTCCAGGACAGCGTGAGTTACAAGAACCTCGTGCTGGCCGTGGTGGATGAGCAGCACCGTTTCGGCGTACACCAGCGCCTGCGTCTCACCGCCAAGGGCATCACGCCGCATATGCTTGTTATGACCGCCACGCCCATTCCGCGCACGCTGGTGCTGGCCGCCTTCGGCGACATGGATGTATCAAAACTCACCGAAAAACCGGCTGGCCGAAAACCCATCCAGACCGTGACAATCCCCACAGAGCGCATCGGCGACATCGTCGAGCGGCTGCGCGCCGCGCTGAAGGAGGGCAAGAAGGCCTACTGGATCTGCCCGCTGGTGGAGGAGACGGAAGAGTCCGACCTGATGTCGGCGGAAGAACGACATGCGGTTCTCTCGCAGATGCTCGGTGTCAATATCGGTCTCATCCATGGGCGCATGAGCGGCCCGGAGAAGGACGCCGCCATGCTGGCTTTCAAGAACGGCGAAACCCGGCTGCTGGTGGCAACGACAGTGGTGGAAGTGGGTGTCGACGTTCCGGACGCCACGATCATGGTCATCGAACATGCCGAACGTTTCGGCCTGGCTCAGCTTCACCAGCTGCGTGGCCGGGTTGGACGCGGTGACGAGGCCTCCACCTGCATCCTGCTCTACAAGGGGCCGCTCAGCGAAAACGGCCGCGCCCGACTTTCCATCCTGCGCGACAGCGAGGACGGCTTCCTGATTGCGGAAGAGGATTTGAAGCTGCGCGGCGAAGGCGAACTCCTCGGCACCCGCCAGTCCGGCACCCCGGGCTTCCGCATCGCCAGCCTCGAAGCCCATGCCGACCTCCTGGAAATCGCCCGCAAGGACGCCGCCTATGTCATCGAGCGCGACCCCGAACTGACCGGCCCGCGCGGCGAAAGCCTGCGCACCCTGCTCTATCTGCACCGCCGCGACGAAGCTATCCGCTTCCTGCACGCCGGCTGAAAGTGAACCGCCATGAACATGATCGACCCACGCCGCCCACCGCCCGCCTTCAGAAAGGGCTACGCGCTCTGCTCACCGCAAAACATCCTGCAACCCGACACCTTCGCCAAAAGCCAGAAGAAAGCGATCGGCAAGGCCTTCAAAAAGCCAGGCCGCAAGAAGGCATGGACAGAGGCACTGGAACAGGGCTGGAGCGTGCGGCTGGTCTACATGCGGCTTTTCGTCCCCGTGTTCCATGCGACCACGACGGGAACAGAGGTGGATGATCTCGATGACGAGGATTGATTTGGTCCATTCAATAGACTAATCTAAAGCGAGATTTAACGCTTAAGGTTAGCCATGCAGATATCCGTAACTGATGCAAAAGGCCAACTGACAGAATTGGTACGACGCGCCGAGGCCGGGGACGAAATCATTCTCACCCGGCATGGTCATGCAGCAGTGCGGCTGGTTCCAGTGGTTGTTGTGGCGGATAAAAAATCCCGCAGGGCCGTGCTTGATAAAGTGCGCGCGGCCGTCGCGACCAAGAGCGACGATGGCCCGGATGCCGCGCATAGTCAGGATTTCCTTTACGACGAGCACGGCCTTCCAAAATGATGGTCATCGATACATCTGCTCTGCTTGCAATCCTGCTTGATGAACCCACAGCAGATGCATGTGCCATGGCTCTCGATACGGATGAACCATTGCTGATATCCGCCGGTACGCTTGCCGAAGCTGTGATCGTAGCGCAAAGACGTGGCCGCAGCCGGGAACTCGAGATGCTGATCGAAGGGCTGAGCGTCGAAATCAAACCCGTTACTGCTAAATCAATCCGTGGCATTTCGGAAGCCTATCGCATCTGGGGAAAGGGTATCCACCCCGCCGGGCTGAATTTCGGAGACTGCTTTGCCTATGAGCTGGCAAAAGCTGAAGGCTGCCCTTTGCTTTATGTCGGCAACGACTTTTCGCAAACAGATATCAGCGGCCTCCTGTAAGGCTCAAACCGGCGCAATCATTTTCGGCGGCGTGAAATCCGGAGCCACCAGTCCACCTGAAATCAGCAGTTTCGCCGCGTCTTCCGGTGTCATGTCCAGCATCACGATCTTGTCCTTCGGCACGAACAGCAGGAAACCCGCCGTCGGCACCGGAGTCGGTGGCAGGAAGACGGCAACCATCTCCTGGCCCATCTCGTTGAAGCGATGGGCAAGCTCTCCCTTGACCTCCGAGGATACGAATACCATCGCCCAAGTGCCGGGTGACGGAAACTCGATCAGGCCGACCTTCTTGAAAGAGTTCGAATGCTCTTTCAGGACGGATTCGAACAGCTGCTTGATGCTCTTGTAGATCGGCCGCACCAGCGGCATGCGGTTGAGAACGGATTCGCCGACGCCGACGATCCATTTGCCAATGAGGTTGTTGCCGAGAAAGCCGATGAGTGTGATGCCGATGACGGCGATCAGCAGGCCGAAGCCGGGGATCGCCACATCGAAATATTGCTCGGGATCGTAACGGGCGGGAATATAGGGCTTAACCCAGCTATCCGCCCATTGCAGGAAGCTCCATACCAGCCACATGGTGATGGTGACAGGCGCAAGGATGAGGACGCCCGTGAGGAAGCTGTTGCGCAGACGGGCTGCGAATGAAATTTTGACTGGAATATCGGTCATTTACCGTTCGGAATTAAGCGTTGTCGCTATCGAAACCCAGATGAAAACCGACAATGCCGGATGGAGTTCCGCCATGCAAGCGAAGAACTGTGAAATATTCGTCAGGAATCCCCTTGCCGCTCAGGCCCTCAACATGGCGAAAACCGAAGCGGCCGTAATAGTCCGGATCGCCAGCGACAACTGCGCCAGAAGCACTCAGACGGTCCAGCGCGGCAAGCCCTTCCCGAACCAGCCCCGAGCCGACACCCTGCCTTTGCCGGTCCGGCGCCACCGATAAGGGCGCAAGACAGAACCAGCCGGTCTCGCCGCCCGACAGTGTTACCGGTGAAAAACCGATATGGCCGATGATGCCTTCGCTGTCCTCGGCAACCAGAGAAACAGTCAGCGCACCGGCCTTGCGAAGCCGTTCGACGATCACATGTTCCGTCTTGTCGCTGTAGTCGACGTTACGGAAGGCATCTTCCGTAACGCGAGCAATCGCTTCTTCATCACCTTGCCGCTCCGGCCGGATGATCATTCCACCGTCACCGATTTCGCCAGATTGCGTGGCTGGTCCACATCCGTGCCCATGAAGACGGCGGTGTGATAGGCCAGCAGCTGGATCGGCAGCGAGAAGACCATCGGCGCGATCAGCTCGTCGACATTGGGCAGCGTGATCGTCGCCATGGTGTCGAGCTTGGACGCAGCGGCGCCCTTCTCGTCGGTGATGAAGATGATGCGGCCACCGCGCGCGGCCACTTCCTGCATGTTCGAAACGGTCTTTTCAAAGAAGCGGTCATGCGGCGCGATGACGATGACAGGCATGTTCTCGTCGATCAGTGCGATTGGCCCATGCTTCAGCTCGCCGGCTGCATATCCTTCGGCGTGGATATAGGAAATTTCCTTGAGCTTCAGTGCGCCTTCCAGCGCCAGCGGGAAGCTGGTGCCGCGGCCGAGATAAAGTACATCCTTGAAGCGCGACAGATCGCGCGACAGCGCCTCGATCTGCGGCTGGATGAGGTTCAGCACCTTGCTCATGATGCGCGGCATCTCGATAAGCTGTTGCACCAGCTCCTTTTCCTCGCCTGGCTTCAACGTGCCGCGCGCCTTGCCCGCGGCAACCGCGAGCGAAGCGAGCACGGCAAGCTGGCAGGTGAAGGCCTTGGTGGAGGCCACGCCGATTTCCGGGCCGGCGAGGATCGGAAAGATCGCATCCGATTCGCGCGCCATGGTCGATTCACGTGTATTGACCACTGCGCCGATCTTCAGTCCCTCTTGCTGGCAGTAACGCAAGGCCGCCAGCGTATCGGCGGTTTCGCCCGATTGCGAAATGAACAGCGCGGCCTGCGTGGGAACGAGCGGGATCTCGCGGTAACGGAATTCCGATGCGACATCGATTTCCACCGGCAGGCGCGCGTAACGTTCGAACCAGTATTTGCCGATCAGGCCGGAAAGATAGGCCGTGCCGCAGGCGGAAATGGCAAGGCCGGAAAGCCTGGCGAAATCGATTGCCTTATCGGCATCCTTCACGGTTTTGGAGGCGAAATCCACATAGTGGCTGAGCGCATGGGAAATGACTTCCGGCTGCTCATAGATTTCCTTTTCCATGAAATGGCGGTGGTTGCCCTTGTCGACCACGAAAGCCGTCGCCTGCGAAATCTGGCGCTCGCGTTTCACCGGCTTGCCGGAGAAATCGATGATTTCCGCACCGTCACGGGTCACAATGGCGCAGTCGCCATCCACCAGATAGGTGATCTCATTGGTGAAAGGCGAAAGCGCGATTGCGTCGGACCCCAGGAACATCTCGCCCCTGCCGTAACCGACGGCAAGCGGCGGGCCGGAGCGCGCCGAAAGCAGCGTATTGGGATCGTCCTGAAACATCACCACCAACGCATAGGCACCGGTCACGTGGTTCAGCATCTTCAGCATCGCCTCGCGATGGCCAAGCCCTTCGCGGGTGTATTTTGCCAGAAGCTGCGCCACCACTTCGGTGTCGGTCTGGGTGGTGAAGGTTGCACCCTCGGCGCTCAGTTCCTCGCGCAGTTCAGAGAAGTTTTCGATGATGCCGTTATGAACGACGGCAACGCCTTCGACGAAATGCGGGTGGGCGTTGGTTTCGTTCGGCACGCCATGCGTCGCCCAGCGCGTATGCGCGATGCCGACGACACCTGGCAGCGGCTTTTCAGAGACCAGCTTTTCCAGATTGAACAGCTTGCCTTCCGCCCGGCGACGGTCCATCGCGCCATTGTCGATGGTGGCGACACCCGCCGAATCGTAACCGCGATATTCGAGGCGCTTCAGCGCATCGACAAGCCGTTCAGCAACGGGCTGCGTTCCGACAATTCCGACAATTCCGCACATATATTTCTCCAGACGGCGATCTCTTCACCGAAACTTCCAGAGTATTTCCGCCTTTCCCTGAAATGCGAAAATACACCACCTTTTTGTTCTGATGCATTTCCGGACGTAAAACCGCTGCGCACCTTTACTGGAAATGCTTTAACCGTTTCTCTGAAATCGGCAATTATCCCGCCGGTCACTTTCAGTATCGCTCGGTAACGTCATCTAAGAGGATTTTTTCTTCGCTTCCTTCAGCGCTTTCGCCCGCTCGCGCAACGCGACCGCCCTGCCCGGTTTCACCTCCTGGCGCGCGCGCCCGAAAGCCAGCGCATCGGCAGGCACGTCATCGGTAATCACGCTGCCGGAGGCGATATACGCCCGCTCTCCAATGGAGACGGGAGCAACCAGCGACGAATTCGAGCCGATGAAGCTGTTGGCTCCGATCCGCGTTTCGGACTTGTTGTAACCGTCATAATTGCAGGTGATGGCACCCGCGCCGATATTGCTGCCTGCACCCACGAAAGCATCGCCGATATAGGTCAAATGGTTGACCTTTGCGCCCTCGCCGATCTCGGCCTTCTTGACCTCACAGAAATTGCCGACCTTGGCGTTGGCGTGCAGGTTTGCACCCGGACGCAACCGCGCAAATGGACCGACAACCGCACCCTGGGCCAGATAGGCCCCTTCCAGATGCGAAAATGCATGAATGATCGCACCCGGCTCGATCGTCACGCCGGGACCGAAAACGACGTTGGGCTCGATCAGGACATCCTGACCGATCTTCGTATCGAAGGAAAGGAATACTGTCTCAGGCGCGATCATCGAAACGCCGTCGACCATCAATTCGTGACGGCGGCGCTCCTGCCAGAGCCTCTCGATGAAGGCGAGTTCAGCGCGGTTGTTGCAGCCGGTCAATTCCTTTTCCGGCGCATCGATGGCAATGGCGCGGCGGCCGAGAGAACGGGCGATCTCGACGATGTCAGTCAGATAATATTCGCCCTTCACATTGCTGTTGCCGATCCGATCCAGCAGATCCAGCGCATTGCGGCCGTTGATGGCCATCAATCCGCTGTTGCACCAGGTGACCTTGCGCTCCTCGTCGGTGGCGTCCTTTTCCTCTCGGATCGCGACCAGCTCGCCATTCTCGACCAGAAGCCGCCCGTAACCCGTGGGACGGTCAGTATGGAACCCGATAACGGCGACATCGGCACCGTCGGCAATCGCCTCGCGCGCCCTGTCGAGCGTGGCTGAGGTGATGAGCGGCACATCGCCATAAGCGACGATGACATCGTCAAAACCGCGTTCGATCGCCTCGCGTGCGGCAAGAACCGCATGCCCGGTGCCCTTGCGTTCCTTTTGCAGGAAAGCCTCGACCTGCAGGCCCTTGAGACTTGCCGCAGCAGCGACATTGTCGGCATCGCGCCCGACCACCAGCGCCACCGCGCCGACGCCCGCTCCAGCAACAGCCTCCACCACATGCCCGATCATCGGGCGTCCAGCGACCGGATGAAGCACCTTGGACTTCGAAGACTTCATGCGCGTGCTGTCGCCCGCTGCGAGAATAACGGCTAGAGAGCTGCGCTCCATAAGACCTCCAACACCCCGTCACCGGCCACAGGCGGCCCGGACAGGGGCAATGTTTGACTTTACGCCGGCCAGCACTGCGGACGGGCGTATGGGTGATTTCTTTCCGGCACTGCTATAACGGCGCCCCACTTAAGAAACCATGCAAATCTCCACCAAATTTCCACGCCGATTTTCATCAAACGTGATCAGCGGCAGGCTGGCATGATCTATGGGCGGGAGTTACGGGCCGTGAATTCGAGTATCTGCTGACGGCCGTTTTCAATCAGCCTTTCCATCTCGCGCCGGGCTGCCCCCTCATCACGCAGGCGAAACGCTTCAACGAGTCGCAGGTGAGAGGCAGACACGTCGGAAATCTCGTTGGGATCGGCTTCCGGGTTGCTCATCCGGAAAATGCCCGCCAGCGCCGCCTTTATCAGCGAACCGACGGTGCGCATGAACGGGTTGCCGGACATTTCGGTGATGAGAACGTGGAAATTCATATCCGCAAGCGCGCGCTTTTCCTTGGAATAAGCCGTGTTGCCCATCTCGTTGGCGTAAGCGACAAGCCTTGCGATATCGGCGTCTTTTGCCCTGGCGGCAGCAAGACCCGCGCCATAGGGTTCGAACGCCTGGCGGATATCGTAGAGATGCAGCAGGAATTCCTCGCTGACACCAGCCTCGAAGTGCCAGAGCAGCACCTCGCTGTCGAACATGTTCCAGCTTTCGCGCTCCGTCACACGGGTACCGATGCGCGCCTTGGGGGAGATCATGCCCTTGGCGGTGAGCGTCTTCATCGCCTCGCGAAGCACCGTTCGAGAGACTTTCAGCCGCTCCATCAGCTCGGCATCGCCCGGCAGGATGTCACCCGTCTTGAAAACTCCGGACACGATATCGAGACCGAGCTTGTGAACGACCTGAGCATGATTTGTCCGCAACTTTCGAAAACCGATCGCCGCATCGAGCATTCCGCGCTGCAAATTCCATGTCCTTCCGTTCGGTTGAAGATGTAAAAATCGCGCCTGACTTGTGTAATCCAGGAAAGCAGCCCGATTTTCAACGCAGAATACAGTGAAAAACATCAACGCGCGTGAAAAGCAAAGCCAAACTTCGTTCGAACAATAAAACACATCAAAATAACAAAGACCGCGCATGAATTGCATGCGCGGTCCCGTTAGCAGCTAGTACCTGCGTGTCACATTATTGCGGCAGCTTGTCGTCCACGCCGGCAACGTAGAAGTTGAGGCCGAGCAGAACGCCGTCTTCAGCCTTCTCACCCGCCTTCAGCCATTCCGAACCGTCCTGCTTCTTCACCGGACCGGTAAAGGGGTGCAACTCGCCCGACTTGATCTTGGCTTCGGTTTCCTCAGCCATCTTCTTCACGTCATCAGGCATGTTGGTGTAAGGCGCCATGGTCAGGATGCCGTCCTTCAGGCCGTCCCAGATGGATTCGGACTTCCACGTGCCGTCAAGCAGGGCCTGCGTGCGCTTGATGTAATAAGCGCCCCAGGTGTCCTTGATCGCGGTCAGCTGTGTCTCCGGACCGGCCTTGATCATATCGGAAGCCTGACCGAAGGCCTTGATGCCGCGCTCGGCTGCAACCTGCATCGGAGCCGTCGTATCGGTGTGCTGCGTCAGGATATCGACGCCCTGGTCGATAAGCGCCTTGGCGGCATCGGCTTCCTTGCCGGGGTCAAACCAGGTGTTGGCCCAGACAACCTTGACCTTGAACTCAGGATTGACGGACTGCGCGCCAAGAACGAAAGCGTCGATGCCCATCACCACTTCCGGGATCGGGAAGGAAGCGATGTAGCCGGCAACACCCTTCTTCGACATCTTTGCGGCGATCTGGCCCTGAATGTAGCGGCCTTCATAGAAACGCGAATTGTAGGTCGCGACGTTTTCGGCGGTCTTGAAGCCGGTGGCGTGCTCGAACTTCACCTTGGGGAACTTCTGGGCAACCTTAACGGTCGCATCCATAAAGCCGAAGGAAGTGGTGAAGACCAGCTCACAGCCGGAACGTGCCATGCGCTCGATGGCGCGTTCGGCATCCGGGCCTTCCGGAACGCTTTCGAGGAACGGCGTTTCGATCTTGTCGCCGAAATGCTTCTGCAGCTCTTCGCGACCGATTTCGTGCGCCTGCGTCCAGCCGCCATCGGTGCGGCTGCCGACATAGATGAAGCAGACCTTCTTTGCGTCGGCGGCCTCAGCCGAAGAAACGACGCCTCCAAGAGCCGCTATGGAAGCAGCAAGTGCGATGACCAGTTTTTTCATTTTTACCCCTGTTTGGTTTGGAGACTGGAAGTTTTTCTCACCGGTCCGGCACGAAGGATTTACCCAGTGATGCCGGCGTGTTGATCAAGGTCGTGCGGCGATTATGCGAGATGATGACCAGCACGACAATAGTTGCGATATAGGGCAGCGCCGAAAGCAGTTGCGACGGCACGCCAATGCCGAATGCCTGGGCGTGCAACTGCCCGATGGTGACAGCGCCGAACAGATAACCGCCTGCCAGCACCCGCCATGGACGCCAGGACGCGAAGACGACGAGCGCCAGTGCGATCCAGCCACGCCCGGCCGACATGTTTTCCACCCATTGCGGCGTATAGACCAACGAAAGCTGCGCACCAGCAAGCCCCGCGCACGCACCGCCAAACATGACAGCCAGATAGCGTGTGCGGATGACGTTGATGCCAAGCGCATGGGCAGAACCGTGATTGTCGCCGATGGCGCGGATCTTGAGACCCGTGCGGCTCTTGAACAGAAACCAGCTTATGCCGGCAACGAGCGCGATGGACATGTAGAAGATCAGGTCTTGCCGGAACAGCAAGGGGCCGATGAATGGTATCTCCGACAGCACCGGAAAGACGATGGGCTGCAGCTTGACGCCCGGCAGGCCAACGAAGCTTTCGCCCAGCATGCCGGAAACGCCAAGACCGAGAATGGTCAGCGCAAGGCCCGTCGCCACCTGGTTGGTAACGAGCGTCAACGTCAGGAAACCGAAGAGCAGCGAGAAAACCGCGCCCGACGCGATACCGGCCAGAATGCCGAGATAGGGCGAACCGGTCATATGCGCGGCAGCGAAAGCGCAGACCGCACCCATGATCATCATGCCCTCGACGCCGAGATTGAGGACGCCGGAGCGTTCCGCCACCAGCTCGCCCGAGGCGGCAAGGACGAGCGGTGTGGCGGCAGTGATGACCGTGAGAAGGATGGCCTGAAGCATATCCATCATGCCGCTCCTTGGCTGTTATGCGCCTTGCCGGTGAAGACGACCTTGATGCGGTAGAAGATCAACGTATCGCAGGAGAGTACGAAGAACAGCATCAGCCCCTGAAACACACGCGTCACCTTGTCAGACACACCGATGGAAAGCTGCGCCGCCTCACCACCAAGATAGGTCAGTGCAAGCACCAGCCCGGAGAGGATGATACCGAGCGGATTGAGGCGGCCTAGAAAGGCGACGATGATGGCGGTGAAGCCGTAACCCGGAGAAATGCTGGGCTGAAGATGGCCGATGGAGCCGGAGGCTTCCGAAATGCCCGCAAGCCCGGCAAGCGCGCCGGAAAGCAGCATCGAAAACCAGACCATGCGGCTCGATGAGAAACCGGCAAAACGCCCTGCCCGCGCCGATTGGCCAAGAACCGTAACCTCGAAGCCTTTCAGCATGTAACGCATCATGAACCACAGCGCGATGGCCGCTACGATGGCAAACACGAAACCCCAATGCGCCCGGCCCGATGCCAGCATTTCCGGCAGCACTGCGCTCTCGTTGAAGGGTTTCGTCTGCGGGAAGTTATAGCCGCCCGGATCGCGCCAGATGCCGCGCGTCAGCCAGTCGAGAAAAAGCTGCGCGACATAGACCAGCATCAGGCTGACGAGGATTTCGTTGGTGTTGAACTTCGTCTTCAACAGCGCCGGAATACCGGCATAGAGTGCGCCACCGATGGCGCCCATAACCAGCATCAACGGCAGGATGAGTGGCGAATGCCAGTCCGGATAAAGCACCGGCAGGATGGAACCGGTGATCGCGCCGATGGTGAATTGTCCTTCCGCGCCGATGTTCCAGTTGTTGGAGCGATAACAGATAGACAGGCCAACCGCGATCAGGATCAGCGGTGCGGCCTTGATCGCCAGCTCATGCAGCGACCAGACCTCCAGCAGTGGCTCGATGAAAAAGGCGTAAAGCGCATCAAGCGGATTTTTACCGAGTATGGCGAACATGATGGCGCCGACGAGCAGCGTCAGCACCAGTGCCAGAAGCGGCGAGAGAAGGGTAAATAGCTTCGAGATCCCTGCCCGTTTTTCAAGCTCAATGCGCATGCTGGGCGGCTCCTGACTGTGTGTGGACGCCGCCCATCAGCAGGCCGATCTTTTCAAGCGTCATGTCTTCCACCGGATAGGCCTGCGAAAGCTGCCCATCGGAAATGACCGCGATATTGGTGGCGACCTCGAAGATTTCATCTAGGTCCTGGCTGATGACGATGACGGCAGAGCCGGCTTTGGCGAGATCGACAAGCGCCTGCCGGATACGGCTCGCCGCCCCCGCATCCACACCCCATGTCGGCTGGTTGACAACAAGCACGGCCGGTTGACGATCGAGTTCGCGCCCGACGATGAATTTTTGCAGATTGCCACCTGACAGCGATCCCGCCAGCGGATCTGCCCCGCTTTTGCGCACATCCATGGTTTCCGATATGCGCCGCGCCGCCGCCTTGATAGCCGAGCCCCTGACGATGCGCAGAAAACCACCCGTCAGAAATGCCTTGCGGTCGGAGCGCGCCCGCGCCAGCAGAAGATTGTCGGAAAGGCTCATGCCGGGAACGGCGGCATGGCCGTGGCGCTCCTCGGGTACGAAACCGGCGCCCATCAGCCGTCGGCCATTGATGCCGATACGACCGACCGGCTTGCCGCGGAGATGGATCGCATCATTATTATAGACGGGATATTCGCCCGAAAGCGCATCGAACAACTCGCCCTGCCCGTTTCCGGCGACCCCGGCAATCGCCAGCACTTCGCCGGCGCGCACAGTCATGGAAACCGCTTTCAACGCCACGGCAAAGGGCGTGCGTGGCGCAACGGAAAGCCCCATGACTTCGATCTGCGGTTGACCGAGGGCATCGCCCGTCGGTCGCGAAACGCTTGCGACATCGCTACCCACCATCATGCGCGCCAGAGATGCCGGTGTTTCCTTGCGCGGATCGCAGGCGCCCGTAACCTTGCCATGGCGCAGAACGGTGGCGCGGTCGCAGATACGCTGCACCTCTTCCAGCCGGTGGCTGATATAAAGCACCGAACGGCCTTCGGCCTTCAGCTTCGCCAGCGTCTCGAACAGTTTGTCCGCCTCCTGCGGTGTCAAAACCGAAGTCGGCTCGTCGAGAATGATAAGGCGCGGGTTCTGCAACAGGGCGCGCACGATCTCGATACGCTGGCGCTCGCCAACCGAAAGATCGGCGACATGCGCATTGGGATCGAGCGGCAGGCCATAGGCGCGCGAAAGCTGTTCCGCTTCCTTGGCGATTTCCTTCAATGAAATTTTCGGGTCCAGCGACAGGGCGATGTTTTCAGCAACCGTCAACGCCTCAAACAGGGAGAAATGCTGGAAGACCATGCCGATGCCGAGCCTGCGGGCCTCGCTTGGCGAACCTATGGAAACCGGCTGACCCTGCCAGACGATATCACCCTCGCTCGGCGAGAGCACGCCGAACAGCATCTTGACGAGCGTGGACTTGCCCGCGCCGTTTTCACCCAGAAGCGCGTGGATTTCGCCCGGCGCTATATCGAGGTCGATGCCGTTGCATGCGGCGAAATTGCCGAACAGCTTGGTCAGCTTGCGAACGGACAGGAGAGGCACGGCCTCCGGCGCCATAGTTCCAGTCACGAATTCCCTCTCTACACCGGCTACCCATGCTTTCTTCGAAGCATTTCAGCAACCGTGGTCATTGTTCCCAATCAGGCTACAACACGTATGCAATGCTGCGCGATCATGATTTATTGATAACTGTTTTGCTGCTGCGCACAACTGAAAAAGACGTTGCTTAAATGCAATTTGCACAAGCAATAAACGGCTTTACGCTTTTCTTATTTCGCGCCGAGCGCGGGGAAAAACTGCAATATTCCGCCGATGCAATAGAGATAAAGCCCGCTCGCTACAAAGCCGATCACCGCCCAGGTCGGCGTTTCGAAATGCATCAGCAACGCATAACCGCCAAGCGCACACCAGACGAATACGATTGCCAGATTAAGCGGCCGCAATCGCTTCACGCGCACCGGATGCAGGAAATTGATCGGCAGGAATGTCAGGAACACCGAGACGGTAACGACAGTCATGGCTGTTGTGGCGCTGGCATCCATGACGAACAGCGTGAACACCACCATGTTCCACACCACCGGAAAGCCGGAGAAGAAATATTCGTCCGTCTTCATGCCCATGTCGGCGTAATAGATGGCGCTCGACACCACGATCATGCCAGCCGCAACGAAGGATAGCGGCTCGCCGATCATGCCGCTCTGGTAAAGCGCAAAGGCGGGCAAGAGCACATAGGTGACATAGTCGATGATATTGTCGAGCGTATCGCCGGACCAGTTGGGCAGAACTTCCTTCACCCGAACCTTGCGGGCGATGGGCCCGTCAATGCCATCCACCAGCAGCGCAAGCCCCAGCCACCAGAACATGTCGACAAAGCGGTGTTCGGAAGCGGCGACGACGCCAAGAAAAGCCAGAAACGACCCGGACGCCGTCAAAATATGAACGGAAAAGGCGCGGATTTCCGCGTAGGGAACACGCTTGTAGTTGAAAATTTTCATGGTCAGCGTCTGCGCCCCGCTTTTCATCCGCCCTGTTCATTCCGGTATGCGGCCATTCACCACGCTTTGCAACCGGCTGATCTGGCTTATCCTAGGACTAATATAGCGGTACAACCAACGAATGTTTACGCCGGGATGTTCCGGGGTCAAAGTGGATTTACCCGCGCAAAGCCTTTATGATGCCTTGGAAATAACAACGGATCAGGACCATGAGACACTTCGATATCGCCATCACTGGTGCGGGACTTGCGGGCCAGATTGCGGCCATAGCGCTTGCGCGGGCGGGCCGCCACGTGGCGCTTGTTGCGCCCCCCAGCGAAAAGAAGGACCGGCGCACGACGGCGCTGATGGACCAGTCGATCCGCTTCATGGACCGCCTAGGCCTCTGGTCGCGCATAGCCCCTGCCGCAGCCCGTCTTTCCACCATGCAGATCATTGACGGCACCGACCGCCTGCTGCGCGCGCCCACCGTGCAGTTCCGCTCCTCTGAAATCGGGCTGGATGCATTCGGCTGGAATATTCCCAATGAGGCGCTGCTTGGCGTGCTTAGCGAAGCGGTCGAACAGGAACACAGTATTACCCGCTTCGAAACCACCGCCGAGACGATTGATATCGGCAACGACCGTGTATCGTTAACACTTGGCGATGGTGAAGCGCTCTCCGCAGATTTTCTGATCGGCGCGGATGGCAGGAAGTCGATGGTGCGGGATGCAGCCGCAATTGGCGTCAAATCCTGGTCCTATCCGCAGACGGCCATCGTTTTGAACTTCAGCCATAGCCGGCCGCACGGCAATGTCTCGACAGAATTCCATACGCCCACGGGACCTTTCACGCAGGTTCCCCTGCCCGGCGACCGCTCCAGCCTCGTCTGGGTTGTCACTCCAGCGCAAGCGGAAGAGCTGACGGCACTGCCGCTTGAAGCGCTCAGCCTCAGGGTGGAGGAGCGCATGCAATCCATGCTCGGCGCCGTTACGGTGGAAGACAGCGTGCAGGCATGGCCACTGTCTTCCATGACCGCGCATCGCTTCGGCAAGGGCCGCGTCGCCCTGATCGGCGAGGCTGCACATGGTTTCCCGCCCATCGGCGCACAGGGTCTGAACCTCAGCCTGCGCGACATCATCGCCCTCACCGACCTGCTCGGCGCCGTCTCCGACCGCCCGATTGCGGCGGATGCCGGCAGTAGCTTCGACCGCAAGCGGCGGGCGGATGTCTACACCCGCACCCTCAGCGTCGATCTCCTCAACCGGTCGCTGCTTTCCGATCTACTGCCGGTGCAGATGGCGCGTGCGGCTGGTCTGCATGTGCTATCCGGCATCGGCACGCTCAGAAGCATGGTCATGCGCGAAGGCATCGAGCCGGGGCGCGGGCTGAAGGCCCTGCCCTCGCTGCTGTTCGGCAGCTTCAAAAAGGCTGGATGAAATAAACCACGCCCGTCAGCGTGAAGACCGAAAGCACCGTCGAGATCAGGATCGTCGCCGACGCCCTCTCCTGCCAGACGTGATATTGCTGGCCGATGACGAAGACATTTGTCGCGGTCGGCAAGCCCGCAAGCAGCACGGCGGAATAGATCCATACCGGTTCGAACCGCCCGAGCGACGAGAGCACAAGATAAGCGGCAAGCGGATGCAGGATAAGCTTTGCCGGGACGATATAGCTGATTTCGACCGGCACCCGCTTCATTGGCCGCAGCGCCAGCGTGACACCCATGGCAAACAGAGCGCAGGGTGCCGCCGATTGCGCCAGATAATCCACCAGCCGCTGCACCGCCTCCGGCGGCTGCCATGAAAGCGAAGCGGCCAGAAAACCGGCGATTACCGACACGATGAACGGGTGAGTAATGACCTTGCGCGCCACATCCAGCGCAAGCCTTGCTGCAGAGCGCTTGTCACCGCCCGCAACCGCCATCATCGCCGGTGCGACGATGAAATGGGCGGCGTTTTCGAGACAGACGATCAGCGCGACGGGCACTGCCGCTTTTTCACCGAGCGCCAGAAGCGCAAGCCCCGGACCCATATAGCCAATATTGCCGTAGCTTGCCGCGAAACTCTGGATCGTCGTTTCGGCGAGATTGTTCTTTCTCACGAACCGGCCGATCAGGAACACAGCCAAGAAAATGCCGTAGGTGCAGGCAAGACTGGCGGCAACGAAATCCATGCGCGTCAGTTCTTCCACCGGCGTTTTCGACACCAGCTTGAAAAACAGCGCCGGAAGCGCCGCATAGATGATGAAGGTGTTCAGCCAGCCCATCGCCTCGACCGGCTGTTTCGTTATGCGCGCCGCGCCGTAGCCGATGAAGATCAGGCCGAAAAACGGCAAAAGCAATCCGACGATATCGGCCACAGTCTTTCCCCCGCGTATGAAATACGCGGGGAGGCTTAGCCGATTTTCATCAGGATCGGAAAGGTCTCCTGGAACCAGATCGCCACATTGGTGATGAAACCGGTCATGAAAGCGAGGCCGGTGAGCACCAGCAACACACCCATCAGCTTTTCCACAAGACCGAGATGGCGGCGGAAACGGACGAGGAAACGCATGAAGGAACCGGAAAAGGCTGCAGCAATCCAGAATGGCACCGCAAGGCCAAGCGAATAGACCGCAAGCAGCATCGCGCCATCTCCAACCGTGTCACGCGAGGCGGCAACGCCGAGGATCGCGCCGAGGACAGGACCGATGCAGGGCGTCCAGCCGAAGGCAAAGGCAAGGCCCATGACATAGGCGCCGGAAAGCGTAGCCGGTTTGCCCGCCCCCTGAAACCGCGCCTCACGCGAAAACAGGCCAATGCGGAAAACACCGAGAAAGTTAAGGCCCATCAGGATGATGATGAAACCGCCAATCTTGGCGAGAATATCGAGGTTCTGGCGCAACAGCGTGCCGATCGTCGAAGCACCGGCACCCAGCGCCACGAAGACCGTGGCAAAACCGAGCGTGAAGAAGAAAGCCGAAAACAGCACGGCCCTGCGGATTTCAGGCCGCGGCGCGGTATTCTCCGTCCTGAACTGCTCCACCGAAACACCGGCCATATAGCAGAGGTAAGGCGGCACCAACGGCAGGACGCAGGGCGACAGAAATGAAAGGGCACCGGCCAGAAGCGCGCTGAACAGGGAAATATCGGCAATCGACAAGAAAGAACTCCGCATTGACGCATGTCTCCCAAAAGCGGGAATCGGTTTTGGGATAACGTCACGCGCAAAAAGATCAGCAAGGCACGTCGCGATTCCCGAGATTCGCCGCGTTTCACGCTCTCATTTTGGCGCATGCCATTGCCGCAAAACGATTTCACCCGTTTGCCAGACATGTCTGAAGCCGCTTTTATCCCCAGCCGCCCCCTCTCTCCAATCACCTTTTCGGGGGTGCGACAAAAAAAACCGGATTGATTGTAGAAAGCGCTTTTTTTGGGTTGACCGAACGGATCGCTCTACCTATGTTCCGCGCACTTCCGAAGGGCATCCCAGCCCCGACACGGGAGAGCGTAGCTCAGCCGGTAGAGCAACTGACTTTTAATCAGTAGGTCCAGGGTTCGAATCCCTGCGCTCTCACCACCTTTATCAAAGATATCAGTAAGTTAAGACGCATAATGCCCATCGATATGTTCGCTGGCGGTAACGATATGCGCTTGCGCCGCGTGACTTGAAGTTGCGTTACGACAGATCTCGTCCCTGAAACTGCCTCCCAGAAGAACGCAAATCGCCGCCCTCCCTGACACGCCGTCCCCTGGCTCGCGAACCGGCCGATAAGGCAGCTCAATGCAAAGCATGGTACGATGGCGTGTGCTAATACCTGATCCGTGTAGGGGCGACCTTCGGTCCGGAGGCGGTCGTCGGAGTGACGCGAGCCAAGGGAGAAAGAACGATGGCAACCCGTATCGAAGACGACAGTGACATGCTCATACCTCAGGACCTGGCGGAGGGAGCGAGCCGTTATCTGGGGAAACCGCTTGAGCTGCTGCCGGACAGGGAAAAAGCAATATTTCGTCGTCTTGCAGCAAGGCGCACCATCTCGGCGGACGCGAATGCGGTTTTCGACGAGAGACTGACGCCCGGCCAGCGGCTTGCGGATGCGGTTGCCAAATTCGGTGGTTCCTGGACCTTTATCCTTATATTTGCGGCTTTGCTTGCGATATGGCTGAGCGCAAACATCATCGCGGCTTCGAACGCCTTCGATCCCTACCCGTTCATTTTCCTCAACCTCATCTTATCCATGCTCGCAGCGGTTCAGGCGCCGGTGATCATGATGAGCCAGAACCGACATGCGGCCAAGGATCGGATCGACGCCGCACATGACTACGAGGTCAATCTGAAGGCAGAGATCGAAATAATGGCGCTGCACGATAAGTTCGATCGGATGCGCTCTATCGAGCTGAAAGCCCTCGTCGATAAACAGCAGCAGCAGATCGACCTTTTGACAAAACTCGTGCTGAAACAACCAGGCTAGAAAATTTACGACAAAATACGGAAAATCGCGCCCGCGCGCCGATTCCATGTGCAACGGAACGCGCTTTGTGTGCCGGTGGTACAGTAGCAGCTGCAGCACTTCATGGATGGTTTCCAGACAAGCTATGTGCTTGCGCATCCCTCATATAGAGCGCAGAATAAATCAATGGCAGCATTTGAAGCGGGCGCTGTTATGTAAAGGTGCATCTGCCTTGGCCCCAACCAAAGGAGGACGAAATGTCTTCCACCAATCGAAAACGAAATGTCGATCCAGATCGTGCGCCACTGCTCGTCAAGGCGATCGACAGGCTTGAAAAGGGTGCTGCAACGTTATGCGGTTCGTCGAAATTCGACGCGTGCAGGCCAGTTCTGATCGCCGCCATTCGACGTGGTTCCGGCAGGCGTAAACCAATCCCGGCTGCGTCGGCTCCTCACCATAAGAACCGGGACATATTTCAGTCTACCCAAAAATCCGGAAGCCCGGCTGTCGAGAGATGGGAAAATGAAGGCGGCGCGATCAGATGATCGTTGTCGCCTGCCCAGAACGGAGTGATCATCATGGCGTCAAGTGTCCATCTGGAAGAAATGACATCGGCGGAATGCATCGCATTCCTTTCCCGGATGAGCTTCGGGCATCTTGCCTGTATCGATCATGACAGGCCCTATGTGGTGCCGATCCATTTCGTGTTTCACGAGGGTGGAGTCTACAGCTTCTCGATGATGGGAGCCAAGATAGAGAATATGCGCCTGAACCCTCATGTTTGCCTTCAGGTTGATGAGGTCAAAAACACCAGCACATGGACAAGCGTAATTCTCCATGGCCTCTATCAGGAGCTTGAAGATAACGAGCAATGGCAAAGCGAGCGGATCTACGCCTGGTCTCTGATCCAGAAACACCCGAACTGGTGGGAGCCGGGAGGCTCAACGATCCATCCGCACGAAAATGGAACAGACTCCACCAAGCCGATTTTCTTCAGCATCCAAAAAGAAAGCCTCACGGGCCGCAAAGCGGTCCAGAGGGAAGATTTCGTGCGTTAAGCGGCCTCCCTCTACAGATAGGCGTACACATACCGCGCAATATTGTCATAAAAACTGGAGAGATAGGCTGGCACCCGGTTCAACCGGGCAAATTTGCTGCCGCGATATTCCGCGCGCGTGCCGACCAGCGTGTCCGGATCGCCGAAAGGCAGAAAATCTTTTTCGGTGACGTATACATGCGTGCCGTAACCCCAGCCGCATTCCAGCGCCCGGTCGAAAGGCAGCGTCATCACCCTTGCCGCTTTCAGAAACTTCTCCGCTCCACCGCGTGAGATGATATAGCAGGCCGACGATCCCTGTGGCCCGTATATGCAGCGCCCCAGCTTGTCTCCGAGAGCGCTGGTCTTCCTAGCTCTGAAACCTCTGTGGCGGTGATTGGTCAGCTTTACGATGGAATTCTCAGGCATGATCGCGATCATTGCCTTGACCCGATCGGAGAAGTCAGGCGTGAAGGCAACATCATCCTCAACGATCACGGCAACCGGCACATCCGTGGCGAGGAATATCTCCAGTGCCTTGATATGGCTGGCATAACAGCCATACTCCCCAGGCAAGGCATGACGGCCGTTGCGAAGCTCAAAGCCGCGCCTGTTAAAATCCGTCCATTCGGCAGCGGGAATGGTCTTACCGTCAACACCTTCCACCGGGCGCAAATCTAGCCCAAGACCTGATGCTCCGTTCAGCATCTTTTCAAGACGGGCGCGCGCTCTGGCGATGGAGATGATGTAAACGGGAAAAGCGGATATCGGCAGCATTCGGAAAGCACCATGCGCATAGGGTCGGGAAACCGTCTCCTACAGCATGTGGCGCACCCTGTCTGCATGCCGTGATTTCCATGCCGGCAGAATTTCGGGCGAGCAACGCGCAAGCTTTGATGGTTCGAGAATGCGGCGCGAGATTATTTACGCGGGGCGGTGCGGCGGCAGCGCCAGTTCCAGTCTCTGGCTTCGCCCGTATCCATGTGAACCGATTCGGTGTGGCAATAGGTGCCTACACCACCACGCTGCGGCATCGAGCGCAGATAGGACGCAAGCTCCCATTTGGAAACGCCCTTGATCTGGATGTCGGCTGCATCGCAGGTGTAGTGCTTGGAACCCTGCCTTATGCCCTTTGGCGGGCGATAACCCGAGGTGACGATGGCCGGGCTGTTGTAGTGGCGCTCGACATCCTTGATCATGCGCACCAGTTCCGGCTTGAAACAACCGACTTCAACATGATCGGTCTGCAGGAAAAGCCCGTTCGGAGAAACTCGGGTGAGGCCGGAGAGCGAGGCAAGCTTCATCAGGCCGGCCGGCTGGTCATCCTCGTCTTCGAGATGCGCATCGTCGAATTCGTCAGACATCATCGAACGGCCGGAAAGCGCTATACCCATCGTCCTGTCCGATCCGCCGGAGAGCGCCGCAACCTGCGTATTCTCCGCCGTACCGTTTTCGATCATTTTCGGAAGGCGCTTCTTGGCCGCACCGGCGAAGAAAGCTGCCAGCGGCACTACTGTGCCCTCACTTTCCTGCCCCTCGCCTGCCCGTTTTGCGGCTCCAGAAGACTGTGCTGAAGCAGCTGCGAGCTGTTCCGACGCATTTTGCGGCGCTGGTACGGGAACCGCCTGACGGTTTTCGCTGTGCTGTTCTGCCGGTACCGGCACGGCAGTCGGCACTTGTCCCGTTGCGGATACCGGTTGCGGCTGTGTCGCCTGCACTGGTGCCGAATAGACGCTGCTGACGGCGGGCGCGATCCCCTGGGAAGGTGCGCCCGCTGCGGCTGTAGCTCCCGCCGCAACGGCAGGTCTGCTTGAATATATGCTTGATGTACCCGCGGAAATCGCCGTCGGCTGCGTCGTCAGGCCGCCAATATCGGCGGCGGCACCGTAGCCTTGTGCGGGGCCACCGGGCGCCTGCGGCTGGGCCGCAACGGCCCCGCCGGTTGCGGAGGCCACGGCGGGATCCACGTAATGCCCCTGCTGCTGTTTGGCGGCCGGACTATGAACCGCCGATGCCGCCTGCGCCTTCTGCTCGGCGGAAATCGCCGGCTTTTTGCTGTTGGCAGCCATGTCGTCATCCGTCACCGCTGAAACGCATCCGGCAAGCCCGAGCAACGAAACCGCGACAACAAGACGCTGACAGGCAACGCGTCCTTTCGCGCTATCGACAGCTTTCATGGGTGGCCTCCGTATCTTGCATTTACAACAGCAGCACGGGAACGGAATCGTCTGCTTTTTCAAAACAGGCATGCCGTTTCGATTCGCGGACTATGCCTCAACCCATCCGGACAAGGCAAGAGTGACCGAAATCGTCGCTTCTGGTCGGGAAAACCCCTACCAGGAACCCGTATTCTGCATAGATATCCACGGTTCGGCTGGCGCGAGGCTTTCGCCCTTCTGCAAGATTTCGAAGGAAATACCGTCGGGCGAACGAACGAAGGCCATGTGACCGTCACGCGGCGGCCGGTTGATCACGACGCCATTTTGCTGAAGGTGGGCACAGAAGTCGTAAATATTGTCGACCTCATAGGCCAGGTGCCCGAAATTGCGGCCGCCGGTGTAATCTTCGGTGTCCCAGTTGTAGGTGAGTTCAAGGGAAGGCGCCTTTTTTTCCCGCGCCGCAGAGATATCGTCGCGCGCTGCAAGAAAAACCAGAGTGAAACGGCCTTTTTCGTTTTCGATCCGGCGTATTTCCTCGAGACCCATCAGGTCGCAATAGAATTTCATTGATTCGCCAAGGTCTTTGACGCGAACCATCGTGTGCAGATACCGCATTTTCTTCCTCTCCAATACGCTTTTCCGGGCCATAAACGCATGATCGCAAGCCCCGGACAAGGACGGCGACATAAAAGCAGCTACGCAAATCAAAAACTAGGGCTTGCGTGGAACCGTTACCAAGATGTTAATCTGGTACACAGGAATCAGTTGACCGGTGTGTGGCGCGTAATCGAGGGGTTGGCAGGATATGGCTGATAGGATGTCATCGAAAACGATAGTCGATGTCGAGGACCTTTCGGCCGATGCCGTGGACCTGACCGAAATCACCGGCGCGGTGAAATGGTTCGACGTTGCCAAGGGTTTCGGCTTTATCGTGCCTGACAATGGCATGCAGGACGTGCTGCTGCATGTCTCCTGCCTGCGTCGCGATGGGTATCAGACCATTCTCGAGGGTACGCGCATCGTTGCCCTCATCCAGCGGCGTGACCGCGGCTTTCAGGCCTTCCGCATCCTGTCGATGGATCAGTCCACCGCCGTTCACCCGTCGCAGCTGCCGCCGGTGCGCACCCATGTGCAGGTTACGCCGTCAAGCGGGCTTGAGCGTGCAATCGTCAAGTGGTTCAACCGCACCAAGGGTTTTGGCTTCTTGACGCGCGGCGAAGGCACTGAAGATATTTTCGTGCATATGGAGACGCTGCGCCGTTTCGGCCTCACGGAACTGCGTCCGGGCCAAGTGGTGCTGGTGCGCTTCGGCGATGGCGACAAGGGTTTGATGGCGGCGGAAATCCACCCCGACAACCCGGCCCCGATCGGGATGTCGCACTGATGGCCGCTGTGTTTCGCAACTTGATGAAGAGCGCCGTTCTGGCGCTTCTTTTTTTCACGCTCTCAAGCGCAGCACAGGCTCAACAACAGCAGACGTTTCAATCCGAACCGCTGACGATAGAGACCGCCTCCGGAGAAACCCACGAATTTGTTGCGGAACTGGCGCTGGACAACGCCCAGCGCGAACAGGGCCTTATGTTTCGCAAGTCCATGCCGCTTGGAAGCGGTATGCTGTTCGATTTCGGCAAGGAGCGGGATGTAGCCATGTGGATGAGGAATACTCTCATTCCGCTCGACATGCTGTTCATCGCACGGGACGGGCGCATAACCCATATCCACGAAAACGCCGTGCCACATTCAGAAGCGATCATCAGCTCCCGTGGGTCGGTCAAATTCGTGCTTGAACTGAATGGCGGCACTGCCAAACGCTACGGCATCAAACCGGGCGATGTGGTTCGCAGTGCACAAATCGGCAACCGGAAATGACATTGCCGCGTTACTGCGTCTGAAAAGGCCGGACGACGTTTCGCCCGGCCGGCAAGATCTCAGTAGACCGGCTCGATATGGCTCAAAATCCGGCAATTGGAAATGGATGCGGCAAGATTGATGGCAATGTCGATTGCCTCGACCGAATCCGCCGTCCCTTCAAGATAGATCACGTCATTTTCGACGGTTGCGGAAATCCGCGACTTCTCGAGACCGTTTTCGAAAGCCAGTGCAGAGGTGATGGCCTCGCACACACCCGCCATGCGGTCTCCAAAAAAGCTTTCCTGAATGCCTGACAAATTGAACATGTGCGTTCTCCTTCTTGGCTGTTACAACGCCCGAATCACGGTTTTGTTCATCTCCGGTTCATCAATTCGTTCATCTTCCATTCATCTTGGCAAATTGGAACCCCCTGCCCGATCACATTTTAGGTGATCGGGAACCATTTTGTGAGGTGAGCATTTCGCGCATGGGAGTGAAATCTGCCGTCAAGGCGCATGAAACAGGGAGGAGAATGACATGCTGATTAACAAAACGGAGCCGTGTCACCACGCCTCGTGGATGAAGCCGGTGGCGATCCACCTGCCGCTATCCGCAGCGGTGGAAATCTACAGCCCTCTGGTGGCGCTGGACATGTTGATGTACCGCTGGCCGGACGAACACGGACCGGAATATGAGGACGCACGCAGGAACTGTCTCGATGCTATCGCCGGAAAATGCGACATCGAAAAAGCGCGGGAATCGTTTCTGGTCGCAAGCAGCCACGCGCATATTCTGAACATCCACTAGCTCGTCAAGCGGAAAGCTTTGTGAATATTATCGACTAAATATCAATCACTTACGGTGATGACAACCGGATGAGCGGCAAGTCGATCTGCGTTCATCAACATGGCTCCAGAGGTCAAAACAACGGGCAATCCACCTGCGTGGATCGCCCGTTTGATTGAAGCCTGAGCTTCGTCCTATTCAAATGGCCGGGCGCACAGGGATCGGGAGGTTGCTGTGAGATACACCGTCTTAATTTTCCCCATGCACCGGCAGTCAATACTCGGATAGATTTCTGTCTTACAATCGGTGTTTCGACGTGACTATTCCTGATAGCGCGACACGCCCGCTTCGTCGTTATGGCATTCAACCAGGCAAACGACCGTCTCCCCTAGCGAAGAGGTAGTCTGCAAAAACCGTTCACGCTTTCTCGGTAACAAACGCGGCATCGACCCGTGCGCCAGGGGCGCATGAACGACCGAAGTCGGATCCTGCCTGCGGAACATGACATGTAACTGTCATGCAAACGTTATAATCCGCAATGACGAATTCCATGGAATCGGTTGGCGGGTAAACCGCTGAAAGCTTGGGAGTGGAACTGGCCAGCATGGAAACTGTTTTTGCCCTTTGCGCAATTCTGCTCCTCGCCTTCAATCTTCTCGGCGTCGTTCTGGCAGGCTGGCGGCTGAAAAGATGCGATACGGACAACGCACTTGTCCGGCAGAAACCGCCGGTATCACTGGTGGTGCCGCTGCGCGGCATCGAAACTTTCACACCGCTGACGCTGTCGCGCGCCTTCCAGCTCAACTGGCCGGACTATGAGCTTCTGTTCTGCGTCGCCGACGAGTTCGATCCCGTGATCGAGGAAGTGCGCAAGGCAAGCGCGGCCTTCCCCGCAGTTTCAGCGCAATTGCTCATCGGCGATGATCGCATCAGCGCCAATCCCAAACTGAACAATTGCGTCAAGGGCTGGCGTGCTGCCCGGCACGAATGGGTCATTCTGGCCGATTCCAATGTTTTGATGCCGCAATCCTATATCGAAACCATGATGTCGGCCTGGCGGCCGGATAGCGGACTGGTCTGCTCGCCACCGCTCGGCTCCCGGCCGAATGGCTTCTGGGCGCACGTGGAATGCGCCTTCCTCAACGGCTCGCAAGGCCGCTGGCAATATGCGGCGGAAGCCATCGGCATGGGCTTCGCGCAGGGCAAATCGATGTTGTGGAACAAGCCATTCCTGGAAGAGCGCGGCGGCATCCGCGCGCTCGCCGCCGAAATCGCCGAAGATGCCGCTTCCACGAAGCTGGTCAGAAATGCCGGCCGCAAGGTACACCTGGTGTCGGCCCCGTTCGAGCAGCCGCTCGGACAGCGCCATGCCGGTGAGATCTGGTCGCGGCAGACCCGCTGGGCGCGGCTGCGGCGCGTCACCTTCCCGCAATATTTCGCCCCGGAAATCCTCACCGGCGCGCTTCCCCCGCTCCTCTTCGCACTTGCTGCCGCCGTTGCCGCGGATGTGAACCTTGCCGTCACCGCGATTGCCGTACTCGCCATCATGTATGGCCCGGAACTGGCGCTCGCAGCTCTCAACCGGTGGCCGGTATCCCTCTATACCCTTCCGGCAATGGTCGCGCGGGATGTCATCATGCCATTCGTCTGGGTACGCAGCTGGATCGGCAGCGCGGTTGCATGGCGCGGCAATGTCATGACGATCGGCACGGCCGAAAGCACATTGGCCGGACCTTCAGCGGACTGAACGGAAGCTTTTATTTGAAGGGGTTACACCGACAAGCGAATGTTTCGCTTTAAATGGTCGGAGTGGAGAGATTCGAACTCCCGACCCTCTGGTCCCAAACCAGATGCGCTACCAGACTGCGCTACACTCCGCCGAGGCGATGGCTGGGGAATACACGGTTCACCCGCAGTCCGCAACAGGGAAATTCATCTTTGTTGAGCCCATTGTCTCGATTGTTGAAAACTCATGCAACGCGATGGGACCGTGAAGAGGCCGCAAGGGATAATCGTCTTGACTCTCACATGGAGTCGGTCCATTTCAAATTCAGCGTTCCTGACACGATTTGGTTATTCTATTCAGGTACGTGAATAGTAATCCGGGGCGCATGCCCCACCGCCCAACCGGAGCAGTTTCGACATGTCTGCGAAGATTTACCGCCCTGCAAAGACCGCCATGCAATCCGGCAAGGCGAAAACCAATGTCTGGGTTCTGGAATTCGACGCTGAGGTCCCGCGCAAGATCGATCCGATCATGGGATACACCTCGACATCCGACATGAAGCAGCAGGTCAAGCTGACATTCGAGACGCAGGAACAGGCCGAAGCCTATGCGCAGCGCAAGGGCATCGAATACCGCGTCATCCAGCCAAAGGAAGCAACCCGCAAGGTTGTATCCTACACGGATAATTTCCGCTTCAACCGCACCCAGCCCTGGACGCATTGAAGAAGACGCACTGAACGATTTTCAGCCGGAGCAATAATAGTCCGGCACGACGGCCCCTTAGCTCAGCTGGATAGAGCGTCGACCTTCTAAGTCGAATGTCGCAGGTTCGAATCCTGCAGGGGTCGCCATCTCCATCTAAACTGCCGCTTTCGGGATCCAGATCGCGGAAATGTCGTCGCCATACGGCACTGCCTCACTCTCCAAAGCACAAATCCCGACCCAGGCGCACACGACGGCATCCATCTTGTCCTCAAAAGCCTTCATCTCCCATCCCTTTGCGTTCGTCGCGGGAATGATGAGTGCATCGGCAACCCCACCTATCCGTCGATCCAGATGTGCGATGATGGAAGACCAGACCTCGAGGAGTTTGGCGCGACGGTCTGCGGACGTATCCGACCGCCAGTAGCTGCCGACTTTTCCCTGCTTATACGGAAGCCGTTTCGCGGCGTTGGTCAGTTCAACAAGCGCAGGGTGCGGGTAGACTTCGAGCAGACCGGGACTGCTGATTTCCCTGGTTAATAACGGATATCCCGCAAGTTCAAACCCCATTTTAAGATCATCACTGACCTTGCCGGGCCTGATTGCATTTGGGGTGTGGGTGCCGCATTGCCGGGAACCATAGGCGGAAGACACCAGATTGTCAGAAGCACGGCGGGCAGTAATCGGTTGATGCGAGAGCGGCATATCAATCGTAACGAGATCGATCTTGCATCCCGCAAGGGCTTCTGCGGCCGCCAGAAGCGCCGATGCTTCGGCAACTGATCCCCTTGGGCGATCAGCGAGAACCGGGATATCGGTTCCACAAGCAAGGAAGCCTACGTAGGAAGATGCGGCGGCACGCAGCGTCCAGCCTGTTCCATCGTTGATGACCAAGGCGACCCCGCTTGGCTGGGTAACAGTCCATGCGGCGTCTATACCCAATACGGCTTTCAGAGCGTCACCCCTGCCCGAACAGCGTAAAATACCCCCAGGCGGCGGCGAAAAAAGCGATGATGGCGGCGATCGTCAGGGCTTTTTTCGATTTTGGCCCAAGCGGCTGGCGCGGCTTTTTCGGGGGCGCCGGTTTGCGGAACTTCACCACATTGTCGTTCATTATATCATCGTCCTGCATGTCGCTGCTGAAACCGGCGCCACATCAATGGCATCGGCCTTTTCGGATTTATCTCTAGCAGACCAGAGCTATCATAAATATTACCAAGTTTTCACTTCCCCCTTTGGGCAAGCTATGTCACTTCCCACAATCAGAGGAATACAAACAGCGACAGACGGACCGGAAACAGGGGTTGGAAACAATCCTCTGTGGTATTTTGAATTTTGCGGGTGACGAAAATGAATGACGCCAACACCAATGGCCGCGACACGGAAAACAGCCAGCCCGATCTGCGGGACATTCTGGGTACCAGCAGGTCAGGTAGAAAGAAGAAGTCGCGCCGCTATCTCTATGCCGCAGCAGCCGTGGTGCTGATCGGCGGGGGCCTTGGTTATTATTACCAGTCGCGTGCCGCAGGCGTCGCCTATACCTACACCACGGAAGCGGCGAGACAGGGCGACCTTTCCGTCATCGTAACCTCCACCGGCTCAGTCCAGCCGACCGATCAGGTCGACATATCGAGCGAATTGTCCGGCACCATTCGCAAGGTCAACGTTACCTATAACAGCCCGGTCAAATCAGGCGATATTCTGGCGGAACTGGACACCAACAAGCTGGAGGCCGACGTGCAGAGCGCCCGCGCCAAGCTTGCCTCCGCCAAGGCCAATGTGCTGAAGGCGCGCGCCGATCTCGGCTCGGCAAAAACATCGATGGAGCGTCTGCGGTCCCTCGTCCAGAGCCGGGTCTCCAGCCAGCAGGATCTGGATGCCGCGCAGTTCAACCACGATGCCGCCGGCGCCACGCTACAGGTCAACGAGGCGACCGTGCTTTCGGCGGAAGCGGATTTGCGGCTGGCCGAGGTCAATCTCGGCAAGGCGAAGATCGTCTCGCCCATCGATGGTGTCATCCTCACCCGCAGTGTCGATCCCGGCGCCACCGTTGCCTCCTCGCTCAACGCTCCCGTGCTGTTCACCATTGCTGGCGATCTGCGCCATATGGAATTGCAGGTGTCGGTGGATGAGGCGGATGTCGGCAAAGTCGAGACCGGGCAGAAGGCCACCTTCAACGTCGATGCCTATCCCGACCGTAGCTTCCCGGCTGAAATAGAGACCGTGCGTTTCGCCTCCGAGACCGTGTCTAACGTAGTGACCTACAAGGGCATATTGACGGTGGACAATGAGGAATTGCTGCTGCGCCCCGGCATGACGGCAACCGCCAATATCGTCGTCGAGGAGATCAAGGATACGCTGCTTGTGCCGAATTCCGCGCTCCGATATACGCCGCCGCGCGAATCCGCCTCCCGTGGCGGTGGCTTGATGAGCCTGTTCCGCCCTCCCCGCATGGGCCGGTCGCAGAACCGCGATGCCGGTCCGGCCGCGACAGGCAAAAGAACGGTGTGGGTGCTGCGTAACAACACACCAGTCTCGGTTTCGATCGAAACCGGCTCCACCGATGGCCAGCATACCGTGGTAAAATCGGGCGAGTTGAAGGCCGACGATCTGGTGATTACCGACGCCTCAGCCCGCAACGCCGGCTGACGGAGGAAAACCACATGCAACAGCCGCCGCTCATAGAATTCCGCGATGTCGTCAAGCAATATGGCCGGGGCGAAGCGACGATCCGCGCGCTTGACGGCGTCAGCCTGTCGATCCACGAGAAGGAATTCGTCGCCATCATGGGGCCATCCGGCTCCGGCAAATCCACCTCGATGAACATCATCGGCTGCCTGGATGTGCCGACATCGGGCGAATATTTGTTTCAGGGCGTGCCGACCAGCGGTTTCGACAATGAACATCTGACGCTGCTGCGCCGCCACATGCTGGGTTTCGTGTTTCAGGGCTTCAACCTCCTGTCGCGGACCTCGGCGGTGGAAAATGTCGAGCTGCCGCTCGTGTACCGGGGCATGAAAGCCTCGGAACGGCGCGCGCGCGCCATGGAGGCGCTGGCACAGGTGGGTTTGAATGGCCGCGAGCACCACACGACGCAGGAGCTTTCCGGCGGTCAGCAGCAGCGTGTGGCCATTGCGCGGGCCATCGTCACCCGCCCCGCTCTGCTTCTGGCCGACGAACCCACAGGCAACCTCGACACCAAAACCAGCGCCGAGATCATGGAGCTGATCACCACGCTCAACCGCGACAAGGGCATTACGGTCGTCATGGTCACGCATGAAGAGGATATCGCTGCCCATGCGGGACGCCTTCTGCGTTTCCTGGACGGCCATCTCGCCTCCGACAGCGCAGCGGAAAACAAGGAGACTTCCGATGTTCTTTGAAACGTCGCGTCTTGCGCTGCGCGCCATCAGCCGCAACCTGCTCCGCTCCTTCCTCACCGTGCTCGGCGTCGTCATCGGTGTTGCCGCCGTCATCGCCATGGTAACCATCGGCAACGGCACGACTGAACAGGTGAAATCGGAATTGTCGCGGCTCGGCACCAACATGCTGTTCGTGCGCCCCGGCCAGTTCGGGCCCGGCCGCGCCAGCACGGAAGCCAAACGTTTCGATGATCGCGATGTTGAGGCGATCCGCAACCAGATCAGCGGCCTGCGCGCCGTTGCTCCTCAAAACCGCAGCTCCGCCGCAACGGTCATTTTCGGCGGCAAGAACCATCAGACAAGCGTCATCGGCACCACCAATGATTATCTTGTGGCACAGGACTGGACGCTTGCGCTGGGCCGTGACTTCCAGCCGGCCGAAGATCGCGGCGGGCAGATAGGCTGCATCATCGGCGAAACGGTGCGGCAGGAACTGTTCGGTGCGGAAAACCCTGTCGGCCAGACGATCCGCGTCAGCAACATCTCCTGCCCCGTCATCGGTGTTCTCGCCCGAAAAGGCCAATCCGGCCTCGGCGACGATCAGGATGATACGATCATCATGCCGCTCAAAATCCACCAGCGGCGCATCGGCGGCACCACCACCATTTCCTCCATCATGGTCTCCGCGCAGGACGGCGTTTCCACCGCCAAGGTGCAAAGCGACCTGCAGAACCTGCTAAGGGAACGGCGGCGCATCAACATTGGCCGCGAGGATGATTTCACCGTCAACGACATGACGCAGATCGCCTCGGCCATGACCGGCACGACGACGCTGCTCACAGGGCTTCTGGGTGCGGTTGCAGCCGTCAGCCTGCTGGTCGGCGGCATCGGCATCATGAACATCATGCTGGTTTCGGTAACCGAGCGCACCCGCGAGATCGGCATTCGCCTCGCCATCGGCGCACTGGAAAAACAGGTACTGACGCAGTTTCTGGTGGAAGCCGTCATGCTCTCTGCCCTGGGCGGCACGGTCGGCATCTTGACGGGCCTTGGCCTTGCCTATGGCGTCGTCAGCTTCCTCAACGTGCCCTTCGTCACCAGCCCGTCAATCATCTTCCTCGCCTTCGCCTTCTCGGCTGCCATCGGCGTGATTTTCGGCTATTTCCCGGCGCGGCGGGCAGCGAGTTTGAGCCCGATCGAGGCGCTGCGACACGAGTGAAACGAGCCGTCGAGGCTGCAACGGCCTCAACGGAAAAGGTTCATGATTTACGGAGAGTTTCGATGTTCAAATCGGTATCGGATAGCGCCGCTGCTGCAGACGGCGGTTCGCTTGCGCTCTTCGTGGAACGAATTGACGGGCAAACGGAACTGTTTGTGATCAATCGCTCCCTCGCGTCACGCGGAACGCCCGACTACAACAAAGTCAGCTCCAGCCTTCGACCACTTGCCGAGGAGGATTGCGGGAAGATTGCAGCAGCTCTCGAGCCGCTTTTGACAACGACGCCATCGATTCATCCGCTGGCGGATTTTATCGATACGCTGAAACAGCAAACATCCCTCTGATCGGAAAAATGGCGCAGCCAATCAAACGCTGGCTTCAGCCTCGCGCTGCTTCGCCAGCGCCGCCAGATCGGCAGGCTTCAGTTCCACCGACTCACCGCAGCCGCAAGCGGATGTCTGGTTCGGGTTGTTGAAGGTGAAGCCGGAGCGCATCTTGGTCACTTCAAAATCCATCTGGGTGCCGAGCAGATAGAGCACGGCGGAGGGCTGAACCCACACCTTGGCTCCATCGAATTCGACCAGATCGTCCTTCGCATCCGCTTCCGTCACGAGGTCGATGGTATATTCCATGCCCGCGCAGCCGCCCTTCTTGATGCCGACGCGCACACCCTTGGCGTCAGGGCCGGAATTCTCGACGATTGCTTTAACGCGCGAGGCAGCAGCCCCGGTCATGGTCATGATCGCAAAGCCCATGGGCTTAATTCTCCTTCGACAATCGAGTTCAAGGCTCGATGTTTATGGATTTCAATTTAATAGTGCTTGAAGGCGCCATCAAGGGATGACGCCTGTCAAAATCACGTCAGTCTCAATACCAGCCGACGGCGACCTGAGCCTCTTCCGACATGCGGTCCGGCGTCCACGGCGGATCGAAGGTCATCGACACTTCGACACCGGAAACACCTTCGACCGCGCCGACGGCATTTTCCACCCAGCCCGGCATTTCGCCGGCAACCGGGCAGCCCGGTGCTGTCAGCGTCATGACGATCTTGACCATCCGGTCGTCCTCGATATCGATCTTGTAAACGAGACCGAGTTCGAAAATATCGGCCGGAATTTCCGGATCGTACACGGTTTTCAGCGCCGCGATCACGTCGTCGCTAAGACGCGCCAGTTCGTCGGGCGCAATGGAAGACGGCTTTGCAGCGTCTTCGGTCACATCATGGGTCTTTGCAGTGGCTTCGGCAGTCATGGTCCTGAACCTCAATCCTGATATCAGGCGAAAAATTTGCGCGCATAATCAAGCGCCTCGACAAGACGATCTACTTCGGCGCGGGTATTGTAAAGGCCGAACGATGCTCGGCATGTGGAGGTGACGCCGAACCGTTTCAAGAGCGGCATGGCACAATGGGTGCCGGCACGCACGGCAACGCCGCGCCGGTCTATCACCATCGACACGTCATGGGCATGGATGCCCTCGAGTTCGAAGGAGAAGATACCGCCCTTATCAGGCGCATTGCCGATGATTCGCAGTGAGTTGACCTCGCGCAGCCGCTCGGCAGCATAGGCCGCAAGATCAGCCTCGTGGGCTGCAATCGCGGCACGGCCGAGATTTTCCATATAATCAAGCGCATAGCCAAGACCGATAGCCTGCACGATGGGCGGCGTTCCCGCTTCGAAACGATGCGGCGGCTCGTTATAGGTCACATTGTCTTCGGACACGTCGAGGATCATCTCGCCGCCGCCCTGGAACGGCCGCATCTCGCTCAGGCGGTCAGCCTTGCCATAGAGCACGCCGATGCCCGAGGGACCGTAAAGCTTGTGGCCGGTCATGACGTACCAGTCGCAATCGATATCGCGCACGTCAACCGGCATGTGAACCGCACCCTGAGAGCCATCGACAAGCACCGGAATGCCGCGCTCATGGGCGATGCGGCAGATTTCCTTGACCGGCACGATGGTGCCCAGCGCATTCGACATATGGGTGATGGCAACGAGCTTGGTGCGCTCCGTCAGGCTTTTTTCGAAAGCCTCGATATGGAACGCGCCGTCATCATCGACAGGCACCCAGACAAGCTTGGCGCCCTGCCGCTCGCGAATGAAATGCCACGGCACGATGTTGGAGTGATGTTCCATGATCGAGATGACGATCTCGTCGCCCTCGCCGATCTTTGGCATGCCGTAACCGTAAGCAACCGTATTGATCGCCTCGGTGGAGGATTTGGTGAAGACGATCTCGTCCACCGAACCGGCATTCAGGAAACGGCGCACCTTTTCGCGCGCCGCCTCATAAGCGTCGGTTGCGGCATTGGAGAGGAAATGCAGGCCACGATGCACATTCGCATATTCATTGGAATAGGCATGCGAAACGGCGTCGATCACCACCTGCGGTTTTTGAGCGGACGCGCCGTTGTCAAGATAGACCAGCGGCTTGCCATAGACCTCGCGCGACAGGATCGGGAAATCCTTCCGCACGGCTTCAACGTCATAAGGGGCCGCCAATGCGGCGCGTTCGCTCTCAGGCATGATGTTCCAGCCAGCCGGAGATGATAGTCTCTAGCGCCTCTACCAGATTTTCTTCTTCCAGTTCCTCGGCGATCTCAGCGACGAAGGCATTGACGAGCATCGCCCGCGCTTTTGCCCGCGGCACGCCGCGCGCCATCAGATAATAGAGATGGTTGTCGTCAATATCGGCAACCGTCGCACCGTGACCGCACTGAACGTCGTCGGCGAAGATTTCAAGCTCCGGCTTTGCCGAGAACTCGCCATCGTCAGACATCAGCAGCGTATTGCACGCCATCTTCGCATCGGTCTTCTGGGCATCGGGGGCAACCCGGATCATGCCCTGGAAAATGCCCTTTGCACGGTCGAAGACCACGTTGCGGAACACTTCCGTCGAGGTCGTGTTCGGCACGTTGTGGCCAAGAACCATCGTCACGTCGGTATGGGTTTCGCCGCCCAACAGGTTGACGCCGCGAACGATGAGGTCAGTACCCTCGCCGTCCACGTCGATGCGCAGTTCCTGCCGCACCAGCTTACCGCCGGCATTGATGACGAATAGACGAATCTTGGCGTCCGCACCGATTTTCATGCGCAGCTGGCCAAGATGAATATCGGCCGCGCCCTGTTGCTGCAGGATGATCCAGGTCACTTCCGCACCGTCTTCGACAACGATGTCGGTGACGGAGGAAACCAGGGCGGCATCCGAAGTCACCGAAAGGTGACGCTCGATGACGGTCGCCTTGGAACCCTTGCCGAAGCGCACCGGGAAGCGGCTGTGAACCTGACCTGCGCCATGGATCGCCTGCAATTCGATCGGCTTTTCGATCTCGGCATCAGCGGGAATGTCGAGCATCAGGCCGTCGCGCACAAAGCTGCCGTTGATACGGCCGATCACGTCGTCCTTGCTGGCTTCCGCAAGGCCTGTGGCGGCCGAGCCGTCAAGCAGGCTCTCGGCAAAGCTGGAAACGCTGATGTCTTCGATCTTGCCCACATTGGCCGTGCCATGCAGCACGTAGGCGACGGACGAGCCGGCGACAACAGACGCCTGCTTGTCGATAACAGGTGCGGGCTGGTCCTCGGGAATGGCACGCAACAGGCTCTTGAGATCGGTATAGTGCCACGCCTCGATGCGGCGGGTCGGAAGACCGCCGGTCTTCAGATCGTCGAACAGCACGTCACGGGCGGCGACAACCGCACCATTGCCCGGCAATTCGCTGAACTTGGCGGTATAGGCGTCGATCAGCGCGGTTTCCGCTGGCGTCAGCCGATTGGTCGTTTGAATGTTCATGGACATCACCTCCTGGCCTCTGGCTTAGGCCGCTTCACCGATGATGTCGGCGTAACCATTGTTTTCCAGCTCCAGCGCCAGGGCCTTGTCGCCCGAACGGATGATCTTGCCCTTGTAAAGAACGTGAACGCTATCAGGCACGATGTAATCGAGCAGGCGCTGGTAGTGGGTGATGACGACAGTGGCGCGATCCGGCGACTTCAGCGCGTTGACGCCATCAGCCACGATCTTCAGCGCGTCGATGTCGAGGCCGCTATCGGTTTCGTCGAGAACGCAGAGCTTCGGCTCCAGCAGCGCCATCTGCAGGATTTCGGCGCGCTTCTTTTCACCGCCGGAGAAACCAACGTTAAGCGGACGCTTCAGCATGTCCATGTCGATCTTCAGATCGCCGGCAGCTTCCTTGACGCGACGGATGAAGTCCGGTGTCGTCAGCTCGGCCTCGCCGCGCGCCTTGCGCTGCTCGTTCATAGCAACCTTGAGGAACTGCATGGTGGCAACACCCGGAATTTCGACCGGATACTGGAAGGCCAGGAAAATACCCTTGGCAGCGCGCTCGGCGGCATCCAGTTCCAGAATGCTTTCGCCGTTATAGAGGATGTCACCGGAGGTGACTTCATAGTCTTCGCGGCCCGACAGGATGTAGGACAGCGTCGACTTGCCGGAACCGTTCGGGCCCATGATGGCCGCAACTTCACCGGCAGCAACCTTCAGGTTGAGGCCCTTGATGATCTCGGTTTCGGTATCGGCGATCTTTGCGTGCAGGTCGATGATTTCAAGCATGGTTTTATCCTAAGAATAGTGTGAGCGAAGGTGCGCGAAACCGCGCACTCAAAGTGCGTATTCGTATGACGATCAGCCGACCGAACCTTCCAGCGAAATGCCGATCAGCTTCTGCGCTTCAACCGCAAACTCCATCGGCAGCTGCTGGATAACATCCTTCACAAAGCCATTGACGATCAGTGCGATCGCCGACTCCTCGGGGATGCCGCGCTGCAGGCAATAGAACAGCTGGTCTTCGGAAATCTTCGACGTGGTCGCCTCATGCTCGAAATGAGCAGACGAGTTCTTCGCCTCGATATAGGGCACGGTATGCGCGCCGCACTTGTCGCCGATCAGAAGCGAGTCGCACTGCGTGAAGTTGCGCGTGTTGGTCGCCTTGCGGTGAGCCGAGACCTGCCCGCGATAGACGTTTTCCGAGAAACCGGCGGCAATGCCCTTGGCGATGATGCGGCTCGACGTGTTCTTGCCGAGATGGATCATCTTGGTGCCACTGTCGATCTGCTGATGGCCGTTGGAAACCGCGATCGAATAGAATTCGCCACGGCTGTCGTCGCCGCGCAAAATGCAGGACGGGTATTTCCAGGTGATGGCCGAGCCGGTTTCAACCTGCGTCCACGAAATCTTCGAACGGTTGCCACGGCAATCGCCGCGCTTGGTCACGAAGTTGTAGATGCCGCCCTTGCCGTCCTTGTCGCCCGGATACCAGTTCTGGACGGTGGAATATTTGATTTCGGCATCGTCGAGTGCCACGAGTTCGACCACGGCGGCGTGAAGCTGGTTCTCGTCGCGCTGCGGCGCGGTGCAGCCTTCCAGATAGGAGACGTAGGCGCCCTCTTCAGCGATGATCAGCGTGCGCTCGAACTGTCCGGTGTTCTTTTCATTGATGCGGAAATAGGTGGAAAGCTCCATCGGGCACCGCACGCCCTTCGGCACGAACACGAATGAACCATCGGTAAAGACGGCCGAGTTCAGCGTTGCGTAAAAATTGTCCGTCTGCGGCACGACCGAACCGAGATATTTCTTCACCAGATCAGGATATTCGCGCACGGCTTCGGAGATCGACATGAAGATCACGCCGGCCTTTGCCAGTTCCGCCTTGAAGGTGGTGACAACGGAGACGCTGTCGAACACGGCATCCACGGCCACACGACGGTTTTCCACGCCGGCCAGGATTTCCTGTTCCTTCAGCGGAATGCCCAGCTTCTCGTAAACCTTCAGCAGCTCCGGATCGACTTCGTCCAGCGACTTGGGGCCGGGCGTGCTTTTCGGTGCGGCATAATAATAGAGATCGTTGAAGTCGATCTTGGGGTAGCTGACGCGCGCCCATGTCGGCTCGTCCATCGTCAGCCAGCGCTTGTAAGCCTCAAGACGCCATTCCAGCATCCATTCCGGCTCCTGCTTCTTGGCCGAGATGAAGCGGATCACCTCTTCCGAAAGGCCCTTCGGGGCCTTGTCGACTTCAATTTCGGTTTCGAAGCCGTATTTATACTGGTCCACATCGATCTGGCGAACCTGATCGATCGTTTCCTGAACCGCTGCCATGTCGTTCTCCAATCTCGCCGGAGCCAAGGTCCGGTGGCTTGTCAACGTATCAAGGCGGATAGCCGCCTTCATCCATCTTCGGGCAAATAATCCGGGCCCGTATAAACGGGGCGGAGCTTATACCCATGTAAGTGCGGGATGGCGCTTTTCACACATCCCGGCAAGCGGAAAATTGCTATTCCGCAATTCTTTGCCGCATTTTAAGCGGCCTGACCGGTCAGCCTGCGCCGCCCGGCAATTTTCGTAAAGGCTGCGAGCGCGTGCTCGATATCCGCCTCATCAGTCGCATGACCAAGGGAAATCCTGAGTGCGCCAAGCTTGGGATCGCGTCCCATCGCCGTCAGCACATGGCTTTCACCCACCTTGCCGGAAGAGCAGGCCGAACCGGCCGAGAGCGCAATGCCTTCGATATCGAATGCAATCTGGCCCGTTTCCGCCTTCAAACCGGGCAAGGTGAAAAACGTGGTATTGCCGACACGGCCGACATCCTCACCGTAGATGATCACGTCAGGCGCGACTGCCCGCATGCCGTCTTCCAGCCTTGCGCGCAGCTCTGCAAGACGCGTCGCTTCGGTCTCGAGGTTTTGCGCAGCAATAGCGGCGGCGGCACCGAAACCGATGACCGACAGGGTATTTTCAGTACCGGAACGATGTCCCTTTTCCTGGCCACCACCATGGATCAGCGGCTTTGGCATCATCACCTCGCCGCGGGACACCAGCGCCCCAGCACCCTTCGGGCCACCAAGTTTGTGGGACGAGATCACAAGGAAATCGGCATCCAATGCATTGATATCGAGCGGAACGCGGCCAGCAGCCTGCACGGCATCGACGACCATCAATCCCCCTGCTGCATGTGCAAGCCGCGCCGCTTCAGCCACCGGCTGAAGAATGCCGGTCTCATTATTGACCAGCATGCAGGCGACCATCGGCAGACCAGTGGACTTGTCGTGCGCTGACAGCAGCGCCTCAAGGGCCGCAAGATCGATGACACCCGCTGACGTAACGGGAATTTCCGTAACGTCAGCCTTGTCGAACCGGCCCCCTTCGCGAAAAGCCGGGTGTTCGATCGCCGAAACGTAAAGACGACCATAGCGTACGGGAGCGCGCCCCATCTTGAATTCAGGCGAAAGCACCAGATTGGCCGCTTCGGTCGCACCGCTCGTAAAGGTCACATGCGACGCCTGGGCACCGCAGACCACAGCAACGTCACGACGCGCGGCCTCGACGGCCGCACGGGCTGCGCGCCCTTCCCGATGTACGGAGGACGGATTACCCGTGATATCGAGAGCGCGGACAAGAGCATCCCGCACGGCAGGCAAAAGCGGCGCCGTGGCGTTCCAGTCCATATATGTGCGCGTCAAAACCGTCATCGCGGAAAAGCTTCGCTCAATCTTCCATGCGCCAAAACGCATTTTTCTTGAAATTACAGTTGCGCTTGCCTTATGACACGGTCCGAGTGCTTAAGCACACGCAAAGTTTCGAATTATTCTAAACTGCGTTCTAGAAAAGATGACACAGTTCGTCAAGTCTTCTCGTCGGAAGAATGCGGTTGGAGAATGAAAAAACACGACCGGAGTACCAATGCCCGAAGTCATTTTTAACGGCCCTGCGGGTCGCCTCGAAGGCCGTTATCAACCCTCCAAGGAAAAGAGCGCGCCGATAGCGATCATCCTTCATCCGCACCCGCAGTTCGGCGGCACGATGAACAACCAGATCGTTTATCAGCTCTTCTATCTTTTCCAGAAGCGCGGTTTCACGACGCTCCGGTTCAACTTCCGCTCCATCGGCCGCAGCCAGGGCGAGTTTGACCATGGCGCCGGCGAGCTTTCCGATGCCGCATCCGCTCTCGACTGGGTGCAGAGCCTGCATCCCGATTCGAAAAGCTGCTGGGTCGCCGGTTATTCCTTCGGCGCCTGGATCGGCATGCAGCTTCTGATGCGTCGCCCGGAAATCGAAGGTTTCATGTCGATTGCGCCGCAGCCCAACACCTACGACTTCTCTTTCCTCGCCCCCTGCCCGTCTTCCGGCCTCATCATCAATGGCGACGCCGACAAGGTCGCGCCTGAGAAGGACGTCAACGGTCTGGTCGAAAAGCTGAAGACCCAGAAGGGCATCCTCATCACCCACCGCACCCTTCCCGGCGCCAACCACTTCTTCAACGGCAAGGTTGATGAGCTGATGAGCGAATGCGAGGACTACCTCGACCGCCGCCTGAATGGCGAACTGGTTCCGGAACCGGCCGCGAAGCGCATTCGGTGATTTAGGAGCGCAGCTTAGGTCATTGTTGATCTACCTACAATGATCGACGGCGGGCTTGGCTCGCCGTCGTCTATTACGCCCTGACCAAAACCCCACCCGTAACCGGCTCATTCACACCGGTCGTCCCCGGATATGTTAGCGGCAGCCCCTTCAGCGATCGCACCGCCAGATACGCCCAGGCCTCCGCCTCCATCGCCCCGCCGTCGAACCCCGCCTCTTCCGCCGCGATTACCCGCGCACCCTGCTTGGCAGCAAGGCTCGCAAACTCTTCCATGATAACAGGATTGAGCCGCCCGCCGCCGCAGATCACATAGGTCTTAGCCGCCTCCGGCAGATAGCTCGCCGATTTGAGGATCGCGGTACCCGTCAGATGCGACAGCGTGCGTGCGCCGTCCGCCAGCGAAACCTCGCCCTTTTGCGGCGGCACGAAATCGCTGCGGTCAAGCGAGCGGCGGATATTGGCCGAGAAGAACGGACTTTCCATGTAGCGCGTCACTAGAGAGGCAACGACGCTGCCGCCCGCCGCCGTCCTGCCGCCCTTGTCGAAGGCTTTGCCCGTATGCGCCTCGATCCACTGGTCGATCAGCATATTGCCGGGACCGCTGTCGAAAGCCGCAAGCCGCCCTCCCTCGCCGATATAGGTGAGATTGGATATGCCGCCGATATTGACGAAGACGGCGGGCGTTTCGAAGCCATCAGGCAGATTGGCGGAGAGCGCCATGTGGTACGCAGGAATGAGCGGTGCGCCCTGCCCGCCATGCACCATGTCGTTGGCACGCATGTCGTAAACCACATCGATACCGGTTTCCTCGGCCAGAAGCGCGCCGTCGCCGATCTGCACGGTCAACGCCTCATCCGGCCGATGCAGCACCGTCTGGCCATGAAAACCGATCACGTCGATATCGCTGGCTTCAAGCCGGTGGCGGTGGAGGAAGGATTTGACTGCCGCCGCATGGGCAAGCGTCAGCTTGCGTTCCGCATCCGCGAGGTCACCCGGACGCTCGCGCCGTTCGCGAATGGCTTTGGCCGTAACCAGCGCCTTCTGCCACGTGGCGCGCAGGCCCGGATCATAGGGGAAATAACCGCTCGGCCCATGCCGGACCACGTTTTCGCCATCCGTGCGCAACAGGGCGATATCGATGCCGTCCATCGACGTCCCGCTCATCAGCCCGATTGCCGTTTTGACCTCGCCCACGCGCTGCTCCCTTTCAATATCGAATCATGCGGAGATGAATCGCCGTTATTCATGGCCGAAACGGGTGCACTTTTCAAAAAACAATGGTAAAGCCCCCCGCGTTCATTGACAGACAATGACGGCAAAGGTCCAACCAGAAAGAAAAAGGTTATGTCCAGGTTCAAGTCCGATTTCCTCCGCACGCTCGATGAGCGCGGCTTCATTCACCAGATCTCCGACGAGTCGGGTCTCGACGAACTGTTCGCCAAGGAAACCGTGACCGCCTATATCGGCTATGACCCGACGGCCTCCAGCCTGCATGTCGGCCACCTCACCCAGATCATGATGCTGCACTGGATGCAGAAGACCGGTCACCAGCCGATTTCGCTGATGGGCGGCGGCACCGGCATGGTTGGCGATCCCTCCTTCAAGGAGGAGGCCCGCAAGCTGATGACAATCGACATGATCGAGGACAACATCACCTCGCTCAAGCACGTCTTCGCCAACTACCTCGATTACGATCGCGCGGAAAATCCGGCGCTGATGATCAACAATGCCGACTGGCTGCGTGGGCTCAACTACCTCGAATTCCTGCGCGACGTCGGCCGCCACTTCTCGGTCAACCGCATGCTGTCCTTCGACAGCGTGAAGACGCGCCTCGACCGCGAGCAGTCGCTGTCCTTCCTCGAATTCAATTACATGATCCTCCAGGCCTACGATTTCGTGGAGCTGAACCAGCGTACCGGCTGCCGCCTGCAGATGGGCGGCTCTGACCAGTGGGGCAACATCATCAACGGCATCGATCTAGGTCACCGCATGGGGACACCGCAGCTCTATGCGCTGACCTCCCCGCTTTTGACCACCTCTTCGGGTGCGAAGATGGGCAAGTCCGCGTCCGGTGCCGTCTGGCTCAACAAGGACCTGCTGCCGGTCTATGATTTCTGGCAATACTGGCGCAACACGGAAGACGCGGACGTGGTTCGCTTCGCGAAGCTCTTCACCACGCTGCCGATGGATGAGATCGCACGCATCGCCGCCCTTGGCGGATCTGAGATCAACGAGGCGAAGAAAATCCTCGCAACCGAAGTCACGGCCATTCTGCATGGCCGTGCCGCTGCCGAAGAAGCAGCCGAAACGGCGCGCAAGACTTTCGAGGAAGGCGCGCTTGCTGAAAACCTGCCCTCCATCGAGGTTCCGGCATCCGAACTCGATGCCGGCGTCGGCGTCCTGTCGCTCATCGTCCGCGCTGGCCTTGCCGGCTCGAATGGCGAAGCCCGCCGTCACGTTCAGGGCGGCGCGGTAAAGATCAACGACAAGGGCATATCCGACGATCGCCAGATGATCGGTTCCGCCGAGATCACCGGCGATGGCATCATCAAGCTTTCGGTTGGCAAGAAGAAGCACGTTCTCGTTCGCCCGGCGTAACACCCGCGCAAATCATCAGATGAAGGGCCGCGGAAGCGGCCCTTTTTATTGAAACTCGAAAATCTGCCTGAAGACGCCCGGCGCTATCAGTGACAGCGGGTTTATAGTCAGCTTCGGCTGGTCCGTCTGTCCGGAAAGCTTGAAGGTAATGCCGAGCAACCCGCGGTCGCGGCCGTTGCCGAGGAAGATGCCGATGAAAGGCAACTCGCCGAACAGCCGGTTCAGGCCATAGGCGGGCATAAAGGTGCCTGTCATGTCCATACGGCCGTTCTGGTCTTTCAGCAGGCCCTGGAAGGTCGCACCGATCTGTTCGCCGCGCACCACGCCGTTTTCCACCGCAACCGAGCCGTTGACGTAAACGAGCCGGGCAAAACCGCGCTGGAATTTCTCCGAGCTGACATCGATATTGCGGCGGACCGCCGTGTTGAGGCTCCGGCCGTCATCGCCCGTCGGCGTGGCGACGATATCCTGAAGCTTCGCTTCGTTGACAACGGCGAAATTGCGCAGATCGAGCGAACCGCTCCAGTCGCTGCCGTTGACGGTCGAGAGTGCGAGATTGAGAAGACCACCGCGAATGCGGGTGTAGATATTGGTGAAACGGGCAAGAGAACCGGCATCGCTGCTGGTAAGCGTCACGGTTCCCGTCGCGCCGCGATTGGTCGTCTGCGCCACAACCGCCTGGCCCCTGCCGGTGACGCCGCGAAAATCAACCGAACGGACCTTGCCGTCACGCACACTGACATCGGCACTGACATTGGAAAGGATCTCGTCGTTGAAGCCGTAGACCTTGTCGAGTTGCGCCTTGATGGCAAGGGACGGCTGCGAACGCGATGTGCCGTCACCTGCCCCTGAGGAACTGCGAAGCTTTGAGAGGAAAGGCCGGAGATCGGCCGATTTTCCCGAAGCGTTGATGCTGTATCCGTTTTTGGAGGCAGTGACGGCGACGGCGTAATTGTCGGAAGGTGACAATTGCACGCGGCTGAGATCGGCCGAAATCAGCCCGTTCTTGGTGAAGGTGACATCTCCGGCAGCGCCGAAGCCGTCCCCGGTTAGGGAGAAATCACTGATCGTCGTGCGGCCATCGCTGCTTTCCAGGGTAAAGGTCGCTTTTGCCGGAATACCGACGCCCTTGCTCCATCCAAGCCCCGGCAGAATGATAGACGCCTTCGCCAGATCGAGCTGTATCTCCTGACTTTTCGTATCCGCGCCATCGATTTCCACAACGGTCGTGCCGCCAAGAACCGTGGAAAGCTCCGGTGCAAGCTTGGCGACCTGCGTCTCGTTCAGGGTTGCTTTCAGCGACAGCGTTGGAGCAACGTCGCTGTTCTTGCGCACCGGCTCCGTCATCTCGATAGACATCGGCACATCGTCCACCCGGCCCTTGCCTTCAAGCTTGAGCTGCCGGTCGTTGATGGACATGAAACCGTCAAGCGCGGTCACCTTGCGGCCGGCAAACGGCTTTGTCAGCGACAGGTTCTTCAGATCGAGATCGGCCGTCCAAACCGGCGGCGGTGGATTTTGGCTGGAAAGCATGCCGACGGTCAGCTTTGCATTCGCCGTCACGTCGCCGGTGAAGTCATCCGGTTTGAACTGCGTATCCTTGAGCGCATTGATAGGCTTCAGCGTCGCAAGCTCCGCCACGGCATCTGCCGAGCCCGAAACGTTCAACTCGAGATTTCCAAGCAGGGGCTTTGCATAGACGTCGGACATGGAGAACCGGCTGTCCTCCAGCGCAAGCGACCGATTGGAGGCGAAATAGGATGTCGCGTTCTTGAGATCGACATTCATCCGACCGCCGACGAGATTGAAATGCGCATCAACGTCGCGCAGCGGCGGAATGTCGCCGGTAGTATTGAGACGCGTACCGTCGATATCGAAGCGGATCTGCATTTCGCTCTCGCCCAGCACCAGCGGGCAACCGGGACCGCACATCCGTCCCTGAGGAATGAAGATCGCAATCGAGCCGTTCGTGACCGTGCCGCCATAAAGATTGGAGACCACCCACTCGCGCGGCTTGTGCGCCATCCAGAACGGCCAGAGCTGCTTGACCGCCGTGGCCTCCATCTTGGGAATCTGCCCGGCAAAACTGATTTCAGGCGAGCCCTGGCCGAAGCGGATTTTCAGCGAGCCTGCCATGTCTCCAAGCGGGCCGGTAACGTATAGCGAGGGAACCTCGAGCTGCCTGGTCGCGACATTGAATTGCCCGTCCGCCTTCAAGCTGAAAGGAACGGGGTCTTCGCCAGAGGCTTCGGCCGAGGCAACCGCATTGTCGATCCGCAGCGAAAGACCGAAGCCCTCTTGGGTATCCGTGATTTCCCCAGTGACCGGAATAGCCGTTCGCCCAAGGTCGATCCGCGAATTCCCAATGACAAGACTGTTTTTCTGAAAATCGTAGCGCGCGTTGACGGTGCCGGCCGTGAAGGGCTGAGCCTCGCCGCCGATAAGAAGCATTCCATTGCCCATGCCGAGCGAGATTTCCAGCCGCGGCTCATGTCCGGGCATGGAACGCCGGGCGAGGATGCTGACACCGGTCTTGACGTTCAGCCCCTCATGAAGATTGCCTTCAGGATCGAATTTTTCCAGAAAAGGACCGATGTCGAAACCGTCGATGCGCGCGTCGAAACCGTCGATCACACCGCCTGATCCCGATGTCTTTAGCGACAGGCTCGCGATTTCGCCGTTAAACAGCGTTTCACCCTCAAGCGAATATCCGCCCTGCTGGTCAGGGGTCAACGAAAGTTCACGCACTTCGACGACGCGTGGCTTGCCGGCTTCGCTCGGTGGCAAGTGGATCGAAACGCTGGAAATATCGATTTCCTCGGTTCCGCTGCTTAAAAACGCCTGCGCCAATTTGTCTAGCTGGGAAAACGCCGCCTGCAACTGCTGCGGCACCGCGTCCAGCCGGATGCTGGCGAGATCGAAACCGTTACCCTTGGGCAAAAGGGCCGTATCGAGTTCCATCCCGTCGGCCTCGAGGCTTTGCACGGAGACGCGTCCGGTCAAAAGCGCTAGCGGATCGAGCGCCATGCCGATAGCCCTTGCCCGGCTCAAATGCTGGCCGGATTCCTTCTCGACGATATCCACATCCTCGGCCACCAGCGCAAGCCGCAGCCCGGTCGAGAACCTGATGGCCGAAGAACCGATTCGCGCGCTGTAGTGGGGTCCGAGCGCCCGTTCGAGCGCCTGCTGCGCCTGGCTGGAAAGGGCATTGTCGATCGATCCGGTTTCGACGGAGACAATGATGCCGCCGATGGACAGGAAGGCCAGTACGAAAAGAGCAGCGAAAATCTTGATGAGAGCACGCGCCATGGAGCGCGGCGCCGGGCAATGCACGATGAGAGGATCTTCGGCCTGCGCCGAAGGAAGATCATGCAGCGCAACGATATCGCGCTTGCTGAACTTGACCTTTTCACCCCTTACTTCAGCCATACGCCCGTGTTTGCCCCTGAATAGCTTTTGTTTCGCCTCAACACTGGACGACGCCCGGTTTCGCTATATATCGAATGTGGCGACTTTCACTCAACATCCCGGCGAAAGAAAGATGATTATGACAGAACTGACGATTGGCAGCCCTGCCCCGGATTTTACTTTGCCCCGCAACGGTGAAGGAACGGTGACATTGTCCGGCCTGCGAGGCAAGGCGGTCGTTCTCTATTTCTACCCGAAGGACGACACATCCGGCTGCACCGCCGAAGCGATAGATTTCAGTGCCCTTGGCGCGGAATTCGAGGCCGCCAATACTGTCGTCATCGGCATTTCCCCTGATAGCGTCAAAAGCCACGACAAGTTTGCTGCAAAGCACAAGCTTTCGGTGATGCTGGCCGCCGACGAGGAACAGAAGGCTCTTGAGGCCTACGGCGTCTGGAAGGAAAAAAGCATGTATGGCAAAAAATACATGGGTGTCGAACGCACCACCGTCCTCGTAGCACCTGACGGTACGATCGCGGAAATCTGGAACAAGGTGAAGGTTCCGGGCCACGCACAGGCCGTTCTCGACGCCGCACGGAAGCTCTGAGAGACGCCCCTGTCGTGACGCCCACCTTCAGGATCATCTCGCTGCGCGGCGGCGCCACCGAGGCGATTGCCTGCGCCGATCTCGACAGAAAAACCGCACTGGCGCAGGAAACGGCGACACGATGGTTCGAGCGCCGCCTGTCGCTGCGCTCCCCCCTAGATCCACCCCTGCCCGAACGTCCGGGCAGGCCGGATAAACCGGAACTCGTTCCGCCGACCGCCGTGGAGCGCCGCTCCCTCCACAGCGTCAAGGGTCGCATAGCGCTGCTGCACGCCATCGCCCATATCGAGCTGAACGCCGTTGACCTCGCGCTCGACATCGCCGCCCGTTATGCCAGCGAGCCGGTGCCGCATTCCTTTTTCAACGGCTGGATGCAGGTTGCCTTCGAGGAGGCGAAACATTTCCGGCTGGTGCGGGAAAGGCTGCGAAACCTCGGCGCGGATTACGGCGATCTGCCCGCCCATGACGGGCTCTGGCAGGCGGCGCATTCAACCCGCAACGACCTCACCGCGCGGCTCGCAGTCGTGCCGCTCATCCTCGAGGCGCGCGGACTGGACGTGACGCCCTCCCTGCAGGCGAAGATGCGCGAAACCGGAGACCTTGAAAGCGCCGCCGTTCTCGATGTCATCTACAATGACGAAAAGGGCCATGTCGCCATCGGCGCCAAATGGTTTCGCTTCCTGTGCGCCCGTGAAAAGAAGGACCCGGCAGCAACCTTCAGACAACTGGTACGTGCCAATTTCCGCGGACCGCTGAAACCGCCCTTCAACGACCTCGCCCGCGCCGAAGCCGGGTTGACGCCATCCTTTTACCGCTCCCTCACCGCTGTCAGCAACAGCGGCTGACGCCCGCAGCCCGGCGCATGGTGCAAAACTTCGTTAACCTTAACGAAGTATGATTTCCTGTGAGAAATCGGCCAGTCCGGAGAGAGATTTTGACTGATACAGCGGAAAACCGGGTATTCGGCAAAAAGCGGCAGCAGCACGTTCTGGTGCTGGCAAGCGGTGACAAGGTCCGGCACATGACGATCCGGCCTTGGATGACGGCGCTTGCCGGCTGCACGATCGGCCTTTTCTCGCTCGGTTATCTGGGCGCCACCGGCTATCTCATCCTGCGTGACGACCTGATCGGCGCGACCATGGCGCGCCAGACCCGCATGCAGCACGATTACGAAGACCGTATCGCCGCGCTGAGGGCGCAGGTGGACCGCGTTACCTCAAGACAATTGCTCGACCAGCAGGTGGTTGAAAAGAAAGTGGAAAAACTGCTGCAACAGCAGGCGGCACTCACGTCCAGACACGGGCGGATGAGCGAATTGCTGGAGCGCGCGGAAAATTCCGGCATCGCCGCCTCCACGGCCACGGCCCCCATTCCAACCGCGCCCTCCTCGCTCTCGAACGCGATGGCACCGGAAAAACGCGCCGATCTGACAGGTGGCCTCTCCGCCATAGAAAATCTGATGGCGCCCCGCCCGTCGCAGCCGGAAAAGCCAGCCGGAACCGACAAGCGGGCGTCCTATGTGCCCGAAAACGGCGAAACGCCTTCCGACCGCGCCGACCGCGTGTTTTCCAAGGTCACGCTGTCGTTGAAGGATATCGAACGCCAGCAGATATCACGGATCGCCAGACTGACCAGCGACGCCGAGGACAAGGCGAGCGCGATGCAGGATATCATCCGGCAGGCGGGTCTGAAAATCGACGAAAGTGGCACGGACGGTGTCGGCGGCCCCTATGCGGACCCGCAGGGGAATGAAACCGATCCCTTCAATATGTCTCTGACCAATCTAGACAATGCGCTCAACCGGCTGGATATCGTGAAAGAAACCGCAACCGCCCTGCCCTTTGGCAATCCGGCCCCCGGCAGGGCGATCACCAGCCGATTCGGAAACCGGCTCGACCCGTTCCTTGGACGGCCTGCCTTACATACCGGCATCGATTTTCGCGCCGAAACAGGCGCCGACGTCAAGGCGACGGGCGCTGGAAAGGTGACGGTTGCGGAAAATTCCGGCGGCTACGGCAATATGGTCGAGATCGATCACGGCCAGGGCGTATCGACGCGATTCGGCCATCTCTCCACCATTCTGGTCAAAGCCGGCGACAAGGTGGAGGCCGGCGACATCGTTGGCCGTGCCGGCAGCACCGGCCGCTCCACCGGTCCGCACGTACATTACGAGGTCCGCCGCAACGACACGCCTGTTGATCCGATGCGGTTTCTGGTCGCCGGGGCCGAGCTTAAAACCTATCTCAAATAGCAGTCCGATTTTAACGCTTTTTTCGCCCTTTTTGCGATAAATCGCCCGAAACCGCGTCCAAGGCTCAAAAGCCTCGCCAACGTCTCGCCGTTTCGCGCGCATTTCCGGTTGTTTCCTTGACTTTCTGGCAATTTGGGCATATCCCCGCGCCAAGTCTTTGCAAGTGTCGCAGCGGCACGCAGGTATTCTTACCGAACCAGAACGGAAAAAGTTCTTCCTTTGACAACATTCTCTGATCTTGGCCTGAGCCAAAAAGTTCTTTCCGCTATTGCAGATGCCGGCTACACGACGCCGACACCCATTCAGGCTGGCGCAATTCCGCCCGCTCTCGAAAAGCGTGATATCTGCGGTATCGCACAGACCGGCACGGGGAAAACCGCATCCTTCGTTCTGCCGATGCTCACACTGCTGGAAAAAGGCCGCGCACGCGCAAGAATGCCGCGCACGCTGATCCTCGAGCCGACCCGCGAACTGGCGGCACAGGTAGCCGAAAACTTCGAGAAATACGGCAAGAATCACAAGCTGAACGTCGCCCTTCTGATTGGTGGCGTTTCTTTTGAAGATCAGGACCGCAAGCTTGAGCGCGGTGCCGATGTTCTCATCTGCACGCCCGGCCGCCTTCTCGACCATTGCGAGCGTGGCAAGCTCCTGATGACCGGCGTTGAAATCCTCGTGATCGATGAAGCCGATCGCATGCTGGATATGGGCTTCATTCCCGATATCGAACGCATCGCCAAGATGATTCCCTTTACCCGGCAAACCCTGTTCTTCTCGGCCACCATGCCGCCGGAAATCCAGAAGCTTGCCGACAGGTTCCTGCAAAACCCGACCCGTATCGAGGTTGCCAAGCCCTCCTCCACGGCAAAGACCGTTACCCAGCGCATCGTCGCTTCGCACAACAAGGACTATGAGAAGCGCGCTGTCCTGCGCGATCTCGTCCGTGCCGAAGAAGCCGAACTCAAGAACGCGATCATTTTCTGCAATCGCAAAAAGGACGTTGCCGACCTCTTCCGTTCGCTGGATCGTCACGGCTTTTCCGTTGGCGCGCTGCATGGCGACATGGACCAGCGTTCGCGCACGACCATGCTGCAGAACTTCCGGGACGGTCAGCTGACGCTGCTGGTCGCTTCCGACGTTGCAGCCCGCGGTCTTGATATTCCCGATGTCAGCCACGTCTTCAACTTCGACGTTCCCATTCATGCCGAAGACTATGTCCACCGCATTGGCCGTACCGGTCGTGCTGGCCGTTCGGGCAAGGCCTTCACCCTCGTCACCAAGAGCGATGCGAAATATCTCGACGCGATCGAAAAGCTGATCACCGAGAAGGTCGAATGGCTGAACGGTGACCTGTCCTCCCTCCCCGCGCCCATGGAAAGCTTTGAAAGCAATACCGGCCGCCGGGGCACCAAGGAACGTGGCGGCAGAGGCCGCGACAGAAACCGTCGCGATGCACCTGCATCGCCGGTAGAAAACATCAATCAGGGTGCACAATCCACCACTGTGGATACGGACATCGCGGCTCACGGAGAAGACAAGGTGAAGGCAGAACGCAGACCGGAAAAGACCCCGCGCAATTCCGAGCGCAACAGCCGCAACCTGAACCCGCTGCACGCCAATGACGACAACCGCGACCGTCGCCGCCATTACCGTGACCATGACGATGGCCCGACGCCTGTTGGTTTCGGCGATGACATTCCCGCATTCATGCTGATCGTGGCCAACGCCAAGGGCTGAACCCCGATGGCCTGACGCAGGAAACAATACGCATGACGCCGACGATCAAGCCAGGACAAGATTTTCCAGGCGTCGGCGTTGGGCTCGCCATATTGCGTGATGGCCGCCTGCTTTTATGCCGGCGCTTGAAAGCGCCGGAAGCCGGATACTGGAATATTCCGGGCGGCAAAGTCGATCACCTTGAATCATCCCTCGCCGCAGCACGGCGAGAAGCTGAAGAAGAGACCGGGCTGACAATCGGCAAGGTCGAATTTCTCTGTCATAGCGAATATATCAATGTCGCAGACCGGCACCATTGGGTCTCGCTGATCTTCGTCACCTGCGACACGCAGGGTGAGCCGGTACTGACAGAACCGGACAAGCTTTCCGATATCGGCTGGTTCGACCCCGATAACCTTCCCGAACCCATCTCCGCCTTTGCAAAAGACGCGCTGGCTGCTCTGACGAAATAAAGCCGCATAGCGGACGGAAACGGCATCAGCGCTGAGCGGCGTGGGCTTTTCGCGGCACTCAACGGCGTCTTGAGCTACACTAAAAACAGGCCTCGCCTGCGACAGACGCGACGCTCCTGCGCGATTTGCTTTCGGAAAACCCAATGCTGGAAGAATATCTTTTCGGGAAGCGTTTTGAATGCAATTTAAAATTGCTTAAATTAGCATCAAATAAAAAACCGCCCCGGTTGCCCGAAGCGGTTTATACGTAATGAAAATAATAGAATATAGAATGTAATATAGTTTGGCAGTGCTTAAGTTCGGAACACTTCCGAGGCTTGTTACAGCCAATTTCAGTCGTCCCCTGAAACACCTATATCTAATCTAACCATTTACTTTTCGTCAAGCAGATCTTCTCGCAAATGCGAAA